>JAHEFR010000012.1 GCA_024640085.1 Gammaproteobacteria bacterium
GTGACCTCGTCGACCATCACTCCGGGGGTGCTTGCGATCTCGACCCTCGGCGTTTCCGCAATCTCCGTTCCCGCGCCGTACATGATGACGACGGCGATGCCTGCCAGAGCGGTAATGATCAGGTAGTCGGTCCGCTGCAGTGGAGTGGGCCCGGCCGCATCTCCGTCGTCCGTTGCCGGTGTTCGCACGATCCCGTGGGTGGTGATGTCGTAAAACCAGCCGAACACCAGTGCCAGGGGAAACCCGACAACGGCGGCGACCAGTAACACGTTGATGGCGGAATCCGGCAGTCCCCATCCCGGGAAGAACACGTCCGCCGCCTGCATGACCAACCAGGCTCCTACGATGTAGAAGCCGGCCATGCGAAGGACCTTGCGGCGTCGCAGTTCTCGGACGAATGCTCTCAATGGCCCCGATCCAACTTTGTGTTATCGGTTTGTGGCTCCAAGGGTATCCCGGTCTCAGTCACGCTGCATAGCGCAGACGGAATTGGCTGTCAGGGATTTCGGATGCCGGTAAGGCTTCTCTCGTCCATGATGAGGGTCGGTTAACAGGAATCAGGTCGGAATGCTTATTGGTGCATGGTCGTCACGTCCGCAAAGACGGACACGACATGCCGCCCGCTCAGTGTGCGGCCGAAGCGCGCTTGGCTTGCGCCTCATCCACCAGCGCAGGCAGATCCTCCTCGGCGTCAAGCTTCTCCACCTCGAGGCGCTGCCGGTCCAGGTCCGCCTTCACTTCCTCCATCATGGCCTGGAATCGAGGGTCGTCTTTGACCATCAGCCAGCGTGGATCGTGGCTATCCGTGTAGTAGCCCCGCCATCCGGTGTCGATGGCCTTTCTCAGGCGCTCGAGCGCGAGTTCCCTGTCGCCAAGAAGTGCGGCATTCAGCGCGAGCCAGTAGGCCAGGGGATTCCTGTCCCGGCCCCCGCCCTGGGGACCTTTCGCGGCCTGTTCTATGGCTTGCAAAATCGTCTGCGCCCGCTCTTCTTCGCCGATTCCGATGAGTGCCAGGGCGAGAACCTGACGACCTTCGAGCCCCCATTCATCGAGGCTTACCAAGCCACCCTCGTAATCTACCTGCAACACCTCGACAGCCTTTTGATACTCGCCTGCCATGGCAAGCCACCAGCCATAGCCGAAGCTGTACCAGGTCAGCTCGTCCGTATCCACACCGCTCGACGCGATCGATTCGACAAGGTCTTGGAGCGCTTCCGGGTACCGGCCCTGCCACGCAGGCACCAGCGCCGGGTACATCCAGTTAAAAGCGTACTCAGGGTGATCCTGAACGCTACGATCGATCCAGTATTGGGCCTGGTCCCACATCGCCAGCATGGCGTACGACAAGGCCAGTCCGTAATAGGCATGCTTCCAGAGGATGGCCAGGCGCCGCTCGTAGATGTTCATTTTCACGACCTGGCCAGTGTCGCGAAAGAAATCGCGCAACCCTATGAAGATCCCCCTGGGGGGATCCGGTGCGTCCGCCAGTTTGACCATGATCTGCTCGGCGGAAGCGACATTCCCTTCGCGGAGTTCGTATTGCGCCACATTGATTGCAATCGAGGGATGGTATGGGTCCAGCCTGTAGGCCCGGTACATCAGCGCCATGGCTTCCGATTCCCTGCCCTGCACGTCGAGCGCCGCCGAAAGCCAGTTCATGGCATCCACCATGCTATGGTCCTGGTCCAACGCCTGGCGCAGAGCAATTTCTGACGCCGAGTATTCCGGCGGGACCTTCTGCTGCATGAGCAGTCCCCTCGCTGCCAGGGCCCGGGGCATCCGGGGATGCAGGGTCAGCGCCGTGTCGATGACTTCTCGAGCCTCCTCGATCTCGGACTCTTTCGGCGCCCCGATCAATATGGCGATCGCCAGCTCGGCATAGGGGTCGGCAAACCCCGGGTCGAGATCGATGGCCTGCCGCAATTTCTCCGCTCCCTTCCGGGTGTCCCGCTGATGCACGAGTTCCCGGCCCCGCAGGAACTGCTGGTAGGCATCCAGATCGGGCTCATAGACCAGCGACGCGGCCGGCACTATCTGCGGGACCACCGTGGTCGCGACGATCTCGGCGATTTCGGCCTGGGTCTTGAATACGTCTCCCAGGGTCCGATCGAAGGTTTCACTCCAGACCTGCGTGCCGTTCTCGTCCACGAGCTGGGCCGAGATGCGAAGCTGGCTACTCGACTTGCGGACGCTGCCCGCCAGCAGGTAACGAACGGCGAGGAGGTTGCTGATCCTGGGTATACCGTAGTTGCTGCCCTTGAACTGCCACGACGAAGTCCTGCCGGTGACTTGAAGGTCCGCATAGGCGGCAAGCTTGTTCAGGATCTCTTCGGAAACGCCGTCGCAAAAATAGTCGTTCTCCTGGTCGCTGCTCACGTTCGTGAACGGCAGGACGGCCACCGAGTTGGCAGGCTTGTCCGCGGGCGCCGGACCGATCCGGTCTTCGATATCGTCCACCATGATCGGCGGCAGCGCCAGGATCCTGTTCGTGGCGTAGAAGATGATTGTCGCGGACGCCAGCACCAGCGCCGCCAGGATGGCGTAGTCGCCCCCCCTGAGTGGGCGCGGTTCGCCGGCCTCGTGCGGTCCGACCGGGACGGTCCTCCTGATCCCATGAGTCGTGATGTTGAAGAACCAACCAAATACCAGTGCGACAGGGAACCCGAGGATTGCCGCCACGAGAAGCACATTGATGCCGGTATCCGGGATACCCCATCCGGGAAAGACCACATCCGCGACCTGCAATAACAGCCAGGCGCCCACCACGTAGAGGCCGGCCGTGGCGAACATCCGGCGGCGGCGCAGTTCCTGGAAGAACCCTGTCACCGCCGGCGACCCCTGAAAGTTGTGAACAGACCGGCTTGCATTGCCCCGGAGCATACCGCAGGAAGTTGCCACCGGCACATGAAACGGGGCTACTCGATCGCCCGTCGGATTCAAGGCAGAACGGCGGAAATCCGGCGCAAGCCCACGCCCGCTCGCAACGACCCAACACGCACCAGGCCCAGCGGTCAGTGGGCCGACGCGGCCCTCTCGGCGCGAGCCTGATCGACGAGTGCCGGCAGGTCCTCTTCGGCGTCCAGTTTCTCCACCTCCAGGCGCTGCCGATCCAGGTCCGCCTTGACCTCCGCCATCATGGCCTGGAACCGGGGATCGTCTTGCAGCGAGTCCCAGCGAGGATCGTGATCGTTGATGTAGTAGCCGCGCCAGCCGGTGTCGATAGCTTTCCTCAGCCGCTCGAGCCCGAGGTCCTTGTCGCCCAGCAGAGCGGCATTTCTCGCCAGCTCATAGGCCAGTGGGTTCCTGTCCCGGCCGTCGCCCTGGGGACCTTTCGCAGCCTCTTCTATGGACTGCAGAAGGGACCGCGCCCGGTCCTCGTTTCCGATGCCAATGAACGCCAGGGCCAGAGCCTGACGGCCGTCGAGCTCCCATTCATCGAGATTTACCTGGCCACCTTCGTAGTCCGGCTGCAACTCCTCGACAGCCTCTTGATACTCGCCCGCCATCGCAAGGTAAAAGCCATGGAAGAATCTGTACCAGCTCAGCTCCCTGGTGTTCACGCCACTGGACGCGATCGACTCCGTGAGGTCACGAAGTGCTTCCGGGTACCTCCCCTGCAATTGGGGCAGCAGTGCCGGATACAACAGAACAAAGTCATGCTCAGGAAAGTCCTGAATGCTGCGCTCGATCCAGTATTGCGCCGGGTCCCACATCGCCAGCATTGCATAGGAAAGTCCCAGTCCCCAGTAGACATGCTTCCCGAGAATGGCCAGACGCCGCTCGATCTTGTTCATCTTCACAATCTGGCCGGTGGAGAGATAGAATTCGCGCAGCCCGATGAAAGCCGCCCTGGAGGGATCCGGGACCTCCACCAGGTTGACCAGGATCTGCTCGGCGGCACCGACATTGCCTTTCACGAGCTCCCTTTGTGCGACGTTGGCTCCGATTGACGCATGGAGCGGATCCAGCTTGAACGCCCGGTACTGCAATGCATCAGCTGCCGGTTCTTTGCCCTGGGAGCTCAGCGCTTGCGAGAGCCAGTTCATGGCGTCCACCATGTTGGGTTCCTGTTTCAGTGCCTCGCGCAGGACAATTTCTGACGCCGGGTAGTCTGGCGGGACCTTCTGCTGCAGGAGCAGCCCCCTCGCTGCCAGGGCCCGGGGCATCCCGGGATGCAGGGTCAGCGCCGTGTCGATGGCTTCTCTAGCCTCCTCGATTTCGGACCTTTTCGGCGCCCCGATCAATATGGCGATGGCCAGCTCGGCATAGGGTTCGGCAAACCCCGGGTCGAGATCAATGGCTTTCCGTAGTTCCTCTGCGCCTCGTCGGGTGTCCCGCTGATGAACCAGTTCCCGGCCCCGCAGGAACTGCTGGTAGGCATCCAGACTGGGCTCATAGACCAGCGACGCCTCCGGCACGATTTGCGGGACCACGGTTGTCGCGACGATCTCGGCGATTTCAGCCTGGATCTTGAATACGTCTCCCAGGGTTCGGTCGAAGGTCTCGCTCCAGACCTGCGTACCGTTTTCGTCCACTAGCTGGGCCGAGATGCGTAGCTGGTCACTCGACTTGCGGACGCTGCCGGCCAGAAGATAACGAACGGCAAGAAGGTTGCTGATCCGGGGTATGCCGTAGTCGCTGCCCTTGAACTGCCACGACGACGTCCTGCCGGTGACTTGAAGATCCGCATAGGCAGCGAGCTTGTTCAGGATCTCTTCGGAAACGCCGTCGCAAAAATAGTCGTTCTCCTGGTCGCTGCTCACGTTCGTGAACGGCAGGACGGCCACCGAGTTGGCAGGCTTGTCCGCGGGCGCCGGACCGATCCGGTCTTCGATATCGTCCACCATGATCGGCGGCAGCGCCAGGATCCTGTTCGTGGCGTAGAAGATGATTGTCGCGGACGCCAGCACCAGCGCCGCCAGGATGGCGTAGTCGCCCCCCCTGAGTGGGCGCGGTTCGCCGGCCTCGTGCGGTCCGACCGGGACGGTCCTCCTGATCCCATGAGTCGTGATGTTGAAGAACCAACCAAATACCAGTGCGACAGGGAACCCGAGGATTGCCGCCACGAGAAGCACATTGATGCCGGTATCCGGGATACCCCATCCGGGAAAGACCACATCCGCGACCTGCAATAACAGCCAGGCGCCCACCACGTAGAGACCCGCCGTCGTAAACACCCGGCGGCGGCGTAGTTCTCGCATAAGGCGGGACATGGAGGAATCGTCTTTCGTCATACGCTGTCGGCTGTCGTCACGGATCCGGTTTGAAGCAGTATAGGTTCAATCCGGCACACGCCCGCAACACCAATGGGTCAGGAACATGCGGGGTGTGTTGAGAGGAAGAGGTCAAGCCGATCTGCAACCCGCGGATTCCACCTGGCTGATGACAGTGCGGATATCGCGACGGCCATCGCCGCCGGGTCCTGCCTGGGCGGCGTCCGGGCCGGATCACCGGGTCACTGGCTTGCCTGCTCCCTGGCAGCCCGGACCCTTTCCAGTAGCGCCGGAAAGTCTTCCTCAGTATCGATCCTTTCGACCTCTTCGCGCTGCCGATCCACGTCCGCCTTCACTTCTTCCATCAGCGCCTGGTAACGAGGATCTTCTGCCAACCCTGACCAGCGCGGGTCGTGACGCTGTATGTAGTAGTCGCGCCAGCCAAGCTCGATCGCCTGCTCCAGTCGGTCCAGGGCCAGATCCGGGTCGCCCATGAGAACGGCGTTGCGGGCCGCCGTGTAAAGGTCGTCGCTTGTCATCATCACGACGGAGGCGCCATGCTCGGCGAACCACTGCTCGAAGACCTCCAGCGGCTGCCGGCTCTCTTCCAGCAAGCCCGACTGGATGTAGGCCCATGCAAGCGCCTGGTAGGCATCCGCCCCATAATCGTCGTCAAGGGCAGACGGATTGACCGTGTCCGGAAGCTCCTCTGCCAGTGTAGATATCGCTCCAGAGACATCGGCCGAAAGACTCTGGTTGATGCCATAGAATAATCGGAGCAGAGGCGCTAGTTGCTGCAGAGAGAGGTCATTCGATGCCATCGCCCGGCGCATCTCTTCTGCTGCTCGTTCGTAATCTCCTCGCCAGTACGGCGCCTGGGCCTGGACCCAGCCTGTCCTCACCCACATCACGTCCGGGTTTTCCCGTGCGCTGGCTGAAATCCACTCCGCCCCAATCTCGAGCTCACCCAGCATCGCATAGGTGGTGGCGAGGAAGAACGCCTGCCACCCGCCCGCCAGCAACAATCGTTTTCCCATCATGCTGGCCTCAACCAGTCGGCCAGTATAGGTATACAGCTCCCATAGCATTCTGAATGCCATAATCGGCGGCTCCGGGAGATCCAACATTCTTCGCAACATCGCCTCCGCCCGATCCGGGTCCCCGCTCTCCCAATGGCGGGTCGCCAGGTTGGCCACGATGGCCGCATTGAAGGGATCGATCCCGTAGGCTTTGTCCTGCCACCCGGCCGCCTCCTCGTCCGTTCCCTGCCGGACCAGCGCGCCTGCCAGCCAGTTCATGGCGTCCACCATGTTGGGATCACCCCTGAGCGCTTCGCGCAAGGCTGCCTCTGCAGCCACCGGATCGGGGGAACGTTGCGAAGTCAGGAACAGGCCGCGGGCAGCATGGGCGCGCGGCAGATCGGGGTCCAGATCGAGGGCGGCATCGATTGCCGCCTCCGCCTGCTGCAGTTGCTGCTCTTCCGGGTAACCGATCACCAGACTGATGGCATATTCCGCCTGGGCCTCCGCATACCTGGGATCCAGCTCCACGGCCATGGCCAACTCCTTTTGCGCCGCCCACTGGTCCCTCCGGTAGGTGAGATCCCGCCCGACCAGGAAATGCCGATAGGCGTCGAGAGAAGGCCTGTAGCTCCCGTCCCCCCCGGCGACGATCTGCGGCGCCACTTCGGTGGCGACCAGGTCGGCGATCTCGTCCTGGATGCCGAATACGTCCTCCAGTACCCGGTCGTAGTTCTCGCTCCACACCTGGGTTCCCTTGTCCACCACGAGTTGGGCCGACACCCGGATCCGGTCTCCTTGCCTGCGCACGCTGCCCAGCAGCAGATACTGCACGCCCAGCAGGTCGCTGATCCTGGGGACACCATAATCGCCGCTCTTGAACTGCAGCGACGACGCACGGGCGATCACCTGCAGTTCGGTGTGGCGCCCGAGCCTGTTACGGATCTCCTCCGACACCCCCTCCGCGAAGACCTGGTCCTCCGGGTCGGTGCCGATGTTGTCGAACGGCAGCACAGCGATCGAGTTCGGCAGTTTCTCTGCCGGCGCCAGATCGATCCGGGATTCGGACCCCGTCGTATCTGCCCTTGGCAGCAGCAGTACGTGAATCGCGGCGTAGGAGACGATGGCGCCAGCGACCAGCAGCAGCGTGCCCAGGACAAAGAAATCGTTGCCCTTCAAAGGCCGGGGTTCGCCCGCGTCCCCGGCACCCATCGGCACGGTTCGCCTGATCCCGTGAGTGGTGATGTTGAAGAACCAGCCAAACACCAGGGCGAGCGGAAAGCCCGCTACGGCGGCGATGAACAGAACGTTGACGGCTGCATCTGGAAGGCCCCAGCCGGGAAACAGCACGTCTGCCACCTGCAATATCAGCCATGCACCCACGACGTACAGACCGGCCGTGGTGAACACCCGGCGACGACGCAGTTCGTGGATGAGTCCTTTCACGGGTGACGCCTCTCGCTACAGGTCATCGCATTAAAAATGTATGAGCGGTCGCTGCGATGCCTCTGAATCATGCAGCAAATTGTGGTCAATCTCACGTGGCCCCGGCCGCCTGCGGCACAGGTCTCGCCAATAGCTGAAATATCCGGGAGTCGCTGGCGACTTTGGCCGCCTGTCACTCAGGGCCGCTTTTGCCCCACTCTGATGAGATGAAATCACCGACTTGCGCCCCGGGGTCAGTCCGACAGCGCTGGCAGACCCAAACTGGGGTGGCTCGCCTCGACCTCGGCACGCTGCCGGTCCACGTCCGCCTTCACCTCTGCCATCATCGTCTTGAATCGGGGATCGTCTGCAATGGACGACAACCGTGGATCGTGACTGTCCGTGTAATACCCGCGCCACCCGGTGTCGATGGCCAGCTTCAGCCGCTCGAGCCCGAGTTCCTTCTCGCCCAGAAGCGCGGCGTTCCTCGCGAGGTAGAAGGTAGTCTGACTGGACTGTGGGCTGATATTGCCCCGACTTGCCGCAGCCCGTTCTATAGCATCGAGAAGGGCGATGGCACGTTCCTGTCCACCGGTTTCCATGAGCGCCCACGCCAGGGATTGCCGTGCATCGAGCTCGAAATCATCTTGGAGCATCACCTGTGTGCCTTCGTAATCCGATTGCAGCACCTCGATGGCAGCCTTGTAGTCGCCGGCCATGGCCAGCACAGGGCCATACAGCGTCCTGTTCCATCTTGAATCAGTCAGCTCAAGCTCATTCGACACGATATATCGGTTGAATTCCTCCAGTGCCCCCTGGTAATTGCCCTTCATCGTCTTGACTACCGTTGCGTACCATGGATTTATGGGGTCGTCTGGCCAGTCGTACAGTGCGCGCTGGGCGAAATATTCGGCCCGGTCCCACATGGCGAGCAATCCGTTTATCCATGCCAGGTACAGGAACGGGTGATGGGCGGGATCCGGTACCTGCACCAGCCTGAGCAGGATCTGCTCGGCGCGAACCAGGTCACCCTTGTAGAGATAGTTCGTAGCCAGATTTGTCCCGATCGAAGGGTGCAATGGATCCAGGCCGTATGCCCGGTGATACAACGCATTCGCTTCACTGGTCTTGCCTTGCGACTGGAGTGCGCCAGCCAGCCAGTTCATAGCGTCGAGACTATTGGGATCCTGTTCCAGGGCCTGCCGTAGAACAGCTTCCGCGGCCTCGTTGTCTGGCTGCGGTTGCTGCTCAAAGTACAGGCCTTTGGCCGCCAACGCGCGTGGCATCCGGGGATGCAGGGTAAGGGCCGTTTCGATCGCCTCCCGTGCCTCCGCAAAATCCGTTTCATCCGGGTTGCCGATGAGGGCGGCGATGGCCAGTTCCGGGTAGGGCTCGGCATACCCGGGATCGAGTTCGATCGCCTTGCGAAGCTCGTTGCGCGCGCGGGGATCGCGTCGATAGTTCCATTCGCGCCCTGCGAGGAAGTGACCATAGGCATCCACGCTCGGTTCATAAGAGACAGAGGGCTCCGGAACGATCTGCGGCACAACGGTAGTAGCCACCAGGTCGGCGATCTCGGTCTGGATCGCAAAGATGTCGGTAAGCGTCCGGTCGAAGGAGTTGCTCCACCGCTGGGCACCGCTGTCATCCACAAGCTGCGCTGAGATACGGAGCTTGTCACCGACTTTCTGGACGCTTCCCTGGAGGAGATAGCGCACGCCCAGCAATGCGCTGATCCTGGGTATCCCGTAGTCGCTGCCCTTGAAGACAAAGGAGGATGTCCGCCCGGTAACGTGGAGTTCCACGTGTGCCGCGAGCTTGTTCAGGATCTCGTTGGAGACGCCGTCGCAGAAATATTCATTGCCCGGGTCATCACTGACGTTTACAAATGGCAGCACAGCGACAGAGTTAGCTGGTCTTTCGTCTGGCGCCGGACCCATGCGGGTCTCATAGCTATCCCCCACAGTTCTCGGCAAGTCCAGGATCCTGTGCGTGGCGTCAAAGACGATCCCGGCGGCGACGAGCACCAGCGAACCGAGTACCAGGTAGTCCCTGCCTTGCAGCGATCGGGGTTCGGCGGCGCCCTCGGGACCTGCCGGCATGGTGCGCCTTATGCCCTGGGCGGTGATGTTGAAGAACCACCCGAATACCAGGGCCAGGGGAAAGCCAATGACGGCTGCGGCGAGCAGTACGTTTATGCCGGTGTCCGGAACCCCCCAACCGGGGAAGAACACGTCGGCGGCCTGCATCACCAGCCACGCGCCCACCACGTACAGCCCGGCCGTGGTGAACACGCGGCGGCGACGAAGTTCGTGGAAGAAACCCTGAGATCTGGGACTGGTTTCGGACATCTGCGAGAACACCCCTCCCCGTGCACTCGCGCCAGTATACGGTCTGAGTACCGGCCCGATCACCGTTCGCACGCGGTGTCAGAGCTGTAGGGTGCCGCGTGCCACAGATGTGCAACCACCCCGTTGCCCGACTTCGAATATAGTTAGCCGATATGCACGTCATCATCCTGGTATTGCTGCTGCTGGCGGTAGTCTTCGGCCCGGGACTCTGGGTCAGGCGCGTGATGGAGCGCTACAGCGAGCCAGCGGATCGCTATCGGGAGACCGGTGCCGAGTTGGCCCGCCAACTGCTCGACGCGTTCAAACTCGGACACGTGAAAGTGGAACGCACGGAAGCAGGGGATCACTACGACCCCAAGGACAAGGCGGTGCGGCTCATGCCGGACAAGTTCGACAGTCATTCGCTCACCGCGATCACAGTGGCCGCCCACGAAGTGGGCCACGCCCTGCAGGATCACCAGGGATATGCGCCACTGCGTGTTCGCACTCACCTGGTCACCATGACGCGCGGCGTGGAGAAGTTCGGCGCCGCGATCCTCATGGCCTCCCCCTTTATCGGCATGATTACCCGGGCCCCGTCGGCGGGTGTCCTGATGTTCTTCGGCGGATTGGCCAGCCTAGGCACGGCGGCCCTGGTGCACCTCGCTACCCTGCCGACGGAACTGGACGCGAGCTTCACCCGGGCCATGCCCATGCTGGAGAAGGGTGGCGTGCTCCTGCCTGGAGACGCGCCCCACGCCCGCCGACTGCTGACGGCCGCGGCCTTCACGTACGTGGCGGCCTCACTGATGAGTTTGCTCAACGTGGCCCGCTGGTGGGCCATCTTGCGGCGCTGACTGGCCCCAAGAAGCGCGAACCCGCCATCCCTGGTGGCTCCAGCGCGAACATACCTGCTCCGAGACGGACGTGACCGGACCATGGCGGCGGTGCCGCTGACATCGTTACCTACCACCGGCAGAGTGGTCCCGTCCGAGCTAATGGATAAGATCCGCAAAAAAAAAGGGGCGCACGAGGCGCCCCTTTCACTGTTTACCAGGTGTTCTCCTGACGATGCCGGGTCAGGCGACCAGGCGATCGATCTCCTTCTTGATGGACTCGACGCGATCGGCGCCGGCATCCTTCAGCTCGGCCAGCCGCTTCTCGGCCTGATCGACTCGCTTTTTCAGCCCGTCGACCTTCTGCCAAAGGGCTTTCCGTGTCTCGGCGTCGGCCTTCTCGGCCTCGGCTCGGGCTTCGGCTGCCCTGGCCTTGGTTTCGGCTTCGTCGATTTCTGATTTCCATTTCTTCAGCTCGGTGTCGAGCTGTTTCTGTAACTGTTCCTTGATGTTCATATCGGATAGTTCCTCCTCAAAAATGTGAATGGGTTGAACCGGGGGGTCCGGCAGGCGGCTTGCCGACCGGACGCTGGCCGCTCCCTTCAGGACACTAGGGCCCTGAGCATCCAGGTGTTCTCCTCGTGCTCACCGATGCGCTCGGTCAGCAGGTCGGCAGTCTTGACGTCATCGCACTTCTCGGCGCGAGCCACGGCCTCTCGCAGGCTTCTGGCGCAGGCCTCGTTACCGGTAATCAGCAACCGGATCATGTCGTCGGCCTCGTGGGCCTCGGGAATCTCCTTCATGCGGGTCATCGCCAGCATCTGGTGGAGCCCCCCCGGCGAGGCAAAGCCGATCGACCGGATGCGCTCGGCCATCTCGTCGATGGCCTCGGCCTGATCCTCGTACTGTTCCTCGGTCAGCTTGTGCAATCCGTAGAACATGGGACCCGTCACGTTCCAATGGACATGCTGGGTGAGTCCGTACAGGACATAGGTGTCGGCCAGGGCCACTGACAGAACGTCGGCGAGTTCCTTGCGGTCGTCGCGGGCGACGCCGATGTCAATGGGCTTCTGTTCGGTCTGTTTGATTTTGAGGGACGTGCTCATGATGATTTCTCTCCTTCGGAATTACTTAAAGACAAAGGGGTGTCGTCGCCTCCTGAGCGAAAGCGCTCGGAAGACAGGAGTTCAGCGGATCAGAAGGGAGTGATCAGGATGGCGCCGAGCAAGGCCAGAACGGCCGCAGGGGCTGGAAGGAGTGACTTTACAGGTCTGCGATTTCGGATGTTGATCGCCTCGCTATTTGCTAAGATGTTGAAAACAATAACAAATTTATTGCATTAAGTCAAATAATGACCTCAGGCGCGGCCCGGCCCACGGTCGCATCCCGCGATGCGCTACGCTTGCAGGAGTCCCGCCGGCAAACCGGCGTTTCGGCCCGGTCGATCTCATGATCCGACGATTTTCGATGTCCTGGTGGATATCGCTTGCAAGCGCGAGCTGCCTCTTCGGGTTGCTGACCTACCTGGCTCTGCGCCTGACGGGCATGGTGGATGACGATCGGCTGGCACTGTACATGCTCATCGGTATCGGTCTCGGTGATGTGCTGGTGGCTCTTTCGCTCGAAGTCACCGCCCCGACCCGTGTGACCCTCGGGCCGGCAGACCGGCGCATGGCGTCTTCCAGACTCGAGGCCACGGCCGAAGTGGTCTCGGGGTTTCATGGATCCGCCGAAGGCCGGGTCCAGGTCAGGGGAGAGACGTGGCAAGCCCGCATGGCAGACGGTCAAGCCGCCACGCTACCAGCGGGATCTATCCTGAACGTCATCGAAAGGGATGGCCTGGTGCTGGTCGTATCTGGATCTGAATGTAATTCAGTATCGCTGGATCCATGATCCAGGTCCTTTGTGAGGAAGCCATGCAACCGGGTTGCCCGCCGGAGCCAGACCGGCTGGCGACTGACAAGAACATAGACACTCCTGATCAGGCAAAAAAAAGGCCGGGAAAATTCCCGGCCGATTGCCCCCCAAGTCTGCCCTTCTGACGACGGGGCAGTACTGTTTTGTAGCCGCTACTTGAATTCCACTATCGCGCTGTCCGTCGGCGAGACCTTGGAGCCCTCATCGTCAGTGACCTCCGCGGTCACCGTGTTGGTATGCGGCGAATCTGCGGCATCCACGACGCCATCGAAGTAGCACGGATAGGCACCTCCCTTGGGTACCGCAGCGCCGGAGACGCACGTCGAATTGCTGATCTTCGGGTTGTTGCTGTCGGTCAGGTCGCCGAACTTGTCGTCCGTCAGGCGCGAAAGCGTCAGGTCCTCCACCGTCGAGGTGTTCGTCACGACAACCTTGTAAGTCACCTTGGCCGATTCCACCGACTTGGTAACGGTCGCCGTCGGGGCCACGTTTCTGACGTTCACGACGGCGTCGTCGTAGTCTTCGACCGACTGACCGTCGTCATCGGTCCCCATAACGGTAACCGTGTCTTTCTCGTAGGTGGCATCGGCGGGATTGAGGTCCACCTTAGTGGTGAAATCGCAACTGCATGACGCCAGCGGTGCCAGCACGCGACCCACCGAGCAGTTCGACGCGGCGATGGTGCAACGGGTCGCCGAGATGTCGCCCTGGACTTTGGTAATGTCTCCGTGTACGTCGTCGTCCATGCTGTCGATAGTCACTGAGTCCACCGAGGAATTGTTTTTCACCGACACCGAAAACACGACGTCGGCGCCTGGCTCGTCGACGCTCGTCGGGTTCGCAGTTTTCGTCACCGTGATCGGCGGTCCACTCGTAGTGAAGTCCGTGATCAGCACCGTCGCGGTACCGGTATCCGTGGCCTCGTTACCTTCGTCGTCCTTTGCCTTACCGGTGACAATGTCCGTTTCCTTGTATCCGGGACTGCCGGTGACGTTGGCCGTGAAGTTGCAAGTGTAGGTCTGACCGGAATCCAGCGTGGACCCTGTCGCGCATGTGGTGGCCGAAATGTCTCCCTGCACCAGAGTGATATTCCCGTGGACGTCGTCGTTCAGGGACGTGATCGTCACCGGGTCCTCCATGTTGCTGTCGTTCTTCAGGCTAACGCTGAACACGACGTTGCCGCCGGGCTCCACCAGCGAAGTCGGATTTGCCGTCTTCGTGACAGCAATGACCGGTAAGACATCGGTGAAGGTGACCGTCGCATCATCGTCGTCGCCCAGGCTGTTGCCGTGCATATCCATGCCCCTCACCGTGGCCGTGTTCTTGTGGGGAACGCCGGAATCCCCGACGAGGGTGGCGGTGAACGAGCAGGTGTACTCGTCGCTGCCGTCGGCATCCAGCCGATCGCTCGCCAGTGTGTTACAGGTCGTCGATTTCAGGCTGCTGTTGGACGTATCGGTCAGGTCACCAAAAACATCATCGGTGAGAGTAGAGAGCAGCACGTAATTCGAGGGATCCGGACCCGGGTTGGTCACCTTGATAGTGAACACCACGTCCTTCGGTGTCCCCTCCGGGATGCTGGTCGTTGTCGCCGTCTTGACCAGCAGCAGCTTGGCCGGAGGGACGGTGATCGGGACGTTGAAGCCCGCGTCACAACGGCACTTGGACGGGGCGCCCGGAAAGGCATCGGTAGACAAGCTACACATCTTGTTCGCGCCTTTCTGGCGCCAGCTGATGCAATTGGGAAGGTTCAGGAAGCCGTCGTTGTCGAAGTCCACGCAGGAGACGCCGGTCAGGCTCACCGGGATGAGCATCGGGTTATTAGCCTTGTTGATGTCCCCGCAGCTGTCGTCGGGCTGGCCTTCGTCCTCGTCGAGGTCCAGACCGATCAGCGGCCCGTTTCCATCCGGGTCATCAGTCGGGAGGGTTGCCACCGTGCATGCGCCTGTCAGCGCTCCGTCCGGCGGCTCCTCGTTCTTGTCACCGTCGGTCGCGAAATACACGCCGATGTCGAACCGCTCGACGGCGTTGGTGAACACCTCGAAGACTGCGTCGAAGTCCACGGTGTCTCCCGGGTACGCGCAGCCGTCATCCTTGATCTCGATCCAGTCCACTCCGGTCGACGGGTCGATTGCCACGCCCGAAATGGCGACGTCGTTGGACGTACAGTTCAGGTTGCTGGTAAACAGATCCTCCATACACAGTCCATCACCCGATGCCTGTTCCGCAGCACCGGACGGCGCGACAAACGCCAGCGATCCGATCGCCAGCGTGAAAATCAGACAGATTCGACGTGTTGAAAGCGTCATTCGCCGGGAGGTGTCACGCCCTCCCGTCTTGGACACGGGTCGTCTACTCATTTTCCCACTCCTTGTCGATGCCCTCGGTTAGTGTCATCTGGGCATCGGACCGGACAGCCGAGATGGACTCTTCACACCGCCCTCTTTCCGGGGCCTTGACTGCTCGCTTCATGGGAGTTCGGCGAAGACAACAACATAGGTCGAGGCTATGGGAAAATATTATTTTCCATAATTCATCTAGTTATGTGATATTTCTCGAAATTGTGTGACATAGGTCTCAGAAGCTGGGTTAGCAATAGGGACTATCCGGGATGCTCTCGGTGTTTCCACCAGACGACGCTCGACTGCCCTCGCCATCGGCTCATTCCAGATCAGATTCTCTTCTTGCTGCACTGCACATTGCTTTGAGGACCCACACGATCTAGCTTTCACGCCCTATGTGGCTGTCCGTGAAGACGCAATCAAAGTTCCCCGCCGAGAGGGGCGCGTCCCGCGGGCCCACGAATAGGGAGTTACGATGAACAGACGTCTTTTCTGCCGGTCAGCGGTGGCGGCCGGAGTCGCGGCAGCACTGCCAGTCCAGCATGCCCTGGGGTCGGTATTCCATGCCCTGGCCAAGGTCACGTCGAATGTCCCGGCCATCAAGCTCTCGGGCAACGAGACCGTGCTGCAGGCAGCGGCCGTCAATGAGCTGGCGGACAGTCTCAAGGGCCAGCTCCTCCTCCGCGGTGATGCGGGGTACGACCAGGCCCGCACTATCTGGAACGCGATGCATGACCGTCACCCGGCGCTCATCGTCCGGGCAGCGGATACCCAGGATGTTTCCAATGCCGTGAATTTCGCGCGTGATAACGAACTCCTGCTGGCGGTGAAAGGCGGCGGGCACAGCTTCCCTGGCAAGTCCGTCTGCGAGGGCGGCATGATGATAGACCTGGAAGGGATGAAGACCGTCCGGATCGACAAGGACAAGCGCCGCGCACAGGTGGAAGGTGGCGCCCTGCTCTATGACCTGGACAAGGCCTCCCTGGATCAGGGGCTGGTCACGACCGCCGGCGTGGTCTCCCATACCGGCGTCGGCGGCCTGACACTGGGCGGCGGCTTCGGGCGACTGAACCGGAAGTACGGTCTGACCATCGACAACCTGGTCTCGGCCCGCATGGTAACCGCGGACGGCCAGGTCCGTCGGGTCAGCGCGGAGGAAGATCCCGACCTGTTCTGGGGGATCCGCGGCGGCGGCGGCAATTTCGGGGTGGCCACGGAATTCGAGTTTGACCTCCACCCCACCGAGCGGAAGATGCTCGGCGGGGCCATCCTGTGGCCGGCTTCGGTGGCCCGCGACGTGCTGGAGTTCTATGCTGAGTATTCCACGGCCCTGTCCGACGAGATGTACGTGGCCCCGTTCATGATCGCCCCGCCCGACACCGAGGGCCTGGTGGGCATGGACGTGCTTTACTGCGGCGATCCATTCCGGGGCGAGAAGGACCTGGCGGCCCTGCGGAGCTTCGGCCAGCCCATCGAGGACGGCATCACCATGGTCGACTATCTCGCCTACCAGACCCAGTTCGACGGCGACCTGGCCCCGGGCCAGCGCAACTACATCAAGAACGGCATGGTCAAGGAATTCAGCCCCGGCCTGATCGACGCCATGATCGAGGGCTTCGCGCTGGACCCCACGACGGAGTTGTTCTTCCACACCGCCGGCGGCGCCGTCGCCCAGGTCGGCGACACCGAAACGGCCTTCCCTCACCGACAGGCGGTGACCATGATCGGCATGGGCTCCACCTGGACCGACCCGGCCGAGGACAAGCAGCGCATCGGTGAACTGAAACGCCGGTGGGCGTTGATCGAGCCCAACACCGGCGGGTTCTACACCAATCTGCGGGAGGAAACGGCGAGCCGGACCGAACAGAACTTCGGGCCTAACTACGACCGCCTGGTGGCCTTGAAGAACAGCTATGACCCGATGAACCTGTTCCGTCTCAACGCCAACGTCAAACCGACCGCCTGACCGGCAAACCGCCCGTAAGAATCGAGGGGTCGAGCCGTACGGCTCGACCCCTTTCAGTTTGCCCGGGAGTCCGTTCCCCGGCTGACGTCTGTTACGGTGCGCAGGGCGGCAGGATGCCGGGATACGGACCCAGGGTCGAGAAGTGGGTCGTGTAGTCGTTACCCGAGTAGCAATTGCCCCATTCGCCCAGGGTCAGCAGGATCAGGTCGCTGGCAGCGAAATCGAAGGGACTGCCGGGCGGGTTCGTGCCGTTGTTCACCAGCACGTTGTTCAGCACCCTGTTGTTGGTGGCGAAGTTGTCGGCGATGAACTCCGGCGTCACCGTCGGATCCTGGTCGCATGCGAACGGCGTCCCGGCCACGGTCAGGCAGTAGTCGGCGATGACGATACCTCCCAGCCCGTTGTCGGCGATGTAGTTGTTCTCGATGACGGAGTCGTCGACGCCCAGGTGGAGGATGCCGGTCCCCGGCGGCACCGTGGCAAGTACGCTGCCGGGTCGCGCCGTGTTCGGCTTGTTGTTGGCAATTAGCCAGTTGTTGCGCATGTCGATGCGCTTGGCGCCGGCGCGGTCGTCGAAGATGTCCGGCAGCAGCAGGATTGCGAATGCCGCCGTGTTGCCGCGGGCCACGTTGTAACTGAGCTCGATGTCGTCGCTGTTGGAAACCTCGATGCCGTTGGTGTTGCCCTCGACCAGGTTGTGGGTCACCTGCACGTTCTCCGAAGTCTCGATCCAGATGCCGCTGTCGTCAGCCCCCGTGGCCTTGCTGCGGGTCACCAGGCCATTCCTCGACAGGGTCGGGAAGATGCCGTAGTTCTTGTTGTTCCGCGACTCCACGTTGACGATCTTGAAACCGTCAACCCGCTCGGTGAACAGGCCGTTATTGGTGAAGTTGTTGATGATGATGTTGCGGACCTCGATGTCATAGAGGACCGGCTCGGGATCCATGCCGGGCTCCACGTCCGGATAGAGCTCGAACGGCGGCGCCATGCTCACATGACACTCGAGGCAATCGTTGCGCTCCTCGGGTACCACGACGATACCGTTACGCTGGTTGCCCGCGTTCTCCAGGATTACCTCCTTGTAACGGGTTTTTTGACCCACCAGCTGGATGCCGCTCTTGTTGATGCGCAGGCCATTGACCGGATCCGACAACTCACGATAGGTCCCGGCAAGAACGAAGATGCGCGCTCCGTGAGCGGCCTGGTCGATCGCCTTCTGGATCGACTGGCCCGGGCGCACGACGATGGTCTGGCGCTTGCGCTGCCCGGGCGGCAGGTCCTCGTCATCGGCCGGCGGCGGTGGCTCCACCGGCGGTGGCGGCTCGGTGCCGTCCGGATCGAGGGGTCCGATGTCGTCTGGCGGGAGCTGCCCAGTCAGGGTTCCGGTCTGGGTAAAGATCGTGTTGTTGGCGCCGTTGGTCCAGCCCGGCTGAGTGCTGACTCCGATCTCCTCCAGGTTGGTGTAGCCGCTGCCGTCGCCGTCGGAGTTCAGCGGCTCGACGCAGAAGAATGCCTCCTCGTTGGAGACCGTGCCATTGCCGTTAACGTCGCACGCGGCCACGTTCTCCTTGGCCAACCGGATGTCCCACCCGTAGGCGTTCCACGACCCACCGCCGGACGAGCTCTCGTGACAGAGCTGGCATTGGGCGTTGTCGCCGGAGGCTGAGATGGCCCCATAACGCGCCTGCCAGTCGGCCAGCAGCGGAGGGAACGCCGCGGCAGTGCCGGCCGCGGACAGGCCTGCGAATAGGAGGACCGCCCCGGGCAACAAGCGCGTCACAGGATTGTTTGCGGCATGAGCCGATGCGGGCCGGGTCCGGCCCGGGCCATGAAACATGAGCATGATTACTCTCCCCTGTGATGATATCCCTCGTCCGCGGGCCCGGGCCGCCATGGGCGCAGTCACCTCACTGCCGACGAGTCCGGTCTTCTCGGGACCGGTGATGACAATGTAGATCGGTCGCCACTATGGATCAATCTGCGGTGCATTATGTAAAACGCCTCTGGATCGTCAGGTCCGGGTCCGGCGTCGGGTATCGCTCCACGTGTTGCCATGGGCCCGGTCTGGTCTCGGCGGTTGGGCGCAGACCGCGCAGGGTTCCATGACGATGAACACCGCGCGACTTGTGGCCATTGCCACCGGACCGACATTCCCGCATCCTGCCCCATTCATCTACCGGCCACGCCAGTCATAGCCTCGAACCGCCGCCTTGCCGTCGGCAATAGCATCGGCAGGGCCCGTTGATCACGCAGGATCTTTACTCTCGCATCTTCCGGAGTCCGCTCTCATGATCACAGTCCACCACCTGGAAAACTCCCGGTCCCAGCGGGTCCTCTGGCTACTGGAGGAACTGGGACTGGAATACCGCATCAAGCATTACGAGCGGGATCCGGTCACGATGATGGGGCCGGATTCCCTGAAGAAGGTGCATCCCCTGGGCAAGTCGCCGGTGGTCCAGGACGCCGGCCACACGATCGCCGAGTCCGGCGCCATCATCGAGTACCTGGTCGGGCGTTACGGCGACGGCCGGCTGATCCCGGCCCCGGACACGGACGCCCGTCTCGAGTACACCTACTGGTTGCACTATGCCGAAGGTTCCCTGATGCCGATGTTGCTGCTCAAGCTGATCTTCGACCGGCTCGCGCGCCCACCCATGCCCCTGGTAATGCGACCCGCGGCGGCGCTGATCGGTATAGGGGTCAAGAGCAAGTTCGTAACGCCCAGGCTGAAAGACCAACTGGACTTTGTCGAGGGCAGCCTCGGCGGCAGCGGCTGGTTCGCCGGCGACGAGTTCACAGCGGCGGACATCCAGATGAGCTTCCCCCTGGAGGCTGCCCTGGCGCGCGGGGCGGTCGGCGGCGAGCGGCCCAATATGGCGGCGTTCGTCCAGCGCATCCATGGCCGCCCGGCCTACAAGGAAGCTCTACGCCGCGGCGGACCCTACGACTACGCCTGAGGCGCGTATACCGCCCGCGCGACAGGCTCGATGGACGAGAATCCGTTGCAGATTCGGGGTCGACGCGGAGAGCGTATGCGAATCCCGGTGGGTTCGGTTCGTTCGCGCCGGAAGGAGCTATCGGCTATCTTTGCGTCTGTTCCGCCAACTTCACGAGGGGTTCAGGCGAACGGATGATCGACGCTGTTCACAGCACCGCACGCACAATGACCGACGCTGAGAAGACCGCCCACATCCGCGAGGTGGTAGGCGCAGCAGGTCAGCAATTGCGCGAGCGCCACCCGTGGCTGGAGCATCAGGACGCCATCGGCCTGGGCATCATGGTGTTCTCCCTCGCCGGCATGACCGGCTGCGCCTGGCTGTACGCCGAGGGATCCCTCTCAGCCTGGCTGTGTGTCCCGCTCGTGGCCATGTTCGCCTCCCTGATCCACGAACTCGAACACGACCTTATCCATTTCCTTTATTTCAAGCACCGCCCCTGGATGAATCACCTGATGCTGGCGGTGGGCTGGGTTGTGCGGCCGAGCACCATCAATCCGTGGATCCGCCGCCGCATCCACCTGCATCACCACAAGCACTCCGGCACCGAGACCGACGTGGAGGAACGGGGTATCACCAACGGGGAGCCATGGGGGATTCGCCGCTTGCTGATGATCGGCGACGGCGGCATGTCCATCGTATTTCGCGCCCTCTCCGCACCAAGCCTGCGCCGGGCCGGGCGGACAATCTTCCGCGGGCTGGCGGCCTACTTTCCCGTCGGCTTGTTCCACTTCACGGTCTGGTACTGGTTTCTCGGTTTCCACCTGCTGGATGGGGCGGCTCGGCTGGCGGGGAGTCCCATCGGATGGTCCGACGCCACGCTCGCCGACATGCGGGTCGTGGATTTCCTCACCGTCGTGCTGGTGGGTCCGAACGTGCTGCGCAGCTTCTGCCTGCACTTCGTCAGCTCCAACATGCACTACTACGGCGACGTGCAGGACCGCAACATCATGCAACAGACCCAGGTCTGGACCCGCTGGTGGCTATGGCCCTTCCACCTGTTCTGCTTCAACTTCGGCAGCACCCACGCCATCCACCATTTCGTGGTGGGAGAACCCTTCTATATCCGCCAGTGGACTGCACCCCAGGCCCATGCGGTCATGAGGGAGGTGGGAGTCCGGTTCAACGACTTCGGCACCTTCCGCCGCGCCAACCGGTTCCTCGGCTTCGCCTGAGGCCCGCTCTCCGGCGACCGGGACCGGCTCAATGCGCCGCGCTCGATCCCGGCGGGTACGCCCTGCCCGTCGTGTCGTGCTCCTCTGCACTCGCGACTGGCGGCAGCTGCTGCCGCGGGTCGCGCTGATCTGTCGATGCGTCCACTATTATTGGTGTGATCGGACTGCGAGGCGCTCAGTCCCCGCGTAGATCATCCAGAGGTCCTCAGGCACTCCATAGTTGTGCACGAATTCGATGGCTCTGAGGGCGTCCGAAGAGGCCGCGATGAAGGCAGCGATATCGGCGAATTTCGCGGCTGACGGTCCATTCGCATACTCTAGCCAAGTCAGCAGTGGCAAATCGGATACCTCGACCCAGGCGCCGGACACGTCGATCTGCAACACGTACAACGATTCGTTCCGTGAGCGACGGCGGTACTTGGCGACGCTGAAGTCCACGAACCGCTCGTCGGCCGGCGCGGCCATGGTTGCCGAACCCTCCACAATGTTGCATTCGTCGGTATATACCGGCTCGACACCGGCAACCGGTTCCTCGGTGGTTTCACACACGCGAATCAGCGCCGGTAGCGTATTTTGCGTCGCCACGGTGACCTCGGTATCCAGCGTGATCTTGAGGATGCGGTTCATGTACTGGACGAGGTCCATGGTGACGGCACCGGTCTTGTTGGCTGCCGCGGCAAGAAGGTTCGCAGCCGTGAGGAAGTCCTGGAAATGGAGGTTCTCCGGGCCTGCGCATAAAGGGTCGAAGGTTGCCGGATCGGCGGGGTAACCGGGGAAGCAGGTCTGCGGACCGCCGTCCCCGCCATCAAACAACAGGTGGACCAGCTTCTGGTCGAATTTTGATTGGTCCTCCGGGCCCAGTGCAGGCTGATACTGCGGCATGGTCGTGGGGTCACCATGGGCCCACTTGTCCTCCTCCATCGGGTCAGTCTGGAAGTGGCCGTACTTCATCAGCCGGGTGTACAGCCCGAGATTCTCCATCGGCGAATCCACGGTGCTCCACTCGGCACAGGCCGGAGCCATCCCGGCCTCAATGGTGCACTCATACCCCATTTTCAGCCGGCCGGTCTCGTCCGTGGTCACCCAGTCAGCAACCTTGATGCTGCTGATGACCTCGTTGAAATGCATCCGGCTGTTGCGTTCCTTGGTGCGACCGCCGCTCAGGCGGCCGAAGTAGTCCACCTCGACTACCGCCTCCGGATCGATCGGATCGCAGGTGAGGTCGACGAAGCCAATCTCCTCCCCTTCCGCCGTGACCGCGATGGAGCAGTAACCCCAGTCGTACATGTCCCCCGGCATCTCGATCCAGCGTCTGGCGAAGATCGGCTGGCCGGTGACGGCGTCCCGCTTTACGTGGACCAGGTCACCGAACACGTCGCCGCATCCCGCACCCCCGCCTCCATGGTCCGACTCCTGGGCTCCGACAAACATCGGCATGGCCAGGAACAACGCCGCCAGCCATGACAATCTCTGCAATATTCTCATGACGATCTCTCCCACTCTGAGCTTCGCCCCTATCCGGGCTTACAGGGAAGCCTGATGACGTCCGGCGGGCACGGCTATGCGGGCGAACCATACTGCTGCGAATTGGCGGGTCCGACGCCGCCATTGCGGTGATCGGAAGATTTGTTCGGAAGGTCCCATCTCCGCGCTGCAAGCTCGACTCACCCCCTATGACATAGATTCTGGTCGCGGCCGCGCGAGTCTCTATGGGGGATATTCCCCATCCGGCACGATTTGACCCGGGGCGATCGGAAGCGCCCCAACATGATGTGGGTACAATCCGGAGTTCGATGACGGAATCTAGATCCCGTGAACCCGAGGGGTTTCTCCGCCAGGGAGAGACGGTCTGGCGCCTTGCCCGGGCCGGGCGTGCCGCCGTGCTGCTCGACGGTGCGGAGTATTTCGGGGCGCTGCGGTCGGCCCTCCTGCAGGCCCGCCGGTCGGTGACCTTCGTGGGCTGGGACATCGACAGCCGCACCCGCCTCAGGGGCGCCGGGCATGATCCCGCAGATGATGCGCCGCAAGACCTCCGGGAGTTCCTCCAGTTTCTGGTGGAGCGCCGCGAAGACCTGACCGTCCGCCTGTTGCTATGGGATTACTCGATCCTCTATACCCTGGAACGGGAGCCCCTGCCGAGCCTCAATCTCGACTGGCGCACGCCGTCGCAGATCGTCGTCGCCCTGGATGACGCGCTCCCGGGCGGTGCGTCCCATCATCAGAAGATCGTCGTCATCGACGATACGCTGGCGTTCTGCGGTGGACTGGACGTCACGATTAATCGATGGGATACGGCGGACCACGCGCCGGACAATCCGGATCGCGTTGCTCCCGGCGGGGAGGATTATGACCCCTATCACGACGCCCAGATGGTTGTCGACGGGGAGGCTGCTGGCTGCCTGGCTGAACTGGTGCGCTACCGCTGGCGGAGAGCGACCGACGAGACGCTGAAGCCGGTCCGGGACGCGGAACCTATCTGGCCTGACGGAGTGCAACCGGACTTCGAGTCTGCCGAAATCGGCATCGCGAGGACGCTGCCGGATGACGACGATCAACCGGGGGTGTCCGAGATATACGAGCTCTTCGAGACGTCGATCCGGCGCGCGCGCCGATACATCTACGTCGAGAACCAGTACCTCACCGTGCTGCCGCTGGCTGATGCGCTGGTGGACGCCCTCGGCAGATCACCGGAACTGGAGGCATTGATAGTGACGCCCCGCCGACCGCACGGCTGGCTGGAGACAAAGACCATGGGGGTCGGACAGGCCCGGTTCATGGCCAGGTTGGATGATGAGGCCGTCCGCGACCGTGTGCGCTTCTGCTATCCCAGTGTGGGCGCCGGTGAAAACGAAACGGCCGTGATGGTCCACTCGAAGATCATGATCGTCGATGATCGGCTGCTCCATCTCGGCTCAGCCAATCTGAATCACCGCTCCATGGCGCTGGATACCGAGTGCGACCTGGCGATCGAGGCGAGGGATACCCGCGAGCGAGAGGCGATCCGCGCGATGCTGTGCCATCTGCTGGCCCATCATCTGGGGCATTCCGAGGACGGGGTGTCGAACGAACTCGCCACCGGACGCTCTGTCATCGGCACCGTAGACGCGTTGAACAGCCCGCATCGAGGACTCCGCCGTCTGCACCCGGCAACGGAATACGATGACATCATTGCGGACACGCTCAACGTGATCGCAGACCGGGAGGACCCGCTCGGGCCGGAGGCCTTGTTTGGCGACATGTTCGACGCCGTCGCGGGCCGCCGCGGCCTCCGCCGCGCGATCCGCCTCATCGTCATTGCCCTCGCCCTCGCCGGACTGGTCGTCGTCTGGAACTACACACCCCTGGCGCAATGGACCAATCCCGAAAAGATCGCAACCCTGCTGGAAACATTCCGGACCAACCGGTGGACTATCCCGGTGCTTCTGGCGGCGTACGTCGCGGGCGGCATGGTGCTGTTCCCTCTCACGGCTCTGGTGGCCGTCACGGGCATGGTGCTGGGGCCCTGGACCGGCTTTCTTTGCGCGATGACCGGATCCCTGGCAAGCGCAGCGGCCGGGTTCGGCCTCGGCCGCATCACGGGGAAGCGGACAATCCGTCACGTCCTCGGGAAACGGTACCGGACGATCAAACGCGCCGTGGCGAGGAGCGGATTGTTCACGATCACCGCGGTGCGGATGGTCCCGATAGCGCCGTACACCGTCGTCAACATGGTCCTCGGTGCCCTTGGCATCCGTCTGTGGCCGTATCTCCTCGGGACCCTGCTGGGCCTTCTGCCCGGCGTCCTCGCACTGACCGTTCTTGGGGACCGGCTTCTGCAGGCATGGCGGGACCCGGACCTGGTCAATACGGGCTGGCTGATGCTGGCCTTCGCTGTCTGGCTCGCGCTTGCCCTGGGACTGCGCCGGCTCGGCAACTGGCTGGAAAGGGACTGAGACGTGCCCGGGCGACTGCGAGTAGCGACCTGGAACGTACACAGCTGCATCGGCAGTGACGGCCGGCACGATCCGAACCGCGTCAGGGGCATTACGCGGACCTTGGGCGCTGACATCGTCGCGCTGCAAGAGGTCGACAGCCGGATCGACGGCCATGACGGTTTCGAGGATCTCGGTGCGGCCCTGGGCCCGGATCGCGCCCATTGCCGCACCCTTCAGACACCGGACGGCGATTACGGGCACATGCTGCTCAGCCTGGCCCCGATCCGTGAATGGAGCATTCACGACATCTCCGTACCGGGCAGGGAGCCCCGCTCCGTGATCGACGCGATAATCGAGACCTGCTTCGGAGACGTCCGCGTCCTCTCCACTCACCTGGGACTCGGCCGCCGCGAACGCGGCCGGCAGGTGGGCATGCTTCGCGAGTTGCTGGAGCACTGGAACGCCGCAGTCATCCTGATGGGCGACTTCAACGAAGCCACCAGGTTCGGTCCGGCCAGCCGCGCCTTCGACAATGGCCTGGCAAGTGCGGGACGCTGGCGGACTTTTCCTGCAAGACGGCCGATTCTGCCATTGGACCGGATCTGGTGCGGTCGGCCCTTGCATATCGAGCGAAGCTGGACTCTGCGCAAGGCGGTCGACGCGTCGGATCATCTGCCGCTGGTGGCTGACTTGCGCTGCAGCCATTGAGACTTGAAGCTGACGAGCACCCGTTACCGCGCGCCGACGGTCTGAGACATTTTGTGATTGCCGCGGGTTCGTGCTCTGATGGAGCGACTCTCACCCCGCTATCGGGACTGCGCATGGAAGAGTTTCAGATTCACCAGCGATTGCTGGACGACTGCCACCGGCTCGGCCGATTGCCGATCTGCCACGTGCTCCTCCACCGCAATGCGGCGCTACCCTGGTTCATCCTTGTGCCGGAAACCATGGCGACTGACCTGCTGGACCTGTCGGCCGGCCCGAGAGATCGCGTGATGGCGGAGGCAGCGGCAGTGTCGGCATTCGTCAAGGACGATCTTGGCTATCCGAAGGTCAACTTCGGCGCCATCGGCAACCTGGTTCCCCAGCTCCATCTCCACGTGATCGGCCGGCGTCCGGAGGACGCCTGCTGGCCCGCGCCGGTCTGGGGCCACCTTGAGGCGACTTCTGCATACGACGAGCAGGCGCTGAATCGAATGATCGGCAGGCTCGAGACGGCCTGTGGGCTCGCAGTCGTCAAGGACGACACCGGCTGAGAACGGCGATACGCCGCTGGAGCTGAGTCTCGCTTCCGTCGCCGACAGGGCCGCCACCAACGGGCAGGTGCCTCTGCTGCCCTCTGCAAACCAACGAACTGTGCGGCCGGACCTCTCCCGTCAGGCGGCTCCCCTCCCCGTCGAGGTCGCGGCACCGGGAGCCAGGGGCCCGGACCATCCAGGCGACATGGGAAATGAGGAAATTACCTTACTGTACCGGCGGCCGGCAGCCCCTATGTTCTGTGTTGAGGGGTGGGCACGACGGGCCTGGGGGCTGCCCGGGTCCCGGCACCCACTCCCGGAATCGCACAGGAGACATGCCATGCTTACGAAAACTCTGCTACGGGCACTCGCCAGCGGAGTCGTTCTGACACTGGCTGCGTGCGGCGGCGGGGGCGGCGATTCGGCGACCACGGGCACCATATCCGTGGCCATTACGGACACGCCCGCCGACGAAGGCATTGCAGTCGCCAATATCCAGTTCTCAGGGATACAGGTTCAGACGGCCGGCGGTGAGTTGCACACCTTTGAATACGATCCGCCGCGCAATATCGACCTGGCGGCCCTGCAAGACGGAATCAGCGAAGACCTGTTGAGGGATACGGCGCTGCCGGCGGGCCAATATACCTGGATCCGCCTGCTGGTGAACGCCGAGGAGAACGTCGCTGACTCATATGTGTTGTTCGAATCGGGCGAGGAATATCCCCTCCATATCCCCAGTTCCGATATGTCTGGGCTGAAACTGGTGCGGCCCTTCAACCTGCCCGTCAATAGCGAGGCCGACTTCATCATCGACTGGGATCTGGCGATGGCGATCAATTGCCCGCCCGGCCAGGTGGAAGGCGACATCCCCCTCTGCTTCCTGCATCCCGCCCTGCGGATCCTCGATCGGGCTGAAGCCGGCGGTATCTGGGGAACCGTGGACGAGGCACTGGTGTATATCGATGAGACCGACGCCGAGCGTTGCGCCCCGGACGGCGGAAACCGCGCATACCTCTTCGAGAAACCGGCCGACGCCGCTACGCTGGTCGACGACATCGACCCGCTGGCCGATGACGGCCGGGCGCAGGTCCTGGCCACCGCCGAAGTACGCTACGACCTGGTGGATCTGAAATATCGCTTCAAGTTTGGATTCGTGGCGCCGGGGGACTACACCGTCGCGTTCTCTTGCTCGGCGATCGCGGACGATCCGGGCGTGGACGATTACCCCGATGTCCAGGGCAGCCTGTTCGACTTCGAAGCGGAGATGGATCTGACGGTTGTCGACGCCACCCGGACGGACGTGGACCTGTAAGAGACTTGTGGGCCGGGACCGGTTGCCACTCCCCCCTCCGATCTCCCCCAAGCTGGCGACCGGCCCCGACCCCGCCTTTGCCGACCTGCACCGACGAATGGGCGCCTCCCCGCGGAGGGGCGGGAATGAGCGCTCGAGATTCTCACGGGTCCGCCGGTCCAGTGCCGGGGGGGTCGTCGCCGTCAGATCTGTCCCAGGTAATCCCGTTTGCCGAGGACCACGCCGTTGTGCCTCAGGATGTTATAGGCCGTGGTGATGTGGAAATAGACGTTCGGCAGGATGAAGCTGAGCAGATAGGTCTCGCCCTCAAACGTGACGTCGTCGCCCCGTATCTTGAAAGTGATGGACTTCTCCTCGGTGCCGTCGATCTGACCGGGCTCGAGAGTCTCGAGGAACGAGATCACCCCCCGCACCCGCTCGATCAACTCGGGGAAGGTCGCCTCGGTGTCCTCTTGAGCGTCCGGCGTCATGCCGGCCAGCCGCGCCGCGCCGCGCTTGGCGATGTCGCAGGCGATCTGCACCTGCCTGGCCAGGGGGAACATGTCCGGGAACAGGCGGGCGTTCACCAGCACCGACTCGTCCACGTCCTTCTCATTGCAATAAGCGGCGCCCTTCTCGAGGATGCCCGTCAGATTGTTCAGCATGTGGATGCAGACGGGCACCGATGCCTTGTACATGGATATGCTCATAACGGCTCCCGGTGAAGTTGACGGAAATGGAAACCCATTGTCGGTCCGGAACTGAGGCTAGCGGGTGGTAATCTGCTTCGTCAACAACGCTTCGTCGATCTCGGCGGTACGGCGTATGTGCATTTCCGCTTCGCGACAGGCGGCAGCCACATCCCGGGCCAGGGATGCCTCCTTGATGCGCTGGTGCTCGTCGTGCACGGATCGCCGCTCATTCGCCGCCTGAATCGACATCGATCGATAACGCCGATGCTGGTCGAACATGGTCCCGTAGAACCGCATGAGCCACCGTGACGGACAGGCGGAAAGC
This sequence comes from Gammaproteobacteria bacterium, assembly GCA_024640085.1. Lineage (GTDB taxonomy): Bacteria > Pseudomonadota > Gammaproteobacteria > Steroidobacterales > XN24 > JAHEFR01. The sequence goes on from JAHEFR010000012.1 coordinate 28,680, forward strand.
AGGGCTGCGTGGAACTGCCGATTTGCTTCCTCCCACACGGCGAAATCGACCCGCTCTCCGGCCTCCACCTTCGTCAGCCGGTGAAAACTGGCTACGACCCTGACCTCCCATTCATCGTCGCCGTTCTTGATGCTGCGACGAAGCGCCTCGGTTTCGAGCAGGATGCGGGTATTGGTAATATCTCGGAGGTCGTCGATGCTGACAGGCGGCACCCGAAAACCGCGCTGACCGATAGAGACGATAAGCCCCTCGGCGGCCAATCGACTCAAAGCCTCGCGTAACGGGCTGGCACCGGTGCTATATGCCTTCCGAAGATCCTCGATGCGGAGACGCTGATCCGGCTCGAACTGACCGCTGGTCACATCAGCCTTGATGCGATGATATGCGGCGCTGGCCTGGGTCCGGTTGCCCTGCTCCTCGGGATCGCTTGTTGGGCTCCCGCGACTCCCCTGTGGATGAACTGCCATGTTACATCGATACTTGCGATTAAAATCGATATTTAATACGATCTTCGACGGGTAATATAACTCATCGAACGCTGCAGCAATAGACTGAGAACAGGTTTCGGGCATCCGAATGGACGGACCGCCCAGTAGTCGGCGCATACGATGAGTTGTCTTTCCCTCTGAACTTCTAGAGGCCTGGGGTGCCGGTATCGCCATTGCCGGCAGGGGATCGTTTCTCGCGCACGACACAGCCTGTCATTCCCACCAGTTCTCGGCAGGGGCCCTCCCTTGTCGTCAGGAAGCGGCAGGCAGCGCACTGGGATGTGAAATGAGAAAAATCAAGCACTTCATTGATTCCAAATTTATCGAATCATCGAGCGGCAAGACCTTCAAGCAAATAGCACCCGCCACCGGCGAAGTTGTCGGGCAGGTCTTCGAAGCGGGGCGCGAGGAGGTGGACAAAGCGGTCGCCGCGGCCAAAAGGGCTCTCAAGGGCGAGTGGGGCCGCCTGAGTGTCGACGAGCGCTGCCAGCTTCTCTATCGCGTTGCCGATGGCATCAACGCTCGCTTCGACGAGTTCCTCGAGGCCGAGTGCGAAGACACTGGCAAACCCCATTCGCTCGCGCGACATATCGATATTCCCCGTGGGGCGGCTAACTTCAAGATCTTTGCCGATACCATCCGCAATGCCGCGAACAAGTCGTTCGAAATGGCAACGCCCGACGGCGCCGGCGCGATCAACTACTCGGTTCACGTGCCCAAGGGAGTCATCGGTGTGGTCTGCCCATGGAACCTGCCGCTGTTGTTGATGACCTGGAAGGTCGGGCCGGCGCTCGCATGCGGCAATACCGTCGTCGTCAAACCTTCGGAAGAGACGCCGGCCACGGCCACTCTCCTTGGCGAAGTCATGAACGAGGCCGGCATACCGGCCGGCGTATATAACGTCGTGCACGGATTCGGGCCGGACTCCGCCGGCGCTTTCCTGACTGAACATCCTGGCGTGGACGCGATAACGTTCACCGGCGAGACCCGCACGGGCGAGGCGATCATGCGGGCGGCAGCCACTGGGGTCCGCGATGTCTCGTTCGAGCTGGGCGGGAAGAATCCGGGAATCGTGTTTGCGGACTGCGACCTGGACAAGGCGATCGAGGGCACCATGCGCTCCGTCTTCGCCAATTGCGGCCAGGTCTGCCTTGGCACCGAGAGGGTGTTCGTTGAGCGCCCCGTATTCGACCGGTTCGTTGAACGGATGAAGGCCGGAGCCGAGACACTGAAGCTCGGCCATCCCCGCGCGGCGGACACGAATCTGGGACCTCTGGTCAGCGAAGCCCATCGCCGTAAAGTCCTGAGCTACTACGAACTGGCCGCCGAAGAAGGAGCCAACGTCGTCCTGGGCGGCGGCGTCCCGGACATGCCCGACGATCTGTCGGGCGGATCCTGGGTTCAGCCGACGATCTGGACCGGCCTGGACGACGATGCCCGGGTAGTCCGTGAAGAGATCTTCGGCCCCTGTTGTCATATCGCACCCTTCGACGACGAAGACGAGGTCATTGCGAGAGCGAACGATACCGAGTACGGGCTGGCTGCCGCCGTCTGGACCGAGAATGTCTCGCGTGCTCATCGAGTCGCCGGCCAGCTCGAGGCCGGCATTACCTGGGTCAACAGCTGGTTCCTGAGGGACCTCAGGACACCGTTTGGCGGCATGAAGCAGTCCGGGATCGGCCGCGAAGGCGGTGAGTATTCGCTCGAGTTCTACACCGAGACAAAGAACATCTGTATCAAGCTCTGACGGGGAACTTCAAGCTGATGGACCAAGACAAGATCCGGGCCTACGGTGACGAACTCTACGAGGCGTTGCGGAAACAACAGATGGTCGAGCCGATCACAGCTCGCGAACCGTCGATCACGATCGAGGATGCATACGCCATCTCCCAGCGAATCCTGGATCGCAGGATTGCCGACGGCGAGAGGGTCATCGGCAAGAAGATTGGCGTCACCAGCAGAGCCGTTCAGAGCATGCTCGATGTCTTTCAACCGGATTTCGGTTTCCTGACGGATGCGATGGTGTTCAACAGCGGCGAGGAACTGCCGATCAGCGAACAACTGATCCAGCCGCGGGCAGAAGGTGAGATCGCGTTCATACTCGAGCGCGATCTGCAGGGACCAGGCGTGACTGCCGCAGAGGTCCTGGCGGCTACCCGGGGGATCATGCCGTGCTACGAGATCGTGGATTCGCGCATCCGCGATTGGAAGATCAGGATCCAGGATACGGTAGCGGACAACGCGTCCTGCGGACTGTTCGTCCTGGGCGACGCCCTGGTAAGCCCGCAGGACGTGGATCTTACGACCTGCGGGATGATGCTCGAGAAGAACGGCGAGATCGTCGCTACCGGGGCCGGCGCAGCTGCCCTCGGCTCACCGGTCAATGCGGTGGCCTGGCTCGCCAATACCCTAGGCGCGTACGGCATCGGCCTCGAGGCCGGCGAAGTCATCCTATCGGGATCGCTGGCGGCGTTGATTCCCGTCCGGGCCGGTGACTGCATGAACATGAGGATCGGCGGCATCGGCTCGGCGTGGGTCCGCTTTGTATAGCTGAATGGTGGAATTGGAGACGACATCATGAAGGTTAACGCCGCGCTGATCGGCTCCGGAAATATCGGAACCGACCTAATGTGCAAGGCCCTGCGCAGCCAATGGATAAATCCGGTCTGGATGGTCGGCATCGATCCGGATTCGGACGGCCTCGCAAGGGCCCGTGACGCTGGACTGAAGACCACTTACGAAGGCGTGGACGGCCTGCTGCCGCACATCGAGGAAGATGAGATCAAGATCGCCTTCGATGCCACCTCGGCCTATGTGCACGCCGACAATGCGAGAAAGCTGAACGCCCGGGGCGTGATGATGATCGACCTGACGCCCGCAGCGATCGGCCCATACTGCGTCCCCGTCGTGAACCTGAAAGAGCACGTTGGCAAGGAAGAGATGAACGTCAACATGGTCACCTGCGGCGGACAGGCCACCATCCCGATGGTGGCAGCGGTCAGCCGGGTCCAACCGGTGGAGTACGGCGAGATTATCGCGACGGTGTCCTCGAAGTCGGCGGGACCCGGTACGCGCAAAAACATCGACGAGTTTACCCGCACCACTGCCAGCGGTGTGGAGAAGGTGGGCAGGGCCGCGCACGGTAAGGCGATCATCATCCTCAATCCCGCCGAACCGCCGCTGATCATGCGGGACACGGTGCACTGCCTGACCGCCGACAGGCCGGACGAGAACGCGATCCGGGCGTCGGTCAACGCCATGATCGAGGAAGTGCAGAAATACGTGCCTGGATACCAGTTGGTCAACGGGCCCGTCTTCGACGGCAACCGTGTGTCCATGTTCCTGCAGGTCGAGGGCCTGGGCGATTATCTGCCGAAATACGCCGGCAACCTGGACATCATGACAGCGGCCGCCCTGCGGACTGCGGAATTGTTTGCCGAGGAGATCGACAGCGGAACCATCAAGCTGCGCGCGGTGGGCGCCTGAGCGAGGGACAGATCAATGAATCTTGAAGGTCAAAAAGTCACCCTGCACGACATGTGCCTGCGCGACGGCATGCATGCGATGCGGCATCAGATCAGCATCGAGCAGATGGTCGGCATCGCCACTGCCCTGGACGAAGCCGGTATGCCGCTGATCGAAGTCACCCATGGCGACGGGTTGGGCGGCGCGTCCGTCAACTACGGATTTCCGGCGGCGAGCGACGAAGAGTACCTGCGGGCAGTTATCCCGCATATGAAGAACGCCAAGGTCTCCGCCCTCCTCCTGCCCGGCATCGGCACGGTGGATCATCTGCAGATGGCGCTCGACTGCGGCGTCCACACTATTCGTGTCGCCACCCACTGCACCGAGGCCGACGTCTCCGAGCAGCACATCACCCTGGCCCGCAAGCTGGAGATGGACACAGTAGGATTCCTGATGATGGCCCACATGATCGAGCCGTCGGACCTTCTGGAGCAGGCCCGGCTGATGGAGGGCTACGGCGCCAATTGCATCTACTGTACCGATTCGGCGGGCTATATGCTGCCGGACGAAGTGACGACAAAGCTGACCACCCTGCGCGACGGCCTGAAACCTGACACCGAACTCGGCTTCCATGGCCACCACAACATGGCTATGGGCGTCGCCAACTCGCTTGCTGCGGTTGCCGCCGGCGCAAGTCGAATCGACGGTTCAGTTGCCGGGCTGGGTGCCGGCGCCGGGAACACGCCGCTCGAGGTATTCGCCGCGGTTCTGGATCGCATGGGCGCGGTGACCGGTGTCGATGTCTTCAAGCTCATGGACGTGGCTGAAGACGTGGTCGTCCCGATGATGCATCAGCAGATCCGGATCGATCGGGATTCACTGATCCTGGGCTACGCCGGCGTCTACTCGTCCTTCCTGCTGCATGCCAAGCGGGCCTCCCGCAAACATGGGGTCCCGTCCGCGGACATCCTCGTCGAACTGGGCAAACGCGGGACGATCGGCGGGCAGGAAGACATGATCGAAGATGTCGCACTCGATCTCATCAAGAAACGCAGGACCGGCGAAGCGCGACCGGCTTGAGGAAACAGGCATGACACTCGACCAGGCAACGATCGACAAACTCGCTGAGCATGTAGAGGACGCCGAACTCAACCGGCAGGAAATCGTCAAGATCACCGACGACTACCCGGACATGGACTGGGAAGATGCCTACGCCATCCAGTATGCCATCCGGGCCCGCAAGGAGGCACGAGGCACCCGGATTGCGGGACTCAAGATGGGTCTGACGTCACGGGCCAAGATGAAGCAGATGGGCGTCGAACAGCCCGTATACGGTTTCCTGACCGATTACGGCGCCTGTCCCGAGGGTGGAGAGATCGACGCCAGCCGTTTCATTCATCCGCGGGTCGAGGCGGAGGTGGCCGTGGTCACCAACAAGACCCTCAGAGGACCCGGCTGTCACATCGGCGCGGTCCTGGCGGCCATCGATATCGTGCTGCCCGCCGTGGAAATCATCGACTCCCGCTACAAGGACTTCCGCTTCGATCTGAAGAGTGTTGTCGCCGACAACACCTCCGCGGCCGGGTACGTCGTAGGCGGCCGGAGCGCCAGACCGATCGATCTGGATCTGCCTACCCTGGGCGTTGTCATGGAGAAGAACGGGGAGATTGTGGAACTCGGCGCCGGCGCCGCCGTCCTCGGACATCCGGCAGCCAGCGTGGCGATGCTGGCGAACATGATGGCGGCCAGAGGCGAGGAAATCCCGGCGGGAACATTCATCATGACCGGAGGCATCACGGCCGCGGTCGGCGTCGCGGCCGGCGACAACATCAACGTCCGTTACCAGGACCTGGGCTCGCTGGGGTTTCGCTTCGTCTGACTCCCGAGCGCGCCATCGTGCAGGCGTCCGGGGACCTGCAGATCATTCGTTTGGCGTAATCTGGACGACCGCGGCGCCGGTCCCGTACAGGGGTCCGTATGCCAGCACCTCCGCCCGGGCGAAACTGCCCCCGAGGGCGCCCAGCAGGAACGCCATTTGCTTGAAGCCCATGTCGACTCGGGCCTCTTTGGCGTAATCCGGCCACACTGCGCGCAGGCCCTCGACATCGGCGCTCTCGATCAAACGCAGGATCCTGCGATTCCAATCGTCTTCCCCAGGGACCGCGACATGGTCGTCAGCGATATCGATCTCGTGGCGGAAGAAGGACCCGGACATGCCGCCCACCCCAACCACGGCCAGCCGGTCAGCCAGGAGTCTGCATCCCCAATTTGAAGGCTGATGATCGTGCCAGACAACGATCGCTGCCAGGCGGGCGCCCGAGTCAGCAACCGGCCATCGGCCCGGGCAGATTGTGCGGGGTCACTGCGACCGACACGGCTACGCGGACGAGGACCAGGCTGTGGCAGCGGTACCGGGCCCGCGGGTGACCGCAGCCGGCGGCAGGCAACGTCTACCTGGGATTGCGTCCCTGCGATCAGAGGCTGATGTCAGGGCTTCCTGAAACGGAAAATGAAACGATCGGTTTGCCCGCGGACCTTCGGATCGGACATCGGCAGGCTGTGGTCGTCGTCGGCATTGCGCAGGACATCGCTCTCGGCCTCGAACACGAAACCGGCAGCTTCGAAATCCGCCTTGAGGAGTTCCGGGTCGATGCGATGCAGCGCCTGGACGGATTCCGGTCCGGATCCGGCGCCGGCCACGTGGTCGACGACCCCCACGACCGCACCGGGCTTCAGGGACGCGAACACTTCTGCCAGCATCAACGGCGCATCGATCTCGGGCCACCCGATGCTCTCGTCGATCCAGTACACGTCGTGGTAGGCAAGGGTAAATACGGCGGCGTCGAAGCGGCCTTGATCCAGATCGAGCTCATTGTTCTCCGCCGTCAGCCGCTCCACGTTGGGCAGCCGACCCGGGGCGAACCGGCCTTCCTGCTCCTTGGCGGTGTAGGCCAGGTAGGGTGTGTTGTTCTGGGCCACCACCAACCCGTCGTCACCGACCAGGCCCGCCAGGATCTCGGTGTAATATCCGCCGCCGGCGAACATCTCCAGTACCGTCATGCCGGGCTCGATGCCGAAGAACGCCAGCACCTGGTCCGGTTTCCTGCGACCGTCGGCGTCGGCGTCGCCCTGGTAACGGTCCGGGCTGGCCATGACGGCCTGCACCGCGCCCACGGTGTCCGCATTCGTCCCAGCCACCTGTTCCCCACCTGTGGCCGGTGAGGCGAAGATGGCGATCAGCGCGCCTGCAACCGTTTTCACCCATGTCGACATGTCGGTCTCCGGAGGAGTTGCGATCGAGGCCGTCAAGCCTACTCCAAATGAGGCCGGCACGAACTCAGGGCGAGGCAGGAGGAGTCCGTGATGCGCCGGGTGGACGAGCCGGCGGATCTTCACTGGTCCGCGACCACCAGCCGGCGAGGATGGATCCTGACAGGTTGTGCCACACCGAAAACAGTGCCCCCGGGACAGCCGCCGCGGCCGAGAAGTATTTCACTGCCAAAGCGCCGCCTAGCCCGGAGTTCTGCATGCCGACCTCGATGGCGAGGGTGCGGGAGGTGCGACGGTCGCAGACCAGCAGCCGGGACAGGCTGTAGCCTGCGGTGAATCCGAGCAGGTTGTGCAACATCACGGCCACCGTTACCGCGCCGCCGACGGCCGCCAGGCTGTCCCGGTTCAGCGCGATGATGACGGCGATGATGTAGACGATTGCGACCACCGAGACCAGCGGGAAGACGTGCTGCACGCTGTCGAGACGGCCCCGGCCCGACCGCCCCCCGTTCACGCGGTTGAGAAGCACCCCGCCCGCCACGGGCAGGAGGACGATCTTGACGATGGACCAGAGCATCGCCGCCACCGGCACCGGCACGGTCTGGCCGACGTAGAGCCAGGTCAGCGCCGGTGTGAGCACCACGGCGAGCAGGGTCGATACCGTGGTCAGGGTGATCGACAAGGCCACGTCGCCACGGGCCAGATAACAGATAACGTTGGAGGCGGTCCCACCCGGGCAGGCGCCCACCAGCACCAGCCCCGCCAGCAGCGGAGGCGCCAGGCCGAGACCGTGGCCGATGACCCAGGCGGCAAGGGGCATGACCGCGAACTGCAACAAGACGCCGAGTCCGACCACGGCCGGCCGACGCAGCACTTCGGCAAAGCTGGCGGGCGTCAGGGTCATGCCCATGCCGAACATGACCACGCCCAGCAGCGGGACGATGGCGTCTCTCGAGGCAACGAATAGTCCGGGGTGCAGGAAAGCCACCGCCGACAGGGCGAGGGCCCACAAGGGGAAAAGCTGCGTGACCCGGGTGATCATCTTCATCTCGGAACCGTGCCCCCGGAGCCCTTCATGCATCCGCTGCGTCCGCGCGCGTTCCCCATGACGGGCTGTGGCGCGACATCGCTGGCCTCAACCGACAACGACCGAGGACAGCCCCGCCAGTACGTCGATCCCCTCCGGATCCGGTTCGTAGAAACTCCACAGGCCCTTCTTGTGGCCGACCAGGAGCCCGGCGTCGCGGAGGATCTTCAGATGATGCGAGATGGTCGGCTGGGACAGGTCGGAACGATCCACGATGTCACAGGCGCAGACGGGCCCGGACTGGGCGACCACGAATCGCAGGATCTCCAGGCGCGTCGGATCAGCCAGCGCCTTGAGCATCCTGACGTATCGGTCACTACGGGCTTTCGCCAGCGGACGCACCGCTTTCAGCGAGCAGCATCCCTGTGGTTTCAATCGCTTCGCCATGTGGGCATGATCCATGAAAGCATTGACAGCCGTCAATGTATCGTATATACATTGATGAACTTCGATATATTGGAGACGGACCATGAGATTGCAACTCGCCCTCAATGTCAGCGACCTCGACCGCGCCGTGGATTTCTATTCGCGCCTGTTCGGCGTCCAGCCCCACAAACGGCGCCCGGGGTACGCCAACTTCGCCATCGACCAGCCGGCGTTGAAACTCGTGCTGTTGGAGCGGCCCGGCGCCACGGAACGCCTGAACCACCTGGGCGTGGAAGTGCTGGATGGCGCGGAGCTCGACAGTGCCGTCGCTCGGGTAGGGGCGTCGGGTCTCCGTTCCAGCGAGCGATCGACCGGTGTCTGCTGCCACGCCGAGCAGGACAAGATCTGGGTCGAGGGACCCGACGGCGAACCCTGGGAGTGGTACCGGATCACCGACGACGCCCCGGAGACGCGGAAGGCCGCCGGCTGCTGCTGACCGGCTTCCTTCCCGGCCGGCCGATCCTCTCGCCGCCGTTCCGCTAGCGGTTCACGGTGCCGGGGCTTCCGCTTCGGCGCCGGCCAGCCTGCGCCATACCAGCAGCCGGTTGTTTGCCGGCATGGCGTTGTCCTCGACCAGCACCATCCCCGCCCCGGCGGCCAGGGCATCGATGTCGCGGAAGTCCCGGACCCCCATCTCCGGGTCCCTCGCCTTCAGGGACAGATCGAATCGGGCGTTGCTTTCGCTGGTGTGCACACCGTCGTAGCTGAAGGGTCCGTAGAGCAGGAACGGACTGCCCTCGGACAGCAAGCGGCCCGCCCCGGCAATAAATGCCTCCACCATCGGCCAGCTCATGATATGGGCCGTGTTGGCGGAAAATACGGCCCCGGCCTGGTCCACCGGCCAGGGCCGGACCGTCACGTCCAGGTCCAGGGGCGGCCTCACGTTCGGCGGTCCGCCGTCGGCGATCCATGCCTGGATGCCGTCGTGGTGCATCCGCTGATCGGATGTCCGCCAGACCAGGTGGGGCAGGTGCTTGGCGAAGAAGACGGCGTGCTGGCCGGTGCCGCTGCCGATCTCCAGCACGTCCCCGACCCCTTCGAGATGCCGCGCAAGGACATCGAGAATCGGTACCTTGTTGTTCTCGCACGCCTGGGAGAAATGTTTCATTTGATGGTGCCGGTGTTCGGTTTCTTAGGTTTTCCGCCTTCGCTGCAGCGCTTCGCAGAGCGTTGCTTCGGACCGGTTTAGCCGCCTCGATACTTCAGCCAGCGTCGCCGCACCCGAGTCCAACGCCTCAATGGCTATGTCGGCACGCACCCGCGCCAAATACCTAGCGCGACTTGGTCCCGTCAGTTGGGCGACGGTTAGCCGATTTCGAGCGCAATGCTGGTGCACGATCGATTCCAGACTAGCGGATTTCTGCTCCTCCAATCCGCCGGTTCCGCTGTGAACAGACACAGCGGGGATCTCATCGCAGTCGTCAGCGGCAGGATCCTCATATCGGACAGTACCGGGATCCGCCCCGTGCATGAAGTCCCGATACTGACAGACTGCGATAGTCCTCCGCCCGGAGAAAAGGCTCAACACCCGATCCGTGTGCAGCCAGCCCCGGGTGACCTCGCCCAGATAGGCTCGGTGGCTACTCCACACATAAGCTTCAGGCACATCGGCGAGGCGCGCTCGAACCGGATTATTGTGGATGTAGCGAACAAGCCCAAGAAGATAGCGATCATCACGGACGAGAAATGCACTGTGGCGGCGCTCAAATAGATGGCCACTGGTACCAAGCAAGCGATTAGTCCGGCGTGCGTATGTTGATGCTGCATATTGCATGATTCGAGAAAGCGGCGCCTGCCCCACTTCCACCACCAAGTGGACATGATTCGTCATCCAGCAATAGCAGTGGATCGATCCGTCGTATCGCTGCAGCGCGCGGTCCAGGCAGCCTTCCCAGCGATCCCGGTCATCGGCGCAGAAGAACACTGGTTTTCGTCCATTACCGCGCAGAATGGCGTGATAGAAACCGCCAGGTACATGGACTCGAGGTTTTCTGCCCACCGACTCTTCCGTAGCTGCGCCCCTCCCGGGTTCTTGCAGACTACGCGGCGGCGAGGTCGACTAGAACGTCACCAATTGCTCAGAAAACCAAAGAAACCGAACACCGGCACCGCGGGGTTTCCGGCACCGCGGGGTTTCCGGCATCCGGGCCCGCAGGTCGCGGGCGATCCCAGTTTGCCCCGGGCCGCCCGCTTGGTCCATCCTTTGCGCTCGGTTTGGTGAGAGAACTCGTTTTTGTCCCTTTTAAGCGAACTACGGCGTCGAAACGTATTCAGGGTGGGCATCGCGTACCTGGTCGTTTCGTGGCTGCTGCTCCAGGTGGTGGACGTGGTCGCGCCCATGCTCGCCCTGCCCGACTGGGCCGCGAAACTGGTGCTCCTGCTGCTGGCCATCGGCTTTCCCGTGGCCCTGCTTCTTGCCTGGGCTTTCGAGCTGACGCCCGAGGGGGTTCGCCGGGAAGAACCGGGCGAGAATGAGGCGGGTCCGACTCGCCGCCGTGCCATCGACGTCGTCGTGTTCGCTGCGCTGGCGGTCGTCCTGGGGTATGTGGCAGTAGAACGACTGTCAGAGGAGTCGGGACCGATGCCGGTCACCGCCCCACAGGGAGAGCCGGCCGCAACTGACGTCGCCGCTCCGGCAGCGATGGACGGAACGCCGGGGACCTCGATCGCCGTTCTGCCGTTCCTCAACCTGTCTGGTGATCCCGAGCAGGAATATTTCTCCGACGGCATCTCCGAGGAACTGCTCACTGTCCTGTCTCGCGTTCCGGGTCTGCGGGTAGCATCCAGGACCTCCGCGTTCGCGTTCAAGGGCGAGAATCGCAACCTGCGGGACATCGCGTCCATCCTGGAGGTCAACCACATCCTCGAGGGCAGCGTACGCAAGGCCGGCAACCGGGTCCGGATCACCGTCCAGTTGATCGACGCTGCCAACGACCGTCACCTGTGGTCGGAGACCTACGACCGGGAACTCACCGACATCTTCGCCATCCAGGACGAGATATCCACGGCCATCGTGGACTCCCTGAGCGATACCCTCGGGGTGGGCGCGGCCGCGACAATTTCGGTCCCGGCCGTGACCGAGAACATGGACGCCTACGACGTATTTCTGCAGGCCACCTCAGTGGACGCCGTGCTGTCGATCGAGACGCGCAGGCAGCAGGTCGAATTGCTCGAGAGAGCGGTTGAACTGGACCCGGGTTTCGCCCGTGGCTGGACCGCCCTCGCCATCGCCCTGAATAATCTCCCAACCTGGGACCACTCGCTGGATGTGGCCACCTACACCGCCCGCGCCCGAGAGGCGGCCGAGCGCAGCCTCGCCATCGATCCGGACGATCCCGGGATCCACCTGACCCTCGCCACCATCGCATATAGCGAGCACGACTGGTTCGCCTGGCGGGAGCACCTGGCGCATGCCGGGGAAGTCGACGCAGCCCTTGCAGAGCGGGATCCGTTCTGGGTGGGCATCCTGGCGCAAGAACATCTGGGCCTCGGCTACATCGCGCGTGCCCAGGCGATCGCCGAGGCGGGCCTGGCTACCGCCCCGGACAACAGCTTCCTGCACCTCATGGTCGGCATTTCCCTGCTCGATCTGAGACGTCCCGACGAAGCGTTGCCCTATATCGACCAGGCGATCACCCTGGGATATGCAGGTAACGCGCAGAATCTGCTATGGCACAACTACGCTGTCATGGACGGCCGGGACATCGTATGGACCTCGGTTACCGGCGAGGCCTGGATGAACCATGACCCGGACCTGCTGCCACTGTTACCCCACGCAAGACGCCTGGTATTTTCTGCAAAGGAAGACCGGCCGCTGGAAATCCGGCGCTTCTGGCGGGTCGCCGACGAGCTTGGCTTCAGCCGCGAAACGTTGCTCGGACCCAGCCCGCGGTGGGGACCCCGGCTGGGGGTCGGCATCCTGCTGGCCCTGGGTGAATACGCACCTATCGCCGATCACTACTGGGGCAATACGCCAATGTTCTGGATGTGGGAACCCGGCCTGCAGCGGTTGCGCCGGTCCGATGCATTCGAGGCACGAGTCCGCGAATCGGGCATGCTGGCGTTCTGGAAGGACAACGGCTGGCCGGATCTTTGCCGGCCCGTCGCGGACGACGATTTCGAGTGCGACTGACTACAAGTAGGTGCCGGTGTTCGGTTTCTTCGTGTATTCGAGGTCTTCGGCTCGTCAACGCTTCCGTTGCTTCGCCCATCCCGGGCCCTTGTGGACAACATGGCCGCGATGGCGCCTGGGACCCCACGAATCGATCAGAAAACCAAAGAAAGCGAACACCGGCACCTGTTGTCCCTCCGAATCGATCAGAAAACCAAAGAAAGCGAACACCGGCACCTGTTGTCCCGGGGAAGACCCGGTCCACCCGAGATTCAGCGACGAACTCGGACTGGCTCTGGCCGGCGCCGGGGACTACGCCCGGGCACGCCCCCATCTGGAAGAGTGGTGGCAAAATGCCGATGGCAGGATTGTGGGTGCCGAATTCGTTATTGATCGAGTCGCGGCGCTGATTGCGGTGCGCCGGGCCGCCGGTGATGAGGACAACGTCGCCGATCTCCTGGCGGCAATCAGAGACAACGTGCGTCGCTACAGGGAAGCCGGGATTGCGACTTCAGCAGATACAAGCCCTGACTACGAAGACGGGCTTGCCAGCTATCTCGCAGGTGACGAGCAACCGGGACTCGAATTGATTGCCCGCGCGGTCGAAGACGGTTATTTCATACCGCCCAGCGAGGCCTACCTGCAAACTCTCTACGAGCATCCGGACTTCGCCGCGATTCGCGCGATGCAGGAGGCCCGGCAGGCCCGCGAGCGCGAGAGGTTCCTCGCTGTCGTCTGCTCCGATAATCCCTATGCAGCGGTCTGGCAGCCTGCCGAGGGAACATGTGAATTATTTGCCGCGGAGGACCGTAACTGAATCACTGTAGTGTCTGTTTCTGGCCGAAAGCAGAACTCACGGCGCCGGGTCGAGATGCGCTCCGGGGCGTCCGGGTGATCACTCAGGTATAACTGGCGTCGACGAAATCGGACGAGATATCGTGCGGCGGACGCCCGGCAGGTTACTCCACATTGAAATCAAAGTACGTGTCGGGAAAGGGTTCCTGTCTGAGCGTGTAATGCCACCACTCCTCCTCCAGATTCTTGAAACCATTTCGTTCCATCACCGACTTCAAAGCCAATCTGTTATCCCTTTGAGCATTGCTGATGCCATTGCTGGCCGTATGGGACAGGGGATCAAAGAAATCAAATTCCGTCCCGAAGTCCAGCTCCTGACCGTCGTCCAGATCGCTTATTGTCAGATCAACGGTACTGCCTCGACTGTGCCCGGATTTTGCGGCGATGTATCCGCCTATGAATAAGTTCGCCTTGTCGATTGATGGGTAGTATTCGGCCTTCATTTTCTGATCGTTCAGGTCCTTTGCCCATCTGACGAAATGGTCCACAGACTGCTGAGGCCGGTAGCAATCAAAGATCTTCAGTGACTGTCCATTTCTGGCCAGCTCCTCTTGCACATTTCTCAGGCCTATCGCCGCCGCTCTCGTCAGGAAGCACTTTGGCGCGTTGTATCCGTCAATTCTGGTCCCAACGAAATTGTTGGTCGTGTAGTACCTGATATCCAGCTGAACTGAAGGTACAAATTCCTTCACGTCCACAAATCGATCGTGATCTCGAACTGCACCATTCGCCGTTGTCTCCGCACACGCGCTCTGGAGAACGATGGAAGTCAACAGCACCCAAAATGATGGGCACTTCATGTGGCTGGAAAGTTCTTTCTAGCCGGCGAACACTTCGCCAAGCCTGTGGTTGAGATCTGGAGGACGATCGATGCCCGATGCAGCGATATTTTGCGATGCACCAGATCCGGAGTCGACGCTCGCGGCGCCCGCACGCCCGCCTGGCCATTTGACTGTGCCGGGGTGATTGGTCGGGGAGGCCGGACGATGTCGAAGAAGCCCAAAAGGCGAGTAGCGCAGGGGGCCGAAACGGCACATCGCGACTTACTGGCGGACACGGTTACAACGACGTGCAGCGAGCGCTGCGCGCATCATGCCGCGGTCCCCGACGCCGAAAGGCTCGTAGCCTACTTGAGTTGTGATCGAAAGTATTTGAAGGAGTGAACAAAGGCATCGCGAATCTTTCGCGTCTCCTCGATCATGTGATCCCAGGAGTGCTCACTGGCGCTGCGCAGCTCATCCAGTTTGGCCTGCATCTGCTTGCCCTGCTCCCGCAGCTTGTCGATGTTCGCGTCGAAGTCGGCCCGCGCCTTCTCGCTGCTTTCCTCGGCCTTCTCTTCAAATTCCGAAATCTGCTTGTTGATGTCGTCGAGCTGATGCTTCATCTTGTCGATGAACTCGTCACGCTTTGTCGTCATATTTGCTCTCCTCGTTATCCGACGAGTACCGCGGACCGAGGCGGCTCATACTCGCCGAGTTTATGCTATCGCCTAGCGCTCTTATGGTAACCCCGAAATCAACGACTCGTCTTTGGCCGCGCGCGGACGTCGAGTACAAGTGGGTGCCGGTGTTCGGTTTCTTCGTGTATTCGAGGGTCTCGGCCCATCTACTCTTCCTTAGCTGCGTTCGCCCCGGGCCCATGCAGACGACGTGGCGGCGATGGCGACTGGAACCTCACCAATGGCCGGCAAAACCAAAGGAAGCGAACACCGGCACCGCTAAACCCTAACCGGCACCGCTAAACCCTGACCTGGCCGCTACCGCGAACCCGGTACTTGAAGCTTGTCAGTTGTTCCGCGCCGACCGGACCGCGGGCGTGCACCCGTCCGGTGGAGATGCCGATCTCCGCTCCCATGCCGAACTCGCCGCCGTCGGCGAACTGGGTGGACGCGTTGTGCAGCACGATGGCCGAGTCCACGTCCCGCAGGAAACGGTCCGCCACCGCCGGGTCCTCGGTGACAATGCTCTCGGTATGACCGGAACCGAATTGCCCGATGTGATCCATGGCGCCTTCCACGCCGTCAACCACGCGCACGGCGATAATGGCGTCCAGATACTCGGTGACCCAGTCCTCGTCGGTGGCTGCCTCGACCCGGGCGTCGACGGCCTGGGTCGAGGCATCTCCACGGACCTGGCAGCCGGCCCCGACCAGTGCATCGACCAGGGGCGCCAGGTGCGTTCCGGCGCAGGCGCGGTCCACCAGCAGGGTCTCGGCGGCACCGCAGATGCCGGTGCGTCGCATCTTGGAGTTGACGACGATGTCGATGGCGCGCCGGAGATCGGCGGACTCATCCACATACACGTGGCAGATCCCCTCCAGGTGGCCGATGACGGGCACCCGGGCGTCCCGCTGGACCCGGGCGATAAGACTCTTCCCCCCGCGGGGCACGACGACATCCACGTATCGCGCCATGTCGCTCAACAGGTAGCCCACCGCATTCCGATCGGTGGTCGGGATCATCTGGATGGCGGTGCCCGGGAGGCCTGCATCTTGCAGGGCGTCGACGAGGCACTCATGGATCGCATGGCTGGAGTGAAAACTCTCCGAGCCACCGCGGAGGATCGCCGCATTGCCCGACTTCAGGCACAGGGCGCCGGCGTCCGCCGTCACGTTCGGTCGACTCTCGTAGATGATCCCGATCACGCCCAGTGGCACCCGGACCCGCTGGATCACCAGCCCGTTGGGCCGCTTCCATTCGGCCATGACCTGTCCCACCGGGTCCGGCAGGGCGATCACCTGGTGGATGCCCTCCGCCATGGCCTCGACACGCCCGCGATCGAGGGCCAGGCGATCCAGCATGGCGGCGGATAACCCGCGCGCCTCGGCGGCCGCCATGTCTTTCGCGTTGGCGGCGAGGATCTGGTCGCAGCGCGTCTCGATCAATTCGCCGGCCCGGGCGAGCGCCGCATCCTTTGTCTGCGAACTTGCCCTGGCCAACGTCGCTGATGCAGTCCGGGCGGTCTGCCCGATGCGTTCCATCAGGGCCGGGATGTCCTCACTGGCGATCTGTTCTGCTCCTGCCGTCATGACCCTCAGCCGTTCCTCTTTATCATGGCGAGATCGTTGCGATGAATGAGTTCGTCGCGACCTCCGTATCCCAATATCGCGGCAATCTCGCTGCTCTTGCGCCCCATGATACGGCGGGCCTCGCTCACCGAGTACGCGACCAGCCCGTGGGCCAGTTCCGTCCCGTCCCCGTCGCGGACGATAACCGCGTCGCCGCGCTCGAACTCGCCGTGCACCTCGATCACTCCCGCTGGCAGCAGACTCTTGCCTGCGGCCAGTGCAGCGGCGGCACCGGCGTCCACCACCAGGTCTCCGCGGGGCTTCAGGGAGCCCGCGATCCATTGCTTGCGCACGCTTGCAGGCGTATCTCCGGCGACGAACCAGGTACAGGGCGCGCCCGACTCCACCGCCTGAAGGGGATGAGGATTGCGGCCGCTGGCGATGACCATGTGGCAGCCGGCCCTCAACGCGATCTTGGCGGCAGCGATCTTGGTGATCATGCCGCCCGATCCCAGGTCGGTGGTTGATTCGCCGGCGAGGATCTCCACGTCCGGCGTGATCTCCGAGACCGTGGCGATCAGTTCGGCTTCCGGGAACTGGGTGGGGTCGGCCGTATACAGGCCGTCCACGTCCGACAACAGGACCAGGCAATCGGCACTCATCATCTGCGCGACCCGGGCCGCCAGCCGGTCGTTGTCACCGTATCGGATCTCCTCCGTCGCCACCGTGTCATTCTCGTTGATCACCGGCACCGCGCCGAGACCGAGCAGCGTCTCGAGAGTGCCGCGAGCATTGAGGTAGCGTCGCCGCTGTTCCGTGTCCCCGAGCGTCAGCAATACCTGGGCCACCGGGATGTCATGGCGCCCCAGGGCCTCCTGCCAGGCATGGGCGAGCCGTATCTGTCCCGCCGCGGCAGCTGCCTGGCTCTGTTCGAGGCGCAGCGGTCCCTCCCTGAGACCGAGGTGGCGCCGCCCCAGGGCAATGGCGCCGGAGGAAACCAGCAGCACGTCCTGGCCACGGGACCGCAGGGCACCTACGTCATCGACCAGGGAGCCGAACCAGAGATCATCGAGGCGACCGGTGGACGGGTCGACCAGCAGGGAGGAGCCGATCTTGATCACGACCCGGCGGGCGTTCCCGAGACGGGCGCCGGGATCGCGTTCCGATTCGTCGAGCAAGCATTCTGCCATCTGTGGTGGTCCCGCCGGCGATGCAGTTGCGGCGCCCGGCCCACGGGCCCCTACCGCTTCACTGCGCTTCGTAGTGGGGTCCGTCAATGCCGCGACGGCCCAAGGCTTCTTTATACAAGAATCCGGCCCGCGCCGGGACCGCCCGGCCGGACGCCGCTAGCCGCAATATCCGGGTGTGGGGATTCTCGCCCTCGTCCGGCAAACGGGAACAGCGTGAACGATACGGACCGGACTCAGACCCGCGCGCCGGCCACGGCGAGCCGGTTGCGCGCCTGGACGGCAGCCACTCTCTCCAGGCCCTTGCGCACGTCGGCGGCCAGGTCCTCCGGGTCCTCGATGCCCACCGACAGCCGCAGCAGGCTGTCGCTGATCCCCGCGGTGAGCCGGGCCTCGGGCTCCATGGCCGCGTGAGTCATGGTGGCCGGATGAGCTACCAGGCTTTCCACACCGCCCAGGGATTCGGCCAGGAAGAAGTGTTCCAGCCCGTCGAGGAAAGCCACTACGGCATCCTGCCCGCCCGCCAGATCGAAGCTGACCATCGCCCCGAATCCCGACTGCTGCCGGGCGGCGATCTGGTGCCCGGGATGGTCGGCAAGCCCCGGATAATAGACGGCCGAGACCGCGGGATGGCCGGCCAGCAGATCGACCAGGACCTTTGCGTTCTCCTCGTGCAACCGCAACCTCGCATGCAGGGTGCGGATGCCGCGAAGGGTCAGAAAGCTGTCGAAGGGCGCGCCGGTCAATCCCAGGCAATTGGCCCACCAGCCCAGCTGCTCGTGCAGTTCGGGGGTCGCGGCCACCGCCACCCCACCGACCACGTCGCTGTGTCCGTTGAGGTACTTGGTCGTCGAATGCACCACGATGTCGGCGCCGTGAGCGATGGGCGTCTGCCAACCCGGCGACAGGAAGGTATTGTCGGCCACCATCAGGGCGCCGTTCTGGCGGCACAGCCGCGAGACCTTCGCCAGATCGGTGATCCGCAGCAGCGGATTGCTCGGTGTTTCCGTCAGCACCAGCTTCGGCCGCAGGAAGATGGCCTCCTCCAGCGCGACGTCATCGGTCTGGTCGACGAACATAACCCGGAAATGCCCGCGGCGGGCCAGCCACGTCAACAGCCGGTGAGTCCCGCCGTAACAATCGTGGGGGGCGACCATCAGGTCGCCGGCCTCGAGCAAGTGGCAGATCAGGGTCAGCGCTGCCATCCCGGAACTGGTGACCGTGGCGCCAGCACCCCCTTCGAGCTCGGCGATGGCGCCGGCGAGAGCGTCGCGGGTGGGATTGCCGGAGCGCGTGTAGTCGTAGTCGCGCTTTTTCTCGAAGCCCTCGAAGGTGTAGGTCGACGTCAGGTAGAGCGGCGGCACGACGGCCCCGTGCTCGCCATCCCGACCCAGCCCGGAGCGCACCGCGGTGGTGGCTTTGCGATTCTCGCTACTCATCGGATTTTCCCCTCCAGGGCCTCGATGAAGACGGCCTTCAGGGTTTCGTCTTCTTTCAGGAATGCGTCGTGTCCAAACACGGAGTCGACCTCCACCAGCCTGCAGTGGCTGCGCAGACGGCGCGCCAGGTCCCGCATCTGCACCAGCGGCACAAGCTGGTCCTGGCGGACGGCCACCAGTGTGGTCGGGGTCACGACCTGGTTCGGGTCCACGTCCTGGAGATCGATGGACTCCGACAGGCACAGATAGGACTCGGGCACGATGCGCCTGACGAATTCCGCGCCCCTGGCATCCAGGTAGTCGTCCACCGGGAAACGGTAGAAACCGTCGTCCGCCGTCGGCGGACCCGCGAACCGGGCGTCGAATTCCTCCGGCGACCGGTAGGTGGTCATGGCAAGCGCCCGGGATAGCGCCAGCGCGTCCTCGGCGGCGCCCGTAGAGAGACCGAGACGGACGATCTGCCGCTGGATGCTCCGCCATGCCGTGGCCAGCGCGTGAGCCCGATGAGCCGCGCTGACCACCACCAGCCGATCCAGCCTGTCCGGGTGGGCGGCGGCGAAGGCAAGGGCCACCATGCCGCCGTAGGAGGCGCCCACGAAGCCATGGAGGCAGCTCACGCCGAGCTGGCCGAGGACCCACACCAGCGCCGCAGCCTGATCGTCCGGCGCGACGGCCGGGAAGGTTTTGCCGTGGAAAGACCCGGGCGCCGGACCGGAACTGCCCCCGCTGCCGCCGAGCCAGTCAAAGCTCAGTACGCGGTACTTGCGGGTGTCGATCCCCTTGCCGGGGCCCACCAGCGCGGACCACCAGCCCTCGCCGTCGTGGGAGGTGGTCACCTTTCGGTTGGCTGAAATGCCGCCGAGTACCGCGACAACCGGTCCGCGCGGCGGTCCCGCCAGGCGCCAGGCGATCTGGACGCCTTCCAGGCGACCGCCGTGCATGAGATCCAGCCGAGGGATGCGGCACATACCGTCGACCACCTGCGTCGTGAAGTCGGGACGCGGGTCAGACGTGACGAACGGCTGTTCCGCTCGTGCTGCCTCGGTGGTGGTGCTCATTTTCAGGGTCCTCCTGGTTTCCAATTCGCTCATCGGAAATCCTTCTGGAGAACCCCGCGTCGGGGGGGTTGCCGTGTCCTGCGCCTTTCGGGCGTCACACGACAACTCATCTCCCGGCAGACAGGCGAGCCTTCTGCCGCAGGATTTGGCACCGTCACGGGGTGGTTAGCTCCCGCTGGTTGCCCCGGCATCAAAGGGCCTGTCCCTCCGCCGGTCTCGATGAGTGTCCTTAACTTTACGCATTCGCCGCCCGCCGGGTCAAGCACAGGCTGTGCCCCTGCCGGCGACAAACGATCAGGCGATGGCCCGTCCCTGGCCCTCCCCTGCAATCTCGTCCGCAACCGCCGCGGCGAAATCCGCGGTCGATGCGGAGATGTGGTCCGCGCTCGCCGCCAGATCGGCCGTGCGCAGGCCGCGCCTCAACGTGGTGTACACGGCTGTCTCCACCGCCTCGGCCTCCCGCGCCAGTCCCAGGGAATGCCTGAGGAGAAGGGCGCCGCTGAGGATCGCCCCGCAGGGATTGGCCAGACCGCGGCCGGCCAGGTCCGGCGCCGACCCGTGGATGGGTTCGTAGAGTCCCGGCCCGCTTTCCGCCAATGACGCCGACGGCAGCAGGCCGATCGAGCCGGCCAGCACCGAGGCCTCGTCGGTCAGGATGTCGCCGAACATGTTCTCGGTAACCACCACGTCGTAGCCCCGCGGGTTCTGCAGAAGCTGCATGGCCGCTGCATCGACCAGGGCGTGTTCCATGTGCACGCCCGGGAATTCTTCCGCCGCGATACGGGTGGCCACGTCCCGCCACAGCCGCGACGTCTCGAGGACATTGGCCTTGTCTACCGAGGTCACGCGTCCGCGCCGCTCCCGGGCCAGCCGGCAGGCCAGGCGCACCACCCGGGCCACCTCGTCCTCGGTATAGGTGCAGACATCGGTCGCAACGCCGTTCTCGCGGCGTTTCTCGCCGAAGTAGATGCCACCGGTCAGTTCACGGACAAAGCAGATGTCCACCCCTTCGATGATCTCCGGTTTCAGGGGCGAAGCCGACGCCACGCTGCGGTGGACGGTGACCGGCCGCAGGTTCGCAAAGACCTTCATCTCCCGCCGCAGCTTCAGCAGGCCCTGCTCGGGCCGCACCGCGGCTTTCGGGTCGGACCACTTCGGGCCGCCCACAGCACCGAGGAACACCGCGTCGGCGGCGAGGCACGCGCGCACGGTGGCGGCGGGAAGCGGATCGCCGAAATCGTCGATGGCCGCGCCACCGACAGGGTATTCGGAGAATTCGAATTCATGACGGAATGTGCCCGCCACGGCCTCCAGAACGTCGGCAGCGGCCCGGGTGACCTCGGGTCCGATGCCGTCTCCCGGCAGCAGCGCGATTACGGCCTCCACGCCCGCTCCCCCTCGTAGTGCCGGATCTCCGGCTCCTTGCTCAGGAGGTAGCCGAGTGGATCGACCCCCTCCAGCAAACAGAAGCGGGCGAACGGCTCGATTTCGAATTCCGCGTGAGCGCCATCGGGCAACGTCACGGTGCCGCGACGGAGGTCAATCTCCACCTCGGTTCCGGGGGAGGCCAGCAGTTTCTTGTGGAAGTCGTCGTCCACCACCACCGGCAGCAGACCATTGCGCAAGGCGTTGGTGCGGAAGATGTCGGCGATCCCGGTGCTGATGACGGCCCGCACACCGAAGTCGAGCAACGCCCAGGGCGCGTGTTCCCGCGATGAACCGCAGGCAAAATTGTGACCAGCCACCAGCACCTGGCAACCGGCGGCCTCGGCCGTGTTGAAGACGAAGTCGGCGCGGGGCTGACCGTGGGCGTCGAAACGATGATCAGCGAACAGATGGGCGCCGAGACCGTCGCGGCTGGTGGTGGTCAGGAACCTGGCCGGAATGATCTGGTCCGTGTCCACATTGGCCTGGGCCAGCACCACGGTACGGGAACGGATGATCTCGATGGCTTCCATCAGGCGATCCGTCTCTTCTGGTCGAGAAACGACCTAGGGTCGGCCACGGCCCCGGCCACCGCCGAGGCGGCAGCCGTCAGCGGACTAGCGAGGATGGTGCGGGCGCCGGAACCCTGCCGGCCCTCGAAATTGCGGTTGCTTGTGCTGACGACGGTCTGACCGCCGCCGGCCCGATCGCCGTTCATGGCGATACACATGGAACAGCCGGACTCGTGCCATTCGGCGCCGGCTTCGAGGAATACCCGGTCCAGCCCCTCGGACTCCGCGCGACGCTTGGTCTCCTGGGAACCCGGCACCACCAGCGCTCGCACCCCCTTCGCGACCTTGCGTCCTGTCAGGATGGACGCGGCCTGCCGCAGGTCCGACAGCCGGGAGTTGGTGCACGAGCCGATGAAGACGACGTCGACCCGCCGTCCCTCGATCGGCTCCCCTGGCGCAAACCCCATGTACTCGAGGGCGGCCTGGCCGGCGGACTCGGGGACCCGGCCGGTGACCGGCGCGACCATGCCGGGATCGGTCCCCCAGGTCACCTGGGGTGCCAGGTCTGATACGTCCATGCTCACCTGGGCGTCGAAGGTCGCGCCAGGATCGCCCTTGAGATGCCGCCATCGCTCGATCGCCGCCTCCCACTCCTCGCCCTTTGGCGCCATCGGGCGGCCGGCCAGGTAGTCGAAGGTCACTTCATCGGGGGCCACCATGCCGGCCCGGGCGCCGGCCTCGATGGCCATGTTGCACAGAGTCATTCGGGCATCCATGGACATGGCCCGGACGGCCTCGCCCCGGAACTCGATCACATGCCCGGTGCCGCCGTCCACGCCGATCCGACCGATCATCGCCAGGACGGCGTCCTTTGCGGTGACGCCCTCCGGCAGCCGGCCCCGCATCTCCACTGCGAGCGTCTTCGGCCGCCGTTGCAGCAGGCACTGGGTCGCCAGCACGTGGGCCACCTCGGTGGTGCCGATGCCAAAGGCCAGAGCGCCGAACGCGCCGTGGGTCGTCGTGTGGCTGTCGCCGCAGACCACCGTCATGCCCGGTTGCGTCGCACCGAGTTCGGGACCGATGACGTGGACGATGCCGCGCCGGGAGTGATTGATCCCCAGCAGCCGTATGCCGCTCCTGCCGCAGTTCGCGTCCAGCTTGCGGATCTGGTTGCGTGGGGCCACGTCCATGTCGGCCAGCCGGATCTGCCAACTGGCGGGCGAGGTCGGCACGGAATGATCCACCGTGGCCAGGCAGCGCTCCGGGCAACGCACAGGCAGTTGACGCTGCCTGAGAAGATCAAACGCCTGGGGCGAGGTGACCTCGTGGATCAGGTGCAGGTCCACGTAGAGGACGGCCGGGACCATGTTCGTCTCCGGCACCACCACATGGCGGTCCCAGATCTTGTCGAACAGGGTCCTCGGCCCGCCCGTCTCGGACTGGCGCTGATCGGTCGCCGTCATATGGCCACCGAGGGCCGCATCGCTGGCGCCAGCGGCTCGAGCCAGCCGCGCGTATCGGCGGTCTTGCCGTTGAAGAGACCGAAGAACGCCTCCTGCAGCTGCCCGGTGATAGGTCCGCGGGCGCCCTCGCCAATCTGGATCCGGTCCACGGAACGCACCGGCGTGACTTCGGCGGCGGTGCCGGTGAAGAAGATCTCGTCGGCGAAATAGAGCATCTCCCGCGGCATCGGCTGCTCGACGACCTCCAGGCCCATGTCCCGGGCCAGGCACATCACCGTGTCGCGGGTAATTCCGGCCAGGATGGATGAGGCTGCCGGCGGCGTCATCAGGCGGCCTTCCTTGACCAGGAAAAGGTTCTCTCCCGCGCCCTCGCCCACCATGCCATCGGTGGTCAACCCGATACCTTCGGCGTATCCATTGCGTTTTGCCTCCATGCTGATGAGCTGGCTCGACAGATAGCCGCCCGCCGCCTTGGCGCCCGCGGGGATGGTGTTGGGCGCCACCCGCTGCCAGGAGGAGACGCATACGTCTACGCCGTTCTTCAGCCCGTCCTCTCCGAGATAGGCGCCCCACTTGAATGCGGCCACCGCCACGTCGACGGGAGAATCCGCGGGCGCCGTGAGCCCGAGCCCGGCCATGCCCCGGAACGCCAGGGGACGGATATAGGCGCCGCCATCCAGGCCGTTCTGGGAAACCACCTGCTTGGAGGCCTGCTCCAGTTCGTTCTGACTGAACGGGATCGCAATCCGGTACAGCCGGGCCGAGTTGTACATGCGCGTCATGTGGTCACGGAGGCGGAAGGCCCGGGGTCCCGAGGGCGTGGCATAGACGCGGATACCTTCGAACACGGAGGAGCCGTAATGCAGCGCGTGGGTCAGTACGTGGACGGTGGCCTGTTCCCAGGGGACCATTTTGCCGTTGAACCAGATGACGCCTTTGGACTCGTTAGCCAAGAGAAAACCTCCGTTTCAGTTCCAATTTATTCAGACCGGGCCGGCCACCGCCAGGCTGGGTTGCTCGGGCGCCGGTGTCTGTCGGTGACGATTCTCGCAGATGCGGTTGATCGCCTGCAGGAATGCCAGGCCGCTGGCCTCGACGATGTCGGTGTCAAATCCCTTGCCAAGGAACGTCCGGCCGTCGCTTTCCACGCTGACCACCGCCTCGCCCTGGGCGTCGCCGCCAACGGTGACATTGCGGATGTCGAAATTCCTGAGCTTCACCTTGACGCCGGTCGCCTTCTCGATGGCCCGGAACGCGGCGGCCACCGGCCCGTCGCCATCGGCCGACTCCCGCCGCGAAGTCCCGTCCGAGTGGATCAACTCGACGTCGGCTGACGGGGTTATCCCCTTGCCCGAGCGGATCTGCATCGACGCCAGGCGCCAGGGTCCGGACTCGGCGCCGTCGGTACGCAGGACGATGGCCTCGATATCGGCGTCAAAGACCTCCTTCTTGCGATCGGCCAGTTGTTTGAAAGCGATGAATGCCCGGTCCAGCTCAGCCTCGTCCAGGTCCAGCCCCAGGGCCGTGACCCGGTCCCGGAACGCGTGACGGCCGCTGTGCTTGCCAAGCACCAGACGACTGCTGCCCATGCCCACGTCCTCCGGCCGCATGATCTCGTAGGTAGACTGGTGGCGGAGCATGCCATGCTGATGGATCCCGGCCTCGTGAGCGAAGGCGTTGTCACCCACCACCGCCTTGTTGCGCGGCACATGGACCCCGGTGACCGCCGCCACCAGGCGGCTGGTCGGATACAAGCGGGTGGTGTCCACGGCGGTGGAAACCGCCAGCCGGTCGGCCCGGGTACGCACCGCCATCACGATTTCCTCGAGGGAGCAGTTGCCGGCCCGCTCGCCGATACCGTTGACGGTGCACTCGATCTGGCGCGCGCCCGAAGCCACCGCCGCCAGACTGTTGGCCACTGCCATGCCGAGATCGTCATGGCAGTGAACGCTGATGGTTGCCAGGTCGACATCCTGGACATTGGATTTCAGATAGCGGATCAGCTCGGCGAACTCCCACGGCACCGCATAACCTACCGTATCCGGAATATTGACTGTCGTCGCGCCGGCCGCGATGACCGCGGACACGACCTCGGCGAGGAATGGCGGCTCGGTGCGCGCCGCGTCCTCTGCTGAGAACTCCACGTTCTGGCAAAAATCTCGCGCCATCTGC
The DNA here is from genome assembly GCA_024640085.1 of Gammaproteobacteria bacterium. Lineage (GTDB taxonomy): Bacteria > Pseudomonadota > Gammaproteobacteria > Steroidobacterales > XN24 > JAHEFR01. The sequence continues at coordinate 54,644 of JAHEFR010000012.1, forward strand.
ACACCGGACACCGCCCGCCGCAGTACCTCCTCCCGGGTGAGCCGCAGCTTGAACTTGCGGTGGATGGGGCTGGTGGCGATAAAGACATGGATGCGTGCCGATTCGGCTGGCGACAAGGCGTCCCATGCCCGGTGGATATCATGCTCGCCGCAACGCGCCAGGCCGCAGATGGTCGGGCCCTTCACCTCACGGGCGATGGTCCTGACCGACTCGAAGTCGCCGTCGGAGGCGGCGGGAAATCCGGCCTCGATCACGTCCACACCCAGGTCGGCCAGGGCCCGGGCCACCCTCAGCTTTTCCCTCAGGCTCATGCTGCATCCGGGCGCCTGCTCGCCGTCGCGCAGGGTGGTATCGAAGATCACCAGCCGTTCGGCCGGTTCCAGCACCACCCGGTTAGCCATGGGATCAATACCCATAGGACAACTCGCCGATCGGGAACATGGGCATGGCCTGGGGTACGTGACGCGGCGCTGCCCCGGACAGTGCGTGTACCAGGGTTTCGGTGTCGATGTTGCCGCCGGTGAGCACCAGCCCGACACGCTTGCCGGCCAGTTCACGCCGCATGGTCATGGCGGCGGCCAGCGGTGCGGCCGCGGCCCCTTCCGCCATGTGATGGATGGTGGATGCGTAGCAGCGGATGGCTTCCTGGATGGCTTCCTCGGAGACCAGCACCATGCCTTCCAGCAGGTCCCGCAGGACATTCAGCGTCGTGTCCACGGGCACCCGCACCGCCAGCCCGTCGGCGATGGTTTCGGTGACGGCATGTGGCCGTTCCTCACCATTGTGCCAGGCGTGGTGCATGGCCGGCGCATTCTCGGCCTGCACCCCGTAGATCCTGGTGCGCGGGCTCAGGGCCTTGAACACGATGGACATGCCGGCGGCGATGCTGCCCCCGCCGACTGGCAGGAACAGGGCGTCCAGGTGACCGGCCTCGGCCAGCATCTCCAGGGCAATGGTGCCGACGCCGGCGATCAGGGCAGGTTCCCGGGCCGGATGGACCAGGCGGGCACCCTGGGACCGCGCGAACTGCTCCGCGGTCACCATTGCCGCGTCGAAATCATGACCGGCCTCGATGACCTCGGCGCCCAGGGCCGCCATGGCAGCATTCTTGTGCGCATTGTTGCCACCCGGCACGAAGATCGTGCAGCGCACGCCGTGCATGGCGGCGGCCTTGGCCAGGGATTGACCGTGGTTGCCGCGGGTCGCGGTCACCAGGCCACGCGCCTTCTCCGCCTCGGACATCCCCGCCAGCAGGTTGAGCCCGCCGCGGATCTTGAACGAGCCGATGTCGTGGGTGTTCTCTAGTTTCACGAACACCTCACAGCCCACGCGCTGCCCCAGCAGCGGGTGGCTGACCAACGGGGTGGGCGGAAGGTGCTCCATGACGACACGGTGAGCCCGACGGACCTCGTCGAGACTCACCGGGAATACGCCTTCTACGTCGGCATCCGGATTCTCGTTACAGAGATCCGCGGTCTGGAAATCGGTGCTTAGCATGCCATGCTCTCCTCAAGGGCTACGGCTGGCTCTTCGGCCGGCATCAGGGTGACGGCGCGGACGTCAAACAGTTTTTCGATCTGTCGCGCCAGTACATCCGCGGAACGCCCGGCGGAACGCACTTCGATAGTGAGTTCCATCTGCTGGGCGGCCGCGTCGGCCTCGGCATTAATCGACGTGACCGCAAATCCCCGGCGCTCGATCAGCCCCAGAGCGCGTATCAGGGCCCCCTCGACCCGCTGGATCGTCAGTTTCAGTGTGTGGTTCATGCGCTTATGCCCTCCAGCATCACGTCGTTTGTCTGGCCTGGCGGCACCAGCGGCCAGACATTCGTCTTGGGATCGATACACACGTGGGCGAGGATGGCGCCCTCGGTTGCCAGCAGCCTGCGGATGGCCCCGTCCACCTGGTCCCGGCGGGTCACACGGAACGCTTCGATGCCGAAGGACCGGGCCACTACCACGAAATCGGGGTTATCGGACAGATGGACCTCGTGGTACCGCTCCTCATGGAACAGTTCCTGCCACTGGCGCACCATGCCCAGGGACGCGTTGTCCACCAGCAAAATCTTCAGCGGCAGGTCGTAGCGGCGGATGGTCTGCAGTTCCTGCAGGTTCATCATGATCGAGCCATCACCGGTGACGGTCAGCACTCGGGCCGTTGGATCGGCCATCAAGGCACCGATGCCGGCAGGGATGCCGAATCCCATGGTCCCCAGCCCGGCGCTGGTCAGGTGCTGCTGCGGGTGCTGGAAATGACAGTGTTGCGCTACCCACATCTGGTGCTGCCCGACGTCGCAGGTGATGGTCAGATTCTTGTCCGCCTCGGTGAGGCGACGCAGCATGTCCGGGACATAGACACCTTCGCCGGGGGCGTCGTAACGCCACTGGTGCTCTTCCCTGCGCTCGGCGCACCAAGCCTGCCAGGGTTCGATTGACAGGTCCGTCGGCATGCTCTCCAACGCGTAGCGCAAATCCCCGAGCAAGCCTGCATCGGCGTGACGCAGCTTGCCGATCTCGCTGGGATCGGCGTCCATATGGATGACCTTCGCCGTTGGCGCGAAGCCATCAAGACGTCCCGTGGCCCGGTCGTCGAAGCGGGCCCCGACGCAGATCAGCAGATCGCTGGCCTGGACCGCCTTGTTGGCCGCCAGGTTGCCGTGCATGCCCAGCATGCCGAGGTAATCCGCATGGCGCGTGGGTACGGCGCCGATCCCTTTCAGCGTGGCAACCACAGGGATCCGACTGGCGAACGCGTATTTCCGGAACGCGTCCACCGCGCGCGCCATGATGACGCCGCCGCCCACGTACAGCACCGGCCTCTCTGCCTGGCGGATCAGGCGGCAGGCTTCCTCCACCTGGTCGGGGTCCGGACGCCGCCGGACGGGGCTCTTCATCTCGAAGATCGGCGGTACGGTGGTCTCGGCGTTGGCAACGTCCTTGGGCAGGTCCACCAGCACCGGGCCCGGGCGCCCCTCGGCGGCGATATAGAACGCCTCGCTGATGATCCGGGGGATATCTTCGGCCCGTCGGATCATGAAGCTGTGCTTCACGATGGGCATGGTGATGCCAAAGATGTCCACTTCCTGGAACGCGTCCGTCCCCAGTACGGGGGTGGGAACCTGGCCGGTGATCGCCACCACCGGGATCGAGTCCATGTAGGCGTTGGCGATGCCTGTCACCAGGTTGGTGGCCCCGGGTCCGGAGGTCGCGATGCAGACGCCGGTGCGGCCCGAGGCGCGCGCGTAACCGTCAGCGGACAGGGCCGCACCCTGTTCGTGGCGCGCCAGGATGTGCCGTATGGGGGAATCGAGCAGGGCGTCGTACACGGGCATGATGGCGCCGCCCGGATACCCGAAGACCACGTCCACGCCCTCCTGCTCGAGGGCCCTGACCAGTAATTGCGCGCCTTTCACGGTTATGCCGCCGCCTGCTTACGCGATTTCAGCCAGGACATCCGCGCCCGGAGGTCCTTGCCGACCTTTTCTACGGGATGCTCCAGGTCCTTCTTCATCATCGCCTTGTACTCGGGCAGACCGGCCTGGTACTCGGCGGCCCACTGGCGGGCGAATGTGCCGTCGCGGATTTCCGCCAGCACTTGCCGCATCTGCTCGCGGGTGTGCTCGTCGACCACACGCGGACCGCGGGTCAGGTCACCGTACTTGGCGGTCTCGCTGACGAACTCGTGCATCTTGGCCAGACCGCCCTCGTGGAGGAGGTCGACGATCAGCTTGAGCTCGTGCATGCATTCGAAATAGGCGACTTCCGGCTGATAACCGGCCTCCACCAGGGTCTCGAAGCCCTGGAGCACCAGTTCGGTGACACCGCCACAGAGCACTGCCTGCTCGCCGAACAGGTCGGTCTCGGTCTCCTCGGCAAAGGTGGTCTCGAGCACGCCGCCCCGGGTACCGCCGATGCCATGGGCATAACCGAGGGCGCGGGCCTTGGCGTTGCCGGTGGCGTCCTGGGCCACGGCCATCAATGCGGGGACGCCACGCCCCTCCTCGTACTGGCGCCGCACCAGGTCGCCCGGCCCCTTCGGCGCCACAAGGATCACGTCGATATTGTCCGCGGGACGAATCTGACCGTAATGGATATTGAATCCGTGGGCGAAGAGCAGCGCGCTGCCGGGCTTGAGCCCTTCCCGGACCGCCTCGTAGGCCGCCGGCGCAGCCATGTCGGGGACCAGCATGGCGACCAGGTCGGCGCCTTCTACCGCCTGCTCCGGCGCCGCCACCTTCATTCCGTCCGCTTCGGCGCGGCGCCAGCTCGGGCCGCCGGGGCGCAGGCCGACGGTCACGTCGAAGCCGCTGTCCCTGAGGTTCAGGGCATGGGCCCGTCCCTGGCTCCCGTAGCCAACGACGGCTACCCGGGCGCCGCGGGTGGCGCGGCTGTCAACATCCGATTCGACGTAGATCTTCATTCTCTGCTCCGCTTGCTTGTGTTCAGGTTTCTGTGGCCAAAAAAAACCCCGCTTCCGTTTCCGGTTGCGGGGTCTGGTGGTGTACTTGTGTTTCGCTTAGTTAGACCATGACCCCGCTCTTCCCGATTACGAGAATGAGAATAATGAGGCCAAGGAGTACGACGACCGCGTCGCGCATATGCACGTCGAACCGCGCGGTCTGGGCGACTGCGCGAGCGTTACGACGATATGCGTGGCGGTTGGACATTAGCGAAATCAGGTCCGTGTCATCGGGTGGCCCGATTTTAAGCACGGCACTTTCGTCTGTGTCAACAAAAATTTTTGCGATGCGGCACGAGCCGACGTACGATCCGCTGCATTGCGGCATACTCAATGCAGTCCGCACCTTATATATGCAAAGCGGAAGATCCCATGAGCGACAACGATCCCAGAGAGCACTCCCGAATCGTCGTTGACGGCGTGACGCGGGCCCCGAGCCGCGCCATGCTGCGCGCGGTGGGCTTTTTGGACGAGGACTTCGGCAAGCCCCAGATCGGCGTGGCTTCGACCTGGAGCGAGGTGACGCCGTGCAACGTCCATATCGACGCCCTGGCCAGGGAAGCCGCGGCCGGCGCGGACGCCGCCGGTGGCAAGAGCCTCGTGTTCAACACCATCACGGTCTCTGATGGTATCTCCATGGGGACACCGGGAATGCGCTATTCCCTGGTATCCCGGGAGGTCATCGCGGACTCCATCGAGACCGTGGTGGAGGCGGAGGGCCTGGACGGCCTGGTGGCCATCGGCGGCTGTGACAAGAATATGCCGGGATGCATGATGGCCATCGCCCGGATGGACCGGCCGGCGGTCTTCGTCTACGGCGGCACGATCCGCCCCGGCCCCGGCCACACCGATATCATATCGGTCTTCGAAGCGGTGGGCGGTCATGCCCGGGGGGACGTCTCCGACGCCGCGCTCCTCGAAGTGGAGCGCAAGGCGATCCCCGGCCCCGGCTCCTGCGGCGGCATGTACACGGCCAACACCATGGCCTCGGCCATCGAGGCCCTCGGTATGAGCCTGCCCAACAGTTCGGCCCAGGAAGCAGTGGCGGAAGCGAAACGCGCGGATTGCCGGCGGGCCGGCGCCGCGGTGGTGGGCCTGCTGGCACGCGGTATCCGCCCCAGCGATATCCTCAGCCGCGAGGCCTTCGAGAACGCCATCGCGGTCACCGTCGCCCTTGGCGGGTCCACCAACGCCGTCCTGCACCTGCTGGCCATCGCCGACGCGGCCGGTATCGAACTGAGCCTGAACGATTTCGCCCGGGTCGGCGCACGCGTGCCGGTGCTGGCCGACCTCAGGCCCAGCGGCCGCTACCTGATGTCTGAACTCGTCGCCATCGGCGGCATCCGGCCGCTGATGAAGACCCTGCTTGACGCCGGCCTGCTGCACGGCGGCTGCCTGACGGTGAGCGGCCGCAGCCTGGCCGAAGACCTGGCGGAAGTGGCGCCCTATCCCACCGGACAGGATGTGGTGCGACCGCTGGACAATCCGATCAAGCGGGAGAGCCACCTGGTGATCCTCTACGGCAACCTGGCGCCGGCCGGGGCGGTGGCCAAGATCACCGGAAAGGAAGGCGACCGCTTCGAGGGCCGCGCCCGGGTGTTCCACTCCGAGGAGCAGGCCCTGGAAGCGATCCTGGGCGACGGGGTGGCCGCCGGCGACGTGATTGTGATCCGCTACGAGGGCCCCCGGGGCGGACCGGGGATGCGGGAGATGCTGAGCCCCACCTCCGCCATCGTGGGCAAGGGACTCGGAGACTCCGTCGCGCTCATCACCGATGGCCGTTTCTCGGGCGGTAGCCACGGCTTCGTGGTCGGGCATGTAGCGCCGGAGGCAGCCGCGGGCGGACCCATCGCCGTGATCGAGGACGGTGACCGCATCGTCATCGACGCCACCGAGCGGCGCATCGACGTGGATCTCGACGACGAGGCCATGAAACGGCGGCTGGCCGCCTGGAGGCCGGAGGTCCGCGACGCTGGCTGCGTGCTGAGGAAGTATGCCCGGCTGGTGAGCTGCGCCTCCAAGGGCGCCGTCACCGACTCCCGGGGCTGACCAGCGAGCCGGGACCGGACCTGCCATGCAGTTCACTGACTTCGGCGGGCGCGGCCCGGAGCTGCATTTCGCCCACGCCAACGCCTATCCTCCCGGGAGTTACCGACAGTTGCTCGAGCCGCTCGCCGCCTCCCACCGGGTCAGCTGCATCCACTGGCTGCCCCTGGTCAAGCCGGACCACCACCCCCACTTCCGCAACTGGCACGAACTGATCCCGGACCTGGTGGAGTTCATCGAGTCGGAACTCCATCCGCCGATCCTCGCGGCCGGCCATTCCATGGGCGCAGTCGTGACCATGATGACGGCGGCCAGGAGACCGGACCTGTTCCGGGCGCTGGCGCTTATCGACCCGGTCCTGCTGCCGCTGAAGAAGACCCTGCCGCTGAGGCTGGCGCCGGAGCGCTGGAAGACTCGCGTGCCCATAGTCCGGAAGGCCCTGAACCGGCCCAACCGATGGGACTCCCGCGAAGCGGCGTTCGCGTTCCACCGGCGTGCCCGCGCCTTCGCCCGCATCGGCGACGAAGCCTTGTGGGACTACATCCGGGCCGGCACCCGGGAAAGCGGCGACGGGGGATTCACGCTGGCCTTCCCGCGGGAATGGGAAGCGAAGATCTACGCGACCTGCCCCTGGGCCTGGCCGGACCTGAAACGATGCTCCGTGCCCATGCTGGCCATCCGGGGGGCGCTTTCCGAGGTAGTCCCCGACCCGACGTGGTCCCGCTGGCAGCGAATGCATCCCGAAGCGCAGTACATGGACATCCACGACGCCGGTCACCTGGTACCGCTGCAGAGGCCGGGCGAGGTCGCCTCGGCCTTGTCGGACTTCTTCGCTCCCTACGAATAGACCCGGACGACCAGGTCCTGGCGACGGCCCATCCGGCCCGCTCGGCGACCAGGGAATGCTACCCTGAGCAGAACCGCCCGTTCAGGACCGTTCCCGCGCTCTCCCGCCACCGGGAGCCCGGGAAGGGGCATCCGGAACTACAGCGATGAAAGACCGCCACGACAATATCTCCCTGGATTTGGAACTCGTTGAAGCCAAAGCGCTTTTCGAGTTTCACCAGGCGGCCCCGGCCCCCGTCAGGGATGCCCTGGGGCTTCGCCTGACTGAATGGAACGGCACGCTGGTATCGATGGCACCAAACGGAGGCGGCATCGTCCTCAACCGGACTGTCGGCCTCGGAAGCCAGGGACCTGCCACGCTGGACGAGGTGGCGACAATCCGCCGGGACTACGCATCGGAAGGCGTGGCCCGGTATTTCATCCACGCCACCCCGCTGGGCGAACCGCGTCCGCTCTCGGCACTCCTGGAGCAAGCCGGCCTGATCAAGGACCGTGCCTGGATGAAGTTCGCTCGCGGGACGGAACCGGCGGTGGAGCCCGCTACTGATCTCGAAGTGCGAGAGATCGATGCCGGATTTGCCCGCGATTTCGGCCGCATCGCCGGCACTGCCTTCGGGCTCCCGGAATCGGCGTGGGGGGCGGTGGCCGGTCTTGTCGGCAGGCCGGGCTGGCACATCTATATGAGCTTCGACGGCAAGACGCCGGCCGGCACGGGCGCCCTGTTCGTGCACAGGGGCATCGGCTGGACCGACTGGGGTGCCACCGACCCAGGCTTCCGCAACCGCGGCAGCCAGGCGGCCCTGCTTGCCAGGCGGGTGAACGCAGCCATCGCCCTCGGATGCCCGCTCATCGGCACCTGCACCGGCGAGGCCGTGGCCGGCGAGGAGCAGCACTCCTACCGCAATATCCAGCGGGCGGGATTCGCGGAGATCGGCCTCAGGGACAACTACTCCCCCGCCGGCCGACCGGCCTGACTCCGCCAGCCGGCAGACAAGGCCGGATACGGTGTGCCATCCTTCAGCCCCGGGGGAAGGTACGCAGACGATCCGGCCTAATGACGCAACAGATCCAGAGCGGCTACCTGCTAATCGCCGATATATCGGGGTTCACCTCGTTCATCGCCGGCACCGAACTCGACCACGGCCAGGCCATCCTGCGCCAGGTGTTGGAGCGGCTGGTCGGATGCCTGACCCCGACCATGGCGCTGTGTGAAGTGGAGGGAGACGCGGTCTTCGTTTATGCGCCAGACCCGGTCGCCACCCGGGGCGAACTGATCGCCGAACTGGTGGAGTCCACCTATGCGGCGTTCCGGGATCAGCAACGCACCATGATCCATAACGCCACGTGCCCGTGCCGGGCTTGCAGACATATCGGTGACCTCGACCTCAAGTTCGTCGTCCATCACGGCGAATTCGTCGTGCAGGCGCTGGCAGGCAAGACCAGTCCGGTGGGCAGCTCCGTCAACCTCACTCACCGGTTGCTGAAAAACCGGCTTACCGAGGAGACCGGCTGGGTGGCCTATGTCCTCTACACCGGTGAGGCCCTGGGCCGGATCGGATTCTCGACCGAGGGGATGCACGCCGGCGCGGAGAACTACGAGCATCTTGGGACCACGAGGACCTGGAGCATGGACCTCCATGCCAGGTATGACGAGTTAATCGCCCGCCGCCGCTTCTATCTCCCGTCCGACCAATGCCACGCCGAGGTCACGCGCGAGTTCCACGCAGCGCGCCCGGTGGTCTGGGACTGGCTCGGAGACATGCGCAAGCGCACTCGCTGGATGCAGGGTTCGAGCTGGATTGGCGACACCCGTCCGGGTGGCCGCACCGGCCCCCAGGCCAGCAACCACTGCGCCACCTACAACGCCATCGAACATGTGCTGGACTGGCGACCGTTCGACTACTACACGGTGCGGGTCACGACCCGGGGCGTCGATGTCCTGATCACAGTCGAATTGACGCCGTCTTCGCAGGGCACCCGGTTGTCCTGGCGGATGAAAGTGGAACTTCCGCTGCCCGTCTGGTTGCTGCGCCGGATCGCGGAACGCCTGGTACGGCGCCGGATGGGGCTCGAAGCCGGATTTGACGAGATGGAGCGGCTGATTCAGGCCGAGCGGCCCGGCCTGGCCCGCTCGGCCGCCGGTTGAAGACCTGGGTCCGGCATCGCCTGCCCGCCCCGCGGCAAGCGATCGCTGCGAGCTTATTCCTGGACCCGGAACGATACCGACGTCGCTGCCCAGTCGACGAAATTCTGCGGCACGTCTTGGCCCAGGACCGAGCTCGCCCCGAAACCCGATGCGGCCGTTCCGACTTCCGCGGCGGGAGCAGTATCCAGCGGAAGGAAAATCTCTGTGAAATTCTGCGGCGGGATCGTGGAATCCGCGGCGGCTACCAGGCGCGCCAGGTGTTCCCTGATGCGCTGGGCGGTCACCGGATCGGCGGTGGCGAACACACGCAGAGTGTCAGGGCCTCCCGGGGGTTCGTAATCGATGTAGAACCCGGCGGTTCCGGCGACCAGCGAGTCCGGGATTCTGATCTCGGTGCCTCCGGGGACCAGGCCCTCGGGGTAGAACGAGTGTTCGTCGCTCACCGGGTTCGGAAACATCGGAGAGATCCCGCCTTCGGGTCCGATGTCGACCACCGTAATATAGGCTGGGCGGTCGACGGATATCCGCATCATGAGGCTATTGTCCGGCGCCCTGGCCTCTCCCGGTGTTCTCACCCTGAAGGTGGGGATCGGTCGGGCCCCGGAGACCGCGGTGACTCTTGGCATGCCGTCCACGTCGATCGGAGATACGCTCAGGCGGACCCACAGGCCGGCCGACGGGTTATCCAGAGCCTGCAGTCGGCGCAGCCTGGCGGAGCGATCGATGAGTACGGCCATGCTGCCGATGGCGTCGCCGTCGCCGGGCCCGAACCGGGCCAGCTCCTGCAAGCCGCCCGGTGCGAACATCCGGTATCCGCGATTATCCAGGGTAACGATAAACCTCGCGCCCTCGGCCGAGTCCACGAATTCGACTGGGCTGCCCGCGGCTGCCTCGAGGGCGGCCTCGAGCGCCTTTCCACCGCCCGGCTCCGCGCTCCGGACCCACACGGTCACTGCTTCGGCGGGAGGCGCCGGCGCCAGCAGCACCGCGCGACTCCCGAGCGGCACGCTTCCGCCCCCATCCAGCGTGGCCGCCGCGTCCAGGCCCTGCACGCGGTCGACCTCGGCGGTCGCGAGAGTCGGGGTCAGAGTGAAGTCAGTGGTGCCGGGTGGAAACAGCGCCCACACCGAGCCCCTGGCGCCATCGAACAGCGCTCCCTGATCGAGGCGGACCTTGCCGCCGCCCTCTGGCAACACGTCGATCCACGTCCGGGTCGAGGCGCCGTCGCTTTCGGCAAAATCCTGATCTCCATCGAGTATGGCGCGACTCAGCAGGGGGCCGTCGCCCGCCAACCGGGCCGCGGGCGCCCATAGACCCGCCCGGATTCCCAGGTTGTCAATGGCCTGCTGTGTTCGTTCAAAGACGTCCCGGACCGACGTCTGCCGCTCCGCCGTGCCGAGGGTCCTCGCCAGGGCCCAGGAGAACCAGCCCAGCGGAGGACCGCCGTCGATCCGGCTCTCCAGGGCGAACTGGCCGGCGGCCGCAGCACTAATCAGGACATAGCCCCCGCCCTGCTCCTGCGCTTCGGCCGTCCGCTGCTCTCCGGCTGCGGTGCCTTCATAGAGCTCGGTTCGCCCATCCTGGCCCGCCGCCCGCACCCGGACGTTGCTTCCGGCGCTCACCGGCATCGGGTCGTGGCCTGCGTCCAGGACCACCAGCGCGCTCCTCGCGCGGAGCCGCCCCAGGATGGCATCCAGCTCGTCATCCGAAATATCGGCCACCCCAGGCATCCGTGCGTCGTGGGGCAGGATGGTATCGTCCCATCCGTCCCGTTCGTCGCCGCTGGAATCCGGCACGCGGGATCCGAGGCCCGAGAAATGAACGTACACCACGTCCAGGGGACCCGTGGCTTCCACCAATCCGTTCAGAGCATCGAGGATCGCGGCTCGGTCCGCCTGGCCGTCGACCAGGGTGACGATATCCTCGGCCCGGTATCCGAAGCGCGTTGTCAGGACCCGGGACAGGCGCACCACGTCGTTGACCGGTCCTTCGAGGTCGGCCAGCATCAGGACGTCGCCGGCATCGTCACGGCCCCTGTCGTTGACGGCATAGTCTCCCACGCCGATCAGCAGCGCGCGCCGCACCCCAGTCTCCTGGGCCGGGAGCGCCGCGGGCGCGAGGGTGAGGATCGCCGCCGCCACGGCCAGCCAGCCGCTGACCGTCGCCCTTCCCGCAGTGGCTTGTCCCGCTCCCATCACTCGCTCGCTCCCCCTGGCGCAGGCGGCAGCATATAGCAAAACCGGTCCGGTCCGGCGCAACCTGGCACGTCAGCATCCCCGGGCGACGTCATGGCGGCTAAGCACCATTCCATAGCTGCCGACCGGGTTACCAACCGCCGCCTCCGCCGCCGCCTCCCCCGCCACCGGAGAAGCCACCACCGCCGCCGGATGAGGAACCGGGGGGCGTGGACGACGAGGCAATGGCCCGGGTCAGGGAGCGGCCCACGCTGGAGGTGAAGCTATTCACCCTGGCGGGATTGAAATCGCCCTGGTACCAGACAGGACGGTAGCTCTCGCCGCCTGCGTCGATGCGGGCGAACACCTCGGCGAATTGCTCCGCCCACGCCTGTTCCACACCCAGCGCCAGGGCGAAGGGGAGATAACGCTCGAACAATTGTGGCGTCTTCTCAGGCGGATTCCTGAGATTGATGTCGTCACGCTCCGCCACATCCAGGTAGAGGCGGAATCCTTCCAGTCTGTCCATCAGCTCCCGGCCCTTCGGCGTGGCGGCCTTCATCAGGAAATGGAAGCCGCCGATGAGCGCCAGGGTCAACGCCAGCACCACGACGGCCGCCGGTGTTACGCCGCCGGACAACACCACGGCCGCCACACCGCCAGCGGCGATCAGAATCGCCGGAATGAGGAGAGGAGAGTTGGTGAAGAAATAGATCCGCTCGTAATTGACTTGAAGCGCCCGGCGGTGAGCCTTGCGTGCGCCTCCGATGATCTTGTGGTTCTCATCATCCAGCTCGATCACCGGACCGGCCTTGAATAACTGGCTGAGCAGGACCCGCTCGCCCGGCGCCATCTCGGCGTCGGTCCGATCCGTTCGCCACAGGGAGTAGTCGCCGTCTGTTTCCCTGATCTCCAGACAACCCTTGACGGCCAGGTTGACGACCGCCGCCGCGAAGGTCCGGTCGTCGTATCCCATCCTGCGGATGAATCGAGCCGAGGCCGGCGAATAGCCTGGGGGCGGCTCGTACTCGGGGAATACGACGCCGGGCGGTGGGTCCCGGCCATACCGGGACCAGCTCAGCAACAAGTATGCCAGCACCAGGGCCATGCCGGCCAGCGCCAGCAGCAGGCCGCGGTTGTCCGCAAGCAGCCATCGCAATTCCTGGCCCCGGGTGGGCGCCTGCACGAAACCCTTCGGCCACGAAGCGACCAGGGTCAGCCCCTCCCCCGGATGCAGCGGCCGGGTGGTCTCGATCCACGCCCGGCCGTCGTGAACGCCGCTCTCGGCGCTCTGAGCCCGGCTGCCGAAGGGTCCTGTATAGCCCACGATCGCCACGGCCCCGGGCGGCACCCCCTCGGGCAGAGTGACGGAGGCGCTGGCGACATTGACCGGGAACGCCCAGCCGTTGCCGGTGACGTTCCAGTAAAGCTCGTCGTGATCCTCGAAGAATCCGAGCTGGCGGCTTGTGCGATACCGGATGGCGTATTCGTAGACGCCGGGGTCGAGGAACACGTTTTCCCGGCCCGCGTAGACGCGCACGCCGTTGGCATGAGGCTCGGCTCGCCAGGGCTCCGGACTCCCGTCCCGGGAGACGTCGATCACTTCGAACGCCACCCGGTAATGGTTACCGAATCCGTCCTTGTAATCGGTGGGGAAATCCCGATAGATGCCCCGGCGGATGTTCACTCCCTCGGCCCTCACCCGGATGGTCTCGACGACTGTCATGGCGGCGTCCGGGTGGACCTGGATGTCGCTGTGGTAGGAGAGTATCCGCTCGGCGCCATGGGCCGATGCGAAACACGTCAACAGCCCGATGGCAGAGACGAGCATCCGCCATCGGGCGCCCGTCGGCCGGATCACGACTGCATCTCCACGCGGGGTGCTTCCCGGACCTGGTCACTGTCGGGGCGGAAAAACTCCGCCATTGTGAAACGGAAAGGACCGGCCACGAACCGGTCCGGGAAGGTCTCGATGCGTGTGTTGTAAATGCGGACGGCACCGTTGTAGAAGCGGCGCGCGTACTGGAGATGATCCTCCACATCCACCAGCTGCGCCTGCAGATCCCTGAAATTCTCGTCTGCCTTGAGATCGGGGTAGTCCTCGGCCAGGGCGATGAGCCGGTGGAGCCCGGCCTCCATTTCGTCTTCGAATCGCGCCTTGTCTCCCAGTCTCTCGGCCTGCGCGCTGCGCGCGCGCAGCTCGGTCACCGCGGTCAGGGTCGCCTTCTCGTAAGACGCATAGGCTTTGACCGCCTCGACCAGCCGCGGCACCAGGTCGTGACGACGTGTTAGCTGTACGTCGATATCGCTCCAGGCGGACCTGACCCGGTTACGGTCGCGCACCAGCCCGTTGAAGATCAGGATCCCCCAGACGATCAGGAGTCCGATCGTTAACAGGACGATTGTGTCGATCATCGCGGACGCCATCCTCGCCGGTGAACGCCGGTGAGTATAACGGCGGCCGGGGGGATCTCGCCGCCCGCGCCCCGGACAGGATCAGGCTGATCCCCCGACTGGGGTCCCATTAGGAAAACCTTGCGGCGGGAAAAACGACCGTGTCGACGCCGGTGATGCGACAGCGGGACAGAACGCCGCTCGTGGCCGCGTCCGCCCGCTGCGCCCCGGGTTCTGCCCGATTACTGGCCGGCGGCGAGATACTCCGCCAGGTTGGCCACATCCTGGGCGGACAGGGCCGGCAGATCCGCCTTGCCCTCGTGGGCGGCCAGGGTATCGTCCTGGGTGATCAGGACGATCAGGTCGGCCGGGGCCTCACCGGCAAAATCGTCAACATAGTGGCACTCTGAGCACTGGGCCTTGAAGGTCGCCTCGCCGGCCGTGGTGTCGACGGCCAGCGCGGTGGAGCACAACAGGGCCAGCGGTATGGAGATAACCAGAGTCAGCAGCCTTTTCATCATGTAATCCTCGCGAAACCGGACATAGGTCCGACAGGAGATGGCGATCGGCGGCCGGTATCGATCCGCCAGCCGGATAGAGTATTTCTAAGCCATAGCATGACCCCAGGCCGGGCGCTTGCAATAGGGGAATCCCGCAGTCCCCCGGGGGCAGGGACGGCGCGCGGTGGCCCCGCCCGCCGCCGGGCCGGCCGGACCACGCCCCGTTGCGCCCGATATGGGCTACGCTTGCGCTCCCTGCCAGCTTTGAATCGGTTCGGCATGATCGAATCCATCGTTATCGACAGGCGCTATCGCGGTCCCCCCGAATCCGGCAACGGCGGTTACGTCTGCGGCCTGCTGGGCCGCCACTACGAGGACGGCGCGGTCGTCACCCTGCGCAAGCCGCCGCCGCTCGGAGCCGAACTCACCCTGGCCGGTCACGGCGCCGGCCGGCTGCGCCTCCTGGAAGGCGACGAACTCGTCGCCGAGTCGGAACCTGCGGTGGTAGAGCTGGAGATCCCCGAGCCACCGGACTTCGAAACCGCCGTCGCCGCGTCCCGCCGGTACATCGGATTCGCCGACCATCACTTCGGCGGTTGTTTCGTCTGCGGCCCCGACCGCGCCGAGGGCGACGGTCTGAGGATATTCGCCGGCGGGGTGGCCAGTGGTGATTTGGTCGCCGCGCCCTGGATCCCAGGGGCGGACCTGGCCAACGATGAGGGCAACGTCGGACCGGAATTTCTCTGGGCCGCCCTCGACTGTCCCGGATACTTCGCTCTGCACACCGACCGTTCGCCTTCGTTGATGTTGCTGGGCCGATTTGCGGCGCATGTGGAACCTGGACTTCGCGCCGGCGATCGCTGCACGGTGATCGGCTGGGACCTGGGTCGTGACGGCCGCAAGCACTTCGCAGGCACGGCGCTGTTCGCGGAGTCCGGCGGGCTTGTCGGCCGGGCGCGGGCGACGTGGATCGCGGTGGATCAGACGCTCTGGTGACGTTTCTGGCCGCCATAAAATTTCCGCCGCGTCATCCGGCGATCGCCGCGCCAGGAGCGTACCGGCCGTCGAGCCGCTACACTTGGCCGGCAATTCCGTGACGCCTCACGGAACGCTTTGACAGGGCCCAACGGCAATGGTCCACACACGCTACGCCAGGAACAAGGAAGGCCAGTTCATCGCCTACCAGGTCTTCGGGGAGGGGCCGATCGACCTCGTGTTCATCCCCGACTGGGTCACCAACCTGGAGGTGATGTGGGAGGAACCAACCCTGGCCCGGTTCATGGACCGCCTGGCGTCGTTCGCGCGCGTAATCTGCTTCGACAAGCGCGGCACTGGCCTTTCTGACCCCGTACCCCTGGGCGCAATACCCAGCTGGGAAGAATGGATGTACGACGTCGGCACGGTGATGGATGGCGCCGGCAGCCAGCGGGCCGCTATCGTCGGCCATGGAGACGGCGGCCAGATGGGACTGCTGTTCGCCGCCACCCAACCGGCGCGCACCGCCAGCCTGGTGCTGATGGACACCTACGCAAGGCGGGCCAGGGCGCCGGACTATCCCTGCGGTATCCCGCCCAAGGCAGCCGACAGGCTCATCGGTTTCATCGTCGGCAGCTGGGGCACCGGCCACGATGCCCTGTACGGCGCGCCGAGCCAGGCGGGTAATCCGGCCTTCGTCGAGTGGTGCGGGCGCTACGAGCGCCTCGCCATGAGCCCGGGGCAGTTCCGCAGCCTGTATCCGCTGACCTATCAGCTGGATTTCCGGTCGATCCTGCCTGCGATCCGGGTGCCGACGCTGGTCCTGCATCGTCGGGATAACGTCTACGTCCGCCTGGAGAACGGGCGCTACCTGGCCGAGCATATCGACGGAGCCAAATTCGTGGAGATACCCGGGGGCGACCATTTCTTCCACACCGGCGACACGGAGGCGCTGCTGGCGCCGGTGGAGGAATTCCTCACCGGCCGGCAGGCGGTAGCCGAGGACGATCGCGTGCTGGCCACGGTGCTGTTCACGGATATCGTGGAGGCCACCGGCCATGCGGAACGGCTCGGGGACCGGGCGTGGAAGGATCTGCTGGAAAGGCACCATGAGGCGGTCCGCGCGGAACTGGCCCGTTTCCGCGGCCACGAGGTGGACACTGCCGGCGACGGCTTTTTCGCGACCTTCGAGGGGCCGGCCCGGGCGGTGCGCTGTGCGCTGGCGGTCCGCGAGGCGGTCCGCGCGCTGGGCGTCGAGATCAGGGCCGGCCTGCATACCGGCGAATGCGAGAAGGTGGGCGGCAAGGTGGGCGGTATCGCGGTCCACACCGGCGCCCGGGTCATGAGCCACGCCACGGCCGGCCAGGTCGTCGTCTCCAGGACCGTCAGGGACCTGGTGGCCGGCACCGGGCTTCAGTTCGAATCTCTCGGTACACGCGAACTGAAGGGCGTTTCCGGCGAGTGGGAGCTGTTCCTGGCCGCCTGACACCATTCCCGGCGCGAGCCGGCACTGCGGGCTGGAAAGACGTTGACAAAGGGCGCCAGGTGCGACCGTCCTCACCAAAAGCCAGGCTCTCCCCGCAATCTGGTCCTCTGCCCCTCCGCTTAACCTTCAATCTCAGACATTTGAGATGGATGCGATCGCGCCGGGAGCGCTTTGGATCGGACAGGAAGGCCCGTCCATCGGGGCGCCATTTCCCGGACACAATCCTGCCGGAGGGCCAGGCATCTTGCTGATCCGGTCCCGGATCAATGGTGCAATTTCAGCACACCTTCGTGAACTGGAAATCCAGCATCACGGCGCGGTTGTTCGAAGCGACGGTGGAAGACGTGCCGCAAATACACCCGCATTGGTGGTCACGATGCCAGGAAAGTCAGTGCGTTGACTTTGAACCGAACGAAAATTCGACGCCGACAAGCGGCCCATTGATGGTCATGGTCTTCATGACCCAGTCGTCACCGAAGTCGTACTTCATGTACCTCCAGCCGGCCAGAAGGTCCAGACGCTGGAACCGGTACCCGACGCCCCCCAGGAGATCGACCACGTAATCCGACTCGCCGGTGCCCACGTCTGCGTAGTAGGGGATGTACCAGCGATCGGAAAAGTCATATTGCGCACGGACGCCCACCAGGGCGTCCCAACGACTGCCCGACTCCGACTCCTTGAATGAAACCGGGCGGAAGTGGCGCGACCGTTTCGAGCCTGAGGGTTGGCTCGAGCCAGAGGTAGCGCCCGCCGGCATAGAGTTCGACCTGGTTCCGCTCTGACTCGAACACGCGATAGCCAACAGTTGGCTTGATCAGCGCGGCCTGAAGACCCAGTTTCCGCAGTTCCAGGCGATCCTGCGGCAGAGGTTCCCGACCCTTGTGAGCGAGGTCAAAGTAGATGATATCCGTCGTCAGCGATCACCTGTTTTTCGTCGCCCTTGGCCGGCCCATGAAAGCCATATCCAGGTTGTTGATGATGTCATCCCGGGTGATCTTGGATTTGTTCCCGGACGGTAGTTCCACGTCGATGACCGGCAGCCAGCCATATAGCGCAAAATCGAACTGCCAGTCATCGTCTGCGGCGGCTGGTCCGAACCAAGCGATACCAGCGAGCAGGATCAGGCCGGCGGCGCCAATCCGACAGGCATTATTGACCATCACAAGATCTCCAGTACCGTGGTACAGCCAGAAAACGCGAGCTTGCTACTTGGAACCGCCGGAAGTCTGCAGCTTGTCCATCACCTGGTCAAGGCTGAAACTCGCCGCTTTCTGGCGCGGCGGGAACTCCTGGAACGTGGCCAGGAAGTTGCCCACGTACGTCTGGGCAGGGACCAGGAAGTACGCGCGGTCGATCATCCAGTCGTAGTAGCTGTTCGAAGTGATCGTGGACCGCTCATAGGGGTCCCGGCGCAGGTTGAGGATATACGGGACGCGCAGCGGGACGAACGGATATTGCCAGACTGCGAAAGTGCCCGCTTTCTCCTGCTCCATGAAAAGCAGCTTCCAGTCAGCGAAGCGCAGCGCCGTCAGATCGCCGTCATCCGAGAAGTAGAAGATCTCCTTGCGCGGGCTCTCCTTGGTCTTACCGGTGAGCATTGGCAGGATGTCATACCCGTCGAGGTGCACCTTGTAGTCGCGCCCCATGGCCTTGTCCTTGTAGCCGGTCAGCAGCTCTTCCTTGATGTCAGGCTCGCCTGCGGCAGCGAGAAAGGTCGGCAGCCAGTCCATATGGTGCACGACCTCGTTCGAGACAGAGCCCGGCTCGATCCTGCCGGGCCAGCGCACCATGGCGGGCACCCGCCATCCGCCCTCCCAGTTGGTGTTCTTCTCGCCGCGGAACGGATTCCAGCCCGCATCGGGCCAGGTGTTCATGTGGGGTCCGTTGTCGGTGGAGTAGAGTACGATGGTGTCCTCGGCAACGCCGAGCTCATCGAGCAGGTCGAGAAGCGTACCTACATGCATGTCGTGCTCGATCATGCCTGCGGCGTACTCGTCTGCTTTCGGATACTTCTTCTTGATCTCTTTCATGCGTTCCGGAGAGACGTGCGTGCGGAAATGCATGCGTGTGCCGTTCCACCAGACGAACCAGGGTTTTCCGGCCTCGGTCGTCTCGCGGATGAAATCCGTGGCGGCCTTGATGGTTTCGTCATCGATGACCTCCATGCGCTTCTTGGTCAGCGCCCCGGTGTCTTCGATGGACTGCACAATCTCGTCCCCGTAGGACGCGGTCGCGCGCATTACCCCGCGGGGACCGAAACGCTCGCGGAATGTCTGGCCGTTTTTCAGTTTGAGATCGGCCGGATAATCCGCGTTCTCCGGCTCTTCCTCGGCGTTGAGGTGATAGAGGTTGCCTAGAAACTCATCGAATCCATGATTGGTGGGCAGGTGCTCGTCCTTGTCGCCGAGGTGGTTCTTGCCGAACTGACCGGTGGCGTAACCGTGATCCTTGAGGAGTCCGGCGATGGTCGGGTCCTCCTCGCGCATGCCGAGATCG
>JAHEFR010000032.1 GCA_024640085.1 Gammaproteobacteria bacterium
GGCCGAGCGCCGGCCTGTTGACTGGCTACCGCCGGCCCTGCCCGCGCAAATCAGGCTACCTGGGCCAGCTTGTCCCTGCGGTCGGTGGACGGATCGATCATCGTCTTCACCTCGTACACAAGGGTGGCAGGAAACCCGCTCAGCCTCGCGTGCTCGTGTATAAAGCTTTCGTCCTCGGCCAGGTAGACGCAGAACGTCCTGTCGTCACTGACGTACGAGTGGACCCACTGCACGCGCGGAGCCAGCCGGGCCAGTGCGTCGTTCGACGTAGCAGAGGCATCCCCGAGTTCCTTGTCGCCCAGGCTTCCGACGCCGTCGATCTCTCTCTCGATGACAAACTTGCGCATACTCTCTCTCCTTTTTCGTCGGGTCACGACCAACTCGTAACCGGTTTCGAGATCCTAGCGGTGCAGCCACGAACCAGCTTGGACAGCGCATGGATTAACTTGGACTGATCATGGATTGTGGTATGTATAACCGCCCGGGGCGCATCCGGCCTGCCACGAGGTAGCCATGTCGGAAATCTATCGATTCGCGGATCTGGAGCTGGACGGCTCGCAATTCCAGGTCCGACGCGGCCGCGAAGTCCTGCCGGTTCAGCCCCAGGTGTTTGACGTACTCCTGTACCTGCTCAAGCACCACGACCGCGTAGTCTCAAAGGACGAGTTGCTCGACCAGGTATGGAGCGGGCGCTTCATCTCGGAGACCACTCTGAGCAGCAGGATCAAGGCAGTCAGAAAGCTGATCGGCGACACCGGTAAGGACCAGAGGCTGCTGAAGACGCTCAGGAACCGTGGCTACCGCTTTGTCGGCGACGTGGAAGTGGCCCTGGGGGACGCCCGCCAGCTCGCCAGCTCGATTCGACCCACCCAGGTTGACGCCCAGGGGGCCAGCATCGCGATTCTGCCCTTCGAATGTCCCGGATGCGATCCGGGCCAGAGCTGGCTTGGCGAAGGCATTGCCGCCGACATCATCGCCCTGCTGGCGAGGCACCGCTGGCTGACCGTCATCGCCCGGGGGTCGAGCTTTGTCTTCAAGGTCGGGGACGCAACGCCCCAGCAGATCGGCGCCTCCCTGGGTATCGGCTTCCTTCTGACCGGCCGGGTCCGGCGGCACGGTGGCCGGATCCGCATCGACGCCGAACTGGCTGATTGCAAGTCAGGGCGCCACCTCTGGGGACAGGCCTTCGACAAGGCCGAGACGGACCTGTTCACGGTCCAGGAGGAGATCGCGGAGCAGATCGCCGCATCGATCGAGCCGGAACTTGGCAATATCGTGCGCCAGCGCGTGATCAGCAAGGAGGATTCCGACCTGGACGCCTGGGACTGCTGCCAGCGGGGTTTCTGGCACCTCTACCGCTTTACCGCCGACGATCTGCGGTCGGCGCGCCAATGGTTCGATCGCGCGATACAGATCGACGACAAACTGCCCCGCGCCCACGGCGGTCTGGCCTACGTGGCGGTACAGCTCGCCTTCTACGGACCACCCTCGAAACGATCCGGTGAACTCCAGACGGCGCTCGCCTCGTCACAGCGTGCGGTGGATATCGACCCGTGGAATGCCTTCAGCCGGTTCGTCAGGGGGCGGGCGCTGTCGCTGGTCCTGAACTTCCCCGAGGCCCAGGCGCAGCTCGAGTCCGCCATCGAGCTGAACCCGAGCTTCGCCCAGGCTCATTTCGCCCTTGGCTTCTGCCTGACGAACTGGGACAGACCGGCGGAGGCGATGGCTTATTTCGACAAGGCGGTACTGCTGAGCCCCCACGATCCGCATATCTGGACCTTCCATCACATGCGGGCCATGGCGCATTTCCGGTTGGGACAGACGACGGAGGCTGAGCGCTACGTCCGTACGGCCGTCCGCCAGCCCAACGCCACGTACTGGCCCTTCGCCACCCTCTGCGCACTCCTTGGCGATACCGGCCGGCGCGAGGAAGCGCAGGCCATCGCGGACCGTCTGACCCGCATGAAGCCTGGCTACACCCTGGACTTTGCGCGCCAGGATTTCTTCTTCACGTGTCCCGGGCCTTTCGTCGACCGCTACCTACGGGGATTGGAGCGGGCTGGAGTCCCGGCCGCCTCCGGGTGACGCGCGGCGCCGGCGGTATAACGCCCATGGGACAGTCGTTTGGGGGATTCCGCTCCGGCAGCGTAGAGTGCGCTCATGCTGACCGCTCCGAGAGAAGCCACCGGTGCCCTGCGGGCGAGGACTTAGCGCCGCGTCCATGCTGCATTTCTTCAAAGGCATCAGGCAAGGACTCGTGAAGGGAGAAGCCATGGACCGGTACCTGAAGTACGCGATCGGCGAGATTGTCCTGGTCGTGATCGGCATCCTGATTGCGCTGCAGATCGACAGCTGGAACGACGATCGCCTGGACCGCATACAGGAGCGCGCTTACCTCGCCTCGATGCTCACTGATCTGAATGAGGATATTCGCGAGATCGACAAGGTCGTGGATGGCAACCTCATTTTGCTTAAGGGCATAGACGATCTGCTCTCCTTGCTGAGCGGGCCGCAGGCGGATCCCGAGTACCAGAGGAAGCTGTTCCTCCATTCCGTTGTCTACACGTACTGGTACCTGGAAGCGGGTTTCTCGGAGCTGACCATGACCCAGCTCAAGTACAGCGGCGATCTGCAGCTGATCCGGGACAACCTGGTCATGGAGGGCCTGCTGCGCTACGAACAAGGTCTTGCAGACTGCCGCCACCAGTACGACGAGATGGTGAATTATTTCCACGTGGCCGAAGCCACCCAGAAGCGGTTTCTGGACCTGAGGCTGGCAAAACGGAGTGTCGAATTCATCGAAGAGAACCCGGTCGCGAACATTCTCGCGCCGCCGGAGCAATTCGAGCCGCTTGTCCCCGAGGGCCGGTACCTGGCCAGTGACGATCCGCTGCTACAGCTCGTGTATTACGGCGATATCCTCTGGTACCGGACGGCCCTTAGCAACACGGTCTGGTTTCTCAATCAACAGAAGGCGATGGCCATCGAACTCAGCCGGCTTATCAGGGAACGATACGGCCTCGCGCCGTGATCCGCCGGGCGTCGGCACGCCCGCGCTCCTGTTCGCGACGGTGCACACGCAGGTCGGGCGTGGTGAAGATGGGGCCGCTTGTCCCTGAAGCTAATCCAAGTCGCGCGGGTCAGTCCCCGTAGGGTAGCGCCTCCCAGAATCGACCGACGACGGGTCCGAACGGATTCGGCATAGTGTTGCTGAAGTTGACAGGGATGGTGGGGCAACTGGTCTGGTCGCCGCCGACGAGACCGGGAAGCTTGTCGCAGGGGTGCAGCGAAAAATGCAGGTGCGGCGTGCCACCGGTGTTGCCGGTGTCTCCGCTCTGGCCGACCACGTCGCCACGCCGGACAGTCTGTCCAGCCGCCACGGCGAGACCCCTGGTCAGGTGCGAGTACAGCGCAACGGTACCGTCGACGTGAAGGACGGCGACCAGGTTGGTCCGGGTGCGGTCCCCGTCCAGGGCACCATCGTTGGCGTGACGGACGATGCCGTCCCGCGCGGCCGTCACGATGGTACCGATAGGCATCAGGAAGTCGTAACCGAACCTCCAGAATCCCGAGTGACCATAGCCCGAACAATTGCCCTGATCGAGGATATGGCCGCTACCGACCGGGAATGGCAGCACATAGGCCGACTCCTGCCAGGGCCCGAACCCCTGGCACACGGCAGCCGTGGAGTCCCCGCCCGAGTTCCCACCGCCACCGCAACCGGCAGACAGGAGGGCGAAGATGACAATCACGAGACGGTTCAGAGAAGTATGGCACCAGGGCCGCCGTCTGTGGAACCCGTATCTCAGCATTGGCTTCACGGCTATTTCCCGTACGGCCGGCTGATCCGGCCCGGATTCTTTGACCACGCTGCCGGACTCCGGTTCTCGCCGGGCACCGGCCGGAGCTATCGTCGCCGTGGGGCAAAAAGTGTAGATTCGTCGCTCCCGAAGTAGAAATCTTGGAGGAAGAGCCAATATGAACCTCTATGCAATCTTGCGCCGCGACGGATTTGCCGATGGACCGACCCTGCAGGAAGCCGCCGCCCGCTCGACGGCTGTCGGCAACGACATGCCCAACGACATCCGCTGGATCCGCAGCTACGTCCTGGGGGAGGAAGGCGGCGCCCTGGGAACGGTGTGCATCTACCAGGCCAGCAGCGAGGAGGCGATACGGAAGCACGCAGCGGCTGCCGATTTGCCCGTCACGGAGATCATCCCGATCGCCGATACCGTCGTGGTCCGCCCCGACCCCGAGTAATCGGTGGCGCGGGCGCGCCGTCGGGCAGGCAGCGTCCAGCAGATCCCCTGGAAGGCGGATCCCACGTCCCGCGTACTGTGCCGGATGGCAGACCCTAGACGAACGGCTCGGCGCGCCTGACCAGTTCTTCCAGGCCGGGCTCGTCCGGGTTCCGCGGCTTGCCTGGGTGGATGATGGCTACCTGGCAGCTTTCGGCCGCCTCAACCAGTTGAGCATAGGTCCCGGCGTCGACATCGGCGATGTAAGCCTGCTGGTTCTCATTGTAGGCAAACATCTTGTCATTGATCTGGGTGCACTCGTTACACGTCGTACAGCGTGGGGTCTCGATATAGGCCTCATCCGGCGAAGGTTCGGCCTCCGGCTCGATTGCGGCGGCCGCCTCCTGGCCAGCTTCGGCTCCGGCGTCCTCCGGCTGTGTCGCGGCAGCCGGCGCCGGCGCGGTGCCCGTGGCGGGTTCCGCTAGCTCCTGGACAGCTTCCTCCCTGGCCTTGCGCTCCTCCGCCAGCGTCCGCTCGGCGTAGGAATTGTGGATTCCGCCGAGTTCCTGGATGCTATGCCAGGCCTGCCGGCAGCGCCGGGTCTCGCGCATCAGCCGCTCGTCCACCAGTACGGTCTGGAGCCTGTCCTGGTCGTCCACCATCAGGGTGCACGGCACCTGCTCCGGCTGTCCTTCGACCTCCACCGCCAACGCCTTCGGAATCGGCATCATTGCATCGTCGCGGCCGTTCGAGGGGACCCGCGCCAGGTGACGGGCATATCGCTCGTCGAGAGCGGCGAAATCCACGAACGTGAAGGCCACGGTTTCCGATACCCGGTGGCGCTCCGCATCCTCGTAGTCGAACTGGTGCTCGGGCCAATCCGCCTCCGGCTGGGGATTCGTTGCCAGGGAGAATCGGGACGCCCAGTCGGGCCCCGCTGACGGGTGGTAGGCAAAAATGGGGAATGCACGGGATTCCGCCGCCGCCGCCGCCACCAGGTAGGGCGGATAGTCGCCGACGAAACCGTTGGTGCCCGAGAAGATGCTGAAAAGTGCGGTGCCGGCATAGGCGATGCCGTCCGCGACCCGGCCACTACAACGCAGCAGATGCGACGCCGGCGCCTGGAGAACGTAGACGTCGTTCAGCCCGAGCGCCATGTGGGCAAAATGGGGCGCGCTGCGGGCAAAACCCTGCCCGCCCTGGCCGGGCGCCGAATCCGCCAGGATGTCGTCCTTCTGGACGAGGATCTTCATCGGCAGGCCGGAGGACAGGATTTCCATCAGTGCCGCCTGTTCCCCCGCATCCATGTCCGCGGCGCTGACATGCACCAGGTAATCGGCAAACAGGGCGATGTCGTCAGGCGACAGGCCGTCGGCGCCATATTCGTCGAAGAAGACGTCATGCCGCTCTTCGCGATAGTCGCCGGCGATCTCCAGTTCCGCCATGGCGATCGCCCTGGCCACACCGACCAGGATCGGATAGCGCTCCCGCCAGGCCGCCAGGGCCTCGGAGCAGGAAGTGAACCGGAACGCCTGCGGTTCGAAATTGTAAGACTGGAGCGCGGCGATCAGTTGTTCCAGTCGGGATCGACGGGCAGCCGTGATGGTGGTCCGATTGGCGGTCCTGCTGAGCACGCCGGACAGGGCCTGGAAATCGAAGGCGTCCGCGTCCAGTCCGCCGAGCGAGGCCTTGAGGGCGTCGGCGCTGCGGCCTTTCTCCGAACGGGCCAGGTCCGCGCGGAGGATATTGGACACCCGGTGCACCAGCCGGGCGATCTCCCCGTGCAATCGCCTGGCCTTCTTCGTCTGTGCCGTCTGCCAGATATGGGAGACAAACCGGCCTGGCAGCTCGCCATCGCAATCCACCACTTCCCCGTCGGACCCCAGCGCCTCGAGGGCCCGGTCCAGGCTGTCGGGCAACAGTGCGTCCCGTTCTGGACCCAGTTCCGCGGCAATCTCGGACCACCTGGCCGACAAACTTCGGCTTTTGCCCCGGCTGGCCTGGCGGATCGCCTGCTCGAGGCGGAGCACGTGCTTGCTCACCCGTTCTCCGTCCTCGCCCCGTGCCACTTGTCTCAGCGCGTCGTCCACCATCCCGGACAGGGACCGCACACAGGTATCCGCTTCGCCATCGGTCAGCAGCACGAGCGGAAAATCGTAGCGGAGTGTGCTCAGATCACGATAACGGGCCAGCAAGGCGGGTCTGAGATCCAGGCCCTCCACGGGCTCGAGCTCCGCCCCCGGCCGCTTGCCCGTGAGGTAGAAAGCCACCCGGGCTTGACGCGTAGCATCCATGGCGTGTCGCTCCCCCACCCACTCAGGCCGACGGCCAGACAGTGAACTTGTCGAACTCCGCTTCCAGCCCGTTCTTGATGAATTCAGTGGTGCGGAGATGATCGGTGGCACGCAGGTCCTCGTAGCACGGCACCTGCGGATTGCGGTAAAGAATACCGACCGGTATGGGGTCGATACAGGATGCGATTTCGCGCGCACGGTCGATGTCGACCGGGTTGTGATGCTCCTGGTTCCGGTAGACCCGGGCCAGGGCCGGACTCACCTGGATGCCGTCTTCGTGATGCAGCAGGCGGACACGCTCCGGGTCGTGGAGCCACGGCTCGAACAGGCTGGGCAACCATTCAGGACAGCGCTGGACGATACGGATGAAGGAGAAACCTCGATGCCTGTATGCAGCGGACACGATGTCGTACAGGAGTTCGGGGATCCAGTCCACGGCCTGGGCGACGAAGGAGACGTTCTGCACCCCCAGGGTAACGGTCAGGGGCTGCATGGCCTCCAGGAAGGATCCTCGCGGCGTGGTGTTGCTGCGGAGGCCCCGGGGCGAAGTGGGCGACGCCTGCATCTTGGTCAGGCCGTAGATCTGGTTGTCGTGCAGGAACACCGTCATGTTCATGTTGTATCGGATGGCGTGCACCCAGTGGGCGGCCCCGATGCTGCAGCAGTCCCCGTCTCCGGTATTGACGAAGACATGCAGATCCTTGCGGGCCATGCGGACACCCTCGGCCACGGGCAGGGCGCGCCCATGGATGCCGTGGAACCCGTAGGTCTTCATGTAGTGGGGAAAACGGCTGGAGCAGCCGATACCGGAAATGAACACGGTTTTTTCCGGACGCAGCTGCTCGTCCCGGCACAGTCGTTGTACCGCTGCCAGGATGGCATTGTCGCCGCAGCCGGTGCACCACCGCGGCACACCGCTCTGGTAGTCCTCGAGTTCGTGGCGTTCCTCGTAAAGCCTCAGCAGGCAGTGGCTAGCAGCAGTGGCCATGGGCGTTTCCTCGTCGCGGTCCCTGGGACCGGCTCTGGTCGTTATCCATCCATCCGTTCACGTATCACCTGGCAGATCGTGCCCGGCTTGATCGGCGCTCCACGCACCTGGGTCCAGCAGTCCACGTCCACCAGGTAACGGGCCCGCAACAACATCGCCAGCGCAGAGTAGCGCCGGTTGTGCTCGTCGATGATCTGGTCCTCGGGCCGGTCGCTCCAGTTGGTCTCGATTGTCATCACCTTGCCAAACCGATTCATGATGTCGTTGATGCCCGGCGGCAGCGGTTGCAGGAAGCGTAGATGCAGTGACGATACCTTGCGGCCTTCCGCCCGCATCCTTTCGACGGCTTCCTCGATGGCGCCGCGAGTGCTGCCCCAGCCGACGAGCAGCAGTTCGCCGCTCTCGTCCCCGAAGACGGTCGGTTGCTTGAGCGTCTTCTGCAGGGCCGCCAGCTTGAGGCTGCGGGCCCGCAGGCCCTCCTCGTTGATATCGGGATCGTACGCAACGTGGCTGTCCCGGTCGTGGGCGAGTCCGGTGATCGTGTGCATGCCGCCCGGCTGACCCGGGATCACACGCCGGGCGATTCCCGTGTCCGGATCCCAGTCGTAAGGCCGGGTCCCTGGCGGTACCGGGCTCTGGTCCACCGGGGGAGCGACCCAGGCCTCGTTGAAAACGGGCCGCGGGAAGGGTGTCTGGGCAGTGGCCAGGCTCGCGTCGGTCAGGACAACGACCACCATGTTGAAGGTCTCGGCGATCTTGCGGGCCGTAATGACCGAGTAGAAACAGTCCTCCACCGTGCTCGCGGCCAGGACCACCTTTGGCGCATCACCGTGACTGCCGAACATGGTCGTCAGCAGGTCGCCCTGCTCCACCTTGGTGGGCTGGCCGGTGCTCGGGCCACCCCGCTGGACGTTGACTACCACCAGCGGGATCTCCGCCATGACCGCCAATCCGATCGCCTCCTGCTTGAGGGAGTAACCCGGACCCGAGGTGATGGTGACGGTGCACTTGCCCGCGTAGGAGGCGCCGATGGCGAAGGCACAGGCGGCGATCTCGTCCTCCGCCTGGTGCACCACGCCGCCGACTTTCTCGAATACGTCCGCCAGGTAATGGGAAGCAGAAGTCGCCGGCGTAATCGGATACATGGCGCAGATTTCCATGCCCGAGGCCAGCACCCCGAGGGCGAGCGCCGTGTTGCCGTTGACGACGATCTGGGCTTCCTTCGCCGGCGCAGCGGGGATCTGGTATTTGAAGTCCAGGTGGGCCTCAGCCCAGGTGTAACCAGCGTGGAGCAAGGCGATATTGCTGTCGATGATCTCCCGCGACTTCTTGCGGAAGGTCAGCCCGATCTGCTCCTCGGCCAGCTCCACGTCCAGGCTGTAGATGCTGCAGAGCATCCCCAGGGCGAACATGTTCTTTCCCTTGCGGGCATCGGGTACGACCTTCTTGCACTCCCGCTCCATGGCGATCTCGATGACCCGGTAGCCGGCCGCCTCCAGTTGCTCGAAGGTCTCAGCATAGGCCGACGTGATCCGCGGGTCGGTCTCGTCACGCCACTTGCTTTCCAGGAGGATAGTGGCGCCCGGCTTCAACTCGCCGGCGCGGACACGTCCGAGCAATACCTGCTCGTTGAACGCCACCGCCAGGTCGGTCTCGTCTCCGCCGTTTGTGACCTTCCTGGCACCCAGCCGGATGCGGTTGCCGCTGGCCCCGGCCACGCTGCGCGCCGGCGGACGGATCTCGGCGGGGATGATCTCGACGGTCCATACGCCGTTACCCATGCGCGCGGCGACCGCGCCCAGGGACTGGCCGCAGCGCTGCGCGCCTTCTCCCGAGTCGCTGATGATCTCCACCACGTGCTGGGGGATCTCGGTCACCGTCTTGTTAGCCCGTGGCCGGCGGGCACCGGCGATGGCCGTGGGGGTGACTGTCTCACTCTGGCTCATACGCTTCACGCCGGAACCCGGACACGCACGAAGTTCCGCTCCCTCAGATCGATACCGAACAACGTGTCGGCGCCGTCCACGAAGTAGGGGGCGTCCACATCGCGGATACCAAGATAATGCTTCATGCTGCGCGCTGCCTTGCGGCCCGCGCCCATGGCCTCGATCACCGTCGCCGCCCCGGTGACGATATCGCCGCCGGCGAAGACCCCGGGCATGGAAGTGGCCAGATGCTCGTCGGCCTCGATATAGCCCCACTTGTTGAGCGCCAGTTTAGAGGTCTGGCCGATGATCGGATTGGCATTGGTGCCGATGGCGACCACCACCAGGTCCACCTCGATGTCATGCTCGCTGCCGGCCACCGGGACCGGACGCCGACGCCCGGAGTCGTCGGGTTCGCCCAGTTCCATCCGCACACAACGCATGGCCCGCACGCCACCCTCATCGTCGCCTAGCACTTCCACCGGATTGGTCAGCCACTTGAAGCGGACGCCCTCCTCCTCGGCATGGTGGACTTCCTCGGCCCGTGCGGGCGCTTCGATCCGGCTGCGGCGGTAGACGCAATAGACCTCTTCTGCGCCGAGACGCAGGCACACCCGCATGGCGTCCATCGCCGTGTTGCCGGCTCCGACCACCGCCACGCGCCGTGCCGGCGGCATGGGCGTGTCGTAATTCGGGAACTCGCGGGCATGCATGAGGTTGCACCGGGTCAGCAGTTCGTTGGCCGACAGCACGCCGTTTAGCGAATCTCCTGGAACTCCCAGCATGCTCGGATAGCCGGCGCCAGTGCCGATGAACACCGCGTGGAAGCCGAGTTCGTCGATCATCTGCTCGATACTGAACAGACGGCCCACCAGCGTATTGCACTCGAACGTCACGCCCAGCTTTTCCAGATTCCCCATTTCGGCGTCGATGACCGGGTTCGGCAACCGGAACTCCGGGATGCCGTATCGCAGCACGCCACCAGACTGGTGGAAGGCCTCGTAGACCGTCACCTCGCAACCGGCCTTGGCCATGTCCGCCGCGCAGGCCATGCCCGCCGGGCCGGCACCGACAATACCGATCCTGAACGGCACCGGTTCGATATAGGGGACGTTGGCCCAGCCGGCATTGATGGCCATGTCACCGACGAACCGCTCCAGCCTGCCGATGGCAACGGGCTCCAGGGTATCGCCGACCGTGCACACGCCCTCGCACTGGGTCTCCTGAGGGCAGACCCTCCCGCAGATCGCTGGCAGCAGATTGGTGGCAGTGATTACGTCGTAGGCCCCCCGGTAATCCTTGTCGTTGATCTTCTGGATGAAGCCGGGGATGTTGATTCCCACCGGGCAGCCGGCTACGCAGGGCTGTTCCGGGCACATCAGGCAACGGTCGGATTCGAGCAGCGCGTCCTCCTGACTGTACCGGTGCGAGACCTCTTCGAAGTTCGTGACCCGTTCCTTGGGATCCTGCTCGGAGACGGGCGTGCGCTCCTGGGGGATGGTGCGGATCGTCTTCTTCCTGGCCATGGCCGACTACTCCTTCCCGCCGGCGGGAGACACCGGCTTGGCCATGCGGCATTCGTCTGACCAACGCTTCATGGCTGCCTTCTCCTGGCTGGAGAAACGGCCGAGCCGCGCCATGAGGTCGTCGAAATCCACCTTGTGTCCGTCGAAGTCCGGTCCGTCGACACAGGCGAACTTCACCGTATCCCCGACCTTGACGCGGCAGCCGCCGCACATCCCGGTACCGTCGATCATGACCGGGTTCAGGGACACCATAGTCTTGATCCCATGGGGACGCGTCACTTCGGCGGCACCTTTCATCATGATCGGTGGGCCGATGGCCACGCATTCGTCGATGTCGGGGTGCTTCGCGATCGCCAGTTCCATTCCTGTGGTCACACGGCCCTCGACCCCGGCGGATCCATCGTCGGTGCACAGGATCAGTTCATCGCAGCAGGCCTCGAATTTCTCCTGCCAGAACACCAGGCTCTTGGTGCGGAAACCGATGACCGCGATGACATAGGCGCCGGCCTCCTTGAACCCCTTCATCTGCGGGTAAATCGGCGCCACCCCCAGGCCGCCGCCGACGCACAGGACTTTTTTCGCCTTGCCCAGGGGGCTGGGCATCCCCATCGGGCCCACCATGCCGTAGAGGTGGGTGCCGACGGTACAGGTCTGCTGCATCTCCCGGGTACTCTTGCCGACCGCCTGGATGACGAGGGTGATGGTGCCCTCCTCCCGGTCGTAGTCGGCGATCGTCAGGGGGATCCGCTCGCCGTGCTCGTGAGACATCACGATCACGAACTGGCCTGGCCGAGCGGCCCGGGCCATTAACGGATGACGGACTTCCAGGAGGTAGGTGGCGTCGGAGAAATCTTCCCGGGCCACGATCTCGAACCTGGACTGGGGATCATCGGCCATGTGGGAGGACCCTCCATCGTGTTGTCTGAATCTCGCCTTGGTATCACACGGTTGTGCAGGTTTCCTTGACTCCGGTCATTTTCGGCCATAATCAACGAGTTGAATTAAATCGGGATCAGAGAGCCATTTTACTTTAGACAAAGAATAATGGCTCTCTGATCCCGATTTACTTGTCCCGATTTTCTTCTCAGGCGGTAGCGCGTGACGGAAGAGAATTGTCTTGCCCGCCGCAGTGAACAGCCGGCATCGATCGAGGACCTCCGCGGCCAGATTATGGCCGCGGGACGGCTGATCCGTCCCGCGGTCCTGGTTCATGTGCTCGCGAACTATCCTTGTCCGGTGCCGGCTGCACGGGTTCTCGGTTACCGACGGAGGACAGGATAGTACGACTGGAACACCATGCCTTTGCCCGCGTTGGCGGTATGACAGGCGGCACACTCTGATTTTGACGCTGCCACCGCAGTCCTCTCATAGGGAACCGCGTGGTGACCGAAGTTGAAGAATCCCCAGCCGTTGGTCTCGCTGAACCGGCTGGTGTCCTTCACCATCACGTCCATACCGTGGGCGTCCCCGGCGAAGAAGCCGCGTCCCGAGGCCGCATTCTTCGACCCGTCCGGGTAGTCGCCCGACTGCAACAGGACCAGTTCCTTGGCAATGACGGTGCCTTCGGGAAACCGTCCCGTACGCTTATAGACAGCGAATGCATCCGGGTTGACATACACATGGTGATATTCGGGGAATCCGGCCTCGCCGTTGTTCAGTCCATTCGGCGTCAGTGGGGCGCCGATGAACACCCACTCGCGAAAGCCCTCGGGCAGAACGAGTTCTCCCTTCTCGTTGTACGTGGCGGCGCCGACGGATTCGCTTTCTGAGGCGAAAGTTGCCCAGCTCAGCAACAGACCCGTGATGATGATCGACAGGGTCACCGCCCTGATGAAGTATTTCATGCTCTTTCTCCTTTAATTCATTATGAGTTTCGCCCGGCTCGAGATGGCACTCAGGCCGCCGCAGACAGACTGACGAGAGGAAAATCCACCTCGGTAGCCGCCACGCGGTTGACGTAATTCGTCAGGACGTTCAAGGCGACGGTGGCGGTGATCTCGATGATCAGACCGTCATCGAGACCGGCTCGGCGGGCTGCCTCGAGATCAGCATCGCTGACATTTCCGCGGGATCGCACGATAGCCAACGCCAATCGGATGACGGCGGTGTTCTCGGGGTCGATCGCGCCGCCCAGGCGCGCCTGCTGTATGTCACGGCCGTTCAGTCCGACGCGCTGACCGATGGCGCTGTGGGCGCTCAGGCAGTACTCGCACTCGTTCTCCTGGGCAATGGCGATGGCGATCAACTCGCGTTGGCGGGCGGTGAGACGCCCCTTCGCAAGTGCCTCGGAAAAATTCAGGTAGCCATCCAGGGCTGCGGGTGCCCGGGCCAGAGTGATGAACAAGTTGGGCACGACGCCGAGCTTGGCCTGGACCCCTTTCAGGGTGGCGGCCGTCTTGGCATCGGTCTTGTCCGGGGTGACGGGATCTATACGTGGCATCGTGATTTCCTCCTGCCGTTGGTTACGAAGTCGAATAACGTCTCCAGGACGTGGCGGTATTTTGACAACCTGAGTGATACTTATGGTATCTTTTAGTCTCTTTTTATATACCTATCGTATCGACATGAAAGACAGACTACAGGACGTTCTGAAGCGTTTCGAACTCCGTGCCCGGGTATTCCAGGCCGGGCCGCTATGCCGTACCGCCAGCTACGAGGCAGCCGACGGCCTGGGCCACGTTCACGTGCTCCGGCATGGTGCGGTGAAGGTCGAATCCACCGGGCAGCCAACATGTCGCGTCGAGGAACCCAGCCTGTTCTTCTTCTTGAACCCGACCAGTCATCGCTTGCTTCCCGGCGACCGGGAAACGGTCATGGTCTGCGGGTCCATGGAATTCGGGGCTGGGCTAGGCAATCCGCTGGCCCGGGCATTACCCGGAATGGTCCTGATCCGGCTCCAGGACATGCCGACCCTGGGCATGGCCCTCGATCTGCTCTTCCGCGAAGCCTCGGAGCAGCACTGCGGAAGGCAGGCCGTACTCGACCGCCTGATGGAGGTGACGTTCATCCAGGTGCTACGCGACCTGATGGACCGGCAACGCCTCCAGACGGGATTGCTCGCGGGCCTGGCGGACCCCCGGCTGGCAAACGCCATCAACGCCATGCACGCGGATCCCGCGCATGCATGGTCGCTTGAAGAATTGGCGGCGAAAGCAGGTATGTCGCGCGCCCGCTTTGCCGCGAGGTTCCGGGAGGTCGTCGGATCGACACCCGGGAGTTATCTCGGCGAGTGGCGGGTGGGTGTCGCCCAGTCACTCCTGCGGCGGGGCAAGCCGGTGCAACTGGTCTCCGATCTCGTGGGTTACGGCAGCGCCAGCGCATTGTCGCGGGCCTTCAGGGCCCGGGTCGGGCTGTCTCCCACAGAATGGCTGAACCAGTCCGAAGAGGTCTTTGGCGGGGCGACCCAGGGTAGCGCAGTCGGCACGCCCTGAATGCCTGCCGGCACAGAACGGCGTTTGACAAGTAAGACCGACCGGTCGTATTATCCCCGTCATGGCAAGACCACGTCAAAGCGAAGCCACGCGGCAGCGGCTCCTCGATGAGGGTGTCACGGCGTTTCTGGAGCATGGATACCACGGGACCGGCCTCAAAGCCGTGCTCGATGAAGTCAACGTGCCCAAGGGCTCGTTCTACAACTACTTCGAGAGCAAAGAGGACTTCGCCGCTGCCGCTATCCGCCACTACGCGGACTGTTTTGCCGACTCCATGCAGCAGGCCATGGACAGTTCTCCCGATCCGCTGAGCGGACTGCGTAGCTTCTTCAAGACCCTGATGGCCGACTTCGAGGCGGCCGGATACGTGGGTGGCTGCCTGATCGCCAACCTCGGCGGTGAACTCGAGGGCAGCGACACTTGCCGGCGCGCCCTCGCAACGGCATTCCGGGGCTGGCGGGACTCTGTGACAGACGCCTTGCGGCAGGGGCAGGAACTTGGACAGGTACGCACGGATATAGAAGCCGGAGACCTGGCGGACCTGCTAACGGAGGCCTGGGAGGGTGCGGTAATCCGCATGAAGATCGATCGCTCCCTGGCGCCCCTTCACCGGGTGCTGGATCGTCTGCTGGGCGATTACTTCCAGGCCTAGACGGGTTTTTTTTGATTCGATAACAAGACGACCGGTCGTATATATCAGACCATCAACACACACGCAAAAAGGAGAAGTCTCATGTCCAGACTTACCCGGACAATCATCATCACCGGCTCATCCAGCGGGATCGGCCTTGACGTCGCCAAGGCCTTTCTGAACCAGGGCGGTAATCTCGTCATCAACGGCCGGGATCCCGGCAAGCTCGCGGCGGCCGCAGAGGAACTCGACACCCCGGATCGCGTCGCGCCAGTCGCCGGTAGCATCGGCGATCGGGAAACCCGTGCAGCCCTGGTGCGCACAGCACTAGAGCGCTTCGGCCGGGTTGACGTTTTGATCAACAACGCCGGCACGTTCGCCCCGAAGGCATTCCTGGAGGTCACCGAAGCGGAACTCGACAGCTTCCTGGACGGCAATCTGCGGGGAACGTACCTGACCACCCAGGCGGTGGTTCGGCAGCTCAGGCGACAGGGCGGTGGCGGCGCCATTATCAACATCGGCACGGTACTGATCGATCATGCCATCGGCAAACTGGCGGCTTCCGCGCCGCTGGTCAGCAAGGGAGGGGTTCACGCGTTAACGCACAGTCTCGCCGCCGAACTCGCACCGGACGGTATCCGCGTCAACATGGTCGCGCCCGGCATAATCCGAACTCCCTTGCATGGGCAGTCCGATGTCGACGCGTTTGGAGAAGTGGCGTTGCTGAACCGTGTCGGGGAAGCCCGTGAGATCGCCGAGGCGGTCCTCTATCTCACTGATGCCGATTTCGTGACCGGCCACATTCTGCCGGTGGACGGCGGCTTCGTCACCGGCCGTGCCTGAGCGCGGCCGGCCATCCGATAATGAAGTCGATGGCCAGACTGCCTCGCCATACGGATTCAGGGGACACGCGCGCCCTGACTGAGAGGAACCCATATGCCCTATGTAAATATCAAGATTACGCGCGAAGGTGATGTGACCGCGGCCCAAAAGGCTGATCTCATCAAGGGCGTCACTGACGTCCTGGTCAACGTGCTGGACAAGTCACCGACCACTACCGTCGTCGTCATCGACGAAGTCGACATCGAGAGCTGGGGAATCGGGGGGGTGCCGGTGGAGGATTACCGGAAACGTACCGGACAGGTCTGACGGCCCCGGCGTCACAACCGGGGCCGGAGACCGCAACTCCGAACAGGGGTCAGCCCAGTGCGCCGCCGAAGTGCGATGTCAGCTCGATTTCGTTGCCGTCCGGGTCAGCGACGTATACGGACCGGGAGCGCGGGTACTCGACCACGCCGTCCGGCCACCGGTCCGTGTAGAGGACGTCGGCGCCGAGGGACTTCAGACGACCGGAGAGCCCGTCGAAATCCTCCACCACGAATCCCCAGTGATTGATCCTCCCGCCATTGAGCAGTTCCTCGTCCATCTGGGCATGCAGCGCCAGCCAGCCGACACCCGCCCGGCCCATGATGACGTAGGGCCGATCCTCTCCCCTGCAGTCCTCGGCGATGTCGAATCCGAACAGGCGACTATAGAAATCGATGGACGCCTGGAGGTCCGATACGGTGATATTCAGGTGATCGATTGCGTTGACGGTAATCATGGCTACCTCCTATAGGCTTGCGGGCAATCCGGTGACATTCGGACCGTGGCCGACGGCCGCGAGGACATTGGCCGCATCCGCGCAGGCCAACCGCAGTCCGAGCCCGAGACCCTGGACCAGCCCCGACCAGGGAATGCTGTCTCCGACGGCCACGCGGACCAACACCAGTGTCACCGCCACGGCTGCACAGATCAGCGTCAATGCGAGCGAGATAGGATTCATGGGATGTCTGCGTATTTGTCTCATGAGCCTGCCCTCTTCAACGGAACCGCGGGTACGGGACAGAGCGTATCCAGTGACCGACGATATTCCGACAGATATTCCAATATAATGCCAACTCGTCCGTTTACCGACATCTCGGGGAGGCCCGTGAAGACGCAACCCGCTTCCTACCTGGCGATCAACGTCAGGGCCCTGCGCAAAGCGAGGTCCTGGACACAGCAGCAGCTCGCCGAGCGCGCCGCGATCCCCCGTTCCACGGTGGCCAGCATGGAGTCAGGCGCCGGCAATCCTTCCCTGACCAACCTGGCGGCTCTGTCAGCCGCCCTGGGGGTGGGTATCGAGGAACTGCTGGCCCGCCCCCGGACCGAGTGCACGCTGGTCCGGGCTGCAGACCTCCCGGTTCGACGCCGCGGCGGCGGACGGGTGGTCGTGACGAAGGTCCTGCCCGAGCGCATTCGGGGGATGGAAATCGACCGGATGGAGTTCGTCCCGGGCGCCTCCATGCCAGGGACGCCACATGTCACGGGCACCAAGGAGTTCTTCCACTGCCTGTCCGGCCGCATGCAGGTCCTGGTGAGCGGGCAGATGTTCGGGGTGGCCGCCGGCGACGTCCTCGCGTTTCCCGGTGATCAGCGCCACTCTTACAGAAACGCCGGCAACGACGCTGCGGTCGCGGTGAGTGTCGTCGTGCCCGTGCCCGTCGGTGCATGACCGGAGTCCGCCCGGGCCTTGTCAACCGTCGGCAGCCCGGGCAAGATCATCTATCCCGGAAAATCGCCCGTAAGTCCCCGGACTTTGGCGTCTGTCGGGATCACGCCGAGCGAAGCCTGGTGCCGGTCGCGACTGGTCCCTGCCGACGCTGCCGCCTCTCGCAGACCGGCCATTCAAGTCAGATCAATGTCACCGGACAGGAACCGCCCATGAAAATCTCCAACCTGGTGCCTTGCGCCATGCTCGCCCTTGCCGCTACCCTTGTCGCCGGAGTCTCCCAGGCCCAATCCTCCGAGACCTCGCCAGCACCGCCCAAGAGCCCGTCCGCCGCCACGCCGGCGAACCTCGATCCATGGCCGCGCACCTTCGACGCGACCGGGGCCAAGCTTCGCGTTTTCCAGCCCCAGGTCGAGAAGTGGCAGGGCAACCAGCTGGAGTTCCGCGCCGCGGTGGAAGCCACATCGGGTAGCGACGACAAGCACTCTTTTGGAGTTATCTGGGGCACGGCACGTACCGAGGTGGATCGCACCGAGCGGAAGGTGACCCTGGAGGACCTGACGCTGACCCGCAGCAACTTCCCCACCCTCCCCGACAAGGGCGATGCCTACCGTCAGGCTCTCGGGTCCCAGCTCACCGGATCGAGCCGCACCATCGCTCTGGATCGACTGCAGGCATCGCTCGCCGCCTCCGGCACGGCACACACGACCGGTGTAGCGGTCCGCAACGATCCGCCGAAGATCATCGTCAGCTATTCACCGGCAATACTCATCCCCGTCAGTGGCGCACCGGTGATCAAGGACGTGCCTGACAGCGGCTTCCAGCGGGTCATCAACACCCGGGCCCTGATGCTGCGCAAGCACGGCGACGATACCTGGTATCTGCATGTCTATGACGGCTGGCTTTCCGCCGCCGACATTCTCGGTCCCTGGAGCCGCGCGACAAAGACCCCGGAGGACATCGACAAACTGGCCGAGAAACTGGGCCATGAAGGCAAAGCCGATCTGCTTGACGGCGAGGGCGCGAAGAACAAGCCCTCGCTTGCCAACGGCGTGCCAAAGATTTTCGTGAGTGAAGCCACGGCAGAGCTGATCGTGTTCAAGGGAGCGCCCGATCTGCAACCGGTCGGCAACACCGAGCTGCTCCAGGCGACGAACACCACCGCGGACGTCTTCGTGGACACGACGAATAGCGCCTATTACGTGCTGATCTCCGGGCGCTGGTTCAGCACCGACAGCCTGGACAAGGGACCGTGGCAGTACATCGCCAGCAACGCCCTGCCGGCCGATTTCAAAATGATCCCGCCCGACTCGAAGGCTGGCGTGGTGCTGGCCTCGGTTGCGGGCACGCCCCAGGCAAAGGAGGCGGTGATCGCCAACACCATCCCCCAGACCGCGAGTGTGAAACGGGAGGACGGCCCCAGCTTCACACCAAAGATCGACGGCACGCCTCAGTGGCGAAAAATCGAGGGTACGTCGCTGGAACATGTGATCAATTCCGAGACACCGATCATCCGGGCACCCGACGGCACCCTCTATGCGCTGAGCGCGGGCGTCTGGTTCAAGTCAGATCTCGTCGAGGGCCCGTGGACGAGCGCCACGTCCGTGCCCGACGCGATCTACAAGATTCCGCCGAGTTCGCCGCTCTACTTCGCCACCTTCGTCCATGTCTACGGTTACACGCCCGAGGTGGTGTACGTCGGCTATACGCCAGGTTATATGGGTACCGTCGTCGAAACCGACGGGGTGGTCGTCTATGGCACGGGCTACGATTACACCCCCTGGATAGGCGACGTCTACTACGCACCGCCGGAAACCTACGGGGTGCAGGCTCAGCCGGTCTACAACCCCGGAGTCGACCTGGCCTACGGCATCGCCTTGGGACTCACCACAGCGGCCCTGGTGGACTCGTGGGGAAGCCCGTACTACTACGATTCCTACTATTACGGTTATCCCTGCTGCGGCTCCACCAGCGCCAACGTCTACCGTCACTGGGGCAACACCGCCGTCTACGGCACGGACACGTGGTACACGAAGTCGGACGGCGACATCGGCGAGAAATCCAGCGGCAGTTACACCAACTATCGCACCGGCACTACCGGCAACTATTCCGCCAACCGCTACGTCAACCCCTACCAGGGGACGGCGGGACGCAGCTATCAGCGATCCATCAATACCGCCGCCGGCGGCAGTGGCAACGTGAGCCGCAACGAGACTTACAACGCCCAGACCGGGGAAACGAAATACAGCTCCAACGTGTCAGGGACCACCAAAGGCGGCAGCACCGTCAACCGCGAGACGGACACGTCGTGGGGCGCCCAGGGCGCCTCGGCGTCGCGCCAGACCACGGTCACCAATGCCCAGACCGGCCAGACCCACACTTACACTTCCGGTCATAACGGCGACGATCGCTACGCCAGCGCCAACGGAGAGAACTACCGCAATGACGGCAGTGGCTGGCAGAAGCAAACTTCCAGCGGCTGGCAAGACGCCTCCAAAGAGGACACTTCCTGGGCCGACCGCGAGCAGCAGGCCCGCAGCCAGGGCCAGACCCGGGTCAGCAATTTCAGCCAGGGCGGGATGGACAACCGTTTTGGCGGCGCTGGCGGCGGTTTCGGAGCTGATCGCCCGGGAGGCGGCCGCTTTGGTGGCGGCGGCTTCGGCGGGCGGTTCGGTGGCGGCGGCTTCGGTGGACGCTTCGGCGGTGGAGGAGGATTTCGCGGCAGGCGCTAGTTCTCGACAGCCGATAT
The DNA here is from genome assembly GCA_024640085.1 of Gammaproteobacteria bacterium. Taxonomy (GTDB): domain Bacteria; phylum Pseudomonadota; class Gammaproteobacteria; order Steroidobacterales; family XN24; genus JAHEFR01. The sequence goes on from JAHEFR010000032.1 coordinate 20,316, forward strand.
ATTGCCAATGGCCGGTCCGCCATCATGCGGGCCGGCCTGTCCCGTCCCGATCAGCGGATTATCTTATGGTGCCGGAGAGTGGATTCGAACCACCGACCTACTGATTACGAATCAGTTGCTCTGCCAACTGAGCTACTCCGGCCCCGCAAAGACAGTTGAACCGGCGCACTGAGGGCCCCGGAGAGGGCGCGAAGTATACGGGATAGCCCGTCGGCCCGGCAATTCGACTCAGCCGCGTCGTTCGCGGATCTTGACGATCAGGTCGACGCCCACCGCCTCTGTGCCTTCGGGCAGTTTGGGCATGTCGGTGAGGCTGACCGCGTCCGTGGGCAGGTCGGTCAGTTCCCCGGTGTCCACGTTATACAGATGGTGGTGGGGCGTGATCGTGGAATCGTAGTAGATCTTCTTGCCGTCCACGTTCACCTCGCGCACGATGCCGCACTCCGCGAACAGATTCAGCGTGTTGTAGACCGTGGCCTTTGACACACGGACGCCGGCCTGCAGGGCCAGGTCCATCAGGGCATCGGCGGACAGGTGCTGGGGCCGCGAGAACATGATGCGGGCCAGGGCCACCCGCTGCGACGTCACCTTGGCGCCGCGTTCCTCAAGAATCTGTTGGATATTCATGTCCATAAACTCGATTGATTATAAATCAGCCACGGCGGGTGCCGCCATCCTCGCCCGGGGATCGAAGGGTGCCGGGTCGATGCGGGTAGACCGGCCCAGCATTATGTTAATCAGCAGACGGGCGGACGCGGGTGCCAGCGCCATACCGTTCCGGTGATGGCCGACGCACATGAACAGGCGGTCTACGTCGGGGGCGGCGCCGATGTAGGGCAGCCCGTCCGGGCACCACGGGCGCAAGCCTGACCACTGTCCGCGAACCGGGGTGCGATCCAGTTGAGGGATGATCCTTGTGGCGGCGTCGTGTAACTGGCGGACCATCTCCGACGGCGTCACCTCGCTGAATTCCGCTGCATCGGCGGTGCTGCCCACGACCAGCACGCCGTCGCTCCGCGGAATCACGTAGTAGCCGTCCCGGATCACGATGTGCTCGACCGTCCCCCTCGGCACCCGGTACCAGATCATCTGTCCCCTGATGGGAGTCACCGGGCAGCTGATGCCCACCCTGGCCAGAAGTGCCCCGCTCCAGGCCCCTGCCGACAGGATCACCCTGTCGCCCCGGATCAGGCCCTCGTCGGTAGACACGCCACTGCAACGACCGTTGCGGACGAACAGGCCGCAGGCGCCGACGTACTCGACGACCCGGACGCCGTTGAGTTCCGCAAATTTCCCGAGCCCATCCATCAGCCGGGGGTTGCGGATCTGGGCCGCGTCGGGCAAGCGGATGGCCGGACGGGAACCCGGCTGGACCGCCGGCTCCAGGGTAACGCTGGCATTCATGTCGAGGATCTCGACGCGTTGCCCACCGGCGTTGGACCATTGCTTGGCCGCGATCGCCTGGTCGCTGTCAACCAGCAACATCCCGCAGCGCCGCCATTCTGGATCGATACCGGTAGCATCCCTGATTTCGGCGGTGAGCGCCGGGTAGCTGGCTTCGCTTTGCGCTGCGAGGGCGGCCAGCTCGGAGGCCAGCGCCCAGGGTTTGATGGAGGACAGGATACCCCCGGCGGCCCGGGATGCTTCGCGGCCCCGGGCGCGGCGCTCGACGATGGTGACGGACAGGCCCTCTCTGGCCAGGTGGATCGCGCTCATCAGGCCGACCACGCCAGCGCCGAGCACCACCACGTCCGATGTCTGGTTCAAATCAGCGTTCCTGTGGCGGCAGGCTGGCGCAACTCTACCAGCGACACATTTCCCGCTCAAAGGGTGACATTTTCGGGCTCCCCTTCTACACCGGGCCCGGCTAGCCTGAGACCTCGTTCGGAGGACCGGCTCAGGCGCAGGGAGGCGCACATGTCGAGGATAGCGGGATTCACTCTGGTGGAACTGGCGGCGGTGATGACCATCGTCGCCATCCTGTTGGTCGCCGCCACGCCGTCGATGCAGAACCTGTTGCTGGATGCTCGCCGGACCAGGGCGGTGAACGCTCTCCTGCATGGCCTCCACGCGGCCCGGACCGAGTCCATCCGCGCTTCGTCCGATGTGGTGCTCTGCCCGACGGCCGACGGCGATTCCTGCGACGACACCGGCGAGGCGTGGGCCGTGGGCTGGATGGTGTTCGTCAATGACGACGGCGACGAGCCGCCCGCCCGTGACGGGAACGAGCGGATCGTGCTGCGCCACGACGAGGAGACTGCGGCCACGCTCACGGCCAACCGCCGGCGGTTTGTGTACAGACCTCATGCATTTCGCGCCACCGCGGGCACCCTGGTGTATTGCGACCGGCGGGGGTCGTCCGCTGCCCGCGCGGTGGTGGTCAGTTACACCGGTCGGCCCCGGGTCGCAGCCACCGATGCCTCGGGCAACCCCCTGGCTTGCAGTGGATGAGACGGAAATGGGCGGGCTGACGCGGCAACGGCAAGACGGCTTCACCCTGCTGGAGACCCTGGTGGCACTGGCAGTACTGGCGATCGGCGCCCTGGGGCTCTTGTCCCTTGCCAGCGCATCGACCCGTAGCCAGCAGGAAGCCCTGTTCCGGTTGCGCGCAGTGGCAGCGGTCGACGACCTGGCGGGACGGGTGCGCGCAAACCCGGCCGGTCTCGCGGACTATGCCGCCGAGGCAGCCGAGGGTGACTGCCATTCGGGGCTCTCCCCCGCCGCCGTCTGCGAGGCCGCGCCACTGGCAGCCGACGACCTGTTCGAATGGCGGGCCCGGCATATCGCCGGCCTTCCCGGTGGCGTCGCCACCATCGTCTACACGGCGGGAGATGAGGGGCCGTCGCTGGCGGTCGGGATCCGGTGGCGTTCCCGCGACCGGCAACACACCCTGTCCCGCCAGGTGTTCCCATGAATGGTCGCGGCTTCACCCTGGTCCAGATGATGATCTCCCTGTCCCTGGCCGCACTGCTGCTGGGCGCGTTCGTCACGGTGCACGGCCGCACCAGGCAGGCCACTGCCCGCATGGAGTCCCTGGTCGCCGTCCAGGATGCCGCCGTCCAGGCTATGGCCTACGTGGCCGAGGACCTGCGCCAGGCCGGCTATGGCGGCCTGGGTGGCGGCGCGTCTATCGACGGGGTCACCGGGCCCGGGGACCCGGTAGTCATCCCCGTAGCCGGCGATTGCGGACCCAACTTCGCTGTGGCACTTGACCGGCCGGTCGGAGGCCGCAACGGCGTCTACGACCTGGCCTGCCCACCCCGCGGCGTCGCCGGCCCGGGAGCCGATGTGCTCGTGCTCCGCCGGCTGGCGGGGCGTCTGTCCCTGCCGGAAGCCGGCCGTCTGCAGGCGGGTCAGTCCCTGGACGGTGGCGCCCTGTTCATCGGCAGCCCGCCTACCGGCGCTGTGGAGGTGAGGGATGTGGTCACCAGCGTCTACTACGTAGCCCGGGCGAGCGCCGAAAGCCCACCGTCGTTGCGGCGCAAGACCCTGGTCAAAGGACCGAGGATGCTGGACGAGGAGATTGCGCCCGGCGTGGCCGACTTCCAGATCCAGTTCGGTGTCGATCTGGACGGCACCGTGCCCCGCGGCGCCGACGCCTATGTCCATCCGGACGATCCAAGGGTCAGGCAATCCGGGGTCCGGGTCGTGGCGGTTCGGGTGTGGCTGCTGACCGAGGAACTCGCGCCGCCCGGAACCGTGGCCCCCGTCGTGGCGGCATATGCCGACCGGCCGGCCTGGCCCTCTTCGGCCCGCCGCAGCCGTCACCTGCTGGTCCGCACCTTCCATCTTCCCAACTCGGATACGTTGCCGTGATGGCCCGCCGCGTGCCGGTCCGACAGGACGGCGTCATCCTGGCCATGGCGCTGATGTTTCTGGCGCTGCTGACCGCGACCGCCGCAGTCGGGCCGGGAGTGGCCGCTCTCGAACTGTTGCGAGCCTCGTCGATGGACGCATGGAGCCGAGCGGATGCGGCAGCGACAGCCGGCCTGGAGATAGCCCTCGCCCAGGGGGAGCTAATCTCGACTTCGCCGGCTGTCGTAGTCCGCGGCACATTGGCGACGGCCGAATACACGGTG
>JAHEFR010000013.1 GCA_024640085.1 Gammaproteobacteria bacterium
GCACATCCGTATACGTTGCTGGCGTGCTTCAGCAGACCGCCGTTGCCCGCCATGAGCGCGGGCGCCGCAAACCGAAAAACCTGCCAAAGCGGAAAATTCCAGGGCATGACCGCCAGCACCAGGCCCAGCGGCCGATAAGCCACGTAACTCTTGGCGGCGTCGGTGGCGACTGGCTCCGGCGCCAGGAAGGATGGTGCCTCGTCCGCATAGAACCGGCAGACCCATGCGCATTTCTCTACCTCGCCCCGCGCCTGGCCAACGGGCTTGCCCATCTCGGCGGTCATCAGGCGTCCCAGAGCGTCCTTGCGTTCCTCCAGCAGATCCGCGGCGCGGCGCATCGGTCCGGCACGTTCCTCGAAGGTACTCCCGCGCCACCTGGACCACGCATCATGAGCCAATGTGAGAGTTTCCTCGATCTTGTCCGCCGACATTTCCTGGTACTCGGCGAACCTCTCGCCAGTGGCCGGATTGATGCTTTCCATTGTCATGATCCCTTCCTTCCCGAGGAGCGTGGTTGGCCTTGCCGGGCGGCGGCCACAGAGCCGGTACAAGGGTACGGCGAGTGCGCGAACAACAGAAGCGTCTTTGCCGGCCGAAGCCGACGATGCTTGATTTGTCGGGGGGCCGTACCGATACTTGCCTGCACTGCCGCGGCGCCAACGACAAGCATAACGCCGCTCGGGAGAGACCACCTCACAACACGATTTCCAGAGGGGAGAGGGCTGATGAATAGACCGAAGACCGGCGGGGTCTCCCGTCGAAAGTTCCTGGCGGGCATGGGCGCAGTCGCGGCCGGCCTGAAATTCGCCCCCAGCTCGGTCCTGGCGGCCGAAGAGAAGAAACTCAACTTCTACAACTGGGACACCTATATCGGCGAGACCACGCTGGATGACTTCAACGCCGCCTCTGGCGTCGAAGTCTCCATGGACCTGTTCGCGGACAATGACGAACTGTTCGCCAAGCTCAAGGGGGGCAATCCCGGTTACGACGTGATCGTTCCCACTAACGACTTTGTGGAGCGCATGATCACCGCCGGCATGTTGATGCCGCTGGATCATGCCTTGATCCCCAACATCGCCAATATCGATCCGACATTCCGCGATGCCGCCTTCGACCCGGGCCGCAAGTACAGCCTGCCCTATATGTGGGGCACCATCGGCATCGGCTACCGGAAATCGAAGATAGACGGCGTGCCCGACGACTGGAAGTGGGTGCTCGACTCCGACCGATACGCCGGCAAGATCGCGCTCATGGGCGACGGCACCACCATGATCCAGATGACCATGAAGTATCTGGGCTATCCGCTCAACGAGACGGACCCGGCCAAGATCAAGCAGGCCGAGGCCGTGCTGATCAAGCAGAAGCCCTACGTGAAGGTATTCGCGGAGGACAACGGCCAGGATCTCCTGCTGTCCGGCGAAGTGGACATCTGCATGGAATGGAACGGCGATATCCTGCAGGTGATGGAGGAGGACGACGACATCGGCTACGTCGTCCCGAAACAGGGCGGGCTGTTGTGGCAGGACTGCCTCTGCATCCCGACAGGGGCTCCACACCCGGAGAACGCACACGCGTTCATCAATTTCCTGCTGGACCCGGAGGCCGGCGCGGCCATCGCGGACTTCATCCAGTATGCCACGCCGAATATGGCGGCCAAGAAACTGCTGTCCGCCGAGTACAACAGCAATCCCGCCATCTTCCCGCCCCAGGAGACCATCGAGCGGTGCGAGGTCGCCACCTACAATGGCGCCGAGTACACGCGGGAGGTGGACGAGGCCTGGACGCGGATCATGGCGTCCTGACCGTACCGTAATGAGCGACGGGCGGCCCCTGGCCGCCCGTTCTCTTGCGAGGATCCCCCTCCTTGGAAAGCTGGCGCAGGAACCCCCTGACGTTCTGGGTCTTCGCTCTTCCCCCGAGCCTGTGGCTCGCGGTGTTCTTCCTGGCGCCGCTGGCACTGGTCTGGATGATGAGCTTCGGCGAGAAAGTCGGGCTCATCGACATCGTCATATCCTGGCGACCCGACAACTACCTGCGGGCGATGGATCCCCTGTACCTGCAGATCTTCCTGAAGTCGTTCTGGTTTGCAGGGCTCACCACGGCAGTCTGCCTGGTCATGGGGTTCCTGGTGGCGGTGGCCATCACCTTCGCCCCGCCCAGGCGGCGACCGTTGCTCCTGCTGCTGGTGATGCTGCCGTTCTGGACCAACCTCCTGATCCGCACCTATGCGCTCATCGCTGTCTTCCGGACCAAGGGACTGGTGAATTTCGGGCTGGAACAGATGTGGGAATGGAGCCAGTCCGTTCTCCAGGGGGTCGGCCTGGGTGACCTGGGGTTGCTGGGGCCCGAGTTCGAACCCCTGCAACTGCTCTACAACAATTTCGCCGTCGTCGCCGGACTGGTCTACGTCCACCTGCCTTTCATGGTGCTGCCCCTGTACGCTGCCCTGGATCGCATGGACCGGTCATTCATCGAGGCCAGTCTCGACCTGGGCGCGGGACACATTCGCACTTTCTTCTCGGTGGTCATTCCGCTGGCGATGCCCGGTATCGTCTCCGGCATCATCATCACGTTCGTGCCGGCCCTGGGTTCGTTCCTTACGCCCGACCTGTTGGGCGGCACTGACAGCCAGATGATAGCTAACGTCATCGAGCGGCAATTCAAGTCCGCCAACGACTGGCCGTTCGGGGCGGCCCTGTCGTTCATCCTGATGTACGTGACTTTCATCGCCATCGCCCTGCGTTCCCTGTGGGCGGGGCGCGCCAGACGGGGGAGCGCGGCATGAGCCGGAGAGCGCCGCCGGGGCCACTGGATTACGGACGCCGCCTGTGGCTCCGATTCAGCCTATGGGCCACGTTCCTTTTCCTGTATGCGCCGATCCTGATGCTGGTGGCGTTCAGCTTCAATGACAGCCGGAGGAACATCGTCTGGCGGGGCTTCACGTTGAAGTACTACGAGAAGGCCTGGAACAACGACAGCCTGATCGAAGCCTTCACCAACAGCCTGACCATCGCTCTTGTCAGCACGGTGGCGAGCGTCATCCTGGGGATGATGACGGCCGTGCTGCTGTGGCGGTTCCGGTTCCCCGGGAAGGCCCCCTACGAGGGAGCCATGTCCCTGCCTATCATCATCCCCGAGATCTGCATGGGCGTGGCCATGATGGCCTTCTTCGCCAGGATCGGCTGGCCTGCCAACCTCCCCTGGCCGCTGAACCTGGGAGCCATCACCATCGCCCATATTTCCTTCAGCTTCCCCTTCGTGGCCATGGTGGTGAGGGCGCGGCTCGCCCGCTTCAACCCGGAACTGGAAGAAGCCGCGCGAGACCTGGGCGCGAGTCAGTGGCAGAGCTTCCGCGACGTACTCCTCCCTTACATGCGGCCGGGCCTGGTGGCGGGCGGCCTGCTGGCGTTCACCTTGTCCCTGGACGATTTCGTCATCACCTTTTTCACCTCCGGGCCGGAGACGGTGACATTCCCCGTCAAGGTGTATTCGATGATTCGCTTCTCGGTCACCCCGGAGGTCAACGCGGCATCCACGGTGCTGATTGCAATCACCCTGTTTCTGACTACCATCGCGCTCTGGCTGCAGAACAGGGCACAGTCGAGTTGAATTCATGGTGAGGGATCCGCACGGCAGACCGCCAATCATTTCGATCAACGGCGTCAGCAAGTCGTTCCCCGGCGGCGTCCAGGCCCTTGCGGACATATCCATCGAGGTCGCCGAAGGAGAATTCTTCGCCCTGCTCGGCCCGTCCGGTTGTGGCAAGACCACGTTGCTTCGCATCCTGGCTGGATTCGAGACGCCGTCGAAGGGGGACGTGTTCATCGACGGTCGCAACATGAGCCGTGTGGCCCCCAATCACCGGCCGGTGAACATGGTCTTCCAGTCTTACGCCGTATTCCCTCACATGACGGTGGCCGAGAACGTGGCCTATGGCCTGAAAGTCGGTGGTGGCGACCGCAGTGGCATCCCGGCCAGGGTGGAGGAAGCACTGGAGCTGGTGCGCCTCGCCGGTTACGGAGACCGCAGTCCGCAACAGCTGTCAGGAGGCCAGACTCAACGCGTGGCGCTGGCCCGGGCGCTGGTCAAGAAGCCGCGGGTCCTGCTCCTTGACGAGCCACTGTCGGCCCTGGACGCGAAGTTGCGGGAGGCCATGCAGCTGGAACTCGTCCGGCTACAGGAGACGGTGGGCATCACCTTCGTCATCGTCACCCACGACCAGAACGAGGCCCTGTCCATGGCCGACCGGATTGCGGTCATCGAGCAGGGCCGACTGCTCCAGGTGGCGAGCCCGCTGGAACTCTACGAGTATCCCACCAGCCGGTTCGTGGCGGACTTCATCGGCAAGATGAACCTGTTCGAGGGGACCAACCTGGGCTGCGCGGGTGGCGTGCTGAGCGTGAACGTCAACGGCCTGGGGCGCATGGATATCCCCTGCGAGGACAATATCGAGGGGGATGTCGGCCTGGCGGTCCGTCCGGAGAAGATGCTGCTGTACGACCATCGGCCCGACGATCGCCTTGCATATGAGGCTATCGTGGACAAGATCGCCTACCAGGGCAGCGAGACCCGGGTCTTCCTGTCCACCGGCGACGGCATCAACTTCGAGGTCAGCGTCAGGAACGCAAGCCGCAGAGCAGCGGCGGAATCGGCCAGCGGCTCCGTCTGGGTCGCCTGGCACCCGGCCGATACCCTGATCCTGAGGGACTGACGCGCGCGCCGCCGGCCTGCCCCGGCGCAGGCCCCGCCAGACCCGCGGCGCGACCGCGACCCTTGACAGACCGGCGTGGAGACAAGATAAGAACGACCTATGACCACCCTGGACCAGATCATCACGTCGGCAGCCATCATGGGCCTGGCCGTCTCTGTCGTGATCTCCTACCTGAAGGTCAACAAGCTGTGGGCCCGCCGCCATATCAAGGAGGTGGCGGAGAGCATCTCCGTCGCAGCCGCGCTGTTGAGCCTGATCACCACGGTCCCTTTCCTGGTCAAATTCGTCATCATCGACCACGACTTCGTCGCCGCCGGCAAGTTCATACTCAGCCTGGCCGTGTTCTTCGTGTTCTTCCTGGTCGGTATCGGGCTGTGGGTCAGGCGGGACGAAAAGCTGGGCTGGTGGAAGATGTTGCGGAGCGCGCTGGCCACGGAGCGGGGAGAGCTGAGCTACCTGGTGCGGTCCTTTGCGCGTCCCCGGGAGGCGCCCGCCATATTGCGGATACTCCGGCTCGTATCCATGGTTGACCGGGAGATGGACGAGCGCGAGAGCGAAATGCTGGAGTCGGTGGCCATGCCCTGGGGAATCTCGCCGGACGACGTACGGGTGGATGGAGGAGAGACCAGCGCCGACATCGACACCGTCCGGGACGCGTTCAACGAATATCTGGCCATGAAGCCGCCCGCCTCCCAGGCGGAGAAGGTCTTCGACCTTGTGAAGTTCATGGTCCATGCCGACCGCAAGGTCACCGAGGAGGAGCGTCTGATCCTCGAAGAGGTCGGGGCGGTAGTCCGGGTCTATCTGAGCGAGGGCGCCAATCCCCCGGACGTCTACGAGGTGCTGCTCGTTCCCCAGAACGAGCAGCAGTTGCAGAAGATGCGGGATGAAGTCGCGGACGCGTCCCTCGAGGATCGCGCTGGCGGCCAGGCCGTGGTAGCCGGCAGCTATTACTCGGAGCCGTTCGCCCGCGCGATCTGCCTGCGCTACCGGCAGAAGCAATTCTTCTGCACCGTGGAGCACCTCACCTCGGGTGGGGAGCGGATCCAGTTGTCTGGCTGAGGGACTGCGGGCGGCCATGCCGATGCCGGGAGGGCCACGGATGCTTCAGCGAGCGCCATCTCCCGAAAAATCAACCACCCACCGTGGCGCTGACAACTTTACATATGGCAATCCGGTTTTACTTAATGCAGTTTCCGGAAGAAGTCCACGATGACTTTTTGAGTCGCCCGAAGCGACTGCAAAACCAGCGAGCAGCTCAGTGGGATTGATATAACGCATTGTTGCACTTGGGGTTTTTTTGATCTCCCGGAATGCGGTCGGCCTGCGCATGGGAGACCGGGGACATTTCCGGCCAGAAAACAACTGTGACCCGGTTCTCGTTGGGGGGCGTTTTGCGCTATAACTGAAGCCCTCGTACGCCCGGCCCGCCCGGGCGTTCGTGCCCGCCCCGCGGGGGGAGTGAGTTCAAAAAGAAGGGTTCGGAAGAAACCATCGGGTCACCCAGTGTTGGGGCCCGCGGTACCACGGATGGACTTCTTTGATTCCGGCTATACGGCCGGATGCCGGCCGGCCCGAACTTTGCCCCCCTCCGCCGGGTTTTAAAAGAGCGACTGACGTTCCCACAAATTCGGAGGGGGGAAAATAGTGAACAAGCGACTTTCGACGGTACTGCTGTCAACAGCATTCGCCGTATATGTAGGGATCGCTGCCGGTTGCGGCGGCGGTAGCGGGGACTCGGCCACAGCCGTTTCCAACGCAGCCGCCAGCGCAAAGCCGTCAACCAATGCGAATGGCAATAACGGCAACGCGTTCGGCAAGAAGCGGGGCAGCACCTACGCTGGTGTCCAGCTTCAGGCAACAGGCGACTCGACGGCGGCCAGCAAGGGCGGCGTCTACGTCATCCAGATGAAAGGCGATCCGACCGTCATGCTGGAGAACGAGGGCCGCAAGGGACGCTACAACCCCAACAGCGCCGCGGCCAGAAAGTACGCGCAGAACCTGGAGACCAAGCACAATCGTGCGCTGAACAAGGTCGGCGCAGGCAGCAAGAAGCTGTACTCCTATGTTCACAGTTTCAACGGTTTCGCCGCCGAACTCTCCGCGGCCCAGGCCGTGGCCCTGTCCAAGGACCCGGACGTGGCGCGGATCTGGAACGACGAAGTCCGTGAACTGCATACCAACTATTCGCCCGAGTTCCTCGGTCTCGACGCCGCCAACGGTCCCTGGGACAGCGGCGTGGACGGCGAAGGCGTGATCATCGGTGTCATCGATACCGGTGTCTGGCCCGAAGTCCCGAGCTTCTCCGACGCCGGCGACACCGACTACAACAGTTACGGTCCTCCGCCAGCCCAATGGCGGGGCACCTGCGAGTCCGGCGAGCAGTGGTCCCAGCAGGACTGCAACAACAAGCTCATCGGCGTCCGTTTCTTCCCGTACGGCTGGGGCGCAAGCGTCCAGGGCAAATCACGCAACGGCGTGCTGCCCCAGGGCTACAATTCCGGCCGTGACGACGACGACGTCGGCCACGGTAGCCATACCACCAGCACCGCCGGCGGCAACCGGGGCGTGACCATGACCCTGGCAGGCGAGCCTGTGCTGGGCGACTCCGACGGCAGCGGCGTGGCGCCGCGGGCCCGCGTCGCCCACTACAAGGCCTGCTGGAATGCCGGGGGTTGCGTGGGCTCCGACCTGGTGGCGGCCATCGACGCCGCAGTGGCTGATGGCGTGGATGTGATCAACTACTCCATCGGTTCCGCGTCGACCAACATCTACCAGCCGGACGACGTGGCCTTCCTGTTCGCGGAGGCTGCCGGCGTGTTCGTGGCCACCTCCAACGGCAACGACGGGCCGGATCCCGCGACCACCGGATCGCCGGCGGGCGACCCCTGGGTCACCTCGGTCGGCGCCGCCACCCGGGATGGCGTCCAGACGACCCTGGCCGCCAGGATCAATTCACCGGAATCCGTGGCCGGCGACTATTCTGCTATCGAAGGCGCGATCACCAAGCCCCTGTCGGTCACTGGTCCGATTACGGCAGATCTGGCGGCCGCCGACCCGATCGAGGCCTGCGAACCGCTGGCCGGCGATCTGTCTGGCCATATCGCCCTGATCGCCCGTGGCGTCTGTGCGTTTACGGACAAGGTCACCAACGCCGTCAACGCAGGCGCCATCGCCGTCCTGATGTACTCGGACGCCCGTCCGAAGACGGCCATGGGCGGAGACGCGACCTCGGTTACCAAGAGCGTGCCAGGCGTGATGATCGACAATGCCGAGGGCCTCGCCATCCAGGCGGCGCTGGGCGACGGTCCCGTCAACGCCACCCTGAGCCCGACCCTCTTCCTGCCGGAAGAGGACGTGGGCAACATCATCGCGGGCTTCTCGTCCCGTGGTCCCAACCTGGGGGCGATCAACATCATCAAGCCCGACGTGGCTGCACCGGGTGTCAACATCCTGGCCGCGACCACGGCGACCCCGCTGCCGGACGGCACGAAGCAGAACATCGGCCAGCTGTTCAAATACCTGGGCGGCACGTCCATGGCCAGTCCCCACGTGGCGGGCTCCCTGGCGCTGATCCGGCAGGCTCATCCCGACTGGACGCCTTCCATGGCCAAGTCGGCCCTGATGACTACCGGGCGTCAGAACGTGGTCAAGGAAGACGGCGCGACAGATGCGGATCCCTTCGATATGGGCAGCGGTTACATCCAGCCCGGCTCGTCGCTGGATCCGGGCCTGGTCTATGACGTGGATACCATCGGCTATGGTTCCATCTATGCCTATGGCGCGTATATCTGCTCGGTGAATCCGAACTTCTGGGTTCCGGGTCTTTGCGAAGACCTGTTCGCGGCCCTGGGCTACGACACGGAAGATCCGACCCAGCTGAACTATCCGTCCATCGGCGTCGCCACCATGGTGGGCACCAAGACGGTCAACCGGACGGTGACCAGCGTCACCCCGGGCACGGTTGAGTACTGCGCCACGATCGAGGCACCTCCCGGCGTTGACGCTTCCGTCGACGAGGAGTGCTTCGAGATCTCCGAAGGCGAGACCCACACCTATGCCCTGACGCTGTCGGCCACCGAGGCGGTGGAGACCGGCAGGTTCCTGTTCGGCGCCATCACCTGGGACGACGGCACCCATGCCGTGCGCAGCCCGATCGCGGTGCGTGCAGTAGGCTTGGCCGCTCCGGCGCAGGTCAACGGCGCCGGGACCGAGGGCCAGATCATGTTCGATGTCGAGTTCGGCTTCGCCGGCGAGTACACCGCCGGGGTCCACGGCCTCAATCCGGCCACGGAGTTCGAGCAAAGCGTCGACGATGATCCCGGCAATTCCTACGACTTCCCCAGCGGACCAGGGATCACGAGGACCTTCTGGGAGTATCCCGAGGACACCGCGTTCTCCCGCTGGCAGTTACGGGACGACTACACCGACGGTAACGACGACCTGGATCTCTACGTCTGGGAGTGCGATGAAAACGGCTCGTGCAGTCTGGTCGGCAACAGCGGTAGCGGGACCTCCGATGAAACGGTAGATCTCCTGCTGCCCAAGCCGGCGCCGTTCTTCTATGTCGTCGACGTCCACGGCTGGCAGACTGACGGAGCCGACTCGAACTACACCCTGTTCGAGTGGGAGTTCGGGCTGGTCGATGACGCCGGCAACATGACGGTCGACCCGAATATGGTCGATGCGGTACTGGGCGCCACCCAGACGCTTACCGTCGACTACTTCGGTCTCGATCCGGCCGCCAAGTATCTCGGTGCGATCTCGCACTCGAGCCTCAGCGGTCTGGAAGGGCTGACCCTGGTCAGCGTCGAGTAAAGCCAGCCTCTGGCTGGTAGACATCAAGCCCCGCAGGGTCCGCCCTGCGGGGCTTTTTCTTTGGCACCAGCCGGCAACCCCGAGCCGTGATCGGACCGGCAACTGACATGTGTATACCTGCCGGCAGCCGGAACGTCCCGACAGAAGGATCGAGGCACCAGCTAGCCGTTGCGTGGCAGGCGACGGGTTACGGCATCGGGCCAGGCGGCTCCGTGGCCGCCGGATGCCGTCCGGGCCTGTCTGGGTGCCCCGTCAATCCACGGAGTACGGGACGGGCGGCTCTGCCTGTCGGGGATGGCAGGTGAAGGGAGGACCGTCTTCTCCGGAATGGTATCGGTACTCGGCCCGCCCGACAGTCAGGCGGATCAGCCAGCCACGGGTCAGCACCTGTTGGTAGGCCTTGTCGGGATCGGGGCAGCCCAGGGCGGATGTCTTCCAGTACACGGGACGGTCTTCCAGGACTTTCACGTCCTCGATTGGGTGATTCAGACGCCTGGCGAGATCCTCACGGGCCGCCTCGACGATGGCTGATCCATCCGGCCTTGACTCCGCCGCGGACGCTGCCTGGCCTGCACCTGAGGCCGGTGGTTCCCCGCTCTCGTTCTTGGCCTGGCAACCGCCCAGGGCCATCACCAGGGACAATGCGGCGAGACCGATCCCCGGCCGCACTCGTTCAGCTCTGCTCATACAGGTACTCCGTTTTGGGCAATGGGTAATCAGCGAATCGGTCATGGGGGCTCCCGGCAAAGCACGCGCCCAGGTCCGGAGCGCACCGCCACGAACGACCCCTGCCCCGGTCAGCTCCCTTCTTCGGTATCCGGGACATCGACATCCATCGACCCATCCGGCCCGGGACACTCAATCTCCGGATTTGACTTGCACGGATGTGGCATGCGGGCGATCAGGTCGCTGGCGACTTCTCGCACCATGGACTCGAAGGTGACGACCTGTTCCTTGACGGTATCGAAAGCCAGGGTCAGCTCCTGGTTTGCCTCCCAGGCGATGGATGCCGTCTCGGTATCCCAGACCTGGTAGAACACCCGCAGAGTGGCGATCTTTGTCGTCACCAGCCGGAAACTGAACAGCCCGAAACGCCGTGACGATTCCGATACGAACGACGCGAGCTTCAGCATCACCACGTAGCGGGCTCCCGTAACCTCCCCGACCTTGGTCAGAAAGCTGCCCGGAAGGACACCGGTGGCGTCCATGTGCTCCAGCATGTCCCGGTACTCGATGGCCAGACCCGCAGCGTTGATACGGCTGAGCGTCTCGGCCAGGGTCACGACCGGGATCTCCGGCCGCTCCTCCCTGAGGACCTGGGCAAACAGGAACGCCACCGTCTGCCGGTCCTGCTCGTGGCCGGTGATCGAGGACGGGGTGATGAAGGCTATGCCGTGATCCGCGAGATCGCCGGGTGAGAGGGTGAAGTCCTCGTAATCCAGTGACCGCTGGACCTGGGGGGACGAACTGCAAGCGGCAAGCGTGAGCAGGACGGCGGCAATCACGGCCGGGAAGCGGAAGTGGGGAAGGTTCATTCGAGGGTCGCAGCAGATCAGGGAATCACATGCTACCGCCTTTGGCGGCCCGCTGGCCATGCGGTGGGGCCCCCAGGCCCATGCAGAGGTCAGATGACGTGCCAAAGCGTGAGACTCCCTCCCGCCCCGGCCGCATCGCGCCGCGGCCGTGAGTCATGGAGACGCTGAACCAGACGGGCTAACTGACCCAAATCAATGTCAATCTGCCGGCTTTGTTCTAAAAATAGGGCTGGTTTCCGCCCCACCGAATCGATGCGGGCGTCTGTTCGACACGTGTACGGGGTCGTGGCCTGGTGGCATACGCATCTCGGACAAGGGAGTTCCCCATGAGCGCCGCCACCACAATGGTCCGGCCCGCGAGGTCCCTCGTGGGACTGGGCATTTCGCTCGCCGCTCTGTTCCTGCTGATGCCGCTCAGCATCGGGGCACAGGAGGCGCCGGCGGCGATCGACTGCTCCGCCTGTCACGACGAGATCCAGCCTACGTCTACGGTCCACGGGAACCTGGCATGCCAGGACTGCCACACGAATATCAAGACCCGGCGCCACAGGGATACTGCCCTGGAGAAGATGTCCAGCCGGGAGATCTGCTCCCGGTGTCACGAGGCCGAGGAACAGGATGTCTCTGCCAGCGTGCACAAGAAGACCTGGGGGTGCCTGGACTGCCACGGCGACCAGCACGACATCAGGAAGGTCACCGACCTGGTCTCTCCCATGTCGCCGTTCAACCAGGTCAAGGTCTGCGGTGGTTGCCACGAGAACGACAGCGGCCTGATCGCCGGCTACATGGAAAGCGTGCACGGCAGGGGATTGCTCAAGTCGGGCCTGATCAATGCGCCCTCATGCAGCGACTGCCATGGCGGACACACCGTGGTGATGACGGACTCCCCGGAGTCGCCGACCTCACACTCAAACTCGCCGGAAATGTGCGGCGCCTGCCACGTGGGCGTGCTCGAGACCTGGACTACCCAGAGCGCTCATGGCTTTGTGTGGGTTGCGGGCGATCCCGACGGCCCGGTGTGCACCACCTGTCACCACTCCCATCGCATAGGTGACCCACAGTTCGGGGCGGAAAGACTACATTTCCCGGACGAGTGCGGTAACTGCCACGGCGACCTGTACAGCAGCTATCGCCACACATTCCATGGCAAGGCCACCAATCTGGGGATGGCGGTCTCTGCCACCTGCTCGGACTGCCACACGCCCCACGCGAACCTGCCGCAGGACGATCCGCGTTCGAGCGTCAACCCCGCCAATCTCGAACAGACCTGCGGGGCCTGTCATCCCGGAGTACCGGCGAATTTCATCCAGATCGATCCCCACAACGATCCGACGAATCCCGACGACAACGCCTACGTCTACTATGTATACGTCTTCATGATGGCGCTGCTGATCGGCGTTTTCGCCTTCTTCGGCATCCACGACCTGCTCTGGCTGCAACGGACATTTGTCGGGACGCTGCGAGGCGAGTTCCACGGACTGGCGATCACGCGTGAGAAGGGACCGTACGTCCGGCGTTTCCCGGGGATCTACATCTTCATGCACGTCACGGTGATACTCACTTTCCTGCTGCTCGCGATCACCGGCCTGCCGTTGAAATTCGACAACGCCCCCTGGGCCCAGACCATCATGAACGTCATGGGGGGGGTGGATGCGGCCCGCATCATCCACAGGATCGCCGCCGTCGGCACCTTCGGCTACATGATGTTCCACCTGGTCCACCTGGCCGTGCGGATCATCTTCAAGCACGAGCGTGGCCTGTTCTGGGGACCGAACTCCATGGTGCCCCAGTGGCAGGACGTCAAGCACATGGTCGGCAACATCCGCTACTTCCTGTACCTGGGACCGCACCCGGAAGGCGATCGCTGGGAGTACTGGGAGAAATTCGACTACCTGGCAGTGTTCTGGGGCGTGATGATCATCGGCCTGTCCGGCCTGATGCTCTGGTTCCCGGAATTCTTCACCTTGTTCCTGCCAGGCTGGGTCATCAATGCTGCCGCCGTCATCCACAGTGACGAAGCGTTGCTGGCGACCGGCTTCATCTTCGTGTTCCACTTCTTCCACACCCATCTCCGGCCGGAAAGCTTCCCCATGGACCCGGTCGTGTTCACTGGCCGCATGCCCCTTGAGCGATTCAAGGAAGAAAGGCAGAGGGAATACAAGCGCATGGTGGAGAACGGCACCCTTGAGGGCGCGCTGTGCGATCCGCCCACCAGGGAAGAGATGGCGTGGATCGTTGTGTTCGGATTCACCGCCCTGTCCATCGGGCTGGCCCTGGCGGTTGGGATTTTCTGGGCGCTGCTCAGTCACTAGACGCCCCGGGCCGACATGATTGGGGTCTGGCCCTAAACGCCCCGCTGCGCTTTGCGCAGCGGGGTCGTCCCTGACTCGAACCGGTTCGGCGGAGGCGGGTCGGGTGTTAATATAGGTCCCGAGACATGCGGCCCCTTTCACCGGGGCCGCAAAGCTGTTGAACGGGGCCGGGTCCTGCCCGATCGCATCGATCGCTGACGCAGTAGAGGATGGAATATGGCCAGACATTTCTTCGCCGCGCTCGTCCGGAACACGATCAGCCTGATCGGCACCGCGCTCGCGGTCGCCACCCTGACTCTTTTCATCACCCTGTTCGTGGTCCAGTCTCTGGGCCTGGAAGGCGGCGCCTATCTCGGCATCTTCACCTTTATCCTGCTGCCGCTGCTGTTCGTGACCGGGCTCATCCTGATACCGATCGGCATACACAGGGAAAACAAGCGGCTGGCGGCCCATACCGGCGACGGGGCCCACTTCCCCGTATTCGACCTCAACTCGGAGAAGACCCGCAAGGGCCTGATCATCTTCGTCGCCCTCACCCTGTTCAATATCGTGGTCCTGGCCGCGGCCACCTTCGAGGCGGTGGAAGTGATGGACTCCACGCCGTTCTGCGGCACCGTGTGCCACACGGTGATGCAGCCGGAATACACCGCCCACCAACGCTCACCGCACGCCCGGGTCGACTGTGCCGACTGCCACATCGGCCCCGGGGCCGAGTGGTTCGTGAAAGCGAAGATCTCCGGGTCCTGGCAGCTGGTCGCCGTCGCCCTGAATCTGTATCCGACGCCGATCCCGACGCCCATCCACAACCTGCGCCCCGCCCGCGAGACCTGCGAGCAGTGCCATTGGCCGACCAACCATGTCGGTGATCTGCTGCGGGTGAAATCCGTCTACCAGCCGGACGAAGCGAACTCGGAGTACAAGACCGCCGTCCTTCTGAAGGTGGGTGGCATCGCCGGTCGGGAGTATTCGGGCATCCACTGGCACGTCAGACAGGATGTCCAGATCAACTATCTCTCCGACGAAAGCCGGGAGAAGATTTACGAACTCGAGATGACCGCGCCCGACGGTACCGTAACCGTGTACAAGGGCAGCGAGGAAGCGCCGGAGGACGCGAACCACCGCCGGGCCATGGACTGCGTCGACTGCCACAACCGGCCGACCCATCGCTACCAGTTGCCGGGAGACGGGATCGACAAGGCCATGTCCACCGGACTTATCGACAAGACCCTGCCGTTCATCAAGCGGGAGGGGCTGCGCGTACTGCAGACGAGCTACGATTCCCACGAGCAGGCCCGGGCGCAGATCCAGCAGGACATCACCGATTTCTACCGCGAGCAGTACCCCGGGATCGACGACGACAAGTCGGCGGAGATCAACGCCGCCGCAGCCGAACTGGGTGACATCTACTCGGTCAATGTCTTTCCAGCCATGAAGGTCGATTGGGGCACCTACCCGGACCACAGCGGCCACGACGGGTGCTTCCGCTGCCACGGTCGCCTGAAAACGGCGGAGGGCAAGGGGATCCCCCGGAACTGCGGATTCTGTCACACGGTCCTGGCCTGGGAAGAGCAGGATCCGGAGATCCTGAAGACCATCAATCCCTAGGACTGTAGCCAGAAATCCGACGGGCGCCGGGCGTCCGGGTCGGAGGACAGCGCGAAGTCGTCACGGCCTTCGGGGATCGCCAGCACTCCCTTACCCATGCCGGTAGCCCAGACCCAACGCTGGCTCAGGACGTGCCAGGATCCTTCCACTCGGACAGGGCCGTCGCAATGTCCCGGCTCCATCGCGCCAGCGCCCGACTCATGGCAGCGACCATGGCGTCGAAATCTCCGGCGGCGGCGGGCTCCCGGTATTCGCCGGTGTGGACCTCGCCGACAGGAGAGCCTCCGGGCGCCTGTATCAGCCACCGGACCCGCAGCAGCACCTCGCCATCGGGGCCGGACTCGAAGGCGTCGATCTCCCCCATTACCCGTCGGTCGGGCCGGAAATCTGAAGGCCATGGGTAGGGCACCACCCGCTTGGACTCGCTGAGGCCGACAAGATCCTCCATCAACACCCTCATGACGCGGCCCTTGAGGGGATCGGCCCAGCGATCGAATTCGTGCACGACCAGACGATGACCCTCGCCCCGTGTCACGATCTGGGGCCGGTCCAGATAGGCCGGCAGTCCGATCGGGCCAACGCCGACCCAGGCGCTCCCGATGGCAATCGAGCCGGCGTCTTCAGACGACTCGCCGGCGTGGAGGGTATAGAACCGGGCCGGCGGAGATCTGGACAGGCAGGCCGCCAACGAGGCCGCCAATGCCGCGATCAGAATCAAATACAGCGGCGTCCGTCTCATCTGCCTGCCTCCTTCTTGCCTTGCAAGAATGCTTCGGGATGTCTCTCCAGATAGTCCGCCAGGATCCGGACAGAACGGGCAGCTTCCGCCACCTCCTCCATGGCCTCGACCGCCCTGACGCGCAGGTCCGAGTTGTCGCTCAGGGAAGACTCGATCGATTCGAATACACTGGACGCCTCCTCCAGCAGCTTGCCCAGATCCGCCGACGCCTTCTGCAGACCTTCCGAGAGCGGCACGATCCTTTCGTCCGCGTTGTCGGCGAGTCGGCGGACGCTGCGCATCGCGCTGTCGGCATTCTCCAGTGCGCGCCTCAGGCTCTTGAGAGAAGCCTCAAGATCCGGCGAATTGACCAGTCGGTCCGCACCTTTGATGGCATCATCGAGCTCAGGCGAAGACACCAGCTCCTTCATCGAAGTCAGGAGCTCCAGCATCTCGTCCGCGATTTTGTCCACCGGAACATCCTGCAAGCGTGACACGAGCTTTTCGGCAAGATCACGTAATTTCTCGACTTCCGAGGGCACCGTCGGGAATTCCTGCAAACCTTTGTATCCACCGTGCGACACGGTCTTCGAGTCCGGGAAGAAATCCAGGTTCACGGCCAGCTGGCCGGTCACCATGCTGCGCATCTGCAACTGCGCCCTGATGCCCCTCTTCACCAGGACGCTTTCCTCCCCGCGCGCTCCGGATTGCGCTGCATCGGCGGCACCGTCCCCAACTATCTCGAGCCGGTCCATATCGATCTCGAAGATAACTGGAATCTTGAGGTCGCTCTTGGCCACGTCGTAGACCACCTGCAAGCCTGTGACCGTGCCGATTCGGACTCCCCGGAAGGAGACCGGAGCGCCGACCTCCAGGCCCTTGAGCGAGCCGTCGAAAAACGCTACGTAGGTCTCCGTGGTGCGGAAGAACTTGCCGCCCCCGAAGAAGAACAGACCCCCGACGGCGAGGGCGATGGCGCCGATGACGAAGCCGCCGACCACAGCCGGGTTCGCTTTCCTGCTCATGTCGCTACCTCCCGGCATCGCGGGCGTCGTGATCTCATCTGGCCTGGTCTCCTGTTTCCATGTGGGCGTCGAGTTCACCCCGGAGGAGGAAGTTGCGCACCTTTGGATCCGGAGACTCGTCCCGCAACGTCTTTGGATTGCCGCGGGCGAGCATGGTCCGGGTGTCGGGATCGAGGAACACGCTATCGTCCCCGATGGTGAAAATGCTGGCCAGTTCGTGGGTGACCACGACCACCGTCTTGCCCAGGGCGTCGCGTAACTCCAGTATCAGGTCGTCCAGCAGTCGCGAGCTGATGGGATCGAGGCCGGCAGACGGCTCGTCGAAAAACAGGATCTCCGGATCCAGGGCCAGCGCGCGGGCCAGTCCCGCCCGCTTCTTCATGCCGCCGCTGATCTGGTTCGGATAGTAATCCTCGAATCCTTTCAGCCCGACGAGCGCCAGCTTCAGGGCCGCGTTTTCGCGGATCTCTTCCGGGCTCATGTCGGTATACAACTGCATGGACAGGCCGATGTTCTCCGCCAGGGTCATGGAGCTGAACAGGGCACCGCTCTGGAACAGTATCCCGAAGCGCCTCTTCATCTCCTCCTGATGCCCGTCGTTGGACGACCAGAACGGCTCACCGCTGTAGAAAATCTCCCCGGTGGCGGGCGCCTTGAGACCGATCATGATCTTCAGCAGGGTGCTCTTGCCGCAGCCGGATCCGCCCATGATGATGAAGACGTCGCCCCGCTTCACGGTGAAGTCGAGGTCCTTCTGGAGAACGAAATCACCATAGGCCATGGTCAGATTCTCGACCCGGATGTGCTCTGCGGAAGCTGCCATGAGTAGATCCCTACAGGCCCAGGACGTTCAGGATGACGGCGAACAGACCATCGGTGACGATAATCAGGACGATGCTGGTCACGACGGCGGAGGTTGCGGCCAGGCCGACGGCCTGGGAGCTGTTGCCGCATTGCATGCCGCGCAGGCACCCAGCCACGGCCACAAGGACGCCAAAGATGACGGCCTTGACCAGGCCGATGTTGATCTGTGCGAGGGAGACGGATCGCCGGGTCTGCTCCACGTATTCGAATACGCTCAAATCCAGCATGCCTACACCGACTACCATGCCACCCAGCATACCGAGGACATCGGCGTAAAGAGCCAGCAGGGGCATCATCACCATCAGCGCCACCATCCTGGGAACGACCAGGAATTCCATGGGATCGAGGCCCATGGACGAGAGCGCGTCGATCTCCTCGTTGACCCGCATGGTACCTAGCTGGGCCGCGAAAGCGGCGCCGGTGCGGCCTGCCATGATGATGGCGGTCATCATCGGCCCCATCTCCCGGGCCATCGCCAGACCCACGAGGTTGGCCACGTAGATACCGGCCCCGAACTGGGCAAGCTGGACGGCGCCGACGAATGCCAGGATCATTCCCACCAGGAAGCTGATCAGGCTGACGATCCCGAAGGCGTTGGCCCCGGTGTCCTGGATTAGCAGCATGAGTTCGGATTTCTGATAGCGCGCCTGCCCCTTGAGGAGCCGACTGAACGCCAGGGTCGCGCTACCCAGGAACGCGAGTCCGTCGCCCATCCGATCCGCCGCCTCCAGGCCCCAGTTTCCCAGCCTGACCAGGAGTCCGCTCCGGGTATCCGCCTTGCGCGCGCCCGCGCGCTCGCCGACGGCAAAGGCAAGGCGCAGCAGCCCCTGTGCCCCCTTAGGCAGGCCGGTGGAGTCGAATTCTCTCGGGCCGCCCTCGCCGGTCTCGATGAGCTTCGCGAGGAAGGCGATCAGCGCTGTGTCCCAGCCCCCGAGGTTGTCCCCTCTTATGACCAGGCGGGCTCCGGGTTGGGAGGCGAGAACCGTCGCGTAACCCGCCGGTGCCGGCAACACGGCGCCCAGGCGCCAGTCTCCCCCGACGGTCACCAGGATGGTGTCACCCTCCGGACGGCACTGGCACTGAGCCGGATGGCTGTTGTTATTGTCCGTCATACAGCGGCCACCGGGCATCGTTCAGAGGATATCCGACGGCAAGCAGGATTATAGCCCGCGGGAACCCCGGTGGGTCGCCGGCGGTGCCCATGCCGCTTGCCCCCGTGACGCCGGGGGTTGCCCTTACCTGGAGTTTCGAAGGCGCATCTTCCGGTGCTGCTCGCTGATGTGGCCACGCACACGCCCGAGAAACCTTCGAGCCCAGGAGAATTCAAGGCCCAGTATGGCGAGACCCAGGGGTATGACGACAATGGCCGGCCCCGGCAGGACCAGCAAAGCGATCCCGAACAGCAGGACCGATCCGCCGATCACGAGCACCGCCAGCCTGCGTGCCTGGCGATAGGTGAGGTCGATCAGCGTCTTGAACATCCTGGGATCCAGTCAATACCGCAGGTCTTCACGGTTAGATCAGCCATCCTAAGCAGAGGGTTCCCGTGTTCACCGGACAAGAGTCTGAACTGATATGATCGGAACCATGAGCCGTTCAATGAAAATCCCTCTGGCCGGGGTGATTTCCGCCTATCTGGTGATCACCGGATGCCTGTCCCCGACCCCTTGGTGGGAGAAGGATCTCAGGACCTGGATCGGCGCGGACGCTCAGGAACTCGAGACCGTGTGGGGGCCTCCCGCGAGGGCCATCGTGGGCAAGTCCGGTCATCCGGTCATGGTCTATGAAAGCCATACCACTATCAACCTGCAGGAAGAGGCTCTGCGGGACCCGAGCAAGATGGTTTCCGACCGTATGCCCGATCCGGGCACCCGTATCGAGGACCTGGACTGCGAGATGTACTTCGAACTCGAGAACGACAAGGTCGTGGATGTCTGGTTCGACGGCGCCGGCTGCCAGGTCATCCCCAGGCCGACCAGGTCACCCGGCCCCTGATCCCGCTCGGAACGGGTATCTCTGAAACAGCATGGCCACGGCGCTCCTGGCACGGGCGTCGGTATCCTCGGTCAGCGCCTTCCTTAGACGCCCGGTGCCTGCCGCCTCCCACACGAGTTGCTGACGTTTCGAGTCCACTACGTCGATCAGCAGCGTCCCCTCGTCGTACTCCCGGACCCACGTATCGTAGTTGTAGCTCGGCCAGGTGCCGTAGTATGGGCCGCGATAATAATAAGGCGCGGGCGGCCCCGCCGCCGGGACCTGTGAGACTTTCTGGACCGATCGTACCGTAACCGAATAGTTGACCAGCAGGTCAGGGTCGGCGTCCTTGACGTAGCCCCGGGACTCCATCTCTTGCTCGACGGCGGCGCGTATGCTCTGGCCCACCAGGGTTTCGTAACCTTCAGCGTTCCGGCCCGCGCTCTCCATGATGTTGTAGGTCCGGTACTGGGCGAAGTCCACGGAGCGGTCGAAATTGGATCGAATCTCCGGCTGCGGCGCAGCGCAGGCAGTCAGCAACAACGCTACCGCACCGACCACGGATCTGAAGGTCACTGTCTCCATCTCGTGCTCCCGCTAGGATTCTGTCAGCAGATTCACCGTGCCCGGAATCTCGATTCTGTGCAAGGGTTCGGCGCCTGCCGGTCGTGAGATTCAGGCGGCGACCGCCATCGACCGGAAACACAACCGCACCAGCCTATCCCTCGCCATCCATGAAGTCCCGCTGCCCGGTCCGGTCGCGAGCCGCCCAGATTGTGGTCACGCCTGCAGAGGACCCTGCTCTGGCCTGGCCGTCTCCATCGACTGCGATGAGACCGTACTCCAGTCGTCGTCGGTCAGCCTCCACCAGGGTGCGCCTGATCGCAGCCTCCAGATCCATCCCGTCGGCGACCCGGACAGCGACCCGCGTCGCCGCAGCATGGTCCACGATGTCCTCGCCGACGCCGGTGCAGGAGACGCCGACGCCGGCGTCCGCATAGGTACCCGCTACGGTGGCGCTGTCGCTGACGCGCCCGGGCGCCTCGAAGCCGACGCCCCCGGTGGAGGTCGCCGCCCAGATCCGGCCCTGTCGGTCGATGGCCACCGCTCCCACCGTCCCGGTATCTCCGGCCAGCCGCCTTTGATGCTCGGCCATCCGGTGCGGGGTCACGGGGTCGAAATCCTGCATCCCCAGTGAATGCGCGTAACGGGTCGCATGCTCCCCGGCCAGCACCCGGTGCCGTTCCCCTCCCAGCGCTGCCGCCACATCGATGGGATGTCGGACGCGCTCCACGTTGATCACGCCGGAAAAACGCCCGGCAACGCCATCCATCAGCGCCGCCGACATTCGGGCGATGCCGTCCATCTGCAGTCGCGACCCGAATCCTGCATTGAACAACGGATCGTCCTCCAGCAGTCTGACTGCCTGCAGCACGGCTGCCCGGGCACCATCTTCCGCGAGGACGTCCCAGGCTGCCGGCAGGATCTTGCGCAGGCTTCGCGCGTAATCATCCTTGCCGGAATGGATGCCCTCCCTTGCGCCAGCGCCGCCATGGATAATCAGAGCCGTTCGGTTCATCGCCATACCTGCTTGCACCGATGGATCGACGTATATTAGCCGCGGTTGCGACGTGAGCGGGGAGTCCGGATGAAGCCCAGAGGTCGCCAGGCATGAGTAACAGACTCAAATCTGTATTTATTGCGGTCTATCTGCCGCTGGTAATCCTCATCGGCGTGTCCTCGATTTTCGGTCTGGTGTTCTCCCAGGCAAAGATAGCCTGGGCTGGCGCCGGGCTGACGGTCCTGCCGTTCGTGGGCCTCTTCTTACGCGCGACCCTGTCCAGGACTCTGGCTCGCACCAGCCGCAACCTGCCGCTGCTGTCCCTGGTTGCCGTCGCGGGCGGGGTCTTGGCGGTGTACGGCTTCTGGCGCAGCGGCTTCCCGGCCACGCTGCCGCTCGCCGCCGCAGTGTCAGGCGTTATCGGCTTCTTCCTCTTCGACTTCTGGTACTCCAGCTTCGGACGGAGAGTGAACGACCGGCTCGACGAGGGACGCATCCTGCCGGATTTCCGCGCCGCCGACGCAGCGGGAAACGTAGTACGGCCATCGACTCTTCGCGGCCGACCTGTGCTCTTCATGTTCTATCGTGGCAACTGGTGTCCGTTCTGTATGGCGCAGGTCAACGAGATCACCCAAAGGTACCGGGAGTTGGCAAGCCGGGGCGTGGATCTCGTGCTGATCAGCCCCCAGCCGACCGACCTGACGCAGCGCGTGGCGGAGATGTATGAAGTTCCGTGCCGGTTCTGGGTAGACAAGGACCTGTCCGCCGCTGGCGAACTGGGCCTCGTCCATGACGAGGGTGTCCCGCCAGGCGGCCTGCGGCGCAAGTACGGGCCCGACACGGTGTTGCCCACCGTGGTGATCGTCGATCCGGATGGGCGGATCCTGTTCGCGGATCAGACTGAGAACTACCGTGTCCGGCCCGATCCCGATATCTTTCTGCGGGTTCTGCAGCATCACGGATACCGGCCGGCTGACCCATAATGCCGCGGACTGATGCGCGTGGTACACGATACAGGTAGCGACCGAGTCTCGGGAGGCAACTCCAAGATATCCAGGAGCAACCCATCGGTAAACCGACCGGGAGTTCCTGCCCTCAGGATTCGTACAGGTCTTCCAGCTGCCTTTGGAGCCGACGGCGGTCTGCCAGCGCTTCCAGGGCACGCCTGGCCGGGGTGCCGGGCCCGCTCCGTTGCCGTTCCCGGGCGACCAGCCTTTTCAGTTCCAGGCCTGAGTCGAATTCGGCAGCCGTATCCGGCTCCGCCGTAACTAGGTAGGGTCGTCTCTTCCTGCCCATAAGATCTCCGGCAACAGCCAGGTTTCGCGTAACACTGGTTTCGAATAGCCGATGCAGTCGGATGCAGTCGTGCCTCCATGGCTGGCTGGACGGGTCGGATTGACCTATATTGCTGCGGCGGCCGGCGGGCGCCGCGGGTTGGCGGGACAAGGTGGAGTCTGTGCTCAAGGCACGCCAGAAGCTCGGGAAATACCGCATCGAGAAACGGCTGGCGAACGGTCCGCTGGCCGCGGTCTATCGCGCCTACGACTCCATCCACGGTCTCCGCGTCGCGCTCAAGATTCCCCATCGGCGCATCATGGACGACTACTTCCTCGCCGACTTCAGGAAGGAGGTCCGACTGACCGCGAAGCTCGACCACCCGAATATCCTCTCTATCCAGAATGCCGACTTTAACAGCGGCTATTTCGTCATCTCCATGCCCCT
Organism: Gammaproteobacteria bacterium; assembly: GCA_024640085.1. GTDB lineage: Bacteria > Pseudomonadota > Gammaproteobacteria > Steroidobacterales > XN24 > JAHEFR01. The sequence continues at coordinate 22,846 of JAHEFR010000013.1, forward strand.
GGGGGACGAAACCCTTGGCGACAGACTGACTCGCAGGATCGCGACCTCAAAGGCCCTGGCTTTTACTGAGCAGATACTTTCGGCGGTCGCGCACGCCCACAGCCTGCGCATCATCCACTGCGACATCAAGCCGGAGAACTTCATCCTCTTCGGCCCGGATTATCTGCGCCTCACGGACTTTGGCTTCGCCAAGCTGGCACGTGGAAGGATCGATGCGTCGGGCTCCGGCACCGTCGGGTACATCGCGCCGGAACAGGCCATGGGAAGGCCGATGCTGCAGTCAGACGTATTCTCGCTCGGTCTTGTGCTTTATCGCATGTTCTCCGGGACGCTGCCCCGCTGGCCATACGAATGGCCCGCAGCCGGGAATCAGCGTCTCCGCCAGAAACTTCATCCGGATATGGTGGACCTCATCCGCCGCGCCATCGACGTACGACCAGCGCGCCGTTTTCGCGACGCGATCCATATGTACAACGTCTTCAGTCGTATCCGACAACCTGCCGTCCGGGCCGGTCAGGTCAAGCGTAAATGAGGTTACTGCCGATCCTGCCCGGGAACCTGATGCGCTGCGAGGGAGCCGAAGCTCCTGTTTCCGGCGTGCTGCCGCTCGCGGAGGGCGCCGCCGCGTTCTACAGCGCTCCTAGCCCTGACCGGAACGGCCGCAGTCAGGATGCAGTCCTCATCATGCCCCTCGGGCCGGACCGCGGTGTCATAGCGGTGGCGGACGGCATGGGCGGCTTGCCCGGAGGCAGGGAGGCCGCGTCGATAGCCATCGACGCCCTGGTGGAAGGTCTGTGCGCTGAGACGCCGGAACCGATCCCGGTCCGCATCCGGATCATGGATTCCATCGAGCGAGCGAACGAGCGCATCCTTGCCGCTGGTATCGGGTCTGCGACGACATTGGCGGTCGCCGAGATCGGACCGGGCAGCGTTCGCGCATATCACGTCGGGGATTCCGAGATCCTGGCCTTCGGCCAGCGCGGCCGGGTGAAAATCCAGTCCGTGCCCCATTCCCCCGTCGGCTTTGCCTACCATGCGGGCATGCTGGACGAGACCCAGGCCATCTCCCACGAGGATCGGCACCTTGTCTCGAACATGCTCGGGACCCGTGACATGCGTATCGAAGTCGGGAGCTCCATACCGATGGCCCCCCACGATACCGTGATAGTTTGCAGCGACGGGCTGGTGGACAACCTGCAATTCGAGGAAATCTGCCGCGGATTGAGGCAAGGCCGTCTTGACCGATCCGTCCGGAGCCTGGCAGCTACCGCCGTGGACAGGATGACCCGACCGGTCGCCGGCAGACCCAGCAAGCCGGACGATCTGAGCCTCGTCGCCTATCGGCGCTCCCCGGGGCAGGCCCTGATGCGGCGCCTGTCCTCCTGATCTCCCGCAGGGGCCACCGCGTCCGCCCGCCACGGGCACAGGACTCCGGGGAGGGGGATAATCGGGACACCCGACACCCTTATTCCGCGGACATGTTCATGCACCACCCAATCCGTCTGCTCCTCGTGACCATCATCCTGTCTGGCGCTCCGGCGGTCCCGCTCCGGGCGGACACCGCACCGATCCTGCTGATCCATGGTGGCGCCGGCGACATTTCCAGAGAGGAGTTGACCCTGGAGCGGGAGACCGCGTTCCGGGCCGCGCTGGGGGCCGCCCTGGAGGCTGGATACGCGGTGCTCGACGACGGCGGAAACGCGCTGGATGCCGTCACCACGGCGATCGTGATGATGGAAGACGACGACCTGTTCAACGCGGGACGGGGAGCAGTCTTCACTCACGAGGCCCGTAACGAGATGGATGCATCAGTGATGGACGGGGCGGACCGCTCGGCGGGCGCCGTGGCGGCGGTCCGGCTGGTCAAGAATCCCATCCTGCTGGCCCGGGAAGTCATGGAGCATTCACCGCACGTGATGCTGATCGGCGCCGGTGCGGAGGAATTCGCAATCGAGCGCCGTATGGAACTGCGGCCGCCCGGTTATTTCCGTACCGAGCGCCGCTGGCGACAGTTACTCGAGACCATGGACAAAAGTGCGTCTGCCGAGAAGCCGTTCGGTACGGTGGGAGCGGTCGCCCTCGACCGGCAAGGGAACCTGGCGGCGGGCACGTCCACCGGCGGGATGACCGACAAGCGCACGGGGCGTGTGGGCGATTCGCCCATCATCGGCGCCGGCACCTATGCCGACAACGAGAGCTGCGCCGTGTCGGCGACAGGCCATGGCGAGTATTTCATCCGGGCGGTCGTCGCCTACGATATCTGCGCCCGGGTCCGCTACCGGGACGAGTCCCCGGTCGAATCGGCAAAGGTAGTGCTGATGGAGGAACTGGCCGCCCTCGGTGGCGACGGCGGCGTCATCGTTCTGGATCGACGGGGCCGGCACGGATTCGTCTTCAATACCGGCGGGATGTACCGCGGCGTGATCGAGGCGCGGGGCCGGCCGAGAGTGGCGATCTTTGCCGACGACGACACCTGAGCTGCGGCCTCGCGGGAAGCAGGATCAGGCAGTCAGGGCCCGGTCCGCCAGCGACCCGATATAGCCCGCGTAGCAGAGCAACAGGAACAGCCCCTCCCGTCGCCCGATCCGGAATCCGGTGAACATCATAGGGACCAGCAGCCCGGTGATCCCCGCCATCACATAGAGGTCCATGGGCCGCACGTCCCCCATGTGAAGAGGCCGGACCATTACCGTCAGGCCGAGGATGCAAAGCAGGTTGAAGAAATTGGAGCCGATGACGTTGCCGGCGGAGATGTCGCCTTCTCCACGCAAGCTCGCCACGACGGACGTGGCCAGCTCGGGCAGGCTGGTGCCGACGGCGACGATGGTCAACCCGACGAGACCGGTGCTGACGCCCATCCGCAGCGCCAAGTCCACCGCGCCTTCCACGAACAGGGCGGCGCCACCGACGAGGGCGGCGACTCCCACGACGATAAGCACCCAGCTTCGCCGGCGACTCACCGATTGCTCCCTGGCGGCTCTGCTGAATTCCTCCAGCACGGAGGCCCGCTCGTGCCGGGCCACCCGCACGTTCTGGACCACGAACAGGATCAAGCCGACGACAAGGATCGCGCCCTCGACGCGGCCGATGCCGCCGTCGGAGAGGCACCAGACCACGAAGAGTGTAGTCAGCAACAGCCAGGGCATGTCGCCGCGGAGGACGCGGGCTTCGATCCGTATCGGCCGCATGAGCGCCGACAGACCGAGAACGAGACCGATATTGGCGATGTTGGATCCGATGACATTTCCTATCGCCACGTCATCGACTCCCGACAACACAGAATCGATGCTGACTGCCAGCTCGGGGCTGCTGGTCGCGAAAGCCACGACGGTCATGCCGACGACAAAGGGCGAGAGACCCGCCCGTAATGCCATGGCGCTGGAGCCCTTGACCAGCCAGTCGCCGCCGAAATAGAGGAGGAGCAGCCCTGCCAGCAGGAAGACCGACGAGGTCAACATCCCAGGACAGCGCCCCGGGCGTGCGATCGGCCGCCATGCCACATCTGAGGCAACAGACTCTCCGCGAGAATTTGACCTATGGGGATTCTATCCACGATCGAGCCCGCGCTCACACCTCATTTCAGCTTGCCGGGATGTCCGCGCCCGTTTACTTTCAGCGGTTAGTCATGCCAAGACGGAGAGTCCATGACCCGGAGAGTCTGCATGTGGTCGGGCCCGCGTAATGTGTCCACCGCCCTCATGTACAGCTTCGCCCAGCGCAGCGATACGCAGGTCGTGGACGAGCCTCTCTACGGGCACTACCTGAAGGAGAGCGGGGCTGGGCATCCAGGTCGTGACGAGGTCCTCCGGGCCATGGATACCGACGGCAGTAACGTAATGCGGCGACTCGCCACCGAACCCGCAGACAGAGGGATGCTCTTCGTAAAGCAGATGGCGCACCACTGGGTGGGGCTCGACGATCGGCTGCTCGATCCCTTCGAGCATTTCCTGCTGATACGCGATCCGCGGGAGATGCTCCCGTCCCTGGAGGAGATCCTGGATGATGTCCGCCTGCGGGATACCGGTTTGCCGGATCAGGTCCGCTTGCTGGAATGCCTGCTGGCCGCGGGACGACAGGTGTTCTGCGTGGATTCCCGGGACCTGCTGCTGGATCCGCCGCGGCTGCTGGCGGCAATCTGTCTGCGTCTGGGGGTCGATTTCCAGGCTGAAATGACCGCCTGGGAACCGGGACCGCGACCGGAGGACGGGGTATGGGCGCCATGGTGGTACGCCAACGTCCACCGGTCCCGGGGGTTCCGGCCCTGGCGCCCTGGCCGGAAGATCCTGTCGCGGGATCGCAAGGAATTGCTTGCCGAATGTCTCGGCCTCTACGAGCGGCTGAGCGAGCACAGAGTTCAGGCCTGAGGAGAGCCGCATGACTGTCAATCTTCCCGATCCCCGCAACGCAAGCATCCTCGTACACGTGGGAGGTCGCCTGGTTCCTCGGGCGGAGGCCCGCGTTTCGGTGTTCGACAGCTCGGTACAGGGAGGTGACGCGGTTTGGGAGGGACTCAGGGTATACGACGGCCGCATCGCCGAGTTCGAGGCGCATCTGGATCGGCTGCTGGCCTCGGCTCACGCGCTCGCCTTCACTGATCCGCCGACGCGGGACGAAGTCAGGCAGGCCGTTTTCGAGACCCTGCGAGCCAACGGCATGCGCGACGGCGTGCATGTCCGTCTGACACTCACCCGGGGAGAAAAAGTCACGTCCGGCATGAATCCGCGCCTCAATCGCTCCGGACCCTGCCTGATCGTGCTGGCCGAGTGGAAGCCGCCCGTCTACGGCAACGACGGGATCAGGCTCATTACCGCCTCGATCCGGCGCAACAGCCCTCAATGCCTGGATTCGAAGATCCACCACAACAACCTGCTCAACAACATCCTGGCTTGCATCGAAGCTAACGTGGCGGGAGCCGACAGCGCCCTGATGCTCGATCTCAACGGTTTCGTATCCGAGACCAACGACACCAACGTTTTTCTTGTCAGCCGCGGCCGGCTGGCGACGCCCCATGCCGACAGCTGCCTGCCCGGAATCACCCGTCGCCTGATCATCGATCTCTGCCGCAGCAATCAGCTGTCCTGCGACGAGGGCAATCTTTCACTGACCCAGATGTATACCGCCGACGAGGTGTTCACCACCGGAACCATGGGCGAACTCACGCCGGTGGTCGAGATCGACGGCCGGCAGATAGGAGACGGCAGGCCGGGCCCGGTGACACGGCGCCTCGCCAGGCTGCATGTCGAATGGGTTGCCCGGCATGGAGAGCTATTGCCCTCCTGAGGAGGAAGTTCATCCCGCCTCGAAGACGCCGGTCTTGATATGGACATCAGCGATGGTCTCAACCGTCACGCGATTCCTGCCCTGCTGTTTGCTCTTGTACAGCGCCTGGTCGGCAAGCTGGATCACTCCCTCCGGGCTATGAGTCGTATCCCAGGGCTCCACCACGGCGCCGCCGATGCTGAGGGTGACCACCGGTCCCGTCCCTGCGGATCGATGGGCAATCCTGAGTTCCTCGACATGATTGCGAATCCTCTCGGCGATCGCGGTGGCTGACTCCGGGTCGACGTTGAACAACACCAGGATGAACTCTTCCCCCCCGTACCGGCCGGCGAAATCCAGGGGTCGCCGGGCGGCGGCGGACACGATGCCTGCCACCTTTTGCAGACACTGATCGCCGGCCTGGTGGCCGTGCGTGTCGTTATAAGCCTTGAAGTAATCCAGGTCCGCCATCAGCACCACGATGGGCTTTTTCTGCCTCCGCGCCACCGCCCACACCCGGGTGAGGTATTTGTCGAAGGCGCGACGGTTGTACAGGCCGGTCAGCCCGTCGCGCTCCACCATCTCCGACAGTATCTGCCCTTCCAGGTAAGCGGACCGCAGAGCGTGCTCGAGCATATAACTGCCGATGCCGCAGACGAAGTTTGCGACGATGAGGACACCCAGGTTGTGGGCGAGCTGGTCGGCGGGAACGCCGACCAGCAGGGCACCGATCACGTAAAGGGTCGTAATGCCCAGCACGAGAACCATGGCGGTCTGCATGAACATGCCCATGGTGAAGTAGACAAAGGCGATCACGACCGGCAGGCCCGAAAAGCTGCTCTGCAACGTCTCTTCGGGGGCGGTCAGATGAAGGACGACGTATCCCGAGCCGATGGCCAGTGCGGTCATCGCGATCAGGACCCGGAAGGTCCGCCGATGTTGCGGGAGGTGGCTGGCGACGATAGCCGCCACGAACGCCGGCAGCAGCAATCCGAAACGCACGAAACCGGCGAGCCAGTCGACAGGGTACCCACGGACGAGGCTGATGGCGAAAAACAGGATCATCAAGCCGAGGCCGATATACAGGGCGCCCCGTACAAAGGGCAGCGTCCGGTTGAAGTGCGCCTCGTCGAACCCCGGCTCGAGGTCGGCCCGGAACTTGAGCCAGGGAAACCCTTCTTCCAGTTGCCTGGCGAACGGGGACTCGAAGCCGAACTTGGGAATCAGGTTCGCGGGCATGCTCTTCCGGGAAGCGGCGGGATTAGCCTTCCGGAGACAAGCTTATCCCCGCCGGGTCGTGCATGCCTAGCCCGAACGGTGAATCCGGACCCTGGCGTTCCGCCCCTGACCTGGCCCGGACCGGGCAGAACGCGGCAACACGTGGCCTCCGGCCACCGCAGGTCGGGTGAGTCACCGCGCAGCAGTGGACGGCCCTTTCAACGCTCGCGCCGGGTCGTGACGACGGCCATCCCGTCGAACCTGTTACTGCGATCCGGTCGGGTCTCCTACCAGACCGCGGCCCGCACCCATCGCATCCTGGGCGGCCCTGCGCTCGTCGTCAATCTCCCCCTGGGTTTTGCACACGGTCTTCCTGAAGTGGCTCCCCAGGACTTCCTCCCGGCGGCACACGACCTTGTTCTTCTCCTGGCTCATGGACTCGTTGTACAGCGCCACCTTCTGCTCCTCGGTCATGGCGTCCTTCTCTTCCTGGGTGTACACGGGCGCCACGTCGAGATCCTTCGTGGTCTGCGAGGTGGGCATGCTGCTGCAGCCCGCGGCCATCGCCAGAGCGAGCACAGCCGGGATCGGTATGATCTTCATTGCTGGTTTGTCCTTCGTGTCTGACCGTTCGGCCATCCGAGACCGGTAGAGGCGGGATTATGATCCCGTGCGAGAGCGTCAGTCGAGTGCGCTGTTATATACGATGACCACGCCTAGATCGTCGTAGGCCGGCCGGGGGCGACACAGGCGGCTGCCGGTGATCTTCCTGCAGCGCCCGCTGTCTTCGGCGAGGGGGGCCTGGCCTGCCTCGAGTTCGAACTGGAACGTGTGTGAAACTCTCGCCCGCACGGGCTCGTTGTCCAGCAGGAAGGGCTCGTAGCGCCATTTCTTCAACGCCTTCAGCACCGGCCCCTCGAACATCGGCGACGTGCTGTCCACAACGGTCACGTCCTCCAGCCTGCCGGCTTCAGTGACATCGAAGCTCACCGTGACCACACCCACGATGCCGCTGATTCGTGCCCGTCGCGGGTAGGCCGGTTGGCGGGCCTTCACCAGCCGCCCGCCGGAGATGCGTTCCGGGGCTACTCGTGCGGGTTCGTGGCTCGGGGTCGTCGTTTCCGCGGAAGCCGCCCCGACAGGCGCCCTGGGCGGAGACGCGGGCGCCGGCGTCCCCGCCGCGTCGACCGGGGCGGTGGGGGTCGTCGAGTCTGGCGCGGGCGGCCGATTGGCGGGCGCTGGCGGGGCTGGCGGGGCTGGCGGTGGCCCGACTTCCTGGATGCCGGCGGGTGCCGGCGGCCCATCGGGAGTACTCGCAAGGCTCCGCGCATCGACCGGCACGGGGGTCCCGGTTGCGTTTTTTGGTACTTCCGGCCACCGGGCTGAGTCGGCCGGCGCATGGACGGTCTCGATCTCACCGCGCGGCGGCACGGCGCTCGACGGTGGTGCCTCGGCGGCCCGCGGCGGTGGCACGGCCTCTGGTGCGGGCGTCGCCGACACAGGCCGGGGGGCAGCCACCTCAAGCATTGGTGCACGATTCTCCGGCGGCGCCAGAACTTCGGCGACCGTCATCGCCGCATCAGCAACTCGCCTGTCCTGGGCCACCGGATCGTCGGAGACCAGACTTGCTCCGGACAACGCCACGACGATGGAGATGGCCAGTATGACCAGGCCGCCTGCCCAGTCCACGGCACCGCGCTGTTCGGCTGGCGCGGCCACCAGGCGGCGGACTCTCCCCATCAGTTGACCGCCGGTCGCGGCCAGGGTCAGCTGCATGCCGGATGAGCAGCGCAATCCCTCCACCTCCGTCAGCGCCCGCGCATAGGCCAGGGAGTCGCCTGTCTCGGCGACCACCAGGTCGTCACAGCAATTCTCTCGTTCCTGCCGCACCCGGATCGACACGGCCCGGACCATGGGATGGTAGAAGAGCAGCGTCTCGATGACGATCTGGACGAGGTTGAACAGATAGTCCAGGCGCTTCACGTGGGCGAGTTCGTGACTGATGATCAGTTCCAGTTGCGCCGGGCTGAGCCCCATGAGCGCGCTCGGTGGCACGAGGACCACCGGCCGGAGACACCCGATGACCATCGGGACCGTTACGCGGGTGGTCTCCAGGACCCGGACCACAAAGGGGATCGCCAGCGATACCAGCAGCCGGTCCACGACTGCCTGGACGCCGGGCTGCAGGGGCCTGACCCCTTCGACGGCGAGCTTCCTGACGCGCAGATAGTCGAGCGCCATCCCACCCGATATCAGCAGCACGCCGGACAGCCACGCCAGGACCGCCCACGGCAGCCACTGTTGCACGTGCGGCACCATGCCCGCCCAGAACCCTGCCAACGCAGAAGTTTCGGCGGTGACTAAGGTCCCCGTCACCGGACCCGGGATTGCTGCTGTTCCCGGCGCAGCACCGTGGTAGACGCAAAACGTCGCCACCGCAGCGGCGAGCATGGCCACGAGGCAGGTCATGCCGGCCCGGTACCGGGCATTGGCGCTCGCTCCGCTCATCAGCGACATGGCGCCGAAGAACAGCGCGCCGAGAACCGCTCCCTGCCAGATAAAGTGGATCAACGTCCAGCCGACCGCGGTCACTAGGCCGTTCAATGTGGTTCCATCGATCATGTCTCACCCCGCTCCAACTTATCCAGCAGCTCCCGGATCTCCGCCAGTTCCGCCGGGGTTGCGGGACCGGAATCACCGAGGGCTGCCATCACCAGCTTCGACATGGAGCCGTCGAAGACGCCATCGACCAGTTGTGACGTCATCAGCCTCTGGGCCTGCCGCTGAGCCAGTCTCGCCTTGTACACGTGGGCCCGGCGGGTCTCGTCCCGTTCGACCAGACCCTTCCCGTGCATGATCTGGAGGAACTTCAGCACGGTCGTGTAGCCGGTCTTCTCCTCGGCGGACAGCGCTTCATGTACCTCTCTGACGGTGCACGGCCCCAGCCGCCAGAGCACGCGGAGGATGCCAAGCTCGGACGGGGTGGGACGAAGAAAAGCGGTCGGAACTCGATCCCGTTGGTTCATTTGACAACGCTCCAGCCACGTGGTTTCAGCGAGTATAACCCAAAACACGAAAGGCTTCGTAGTTCTTCGATCAGGTCTTTGCCTGGTTCCTGAAAGCGGAGACAGCGATCCCGGGAGTCGGCAGCCGGGCTTAGTCGGCGTAATAGCGGCGGACGAACTCCTCGAACGGGATGTCGTCCGCTGCCTCCATCTCTCGCTGTCGCCGATGGGACTCTCCCACTTCCTGATCGAACCGGGCGAGCAGCTCCGGAGCGATAGGTGGCAGCTCGAGGAAGTAGGTTCGGTATCCGCTTGAGAGCTCCCGGGCGAAATCGAAAAAAGAAGATTCCTGCCCGGCCATGGCATCCAGCAATCGGGCTGATGGCGTGGCGGTCGGATCGAGAACCTTCTCCATCTGCAGGCTCAGGCTGGCCTGGTAGCTTTGCTCGGGCTGCCCGGTATCGAGCAGCTCGCAGATCGGCTGGAGTTGTTCGAGGATATCCCTGCCCCACTTCACCAGGGGTCGCCGGGTACCGCCGATGGTCAGTTCCAGACCGGGCTCCCGGCCCCGCAGCGCTACCTGGACGTGATTCGCATCACTGGCGTTGGCTTCCGCCTGGTCCATGGGCGGGCTCTCGGTCAACAGGCAGAACAGCAGAAAAGCTTCCAGGAACCGCATCTCGTTCTGGCTGACCCCGGCGGGATCGAGCGGGCTCACATCCAGGGAACGGACTTCGACGTAAGCCACGCCCCTGCTGGTGAGCGCTCGTGACGGCCTTTCTCCCGATCGGGTTGGCTGCTTGGGCCGGATAAAGCCGTAGTACTCGTTCTCGATCTGCAGGATGCTGGTGTTGAGCTGTCGCCATTCGCCGTCCGCGCCCGAGCCGATAGCTTCGTACGGCGGAAACGGCGTGCGGATGGCGTGATCCAGTCCCGCGACATAGGCCGCCAGGCTGTTGTTGCTGACGTCGACTGCCTCCTGATTGGAATTGCGATAACCGACGTCACTCATACGTAACGTGGTGGCATGGGGCCCGTAGACCGTCCACGGGTCCCACTCGTCCAGCCCGCTGCTCCTCCCGCCCAGGAACGACTTGCAGATGGCAGGCGACGCACCAAACAGGTACAGGACGATCCAGCCGAAGCGCCGGTAATTCCGCAGCAGGTCGAAATGGGCGCGATCCCGGAAATCCCTCTCGCCCTCGGCCGCGCCCTCCGCTGACTGGTAGGCAGGCCAGAACGACCCGGGCAGGGAATAGTTGAAATGAACTCCGGCGATGGCCTGCATGACCCTGCCATACCGGTTGCTGAGGCCCTGGCGGTAGACGTGTTTCATGCGCCCTGAATTGGAGGACCCGAAGGCGGCGATGGGGATGCTCTCGTCGCCCTGCACCGCGCACGGCATGCTCGTAGCCCAGAGCATCTCGTCGTCGATCCTGGCGTAGACGAACTGGTGGAGATCACACAGGAACTGCAGCGTCTCCCAGCTGTTCTCGAATGGCGGCGTGACCAGTTCCACCAACGCCTCGGAGAAGTCGGTCGTGATCCAGGGATGGGTCAGGGCGGAGCCGAGAGCGGGCGGATGGGGCCGGGTAGAGATGGCACCGTCCGCGGTCACGCGCAGGGACTCCTTCTCGATCCCCTTCCTGCCTCCCTGGAGCACACCATCACCCGCCCGCCCGACGAGCGCGGAGAGCCGATCCTGGAGGAGTCTGAACATCCCGTTTTCCGCCACCGCTGTTGACCCGGTTCAGGCTTGCGCCCGGCTCCCCGGGATCGGCGGTGCCGATCCGCGGTCTCGCGGGATTATACGACGGGGTCCTTCTGGCAACGCCCGCAATAATACAGGCGCCGCCCGGCCATGACGACGCGCCGGATCTCACCTCCGCAGCCATGGCACGCCTGCCCCTGGCGTCCGAAAACCGCAAACCGGAATTCGTCCCGGGACCACCCCCGGGACTTGAGGCGCCGGACGTTGTCGGGCGTGTTCGTGATACCGGCGGTCCGATACGAGCGGCGAGTCACTGCCATCACCGCCCGCGACAGCCGGCGGATGCAGGCGTCGCTGCAGTCGGCCGGACTGGCCCTGGGATCGATCCGCGCCGAGAAGAGGATCTCGCTGCGCAGGTAGTTGCCGAGACCTGCGAGGAATGACTGGTCAAGCAGCAGGCCGGCCAGACCCCGTCGGAGAAAAGCCCTGTCCGTCATGCGCTCCGCCACCAGGGCGGCATCGACCCCGGGGTGGAGCGGATCCGGGCCGAGCGATACGAGGCGGGGATAGGCGCCCAGGTCTTTCTCGCGGACAACGTCTATGTCGGACGCGCTGTAGAGCAGGGCTGAATGGGTGGCCGAGTGCAACGCCATCCTGAGACTACGCCGGGTATCGGGCAGTGCTGGCCGGCGGATCACCCACCAGCGACCGTACAACTGATTGTGGCTGTAGATCCGTGTGCCGTCCTGGAAGCGGCAGAGCATGTGCTTGCCGATCGTATCCACTGACCGAAGTTCCAGTCCCCGGAGACGGGCCTCCCAGGGCTTGAGAGTTGCAGCAGAGAAATAGACGTCCTCGACGGCCCGCCCCGCGAGGGCCTTTTCGACGCTGTCTGCGGCGCGACGGATCTCCGGTCCTTCCGGCAAGGGGATTCTCCCGTCCTAGAATCGGATGCGGCCTGTCAGGATATCCCTGAACATGACGAAATCGGCGAGCAGACTGTAGAAGGGGGACCTGAATGTCGCCGGCTTGTTCCGCTCGAAGAAGAAGTGACCGACCCAGGCGAAACCATACCCCAGCAACGGCAGAAGCCAGAGCAGGGCGTAGGTGCCCGACGCCAGGGCGACGATGCATGTCAGGATCACCAGCCCGGTACCTGCGACATGCAGCCGCCGGGAAGTCCGGTTGCTGTGCTCTTCGAGGTAATGCGGATAGAAATTCCGGAATGTATCGAACTGCTCGGACACACTCGCCCCGCCTGCCGGCGCCGACTCAAGTCATGGAATCGGTATGTTACATGGGCAGCAGCCACCCGGCAGCCGGGGCCTGCGCGTGAAATGTGACAAACGCCTCGGATTGGCCGAAACTGCACCGCTAGTGTGACTCTGCATGTTTGGCAGAGCGCGATGTCACGGTCCGGTGGCGACAGATCGCACGGTTGACAACACGATGCAGGAATCCCCGGCTCAATCCGATTCAGGAGAGGTCTCCCTCCCGGCCACCGGGGATGAGAGCGCCACGTCTCCTCCGGACGAGGCGTTCGAGCCCGCGGTGAAACCACCCGACCCGGTAGCGCAAATCGGTGCTGCCTCGCAAACGGATGGGGGGATTTCAGGCAGCGACGCCCTGCTCGCGGTCGTCCTGGTATTGCTGGTGGCCCTGACGCTGCTCGGGATCCGGGTCCTGCGTATGAGGGACCGGCTGAGGGAGGCGCGGGACGATCGTGACTCCGCCCGGGAAGAGGCGAACCACCTGAGATCCCTGATGTCGCAGATGCAAAAGGCGTCAGAAGTGAAGGCCAGGCATCGGGTCACCCGTCTCCTGCAGCGCAGCCAGCAGACCGAGAGGGAGAAAGAGGCCCTCGAGCAGAGCAACACGCGCCTTCGCCGTCTGATCCAACTCGACGACCTGACAGGCGTGGCGAACGCCCAGGAGCTGGGTCACGGCCTGGACAGGGAACTCAGGAGAGCAAGGCGTTCCGGCCGGCCGGTCTCGCTGGTGATCGCCGATCTGGACGGCTTTCGGAAATTCAACCGGCTCTGCGGCCATGACCGGGGTGACGACTTGCTGAAACGGGTGACCCATCTGGCCGAGTCCATCTTCCGCCGGGGCGGCGACCTCGTGGGCAGGATCGCCGGGGATCGGTTCGCGATCATCGTCCCCGAAGCGGATTACGAGTCGGTGCTGGGGCAGGCGGAGCGCCTGCGAGCCGCCATCGCCGCATCCAGAATCCCTGTTGGCGATCCCGCCGGAGGCGAAACCGTGACGATCAGCATCGGCGTGACCTCCATCGTTCCGGATAGGGAATTCCGGCCCTACCAGGTATTCGAACGAGGGGTACTTGCCATGCAACTCGCCAAGAAACGCGGCGGCAACCTGGTCCGGAGTGACCGGGCCGGACCACGCGCGCCCGGCGACGCCGGCGCAAGGCCGGCTGGTGGAGCGGTGGCCCAGACTGTAGACCTTTTCCCGGATGACGCCGGAGAAGCCGGGTCCCGGTGACCATCATGGGGATGCCGCATTCGGTGCTGGTGGTGGACGAGGACCTGGAACAGGCCCGGGACCTCGCCGGCCGGCTGGAGACCATGGGATTCGAGACCTTCATCGCCTGCAGCGACGACGACGTCCACGATCTGCTGTCCAGCGGCTTTGACTCCGTCGTTCTCGACCTGATGATGACCAGGGAGGACGGTATCCAGGTCATCCGGCACATGGGCCAGGAAAGGAGCGATGCCAATCTGGTCATCGTCGGCGACGCGGACCGGCGGATCCTGAGCGCAGCCGAGCGCCTGGCGCGCGCCCGCGGTCTGAGGGTTGCCGGCTCCCTGTCCAAGCCAATCGATTTCAGTGTGCTGGGACGGATGCTGGAGCGGGGGGTCACCCGGGCGGGCGCTGGCAGTCGGGGCATCAACGTCCAGGTGGCCCAGACAGAACTCCTGCAATGCATGGCGGACGGATGCATCGACGTGACGTACCAGCCGAAGATCGACGTCCGGACATTGGAGTTCATCGCCGTCGAGGCCCTCGTCCGACTTAACCACCCCACCCACGGCCAGCTCCTGCCGGCGGCCTTCCTGGCCATGGCGGAAGAGTCGGGATTGATCAGCCGCCTGACCCGCTCGGTGTTCCTCAAGGCGCTGGCGCAGACGTCACGGTGGCTCGAGAGCGGGCTGGCGCTGCAGATCGCCGTCAACGTCTCGCCTCTGCTGCTCACCGACCTGGATCTGCCGGAAGCCTTTGCCGACCTGGCCGACAAGCACAACGTTGCCCGGGACAACATCGTCCTGGAGATCACCGAATCGTGGATCAATGAGGAACCGGTCTCGGCTCTCGATATCCTCACGCGGCTGCGGGTCAAGGGATTCAACCTGTCCATCGACGACTTCGGCACCGGTTATTCCACCATGCTCCAGCTCAACGAGATGCCCTACAGCGAGATGAAGCTGGACCAGAGCTTCATACGCAACGCGACCCGTGACAGGGAAACCCGGGCCATCGTGGAATCGAGTATCGAACTCGGGCACAAGCTCGGCCTCAAGGTGGTGGCCGAGGGCATCGAGAAGCAGGAAGACTGGGACCTGATCTCGGACCTGCATTGCGACGAGGGGCAGGGATTCTTTATCGCCAGGCCCATGCTGGCCGAGAAGATCCCCCCCTGGCTCAATCACTGGAACAGTTGTCTCGGGCGAGGCTGAGCCGGATCTTCACTCCTCGTCCGGGAGGCCGTAGATCGGCAGGTTGCCGCTGCGGGCAAAGTCGAAAATCAGGCCGGTCTCGATGTGGGCGACATCCGGGCTCTCGGTGAACGCCTCCATGGCCAGGTGGCGGAGGTGCTCCGAATCCCGGGCCGCCACGTGGACCAGAAAATCGTTCGCTCCGGCGACGTGATACAGCCCGATCACTTCCTTCCTTTTCAGCATTCTCGCGCGGAAATCCTCTACCGTCTGACGGCGGTGCCGGGTGAGCCTGACGGCCACCATCGCCTGGATGCCGATGCCGAGGGCGAGGGGGTTCATGTCGGCGTGGTAGCCGGTGATAACGCCGCCCACCCGCAGACGGCGGACCCGCTCCAGGCATGTCGACTGGGCGATACCCGCGCGTTCGGCCAGGTCCTTGTTGGAGATCCGCGCATTCTTTCTCAAAGCCCGAAGGAGAGCGCAATCGATTCGGTCAAGAGCCAGATTTTCCTTCATATTTAGAATTATCTTCTAATTCATCGATAATTGTCGAATAAGAAGTAAAGTTTTCCTCACTATCATGGAGGAATTTCTGATGGCGAGACAGCTTCATACCCGTGCCGTTCATGCCGGGCGGGACGATCTGCGGACCCTAGGCGTCCATGCGCTGCCCATCGACCTGTCCACCACCTATCCGGTCGAGAATCTCGAGCAGGCGACCGCGGACCTGGATGCGGCCGTATCGGGGATGATCCCCCGGGGCAGCCCCGTCTATGCCCGGCTCCATAACCCGACCGTCGGCCGGTTCGAGGCCGCCGTCGCGGACCTGGAGGGCGCCGAGACCGCCGTGGCGTTCGCCTCGGGCATGGCGGCGTTCACCGCCTGCCTGATGTCCCGCCTGCCCCGGGGCCGCCACGTGGTGGCGGTCCGCCCGGTCTACGGCACCACGGACCACCTGCTGGAAAGCGGACTGTTGCCGGTGGATGTGACCTGGGCGACCCCGGCCACCGTCGGCTCGTCTGTGCGCGAGGATACCTGCCTGGTGCTGATCGAAACGCCGGGCAACCCGACCCTACAAGTCGTCGACATTGCGTCGGTGGTGGCTCAGGCCGGAGCCGTGCCGGTGCTCGTGGACTCCACCTTCGCAAGCCCCGCACTCCAGCAACCGCTGCGCCACGGCGCCGCATTCGCGCTTCACAGCGGGACCAAGTTCCTCGGCGGCCACGGCGATGTGGTCGCAGGAGTCGTGGCCACATCAGAGGTCCTCGCCCGGCCCCTGCGCCAGGTCCGTGTCGCCACCGGAGGACTGCTGCATCCCCTGGCTGCATACCTGCTGCACCGTGGTCTCGCCACGCTGCCGTTGAGGGTGGAGAGGGCCCAGCACAGCGCCGGTGTGCTCGCTCGCCGGCTCCAGGGCCATCCGGCCGTGAGCCGGGTCCTCTACCCCGGCCTGGACAGGACCGGCCGGCCCTGTCGGCCGCATCCCCAGATGGCAGGTCCCGGTGCCGTGCTTGCCTTCGAACTGAAAGGGGGATACGAGGCGGCGCGGGGCGTCATGGAGTCGGTGAAGCTGATCGTCCCCGCGGTCAGTCTCGGGTCCACGGACACCCTGATCCAGCACCCCGCGGGCCTGACGCATCGCGTCGTCGATCCCGTTGCCCTGGCCGTGTCCGGCGTCAGCCCCGGCCTCTTGCGGCTATCCGTCGGCCTGGAGGATCCGGCAGATCTCTGGGCGGACCTCGGCCAAGCCGTGGACCGCGCTATTGCACCGCGCCGCGTCGTCGCCGCCGGGGCTTGACATGGAGCGTTTACTTACTTATAAGTAAGTCAACATCTCGAGGCGACGACATGACCAGGACAGACACTCGCGAGCGGATTCTCGACGAAGCAGAGCAGCTCATGGGCGCTCGCGGTTATTCGGGATTCAGTTACCAGGACATCGCCAGGCCCCTGGGAATCCGCAATGCCGCCATCCATTATCACTTCCCAACCAAGGCCGATCTCGGCGTCGCGGTCATCCAGCGATACCGGGACATGCTAGCCGCAGCCTGGAAGGATTTCCGCGCCGGGCGGACCTCGCCACGGCAGCAGTTTGACGGATACCTGCATATTTTCACTCACGAAGCCGTACGCAATCAGACCCTCTGCCCCATGGGGGTGCTGACCGCGGACTATTTCAATCTGCCGGATTCGATGCTGGAGGCCGGGACCACGCTTAAGCGGGAGGTCCTCGAATGGTTGGCCGAGATCCTGGCATCGGGCCGCGACAGCGGCGACTTCCGGTTCGAGGGTAACCCGGAGGACGAGGCGCTGATGGTGATGGCGACCCTTCAGGGGGCGCGCCAGATGGCGCGGATGATCGGCACAGACGCCATGATGGCCATTGTCACCCGACTGCGCTCGGATCTGGTGGCCGACGCCGGGGACCGTGCAGCCTGATATTTTTTTGCCCATAGTGCTTACTTATCAGTAAGTCACTTTTGACCTGAAACCACTCCGAAGAGGACACGACAATGCAGACCATGGAATTGAATTCGATCGACCTTGCTGCGGGTGAGGCCTGCTCCCTGCCCGAACCGGGCATCGGTGTCTCGGCTGCCTGGCGGCGGCTGGTCTGCCGGCTCACCCGGGTCGTGCCCGGCATGGCGGCTGCGGTGGCGGTCTATTCCCTGGTCCAGGCCACCGGGTCCGCGTTCCTGCCCCTGGCCGCCCTTGGCGGCACGGCCGCGCTGGTCTACCTCGGCACCGCCACCCTCTCGACCAGTCCCACGATCGCCCTGGTAGACATCACCGCTGCCGTCGTCACCGTGGTTCTGGCCTGCGGCGCCACCGACGCCGCCACGCTGGCGGTAGCCTTCCTGGGCCATGCCCTGTGGGGGATCCTCAGGACCGCCCTCGACACGGACCCGCCCCACGGCCTGACCGGCAACTGGAGCACGTTCAGCACCGCAACCGCCATCCTGGTCCTGCTGGGAGCCTAGACCTCGGGCGCGGCGAAGGTCGCCGAGCGCGCTGATCGCATCGGACTGATGCTCCCTGGGCCGGGCATTCAGGCCGTTGATATGTCCGGGCATCTAGGCGTAATCGGTGGAACCCGTCTACGGTTCGCCCCTGCGTATCAAGGTGACGAAAAGCCCGACTGGCAGGACAGACGAAATAGCCAGGATCGTGGACGGCCCGGAAAAGCCTCACAGAAAGACAAAAAAAAGAAGGCGCCGTTTAACGATTCGCTTTGTAGGCGAATCACGGCGCCTGAGGGGGGAGGGGGAATCGAATTCTGTCGCTAAACCGTCCTGGCGTTGTGTATTGGCGTCATCCGGCCGCTTTCGCAACCGGCTCCATCTCGTAACCGATGACCTCGCGGGTCTCCGGGTCCTTGATCGCGAGGGCCCGGCGGAATCTGGCCACGTCCTCGCCTTTGAAGATCCCGGTATCGGCCACGTCTTCCACCGCGAATTGCCCGTCCTCGAGCCGGATCAGCGCCTGGATGCCCTCGCCGGCGCCCTGGTGGCGCTTCTTGCTCGGCATCAACACTGCAATCACTTCTCTGGACATGAACGGTTTCCTCTGGCCTGTATGTGTATATGCAACCCCCGTGCCAGATTTGATAAACAAATAAAATCAATGGGTTATATCGCCTCTGACGGGACTCCGGGGTGACGAATTTCGTCACATTGTGACTGTGGCAGGAGATCCTGGCCGGACCCGTGGTAAAAAGACCGCCTCATCGAGGGCGGGGGAGCGCAGTTGGAGCCCGATTCCTGCAGGAACTGCGGAGCGGCCATGGATACGCCGTACTGTGGCGCCTGTGGCCAGGCTGCCTACCGCCGCCTCAGCTTCCGCTCAATGTTCCGGGATTCGCTGATCAGGATCTTCGATCTGGAAGGCGGTTTCCTGCACACCCTCATCGCCCTGTCGGTCCGGCCGGGGCCGACCATCCGTGAATACGTCGCCGGGCGGCGCGGGCCCCTGACCCATCCGGTCAGCTACTGTTTCCTGCTGGCTACCCTTTATGCGCTCACTATCAACCTGCTGGACGTGGAAATCTCCCTCGGCGGGGCACTGGAATTTACCGACATCGAGCGACGGGTCTATCACGTCCTGCACGGGATCCTGGCCTACCTGATCTTCCTGGCTCTTTGGCCAGCGGCCGCGATCCAGCGGCGGCTGTTCCGCGCCTCGGGATTTTCTTTCGCCGAGACCTACGCCTTCTGCCTCTACGCGTTCGGCCACCTCAACCTGGTCGGAACGGCTTTCGCCGCATCGGGACTGCTTGCGACCAGCGCGGGATTGACCGCCCTCGGCCTGATCCAGGTCGTCTACTCAGTCTGGGCCATGAAAGGGTTCTACCGTCTCGCCCGCCCGCCGATCCTGCGGGCACTGGCCGTCTCCACCGCCAGCTTTGTCACCACCAATATCCTGTCGTTGATCGTCGGCAACCTGATCGTTGCCACCGGGCTGCTGGAACAAGTCGAGTCAATCCTTGCCTGATAGCTTTATGGGGACAGTGACTTTATATTCGCAACCGTTATCGAGGGGACTCCGCAGATGCCGTTTCGCCGTATCCTGATCGTTCTCGCCACTGCAATAATCGCTGCCGCCGCCTGCTCGACCTCGCCGACGGGCCGCTCCCAGCTCGCGTTCATGTCGGAGAAGGACATGCAGCAGATGGGGGAGCAGACCTTCTCGCAGATAAAGGCCCAGACGCCCCTGTCCCGGGACGCGCAGTCCATCCAGGTCATCCTCTGCGTCGCCGAGGCCATCACCTCCAGGCTGCCGGCCGACCAGCGTGGCGCCGGGTGGGAAGTGCTCATCTTCGACGACAACGCAGTCAACGCATTCGCCCTGCCCGGCAACAAGATCGGCGTATACGAGGGCATATTCAGGGCAGCCCGCAACCAGGACCAGCTCGCCGCTGTCATCGGCCACGAGGTGGCCCATGTCATCGCTCATCACGCCAACGAGCGCGTATCCACCACGACTGCAACCCAGATGGGCGTCAACGTGGCCCAGGCCGCCGCAGGCGGCACCGGGACCTATGGCGGCCAGGTCGCCGGGCTGCTCGGCGCCGGCGCTGCAGTGGGGGTCATCCTGCCGTTCAATCGCAAGCAGGAGAGCGAAGCTGACGTGGTCGGACTGGATTTGATGGCGAGAGCCGGGTTCAACCCGTCACAGGCCATCCCGCTGTGGGAGAACATGAGCCGGATCGGCAAGGAAAAGCCACCCGAGTTCCTGTCTACCCACCCCTCGGACGAGGCGAGGCTGAAGGGGCTCAAGAAAGCGCTGCCGGAAGCGGAAAAGCTGTACGCGCAGGCACAAGACAAGGGCTTCCAGCCGACCTGCGGCTTCTAGGGCCTGTCGACGTTCGCCCGATCAACGCGGCGACCGCGTAATTATTGACAGGCCCTGAGCCCTACTCGGGCACGCCGATAAATTCCAGATATCGACGGGCCACGGCCTCGGGGGACTCCAGCATGGGCAGATGGCCGGTGTCCGGCATGATTTCAACCTGGGCCTGCTCCATGACCGCCGCGAGGAGATCTGCCCCGGAGACGTCCAGGACGCGGTCTTCCTCCCCCCATACGATCAGGGTGGGGATCGCCAGACCGGAAAGAAATGGCTGTAGCGGAGTCGCCGGCCCCGGGCCGTCGGGTCCGACGGCTCGTATCTGGCCGTATATCCAGGTGTAGTGGTGATAACGGGCGGCCGCCTGCCGCGCCATGTATCGCCTCGTGGGAGTCGGAATCCAGGGACGATTCTCGAAGACCAGATCCAGTACCCTGCCGTACTCCTCGGGCCTGCGGATGATCAGGGGCGGCGGCTGACCGGCCGCGACCATGCGTTCCACTTCGCTGGGCGCCGCGCCTTGCACGCCCAGGGGCGCGATCAGCCACAGGCTTTTCACCGAATCGGGGAACATGCCCGCGTAGACCCCGGCGATGTTTCCGCCGGTGGAACTGCCCCCCAGGTGGAAGCGGGTCAGTCCGATGGTCGTGGCGAACTCGTGAAGGCGCCGTGCCTGGGCCTCGACGGAATAGTCTCCGCCGTCCACCAGGCCACTCTCCCCGAACCCCGGCAGGTCAGGCGCGATGACTCGCACGTGAGGCGTGAGGAAGCGGGCGACGCGGGTCCAGTGATCCTTGTTGGCCGTAAACCCGTGCAGGAGCACGACGACCTCGCCGTCCCCCCCCTCCAGGTAGGCGATCGGGGTGCCGCTGACCGTCGTCTCCATCGGATACAGGCCCGAGTGTGCCCTCTGGGCCGTCATCAGGACGCTGTAGCTGAAGCCCGGCAGCAGAAACCACGCCAGTCCCGCCGCGACGACGGCCAGAAGGAGCAGACAGAGGAAGAGGTGGCGTCGGACGAACGGCATGGAGCACAGACCAGAGACACACTGTGCCGGGATAATACGTTATGCGGGGGAGGGGCTGCAGAAAGACGCCCTCCGGCCGGCGCCGCCTCGATGACCCTTCCTCGGGAGGCCAGCGCCCTGGAATGTGAAAGGGGGCCGTGCCCCGAACCGGACCAGGGTCCGGGCATCTCGGGTCAAGACTGGTAGCCGTGCGGCCGGCCGGAATGGGTCGCCACGGGCGCAATGGGCCAGGATCAGTCGATCAGGAGAGACGCGGGCCGATGAGCCCATCCGGCCGCCCGATCGTCGCGATCCGCCGAAGGCCGGTCCCCGCCTCCGACGATTGATCGGCAGCCTTTCGGAAAACAGGCAGCGGGCCGCGACCCCTCGTCCGGGCCGGTCCGGTGTACCGGGCTACCAGCAGTCGGTGCTCGAGCCCGACACGGACTTCACGCCCGTATGAGTGATGCTGAGGGTCCCGCAATGGGTGTGCTTGGTGTCGTTGGTGGCCTGGCTCAACTGGGGCACCGCCTGTGCGGTGAAGGCCGTGGCCGAAGCGCCGCCCGCCAGCGAGATAATGTAGATCCTGTCTGTCGACGTCGACGCGACTTCCTTGCCGGACTTGTCGATAGCAAAGCCGTTCTCGCCAAAACCCAGGGTCGTCAGGTCCGTGGCGAAACCCTTGTTGTCCACGTAGAACTGGGCCTGCCGGTCCATCACCTGCACCAGGGCCGATTTCGCAAGCCCCACCTTCGAGCGGGTGACGTATTGCTGATAGGACGGGAACGCGATCGCCGCCAGGATGCCCACGATACCCACGGTGATCAAGAGTTCGATGAGGGTGAACCCGCTGACACGCGCCGGTGATCGTCCTCTCTTGTTGCCGTCATCTCGCATAATTCTTCCCTCGGGATGCGGGGCAGGGCGCCGGGGCGCCCTGCCCGATCCGGTTACTGTGTCTGGTCCTCTTCCTTGTACCAGAATGTGCGCCAGCGCTGCCGGCCGGGGTAGGACTGAACCGTCAGGTCAGGTCTCAGGATGAACTTGGGCGGCAGGGCCACCACCTCGGCCGGGATGCCGGCCGAGGAAAGCGTCTCCCACCGGTCCTCCGGATCCCCCGGCTGCTCCTGCTCGTCGATGGGCTTGTCCCGGTTGACCAGGGCATTGCCCTCCGCCAGACCGACGGCATAGAGACGACCCTGACCTTCCGGAGGAATGCATTGATCGTCTATATCCGCTGATCCGGGGGGGATGAACGTGGTGAAGAACACGATGCCGGACAGGGTGATCGGCGTCGACAGACTCTTCTCCCCACCGCCCTCGAGTTCCAGCTTCCAGCCCTCTGCGAGCCCGGTCGCGGCGCAACTGGTAGCCAGGGTGCAATTGGTGATGTCCGCCAGTTCGTCGATGGTCTTCGGAACCACGGAGCCCGATGCCGGAGCGACCAGGGTCGAGGTCTCCCTGTCCTTGATCACGAACATGAAGTTGTCCGTTGTGGTTCCCAGGGGGGTCGCCCGATTACCTGAACCAATAACAACTCCGTCATAGTCGCCACTGCTGTCCCTGAAGGGCACGATGTCGGGGGCGTGGAAGAATCGCCGATCCTGGCCGCACTGGCCGCTTGGATCCGGGCTCGGGCAACCGCCGTCCCGCCGTCCCAGGGACGCCAGCTGGTTGATGGCCCAGTCCGCGGTGCTGGCGGCCGTCGCCGGCATGTCCATCCGCCAGACGTTACCGCCCATGTCGCCCACCACCAGCCGATCCAGCAGACCGTCACCGTTGAGGTCCGCACCGGCAACGGTAGAGGGGATCGAATCGACCATCCCGGCGGCGCTGAACTTGTGGATCAGGGCGCCAGTCTCAGAGTTGACCACGAAGACAGCGTTGCCGCTGGCGGTGGCTGGCGAGCCGGTATCATAGGCCGTGTCGTAACCGCCCCCGAAGACAAGCACCGGGTAGTTCGTGCCGCCGATCTTGACCTTGCCGGCCACCGGAGTCGAGAAGGTATAGGCCAGATCGGCGAAAGCGCCGGAACCGCCATCGATGCGCCACATCAGATCCGGGTTCTCCGGATCCGAGATGTCGATCCCGTAGTAGGACTTGCCGCCGCGGCGCAACCCGAAGTACAGGTGGACTTTCTCACCGGACTGAATGGTGCCGTCGCCGTCCTCCTCGATGTAGATCACCGGTGCCCCGTCGACGCCGTAGGGGGGCTTGATACCGAAGCTGCCCAACCCGCGGTAGGCCCGTGTCAGCTTCTCGGTGGTGGCCATGGTGGCCCGGGGTGCGAAGGCCCAGACTTCCTCTCCATAGGTGGCGGCAGTCTGCGGGTTACCCTGGGTATGGCCAGTCGGCGTATTGCGGATGAAGCGCATCATGCCGTCGTTGGTGCCCACCGCCACGTAGATCTCGGGGTTTGTGCTGCTGTACGAACCACGGGCGCCGTAGTTGACCGGGATCGGACGAGAATGCAGTGCCGAGGCCATGTACCAGCGCCGGCCCTCGGCCACATCCAGGTTGGTGTTCTCGTCGTACACGTCCCGGCCGCGCAGCCACCCGATCAGATCCTTGGCCTCGGTCGTGTCCGCCGCGTTGAAATCGCTCTGCAGGGCCGCCGCCACGCCGTCTGTGACATCCAGGTCCGCTAGTTGGCTGGCGGTGGAATCGTAGAAAATCTGTCGCCTATTGTCGCTGTTCTTCTCGCCGGGTGAACCGCTGGCGAACCCTAGCTGCTTGTGGCCAGCCCCGCCACGATTAACCGACCGCCCATCCTTGAGGGGCACTTCTCCCAGGTCAGTGTTGAAATCGTCCTTGACGTCGTAAATCGTGGGGTTGGTCCAGAAACTCAGGGCGTCGAAACGGATACGGCCGTCGGCGGCGATGGCCGGGTCGCCGTCGGCGTCTTCCAGGAAGACGTTGCCGCCGCTGTTCAGGCCCTCGAGGCGCAACTTCTTGACGTTGCCGTACCAGTAGGGCTCCTTGTCGGGACTCGGCTGGAACAGGGCCAGGTAGACGTTGTCCAGCACCTCTGCCCGGTTGAAGGAGTTCACCGGTATGGAGGCGGCCACGAAAGTCGTGCTGACCGACAGGATCTGCTTGAAGATGTCCGTCAGGTTGGCGATCAACTCATCCGGGTCCTCGGACAGCAGCAGCGGCGCTCCGGTGCCCCCGGCCAGGGCGTACTGCCCTCCGGTGCGGTTCTTGACGAAAGGATCTGCCAGCAGGAAGTAGGACTTCACGCCCTGGTCACCGGGAATGGTGGACTGGTCGTTGTCCTTGAGCTCGCGGATCACGTCGACGAAAGTGATGTTCTTCTTGTTGAAGCCCATGCCTTCGTCGACGATCGCTTTCTTGATTTCTGGGTCGGAATCGTCTTCCTGGTTGGACACCTGGAACATCATGTTGACGGTGTAGATCGCCGTGCACTTGCCGTCCGCGAAAGGATCGATGTACTGGTGCCAGGTGCCGCTGTCCTGCTCGATGGACGTATCCCAGGCATAGCGGTCCTCGCGCATGGCCACCTGATCGGCCGCCGTGTTCGCGCCGGGATCGTAGGTCACGTGCAGGGGGTCGGCGTTCAGGTTCCAGTTGTTGGCATTCTCGTTGTCCGCCTGCTGCTGGGCGTTCGTCGGATTCGGATACGGCGCGTCGGAGGGCAGCGGATTCGGCAGTAAATCGGGGTTGCCGTCACCGGTGGTGTCGTAACCGTCGTTGCCGTCATAGCTGGTGAAACCCGTGTGGCCGTTGTAGACGTGGAATCCGCGCAGGTAGCGGTAGAGCTCGAAGAACAGTTCCTTGCCCTGGTAGGAATGGGTCCGGTCGCCAGTGGATACGGGGATGCTCCAGAGAATTTCGTGGATCTTCTGGCGCGTCGTGTCGGCACAGGTGCCGTAGCTCCGGTCCGTGTTGGCTTCCGGCACTACGCCCCCCTGGAAGGGCCCGCAGGACTTGCGGCCGCCGACATAACTGCCGTCGGCCGCCCGCTGGTTGATAGCAGGCAGCAGCGTGAAGCCCAGGGCGATGTAGCCGCCGTTGCTGCATCCCTCGTCCGTGGAACCGGAAGGTCCCTCGCAATTGTTGATGTTATCGTGGTTGAACATCAGCCCGAGACGGACGCCGCCGACCTCGTCCAGTACCTTGCCGAAGGACCCGCGGATGAGATCGAAGAAATCGTAGGCCTCGCCGGCGCCCTTGTCGGGCATATAGCCGTCATCCACCAGCGCGTCGCAGGAGGCGTCGCCCCGGCGGCAGACCACGGAGCCCAGGTTGGGCCGGTAGTCGATGCTGAACATGACCATCGGCTCGCTGCCTTCCGGCGGATCGTCGTCACGCAGGTAGAGATCAGTGTCGTCGGCCTGGACCTGGGGCGCGCCGCTAAGAAGAATCGCTGCGGCGCCTGTCAGAATGATAAGTGTCTTGCGAAACATGGCGAACTCCATCAGAAATTCCTCCCCGACCCCGATGTCACGAAGACCAGTACGCCTTCGTTGATCTCGACCCGGCCACCGCCGTTTTGCGGATTGCATTCGGTGCAGTCATAGACCACTGTTACCCGGAAGGGCGCGCAGCCGGTGCCTACCGCCGTGGTGCCGATGCCACGCGGGCACGGCGCCTCCTCCGAACCCGTGCGCTGTATCGCCACGCTGAATTCGCTGTTGGCCCAGCCGTCCCCGTTGACCACGTTCATGGCGTTGATAATCGCCGCCTCGGTAACGAAGTTCTCGGATACGTCGCAGTCGGCGTTGTCGATGACATCGGTCGAGCAGCGCTTGAAATCCTCGTCGCCTACCACCGGTGTCGCCGCCGGCGTGGCCGCGACCCAGTCCGCCAGGGATTGCGCCTGCTGGAAGGCGCTGACGCGGATCTCGTCGTTCAGGGACATGCGCAGTTCCAGCACCCCGGAGCGGATGGAAGCCAGGGCGATGAAGGTCACGACGATGAGGAACATCAGGGCCGTGAACAGCACTGCGCCTCGTTGTGATCTGTAGCTCGACATATGGGTCACCTCAGAATGCCAGCGCGTTGAGACCCTGGACGTTACGCACGACCACCGTGGTGGAGAGCACCCGGCGGTAGAACCTGTCGTCGGGATCGATCGGGGCCGGCAGGTCACCGATGGTGTAGGTCTTGTCGTTGGTGTAGGTCGGATCCGGCCGCAGGCTCCTGGCCAGCACGGTGATCCTGGCCGAGACGACCTCGTTCGGGTCGGCGATGGCGGCGTTGTTCAGACCCGCATCCAGGACTGAGACGTAGGCGTTGGCGTTGCCGTCGCCGTCGGTGTCCACGCCCCACTCGACCTGGAAGTTCTCGATGCCCTGGGCGACGCAATCCTCGCCGAAGGCCGGACCGGGATTCAGCACCATGCGGCACAGTGTCGGGATCGTCTCCGCGACGCCGTCACCGTTGATGTCCTGGGTGATGTCCCGGACATAGTAGACCTTGGGCTGGAACTCCCAGTCATTTTCCAGCGGATCGCCCACGGCCTTGGGGATCGACGCCGTGATGGTGGACCCCAGGGCCAGCACGCCCACGGCCGAGCCTCTCCGCGCCACGTAAACGCGATTGGCCGTCAGGGCCGTGGCCGGCGCGCCGGCCACCCGCTTTGAGAAGAACACGTCCGACCCGGCCCGGATGTTTGCGAGCCCGGCCAGGCACGGGAACTCGAGCGCGGCATTCGCCGCCGTCGCGTTATTTGCAACGGCGATACCGCCCTGCTCGGCAGTGAAAGCTTCTGCCGACCGCGGGAACATGGCATAGGTCCAGGTAACCGCCGGGGGCCCGGCGCTGACCTTCAGACCGGGGTTGGCCCAGTTGGTGGTCACGGCGCTGGCGGCCCGGCAGCCAGGCGCGCCGTTCAGGTTCATGTCCACCAGCCAGGTAGGGGACGAGAGTTCCGCGTAGAAACCGGCCATGGAGATGTCCCTGGCCAGCTCCTCAAGGGCGTAGCGGCCGTCCTCGACCATCCGCGCCAGGTCCTCGTTCTGATAGAAACTGCGCTTGTTCTGGGAGAACAGGGTCGCCAGCCCGATGGCGATCAGCAGCCCCAGCAGCAGGGAGATCATCAGCTCGACCAGCGTCACGCCCGATTGCCTGTTGATTTGCGATTTCATGACTTTCCGCATCCCTCCCGATCAGGTCGCGTCGATGAACGCGCTGATGACGAGAACCCGCCGGAACTCGTTGTCGTCGCCGTACAGACCGGTGTCGTCGCCGCAATCGTCGGCGGCCGGATCGGTCAGCTCGGTCACGCCGCGCCAGGCGATGGCCACGGTGTAGACGCCGGAGCCACCACCACCCACATTGCTGTCGAGACACGCCGTGGGAGACACCAGGCCGCCAGTGGCCGTCCCACCCAGGTCCTCGGCGACTCCATCCAGCAGCTGCTCCCACAGGTAGAGGTCGGCCCGCGCAATGTCGATGCCATCGCAGTTATCAGCGAGGGAGTTGCAGAGGCTTCCGGGCACCGCCCGCGTGCCGCCGCCCAGCTCCATGTTGCCCTGAACGTAGAAGTTCAGCCGCCCTTTGTTCACCCGCATCCGCTCCAGCATGTCCATGGCCAGGAACGACGCGGTGGTCCGCTGCAGGGCCTCGTAGTTGGCCCGCTTCGAGACACTCTGGAGACCGGCGACGGTCAGCAGTCCGACGCCGAAGATCAGTAACGCGATCATGACTTCCAGCAGCGTGAAGCCCCGCTCGCGCCGGTGTGCGCGCCCGTTTGCGACGAGGCCGTTCATGGGCAACTCCCGCTGAGCTTCTGCACGCGTGGCCGGCCGGACAGATCCATCACCACCACCTTGCCGTGGGAGGAACCTCTGACATCGCACATGGTGAAGTTGCCGGTCGCGGTGGATCGGCCGTTACGCCGGTAGACGACTGCGTTGGTGATGCCGCCGTCGCTGACAAAATCGATGCGGTTCAGGGCCTCGACCCGGCGCAGGACGGTATCCCCGGCGTCGACGGAGCCATCACCGTCCTGGTCGCCGAATACGATCCAGCCCACCGCCCATTCGCTGCCGGAACAACTGGTGCCGTTCGAGCTCGGGCACAGAGATACGTTCCGGTTGCGGCTGATCGCCTCGGTGCGGGCGTACTGCAGGCTGGCCACCATCTCGTTCACTGCCGAGACCTGGCGGTTGTTGAGCACGAAATCCCGCAGCCCCGGCACGCCGACGCCGAGCAGGATGGCGAGCACCGTGATGGTGACCAGCAACTCGATGAGAGTGAATCCTCTCTGTTCAGGCATTCGAGTCCTCCCGTTATCCGCCCCGGCCCCATGGAGGACCGCGGCGACAACAATCCTAGACATTGGCAAGCCGGGAAACCTTGAACCAGTTCACGCGACCTCCGGGGGCCCGGACCCGGAATGGCGGGGACCTGGAAACCGTTATACGTCCGCCGGCACAAGCCTTATGGGATATAACCTGCTGATTAAACTATTGTTTTTTTCGACGATCGCGAAGGGGCACCGACGGCAAGAATACCCCGGCAACCCTCCGGGCAGTGCGGGATGAGCGGACACACCACCCGACGGGCGGTTCTCCACACCGGATGAACGGGAGCGAGTCCGGCCTGATTTTTCAGTGGCTTGCGCGACATTCCTGCTATTCGATCCTTTGCACGACCCCGGCGTGGGGTTGAAAACCGGCGCGTCGCCCCGAGACATTGGTTATCCTCCGGGCCCCGCCCGATTCGAGCCAGGGACACGCTGATGCACAATCTGCTCCTAAGGATTCGCGGCTGGTTTTCCGGTCTCGGCAGCCGCCTGGCCGGTCTCCTGCCGGAAGCGACCGGCGTCGCGGCCCGGGTCGGCGCCGTCTTGCTCGGACTATTCATCCTGCTGCAGATAGGGCTGGCCTGGTACTGGTCACGGGAACCCGACCCCTTCTGGGTACGCTGGGAAGCCCAGGACCACCCGGCCGTGAAGGGCTACGCCACCACAGACACGCTGATACAGGTAGCGCGGACGCTGCTGGACAAGCCCGGCGGCTACCTCTCCAACGATATCGGGCCGCCGGGCGTATTCCTGGACAACATCCCCAGTTGGGAATTTGGCGTGCTGGTGCAGACCCGGGACATGGCGCGGACCCTGCGCAATGACTACAGCCGATCCCAGACCCAGTCCCTGGAGGACTCGGATCTGGCGGTGGCGGACCCCGCCTTCCATTTCGACAGCGAGCGCTGGATCCTGCCGAGCACCGAGAAGAAGTACCGGCAGGCGATCCATTCTCTCGAGCGTTACCAGGCCCGGCTGGCGGACCCGTCCGATCAGGACGCCCAGTTCTTCGCCCGGGCCGACAACCTGCGGGACTGGCTCTCCATCGTCGAGAAACGGCTCGGAGATCTTTCCCAGCGGCTCAGCGCCAGTGTCGGGCAGCGACGGGTCAACACCGACCTGGCGGGGGACCCTTCCGCCGTCGGCGCCACCCCGAGGCCGGGAAACATCGAGGTCAAGACGCCGTGGCTGCAGATCGACAACGTGTTCTTCGAGGCCCGGGGCGCCGCCTGGGCACTGGCCCATTTCCTGAGGGCCGCCGAGTACGACTTCCACGACGTCCTCGAGGACAAGAACGCGAGCATCAGCCTCAGGCAGATCATCAGGGAACTCGAGGCGGCCCAGGGCCAGGTATGGAGCCCCATCATCCTCAACGGCAGCGGCTTCGGACTGACGGCCAATCACTCGCTGGTCATGGCCTCCTATCTCTCGCGGGCCAATTCGGCGGTGATCGACCTCCGGGAGTTACTGGGCGAGGGCTGAGTCGGGTCTCCGCGCGTGTTCAGAGGCCGTCCAGGTATCCCTGGATAAATTCGTATTCCGCGTCCAGCTGTTCCGCCGTGCTGTGCGCGACGAATTTCTCCAGCTTCCGGCCCACCAGCGGGATCCGGCAATCGATGTCCATCACGACCTCGTTGATGCAGCCGTCATCCGTTGGGATCAGGGTCATGGTGCCGGTGATCAGCGCCGGGACGCCCTCCGAATTGATCTCGATCTCGTTCAGGTATTCGCCGTCCTCGCCTTCGACCCACTCCTCGTTCTGCAAGATCGTGGTCCACGAACCGAGGATCGTCTTCAGGGCGCCGGGCACGTCCAGCGGCACCTCCCGCCGGGTCTCGACGGTGAACACGCCGTCCTCGTCGCTGCTGGCCAGCACCTCCACGTTGCGCGCGCCGACGCCCCCGAACTTGTCGAGATAGAACTCGGGATCGGTAAAAACGCCGATGACGGTCTCGATCGGGTGCTCGTACTCGTGGCTGGCTTCCACTGTCGTGCTCATAGGGCTCCCTCCGGCAGGATTGGGGCTGCGGCAAGGATTATCCCCGGCCTGCGGGGTCGGCTCAATCCGAGATCAGCAACGTGCCCGCGGGCCCGTCCACCCTGGCCATGGCGAGTTCCGCCGCGTCCAGCCAGCCGAGGAAAGCGACCAGTTCTTGACTGTCGACCCGGTCCAGGAAAGTCATCTGGCTCTGGAATACCAGAGCCCCCCCTTCGACGCTGAATACGCCCACGTTGAGGGTGTCGTTCAGCGCCAGAGCCAATGCAGCGAGGTCTTCGTCGCTGTGACCGGGCGCCGGCGCATAACGCCGGGTCGATACGATCCGGTCCAGCCCGGCGGTCTGGACGATAGGGGTCAGGAGGGTGGCCATGCCGCGACGATAGACGAACACGGACACCCCGTCGGATGCCTGCTCCACGGCGACGCCCGCCGTGGCCAGCAGGTCCCGGATCGAATCCGCGGCTGCCCTGTCGTCGCTGCCGGAGACCTCCCGGCCGGCATCGCGGCCCTGGACAGAAGCGCATCCGGCCAGCGCCAGCGCGACGAAAATGACAAGCAGTCGATGCAGTACCATAAGTGTTTGCCCGTGATCCGGATCCAAGCTTAACCGGATGGAGTTCGAAAATGAGCACCTATCTCGTCACCGGAGCCAGCCGCGGCATCGGGCTGGAATTCTGCCGCCAGCTGCGTGACCGGGGGGAAGACGTCATCGCCGTGTGCCGCGCTTCCACCACGGCGCTCTCCGATCTGGGCGCCGAGGTCGTCGACGGTGTGGACGTATCGGACCCGGTCGGAGTCACGTCCATGGCCACGCGCCTGCAAGGCCGTCCCATCGATGTGCTGATCAACAATGCCGGCGTCCTCAGGCGGGACCGCCTCGGGGCTCTGGGCAGCGAATCCGTGGACGACGTCCTGCTCCAGTTCAGGACCAACAGCCTGGGCCCGATCCTGGTCACCGAGGCCCTTCTTCCCAACCTGGCCGAGGGTTCCAAAGTGGGGATCGTCACCAGCAGGATGGGATCGGTCGCGGACAATACCTCCGGCGGCTATTACGGCTACCGCATGTCCAAGGCCGCCGTAAATATCGCCGGTGTATCCCTCGCCCGGGACCTGGCCGAGCGCAAGATCGCCGTCGCCCTGCTCCATCCGGGCTACGTGCGCACGGACATGACCGGTCATGAAGGATTCTGCGACGTAGACGAAGCCGTCAGCGGCATGCTGGCGAGAATCGGCGCCCTTACCATGGAGACCACCGGCGGTTTCTGGCACGCCAACGGGGAAGCCCTGGCCTGGTAGAAGCATCACGAAACCCGCCTCAGAAGCCCGGCATCGCGCCCTCGTCGGCGAAGACATCGATCCCGGCCGTGGGCCGGAGGCGACCGACGGGCATGTCAACGCCGGACCGCCAGGCGGCAATCGAATCCTGCTTGCCCTCTCCCGTCACCAACAGCGCGACCTGACGGGCCTGTCCGAGACGCTCCGCGGACAGGGTCACCCTTGCGTGGGGCGGACGGGGCCCGTGGACGGCCAGGACATCAGGAGCGTCTTCGAATTCGGCCAGCCCGTACCCGGGAAACAGGGCGGCGATGCTGCCCTCGGCACCGACCTCCAGCACCACAAGATCGAACGGGCCGACGCCATCGAGCAGGTCGGCGTACCGTCCGGCGGCGTCCTCCGGTTCCAGTCCCGCAGGTACCGGGTGGATGTTGTCCGGCGGGATCGCGCTGTGATCCAGCCAGAGATCTCTCGCTGCCGTTTCGTTGCGGTCGCGATGACCGGCAGGCAGGCAGGCCTCGTCACTGAACCAGATATGCCATCTTTCGTCGCCGGCGCCACGATCCCTCAGGCGACGGCACAGCTGCTCCAGGGCGACACCCCCTGAGATCACCAGATCGAACCGGTCGCGCTGTGTCACTGCCTCGGCCGCTGCCCCGAGCACCGCCCGTTCCGCATGGCGCATCAGGTCCCTGGGATCATGGTAGATATGCCATCGCCGGGTCTGTCCGGAATCCGCCGTCGCCATCCCGCTGTCTCCTCATCCGTTTCAACGTACCCATGGGATCGGTTTTCGCGCCGTCCCCGATCATCGCGCCAAGGACTGCATATCGGAAAAGTACTTGTCGGCGGATCCGGTGTTAACCACCACCACCGAAACGCCGGCGGCGAGGAGCCCGGAATCCCGGAGCAGCGGCAGGGCCGCCAGGGTGGCCGCACCTTCCGGCGCCAACTGCCAGCCCCGGTCGCGGAGACATCGCCGCATGACCTCTCCCATCGCTTCCTCGCTGACGCTGACCGCGCCGCCCCCGCTCTTCCTGAGGATCTCCAGCACCCTGAAATGTCCAACCCCCGACGGCACGTTGAGGCCCACCGCCATGGTGCTGCCGGCCTCGAGGCCGTCGGTGTCCGCCGCGCCCTGGTGGAAAGCCCGGACGATGGGCGCGGTCGCCTCGCTCTGCACCGCTATCATCCGCGGGCGCTCCGGGCCGACCACGCCCAGGGCCTCGAGTTCGGCGAAGGCCTTCCACATCCCCAGCAGTCCGGTCCCGCCGCCGGTGGGATAGACGATCACATCGGGCAGGCGCCAGGCGTCTCCGGGCCGGGCCGGCTCGGCAATCTCCAGTCCCAGGGTCTTCTTGCCCTCGATCCGCCAGCCAGGTTCCTGGAAGGTGGCGACATTGAAATATCCTCGGGGTATCCAGTGCGTCTTGACCCGGGCGCCGGCCTCCCGGATGGTGCCCTCCACCCGTTCCATCGATACCCGCGGGTCCCTGGCGGCCAGGGCCGCGACCCGTCCCTGGATGGGCATCGGGGTATCGCCTGGCATTACCACGACGACCTCCAGGCCCGCCGCCAGCGCATACTCCACCAGGGAGTCTCCCGCGTTGCCCTGGGTCGGCACCGCCAGCTTCCCGATGCCCAGGCGGCGGGCCATGGAGACGACTACCGCCATGCCCCGGTCCTTGAAGCTCCGGGTCGGGTTGGCGCCGAAGCCCGGCTCGGGCCAGCCCTCCTGCTTCAGGGAGAGACGGATCCCGAGGGAACGGGCCTCCGGCGCGGCGGACAGCTCTGTCAGGGGTGTATGACCTTCCCCGAGAGTGAGGATCCATGGCCGGTCCGAGGGATCATCCATGTCCAGCGGCAGGAGCCCGCCAAACCGCCACATATTCGGCCGATCCGGCCGGTACCAGCCGTCCCTCCCCCTCTCGCGCTGCAAGCGATCCAGATCAAGCACCATCTGCACCGGCCGCTGATCTCGCGGGCACAGGTTCATGATCGAATCCGGCGGGTAGATGACGCCGGAGCTGATGCCCTGAAGATGACTCACAAACCCCATGGTGGACGACATTCTAGCCCGTACATCTCACAGGTATCTCACGCCCCTTCGCGCCTCCCCCTGTCCACCCGGCGGAGCCTCTGTCACACTGGAATCCTGTTCGAACTGGACTGCGATGATGGCCGACGCAATCCCTGATCTGATCGCTCACCGGGGCTGGGCGTCCCGTTTTCCGGAGAACACACTGGAATCCCTGGAAGCCGCCCTGGAGGTCGGGGCCCGATACCTCGAATTCGACGTCCAGTTGTCTGCCGACGACGTCCCGACCCTGTTGCACGACTCCACCCTGAGCCGGACAGCCGGAGTCGTGGGATGCGTCCACGATATGACCTGGGATGTCCTCGCGGAAACCCGGGTCGGCGAGACCGGCCGGCTGGGGCCGGGGTTCTCTGCGGTCCGTCTTCCTTCCCTGGAGCAGGCGATGGGTCTGCTGGCTCGCTGGCCCGGCCGCCGCGCCTTCGTCGAGATCAAGACGGAGAGTCTGCAGCGGTTCGGTCTCGACCGCGTGCTGTCCCCGTGCCTGGAGGTCATGGCCCCGGCGGCGGGGCAATGCATCGTTACTTCCTACAGCGACGAACTACTCGAGCATGCAAGAAGGTTGGTCGGATCCCCTATCGCCTGGGTCCTGACGGATCATGACGAGGACACCCTGGCCCGGGCGCGGGAACTGGCGCCGGAGTACTTGTTCTGCAACGTGACCAAGCTTCCCGCCGGATCGCCCCTGGTGGCGGGTCCGTGGCGATGGGCGATCTATGAGATCACGGACCCGGCGGCCGCCGTCAGGCTCGCCAGGCGCGGCGCCGCCATGATCGAGACCATGGCGGTGGGAGAGATGCTGGAGGACCCGAGGCTAAAGAAGGCGGCCGCCGTTGACTGAGCGGGTGGACCTGCTGGTCGTGGGCGGCGGGATCCACGGTGTCGGAGTGGCCCAGGCCGCTGCGGCAGCCGGCCACTCGGTCCTGCTGGTGGAGAAGACCGCGCTCGCCGCCGGCACATCCAGCCGTTCCAGCAAGCTGATCCATGGCGGGCTGCGGTACCTGGAGACTTACCAGTTCGGCGTGGTCCGGGAATGTCTGCGGGAACGCAGCATACTGCTGCGGATTGCGCCGGATCTCGTTCGCCTGGAACCCATCCATCTGCCGATGTATCGGGACGGCAAGCGACGGCCGTGGGTGATATTCGCGGGCCTGAGTCTGTACGCCCTCCTGGCGAGATTCGGACCAGGGTCGGCGTTCTCGAGACTGAAGCCCGCTGAACTGGATCGGCTCCCGGGCCTGAAACGGGAAGGACTCCGCTGCGTTTTCCGATTCCATGACGCCCGTACCGACGACCTGCTGCTGACCCGGGCGGTGATGTCGTCCGCCATGGACCTGGGGGCCCGGCTCTGGCAGAAAGCCGAGTGCCTGGGCCTCAGGCTGACACAGGATGAAGTCGTGGCCAGCATCGGCCACCGGGGCGAGCAGCGCGAGATCGTGGCCCGGGTGGCGATCAACGCCGCCGGTCCCTGGGCGGCACAGATGCTTGACCGCGTGACGCCGACGGTGGGGCGGCCGGCCATCGAACTGATCCAGGGTGCTCACATCGTCCTGACCGACCCGGTTGTCGATCGCTGCTACTACCTGGAGAACCCGCGGGACGGCCGGGGCGTGTTTGCGCTGCCGTGGCATGGCGGGACCCTGGTGGGGACCACGGAGACCCGGTTCCATGGTCATCCCGACAAGGTGTCTCCGCGAAAGTCCGAGGTCAGGTATCTCCGCCGGGTCATGACCCATTTCTTTCCCGAGCCGATGCGTTCATTTTCCGGGACCACCGGGTCGTTTGCCGGGCTCCGGGTCCTCCCGGCCAGCGGCGAGCACGCGTTCAGGCGCAGCCGGGAGACCATGTTGGCGGTGGACCGGGAGACCGGGCCGAGACTATTGACCATCCTCGGCGGTAAGCTCACCGCCTACCGGGCCACGGCGCTCAAGGTAATGGAAAGAATCGGCCATCGACTCCCGGATCGGCGGGCACGGGCCGACACGTCTGTACTGCCCCTGAAGCCGCCGGAGAACCTGCCGGATGCCTGAGGTGTTCCTCGCCATCGACCAGGGCGGCCAGTCCACCCGGGTGATCGCCTTCGACCGGGGCGGGCAGTCCGTCGCCAGCGCCGCCGTCCCGGTGCCCACTGCTCACCCCGCACCGGCCCGGTATGAACAGGACCCCGAAGTCCTGGTGGAATCGATACACCGGGCGCTTCGACAGGCAGTCGGCGCTCTGCCGGGGGGAACCGCGGTCCGCGCGGGTCTCGCCACCCAGCGATCGTCCATCGTCTGCTGGGATCGGACCACGGGCAGGGCCCTGACTCCGGTGCTGTCCTGGCGGGACACGAGGAACGCCGCCTGGCTGTCTTCGCTGGGCCTGGACGAAGCACGGGTGCGGGGGATCACCGGGCTGCGACCGTCGGCCCATTACGGCGCCAGCAAGCTTCGCTGGTGCCTGGACCACGCTCCGGCGGTCTCGGCCGCCCTCGGCGACGGCCGCCTGGCATGGGGGCCCCTGGCGAGCTTCCTCGTCTTCCGTCTGACCAGAGAGAGGACGCTGGCCGCGGATCCGGTCAATGCCTCACGAACGCTGTTGATGGATCTGCGCACGGGAGACTGGTCGCGCGACATGGCCGGCCTGATGGGCCTGTCGACCGATGCCCTTCCCGCCGTCGTCCCCGAGAACTCCGCCTTCGGCACCCTCGCCGTCGACGAGCGTTCGGTGCCCCTGATCCGGTGTACCGGCGACCAGGCGGCAGCCCTGTTCTCGGACGGGCTGCCCGGCCCCTCGACGGTTTTCGTCAACGCCGGCACGGGCGCCTTCGCCTTGCAGCGGGCCGATTGGCCGAACGGCGCAAGGCGCCTTCTCACCAGCGTGATCCGGGGAGACGACGGACTCGAATTCGCCCTGGAGGGGACGGTGAATGGTGCGGGCACGGCGCTGGCGGCCGAGGCCGACGCCCTGGGCATCCAGGACTGGGCCAGGGCCGTCGAGGACATTGATACGAGCGTCGATGTGCCCATCTTCCTGAACGGCCACTCCGGCCTCGGATCGCCCTGGTGGCGGGAATCATTCAGATCCCGATATATCGGTGACGGGACACCGGCGGCCAGGATCACGGCCGTCCTCGAGAGCATCGTGTTCATGCTCACGGCCAACCTGGAGGCGATACGCGGTCGTACCGCCAGTCAGCGGGCGGTCCGGATCAGCGGCGGTCTGAGTCTGATGGGGGGTCTGTGCCAGCGTCTGGCTGATCTTTCCGGGTTGCCGGTGACG
Organism: Gammaproteobacteria bacterium; assembly: GCA_024640085.1. Taxonomy (GTDB): domain Bacteria; phylum Pseudomonadota; class Gammaproteobacteria; order Steroidobacterales; family XN24; genus JAHEFR01. The sequence goes on from JAHEFR010000013.1 coordinate 59,971, forward strand.
AGGCCGGCGCAGATCGAGGCGACGGCGCGCGGACTGGCGTGGCTCGCCACCGCCCCCGGGGACGGATGGGGACCGACAGATGTGACCGATTTTCTGCCCCGCTCCGCGCCCTCCCTGCAATCCCGCTACGAGCGCTGGAGCCGCTCAATGAGCCGGGCCCTTGCCGATGATGACGTATAATCCGCGCCCGCTGATTCAAGCCCATGAAAGCCCATAGTTCCACATACGACACCGGTGCGCCCGGGACGCGGAACCTGCGTCCCCTCAGGGCCCTGGTGCCGTTCCTCTGGCCCTACCGGCGCATGATGTCCCTCGCGGTAGTTGCGCTGCTGGTGGCTGCCGGGGCCACACTGAGCCTGCCGGTAGCTGTCAGGCAGATGATCGATCTGGGGTTCTCCAGGGCCAATGCGGATTCCGTGGACCGGTATTTCCTCGGCCTGTTCGGAATCGCCGCCATCCTGGCCGTTGCTACTGCCGCCAGATACTACTTCGTGACCTGGCTGGGCGAACGGGTGGTGGCGGATATCCGCAGCCGGGTCTTCGACCACATGCTCAGCCTGAGCGCCAGCTTCTTCGAGAGCGCGCGCACCGGTGAAATCCTCTCCCGACTCACCACGGACACCACCGTGCTGCAGTCGGTAGTGGGGTCCGGCGCCTCGGTGGCCCTGAGGAACGTGCTGTTGCTGGTCGGCGGGTTTTCCATGCTCGTGATCACGAGCCCCAGGCTCACCGGGATGATCGCCCTGGCGATCCCGCTGGTCCTGCTGCCCCTGATCCTGTTCGGCCGCCGCGTTCGACACCTGTCGCGCCTGAGCCAGGACCGGATCGCCGATACCAGCGCCATCGCCAGCGAGGCCCTGGGCGCGATCCAGATCGTGCAGGCCTATGTCAGCGAGCGCTGGGAGGCGGCACGGTTCCGGGCGGCCACGGAATCGGCGTTCACGACCGCCCTGAGGCGATTGCGGGCCCGCGCCCTGTTGACCGCCGTGGCCATCCTGGTGGTCTTCGGCTCCATCGTCGCCGTGCTCTGGTTCGGGGGGACCTCTGTGATCGAGGGGCGGATGAGCGGCGGCCAGTTGAGCCAGTTCGTGCTCTACTCGGTGCTGACGGCCGGTGCCTTTGCAGCTCTCAGCGAGGTCTGGGGCGAGGTCCAGCGTGCGGCCGGCGCGATGGAACGCATATCGGAACTTCTCGACACCCGTCCCGACATCGTCGACCCGCCCGATCCGGAGGCCATGCCCGCGGGAGGGGGGCACATAGAGGTCGCCGACGTCAGCTTCTCGTATCCGTCGCGACCGGGACAACGGGCGCTCGATGGAGTGAGTTTCGCAGTCCAGCCTGGAGAGACCGTCGCCCTTGTGGGTGCATCGGGAGCGGGCAAGACCACCGTGTTCCGGTTGCTGCTGCGCTTCTACGATCCGGACAGCGGTTCCATCCGTCTCGACGGCACGCTCATCGACAGGGCAAGACTGGGAGACGTGCGCGAGAGGATCGGCATCGTGCCCCAGGAGACGGTCGTGTTCTCGGCGAGCGCGCGGGAGAACATTCGTTACGGCAGACCGGAGGCCACGGACGATGAAGTCGTGGCCGCCGCGAGGGCGGCCCTGGCGGACGAATTCATCCGGCCCCTGGCGGGTGGGTACGACGCTCATCTGGGCGAGCGCGGCGTGCGGCTGTCGGGTGGGCAGCGCCAGCGAATCGCCATCGCCAGGGCGATACTGAAGAATCCTCCCGTCCTGCTGCTGGACGAAGCCACCAGCTCCCTGGACGCCGAAAGCGAGAGGAAGGTCCAGGAAGCTCTCGATCGCCTCATGGAGCAACGCACCACCCTGATCATCGCCCATCGCCTGGCGACCGTGGTCAAGGCCGATCGAATCATCGTCATGGACAACGGCCGCGTCGCCGCCACGGGCACCCATGCCGAACTGCTGGCTCAGGGCGGTCTGTACGCGCGCCTCGCCGAACTGCAATTCGGTCACGACGCTGCCCCGGCGTCCCGGACCGGCTAGCGACGGCGTTCCAGCGCCCCCGGATCCGGTCACGGGCATCCCGTCAGATGACGGGATTGGCGGCCGCCAGAGCGAGATGCTGCCAGACCATGGATAGGCCAGCGGCGAGAGCAAGGCGCTGCCACCGGATTTGGGAGTCCCCCTCCTTGACTGCCGGTGACCTGAATCTCAGCCGCCAGCCGGTGGGACTTCCGGGCTCAGTCCCTCAGCTTGTCGAGCAGCAACACGGCGAGCGCCAGGGCGACCAGGCTTAATCCTTCCAGAGCGGTTCCGGGCTCCCTGTAGGCAAGGCTGAGTACGGACCCGGCCAGCATGACGGCGGCCAGCACGACTGCTGCCCTTGCCCGGACCGGACGGTGGAGGAGCAAAGCGCCCGCGGCGATTTCCGCGACCGCGGACGCGTAGACCGGCCACCCGGGCATGCCCAGCGTCGCCAGCCGAAGTATCGCCGTCTCCGGATATCGCAGCGCAATCACGCCGAGGCCCATGAACAGTACGGCCGCCCCCAGCGACACCCAGTCCGCGACCTGCTTTGTCATCGCGCCCCGCTCCGCCATCACTCCCCGGCCTTGTCGAACAGGCTAGCGATCTGCCTCTCGGCCCAGGTCCCGGCCGCGAAGGACTCCATGTACCCGCAGTGACCCCCATGCTCGGTCAGAGTGATCGTCAGTGATTCAGGGCGGGCGATTCTCTCGATGTCTGCGGAAGGGATGATCGGGTCGTCCCGGGCCGAGATGATCTGGCTCGGCACCTCCAGCGGCTCGAGTGCATTTCCCGTCAGGGCATATCCCCGCAGATAGGATTCCAGGTCGGGGAATCCCGAGTAATGGTCCACGAAGTGCGCGGTAAGCCCGGTCAGGGTTCGGATCCGGTCGATATCGTCAAACTCGTAGAGGTCAGGGAATGCCTCCTGCTTCCTCCGCAGCGAGCGACGCCACTTGGCCAGAAAGTACGTCCGGTAGACCGCCCAACCGGCCTCCAGCGCCGCCAAGGTATGAGCGGGCTCGAGCACCGGACTCACGGCGACCACCTGGCGCAGGCGGATGCCCCTGGCTGGTGCCCGCAGCGCCACCCGGAGAGCGAAGTTCCCCCCCAGGGAGAACCCTGCGAGAAACAACGGCAGGTCGGGGAACATATCCTGGATGCGGCGGACGGCGCCGACCACTTCGTGTAACCGGTTGGAGTGAAACAGTTCCGGGTTCAGGTGGTGGCTCGGTCCGTGATCCCTCAGGTTGAGCCGGAACACGTCGTATCCCCGGGACTGCAGGTACGCGCCGGTGGACAACAGGTAGATGGAGTCCGAACTGCCCTCCCAACCATGGATCAGGACGGCGAGGCCCTTTCCAGGCTGTTCCCCGTCGCCGATCCTCGGGGAAAAGTAGCCGTGCAACCTCACGCCACGGCCACAGTCCAGAATCACGTCGCTGGCCGAGGACACCAGGTCCCGCGCGCGGCGCCGGATCAGCGGTCTCCGCAACGGGATGCTTGCGGCGACGGACTGGACGTGGCCGCCCCGCCACACCCTGGGCGGCTGGAACGGGCCCGTGTCGATTGCGGCGCTGTTCACAGCCACGAGGCCAGCCTCCGGGCAGATCTGCGGGGCAGGTCAGGCCGGGCACTCATCGGCCGCGATCCGCCGGACCGCCCAGGTCGATGATGTTCGACAGCATCTTCTGTGCCGCCCGGCCCATGGTCCAGTAGAACGCGCCGGGCAGCAGTCGTTTGAAATGATAGGCAAGGCTGGCTTCCCCGTGTCCAAATGCGAAGAAGGCATTGCGGTCCGCGGCCCGGATGGCGGCTGCCGCGATATCGTCTGCCGTCAGGCGGGAACGTGACATCAGCCGGGTCGCCAGATCCTGGCCTGGCGCGGGCCCGCGGTAGGACTCCAGGAGACGTGTGGTGAAAAAGGATGGGCAGACGACGGTCACGCCGATGCCGAAACCGGCCACTTCGTTCCTGAGCGTCTCGGACAGAGCGATCATCCCTGCCTTGGTGACGTTGTAACTGGCCATCCCTGGCGACTGGACGATACCGGCCACGGAGGCCACATTGACGACCTGGCCGCTCGAGGCCTCCTGCATCATGGGGATGAAGGCCTGACACACGCGGACGGCGCCGAGAAGATTGATGTCGATGATCCAGCGCCAGTCATCCATGGTCGTATCCACCACTGTCCCGGCACCGGCGACCCCCGCGTTGTTGACCAGGACGTCGACACCGCCCCAGGCGTCCCGAATCGACCCGGCCGCGGCCCGGACCTGCTCCTCCGACCGGATATCGCACGCCATCGCCAGGGGCTCGCCACCGCCCGCGGTGACCGCGTCGGCCGTCTCCTGTGCCCGTGCCTCGTCGACATCGGCGATGCCGACCCGCGCGCCACGCCGACCATAGGCCACTGCGAACGCTCTTCCGAGTCCGCTCCCTGCTCCGGTGATAAAGACCCTTGTCACGTCCGGCCTGGCCATAACTGCTCCCGCCGCCGAAAAGCGTCAGATGATGCATGTTTCCGCCAGCGAGGCAAAGTGCCCGCGGCGGTTGACACCCCGACGACCCGTTCCTATCGTTCCACCACGTTATCAACTCCAGGTTCCGCCCCGACCCACCCCATGGCCGTCATTTACTTCGTTCGTCACGGCCAGGCCTCGTTCGGCAAGAAAGACTACGATCAGCTTTCGAACATCGGCGAACGGCAGTCGCGGATCCTCGGGCACCACCTGGCGCGGGTAGGGCCGCGGCTGGACCTGATGTGTTCGGGTGGCCTCGTCCGGCACGACCGGACCGCCGAACTCGCCAGGGACGCCATGGGAGACAAGCGGCCGCCGCTGAAGACCCACGCCGCCTTCACGGAGTATGACCACGTTGCCCTGTTCCGAGCCTATCTGCCCGGCTTCCTGGCCAGGGAAGACGCCGGCGCATCCACTCTCGAGGAGATTCTCGCCGACCAGCGCGTCCTGGAGCGGGCGCTCAGGCACGTCCTCCGGGCATGGATGGACAGTCAGGAACACGACGGCCCGCCGGTGAAGAGCTGGGCTGAATTCTGCGACGGAGCGATCGCCGGCCTGGAAGCCCTGCTGGGTGGCCTGGATCCCCGTTCCCGCATCATGGTCGTGACCTCGGGCGGCGTGATCACGGCAGTGCTCAGGGCGGTTCTTGGGCTCTCGCACCTGCGGACACTGGGCCTGGCACTGAGCATCTACAATGTATCCGTCACCCAGCTCTATACCCCCGGGCCGGGCCGCTTCGCCGATGCCCTCCTGCTGGGATACAACAACATCACCCATCTCGAGATGACCGGGGATCGGGACTTGATCACATTCAGGTGAGATACATGGATTTCTCCATCCCGGACGAATTCAGGGACAGGCTGGCGGAGATCCGCCGATTCGTGGATTCAGAACTCGCGCCTCTCGAGCCTCTTTTGCTGGCAGGGGAGTGGGCGGATCTCGAGTCCCGCCTCGCGGAGAAACGGCGCAAGGTCCAGTCTGCGGGATGGTGGGCCCCGAACCTGCCCCGGGAGGCCGGTGGCGGAGGCGCGGGGCTGGTGGAACTGGGGCTGATCTCCGAGGAACTCGGCAGATCTCCCACCGGTCACTTCACTTTCGGCTGCCAGGCCCCTGACGCAGGCAACGCGGAACTGCTGCTCCTGCACGGCAGCCCGGCGCAGAAGACCAGATACCTCGAGCCCCTGGCAGCCGGAGACATACGCAGTTGCTTCTGCATGACGGAACCGGAGTTCGCCGGGTCCAACCCCGTGGAGATGGGGACTCTGGCCCGCCGGGAAGGGGACGAATACGTCATCGACGGGCACAAATGGTTCGCCACAGCGGCAGATGGAGCGCGATTCGCAGTCGTCATGGCGGTAACAGACCCAGAGGCGCCGCCCCACCGCCGCGCCAGCATGATCCTGATCGACTGCGATCAACCGGGATTCGAGCTGGTGCGGAACATCCCCGTGATGGGCCATCGGGGCCGCGGATATTTCACCCACGGCGAGGTAAGGCTGACCGAATGCCGGGTACCGGTATCCCAGCGCCTGGGCGAGGAGGGCGCCGGTTTCATCATGGCCCAGGAAAGGCTGGGCCCCGGGCGCATACATCATTGCATGCGCTGGCTCGGCATCTGCCGCCGCACCATCGAGATCATGTGCGATTACGCGCTGACCCGGAGGCTCTCGGCCGAGCGGCGGCTTGCGGACCAGCAGATCGTGCAGGCCTGGATCGCGGAGTCCGCCGCGGAACTGGAGGCGGCCAGGGCGCTCGTCCTGAAGGCGGCGTGGACCATCGAGCGGCAGGGCTTCAAGGCGGCCCGGGACGAGATTTCGATGATCAAGTTCATCACGGCGAACACACTGCAGAGGATCGTCGACCGGGCGGTGCAGATCCACGGCGCCCTCGGCGTCACGGACGATACCGTGCTCTCCTTCTGGTACCGCGAGGAAAGGGCGGCGCGTATCTACGACGGGCCGGACGAGGTCCACAAGCTCGCCGTCGCCCGGCATCTGCTAAAGGCCAGGGCCCGGATCCTCGAGGGATGACGGAAACCGGCGACCAGGCAACGTCACCGCGGCCCGGCGAGGATCTCGACCGCGAGGCTTTGCAGGCCTTCCTGGAAGACGCCCTGCCCGAAGCCGGCGGGATCCTCGAGGTCTCCCAGTTCCCCGGAGGCGCATCCAATCTCACCTATCTGGTCCTCACCGAGGGTGGCGAGTACGTGCTGCGCCGGCCGCCGTTCGGCACCAAGGCCACGACCGCCCACGACATGGGGCGGGAGTACCGGGTCCTCGAGGGGCTGTGGCGGGCGTTCCCGTACTGCCCGGAGCCGGTGGCGGTCTGCGATGACCGGTCCGTCCTGGGGGAGCCGTTCTTCCTCATGCGGCGGCTGAGGGGCCTGATCCTGCGCAGGGACCTGCCCCCGGGCGTCTCGCTGTCCGCGGAACGGGCGCGGGATCTCTGCCGAAATCTCGTGGGTGTGCACCTTCATCTCCATGGCGTCGACTTTCTCGAAGCGGGCCTGGGAGACCTGGGGAAACCGGAAGGGTACACGGCCAGGCAGGTCGCCGGCTGGGGCCAGCGATTCAGGGACGCCCGTACCGGAGACGTTCCGGACAACGAGGGCCTGATGGACTGGCTTGGCTCCAACCAGCCCCCGGAACCGGGACGGGCCGCCATCATCCACAATGATTTCAAGTTCGATAACGTGGTCCTCGATCCGCACGACCTGTCCATCACGGGTGTCCTCGACTGGGAGATGGCGACGCTCGGCGACCCGCTGATGGACCTGGGCTGCTCGCTCGCGTACTGGGTGCAGGGTGACGATCCGGATCCGCTCCAGCATCTGCGCATGATGCCAACCCACCTGCCGGGGATGATGACGCGCCGGCAGATACTGGACTGTTACGCAAACGGTTCGGGTCTGGATACCGGGGATTTCAGGTTCTACTACGCATTCGGCCTGTTCAGACTCGCCGTCATCGTCCAGCAGATCTACTTCCGCTTCTCCCTGGACCAGACCCGGGACAAGCGATTCGCCAACTTCGGGCAACTCTGCGGTCTCCTGTCCGGGCACGCGGACGCAGTGGTCCGCGGGACCCGGACTATATAGGGATACAAGCCATGACCGACCCACGCATTCTCGACTTCTCAGGAAGGCTCGCCCTGATCACCGGCGCCAGCAGGGGCATCGGCGAGGCCACGGCCCGTCTGATGGCCTCCCAGGGGGCCCACGTCATCGTCTCGAGCCGCAAGACCGACAGTGTCGAGGCCGTGGCTTCATCCATACGCGAGGCCGGCGGCCAGGCGACGGGCATCGCCTGTCACGTCGGCGACCCGGACTCGGTGGAAGCGCTGTTCGAGAGGATCACCTCGGACTTCGGGCGGCTGGACGTGCTTGTCAACAACGCCGCTACCAACCCGCACTTCGGACCCATTGTCGAAACGCCCCTGTCCATGGTGGACAAGACCATCGAAGTGAATATCCGCGGTTTCTTCCACATGTCCCAGCGGGCGGCGTCGATGATGCGAGACCAGGGCGGCGGATCCATCGTCAACACCTCGTCGATCAACGGCGAGCGGCCGGCACCCTACCAGGGCATCTACTCCATCACCAAGGCCGCGGTCATCAGCATGACCCAGGCGTTCGCCAAGGAGTGCGCGGCCTGGAAGGTGCGCGTGAACGCCGTGCTGCCCGGGCTGACCGATACCCGCTTCGCGGCGGCGCTGACGACCAACGAAACCATGCTCAAGATGATCCTGCCCCTGATTCCCATGGGCAGGATCGCGCAACCCGAGGAGATCGCACCGGCTATCGCGTTCCTCTCCTCCGACGCAGCCTCCTACATCACCGGCGCCTGTCTTCCCGTGGACGGGGGCTTCCTGGCCTGAGGAACCATGCCGGTACTCGCTCTGACACGGCCGGTCAGCGAATCCATCGCCCGTTGCGAATTGACGTTCTCCTCACGTACCCCGATCGACGTGAGGACCGCCAGGAAGCAGCACAGCGCCTACGAGCAGGCCCTCCGGGATGCCGGCTGCACGGTGGAGCGTCTGCCCGGGGCCGATACCCTTCCCGATGCGGTCTTCGTCGAGGATATCGCTCTGGTCCTGGACGAGGTCGCCATCATCACGCGGCCCGGAGCGGTATCACGTCGCGCGGAATCGTCCGCGATCGCCGAGAGGCTGGCGGAACTGCGTCCCCTGGCGAAGATGGCGGCTCCGGCGACACTCGACGGCGGCGACGTGCTGCGGGTCGGACGGACGCTCTATGTGGGGCGTAGCACACGGACCAACCGTGCGGGTCACGAGGCCCTCACCGACATCACAGCGCCGCTGGGTTACGAGGTGATTCCGATCGAAATAGGGGGCTGTCTGCACCTCAAGTCCGCCGCATCATGGCTGGGCGAGGACCGGGTGCTGGTCGATCCGGCACGGGTGAGGCCGACAGACTTCCACGGACTGGAGACGTTCCCGGTCCCGGAAGGTGAGGGCGCCGCCGCCAATGCGCTGAGAGTAGGGGATACCGTGCTCGTGGCCGAAGGATTCCCCCGGACGCGATCGATGCTGGAGAATGCCGGGGTCAAGTGCCATGCCGTGGCCAACACGGAACTGGCCAAAGCAGAGGGCGGCCTGACCTGTTGCAGCCTGCTTCTCGAATGCAGTGGCATGCCGGGAGAGAATCCATGATCCGTATTCATTTCTGCAGAAGGTAAGCTTCATGAGCCTCGACGCCATCGAACCGTTCGTCACTCTCGGGCTGACCGAGACCGAGGCCGGGCCCGGTCGGGTGGTCATCTCCGTTCCCCTGGTCGGCAACCGCAATGACAAGGGCACCCTGTTCGGCGGAAGTATGTACTCGGCCATGCTCCTGGCCGGCTGGAAGCTGTGCAATATCGAGGCGGAGCGCATTGGCGAAACCGGCGAAACCTACGTGAAGGAATCCGGGGTGCAGTTCCTGCGCCCGATCCGTTCGGAGATGAAGGCGATCGCCCGTCTGACCAGGCCACCCTACATTACCGGGCGGGGCAATCTCGCGTTCGACGTGGAGGTAGACGCGACAGACGAGGCGGACAAACTCTGCGGCCGGGCCCAGGCCACCTACCGCCTCCTGAAAAAGAAAGACTGACGGACGCTTACGGCGCTGCCGACGCCCCCGGCTGCTCGTCCCTCAGTTCGCGCCTGAGTATCTTGCCCACGTTGGTTTTTGGCAACTCGTCGCGGAACTCCACCTGCTTCGGCACCTTGTATCCGGTCAGGTGTTCCCGGCAGAAGGCGACGATCTCCTCGGCGTCGGCAGCGCTGCCTGGCCGCCTGACCACGAATACCTTGACCCTCTCACCGGACTTGTCGTCGGGCACGCCGATGCAGGCCGCCTCCAGGACCCCGGGGTAGCGAGTCACGACATCCTCCACCTCGCAGGGATAAACGTTAAACCCGGACACCAGGATCATGTCCTTGGCCCGGTCCACGATACGCACGTATCCGCGTTCGTCCACGGTCGCGATGTCGCCGGTGCGCAGGAACCCATCGGTATGGAAGACCGCGGCTGTCGCCTCCTCCCGGCGCCAGTATCCCTTCATCACCTGGGGGCCGCGCACGCACAGTTCGCCGGGCTCGCCCAATGGCAACTCCCCGCCATCGTCGTCGCGGATGGAAATCTCGGTGGACGGCAGCGGCACGCCGACGGAACCGGTGTAGACCTCCGTCTGGCTCTTCAGGTTCATGGTCACCACCGGAGAACATTCGGTCAGTCCGTAGCCCTCCTGCAGCAAATGCCCGGTCAGTTCGTGCCACCGGGTGGCCACGGCGCTCTGGACCGCGGCACCGCCGCCGCCTGCCAGCTTGAGGGAAGAGAAATCAAGCCGTAGGAAGCCCGGATCGTGCAGCAGGGCGTTGTACAGCGTGTTCACCCCGAAGAACGCCGTGAACTTCCAGCGGGACAATTCCTTCACGAACCCAGGCAGGTCCCTGGGGTTCGGTATCAGCACGTTGAGCCCGCCGATGCGGACAAAACACATGCAGTTCACCACCAGCGCATAGATGTGGTAGAGCGGCAGGGCCGTGATGACCACCTCCTCGCCGGGCGTGGTGTAGGGATCGGTCAGGCATGACATCTGCAGCACGTTGGCGTAGACGCTGCCGTGGGTGAGCATGGCTCCCTTGGAGGGCCCCGTGGTCCCGCCGGTATATTGCAGGAACGCGATCTCGTCGCGCCCTGGCCTCGCCGGGGACAGGGACTGCCGGCGCCCCGCCGCCAGGATTGTTCCCAGGCGCAGATGGCCCGGAAGCTCATAGGCAGGCACCATCTTCCTGATCCGCCGGACGACGAAATTGACCAGGAGGGGCTTCAGCCCACCGAGCAGGTCGCCCATGCCGGTGACGATGACCGTGCGGACCGTGGTCCCGGCGATCGCCTTCTCCACCACCCCGGCAAAATTCTCGAGAACGACGATCGCCTCGGCACCGGAGTCTGCGAGCTGATGCCGCAGTTCGCTCGCCGTATACAAGGGGTTCACGTTGACCACCACCATACCGGCACGCAAGGCGCCGAACATGGTCACGGGATACTGGAGGACGTTCGGCAGCATGATGGCCACGCGGGCGCCGGGGGCCAGTCCGGACTCGTGCTGCAGCCAGGCGCCAAAGGCAGCCGACAACTTGTCCAGGGCGGCGTAGGAAAGCGTACGCCCCATGCAGGCGAAAGAAGGCTTCTCGGGATAGGAGACGAAGCTGTGTTCGAGCAGGCCGACCAGATCGTCGCCGGTGCCCACGTGTATCTCCGCCGGGATCTCCGGCGGGTAATTCTTCAACCACAGCTTGTCCACTTCTCCCCCGGTCCCGCGGGCGTCTGATCCGCCCGCAGAGACGTGGACCAATCTAGCACATGATCCGGCGTGTGGACTTTCCTCGAGAGGCCACGGTGCGGCGCCCATGATCTGAAACCGCCAGGCTGGAGGATAGGGCCTTCGGAATCGGCAGGCGCCGCTCGCGACCTCAGCTCGTCTCCAGGGCCTTGCCGATGGTGTGCAGCAGCGCCGCCGTGTGCGCCCGCGTCGCCACATCCCCCGCCGTCTTCGCCCCCAGCCGACGCCGCAGATCCTCCAGCGTGTACA
>JAHEFR010000014.1 GCA_024640085.1 Gammaproteobacteria bacterium
CAAAAATCCAGCGGAATGCCCTTGATTCTGGACCAGAAGTGACGTTCTGGAATGAGCTATTGGTATATCTAGTTCATGTAGTTACGTGACATTCATAACAATATTTCTAGAATGCTGTTTATGCAGGCCGTTCGGACACCGGAAATGTGAGGCCAGTCACAGTTCCGACAATCGAGAGTTGATTTTTGTTTTTAATTAGAGGACTGTCGGCCTTTCCTGAATCTAATTATTAACATAACGCCAGCAGCAACGTGCGAGTGCAAAAGTCATGTTCGAACTCAACAAAAAGCGCAAGACGGAGAGAGAGGAAATGGACGGCTCACGAGACGATACCCGTATGGAGGCTACCTCCGCCAACACCCATTCCCCGACCCCCAGCCGCCCGGCGATGAAGTCGGGATCGAGCGAAGCGGCCGTAATTGGCAAGTCGATCCAGATCGACGGCGATGTCCGGGGCGATGAAGATCTTCTGATTAACGGTGAGGTCCGCGGGACGATTGATCTGCCCAACAACAGTGTCACCATCGGCAGTGATGGCACCGTCCATGCCGATGTGAAGGCCAAGGTCATCTGTGTGGACGGCGCGGTTGACGGCAATCTTTTCGCCACCGATCGAGTGAGCGTCCGCAGCTCCGCCCGGGTCAGTGCCAACATCAAGGCGCCACGGGTAAGCCTGGACGACGGCGCGCACTTCAAGGGATCCATCGAGATGGACGTGGAGCCTGCCAAGGAGAGGAGTGCGGCTCACTCATCGACGAAGGTCAGCCCGGCAACAGCGTCCAAGGCCAACGGCGAGTCCCCGGTTTCTGGGCAGAAAGCCGCGTCCGACGAGCCGCCGCGCCCTGGCGCGTAGGCACCGTCCTGCCGCGGGTCGCAATTTCGGGGCCTTGAAATGGGCGGCTCCCATACTGGTGCCGCTGATCCAGGCGAGTCCGCCAACGCTGAGCCGCTGAATGCGCCCCTGTTCCGCTCCCTTGTGGAGCGGATGCAGGAGGGCGAGCGGGCTGTGATCCTGGACCTGGGTCCGGCACAGCCCTCGACCATCTCCCTGTTTGGTAAATTCCGGTGCCGGCTGGACATTGCCGATGTGGCCGAGAGCCTGTCCTCCCTCAATGAGGACGACCCGGGCCCAGAAGCACTCAGAAAGAAGGCCGAAAGTCTGCTTCCTGAACGCCGCGAGGAACCCACCGATCTGGTCCTGTGCTGGGACCTCCTCAACTATCTCAATCCGTCCGGCCTCAAGGCATTTATGTCCTGTATCGCAGAGCGTGGTCGACCGGGCATGCTCGCCCATGCGCTGATCGCATATTCGGCCCCGAGCATGCCCGCGACACCCAACCGCTACGCGCCGACGAAGGACTGTCGGCTGAAGGTGCTGCCTACCACGAGCGAGAAAATCGATTCACCCCGTCATACCCCGGAACTCCTCGGCCAGCGTATGCCGCGTTACCGAAGAGAACGCGCAATGCTTCTGCGGAACGGGATGCAGGAATATCTCTTCGTAATCTAGCATCCGTTCCCGTGCGCTTTGTGGGCGACCAGCCCTCCGCCACGGATTCTTGCTCTCGCGAGCCTATCTGAGACCTCGAAAGCCTACAGGCCCGGCATAACCGAATGGCTCTTTGCACGAAAAGGGCGAGGGCATGACAGTTAGCCGTGCGGCGGCGAGACGCCACATTAGGGGTACGCTCCGATACCGACCGAGCCACCCGACATTATCCCCGGTACTGTCCGTTGGTTTCCCAAGCCAAGCAGGGTCAGAGCGAGTGTGCGGGCCGGCTTGGTTTTTCAATACTCTCGAGAAGGATGGGCGCATTGCGAAAAGTGGCAATTCGGCGAGCGCCCGCGTTGGCTCGATGACCCGGAGGAGAGGGAGCCGCCTGGCCAGCGGCGGCCGGGCCATATAAACGTGATTTAACATAATATACATTATGCGCACATTTCCACGATTGCGCCGTTGGGACCGAAAACCCCCAATTCCTGCCTGTATCGAGGGTTTCTTGTGTTCTGGTGAATAGTGGAATCCGGTCATTACCCGGATGAACGCATTTGTTATCAGTTATTTGCAGCGCTTATCTCGGATTACTCTAGGAAAACCATCGGGATTCAGTTCTCCACGCCGACCTACGCTACGTGATACGACTCATATCCCTGGACATCCTGTTTGCCTGGACCAGATTCAGGTTTCGGTATATCAAAGCTGCAATTCGTGGATATCGTCTGCGCAGCCCTTCCATGTGTTCAGTGGTGAACCGGAGAAGACGCACGTCCGTGACCGAATCGACACTGGCACTGCGGGTGCCCCCGAAGGCGCCGCCTTCGCCCATGACCGCCCCCCGGGTCATCCGGGAGAGTTCGATCTCCCGGCCCTCCCGCCTGACTGACGCCCTGAGTTCGCCGTCGAGCACCAGGAAGACCTCGTCGGTGGCTTTTGCGCCTTCCTCCAGGAGTCTGCGGCCGGCGGCGTAATCCCGGATGTCGCTCATCAAGGCAAATATCCGGGCCTGGGCCCTGTTCAGGCCCCGCAACAGGGGGATCGTCCTCTGGGGGTCGGGGCCGAGATCCAGCCGCAGCAGATCCCAAAGTGTCACGACCCGCATGCCGGCACTCAGGGCCGGGGTCAACGTCAGGTCCATTAGCCACGCGACGGCGATCGTAAAGGCGGCCAGCGCCCCGAATTGCACCTGCGTTCGCAGTTCGCTGGTGGTCATCACCAGGAAGCTCAGAACGAGCACGAGCGACGTGTAGGTGACCGGGCGAATTACAGAGGCCAGCGCACGCTGGACGGCGGTCCCTTCCTGGCCGCTCGCTCTGGCCTCCATGTTGAAGCGAACCAGGAAATGAATGGTGTCGTCCACGGCGATACCGAGAGCGATACAGGCGATCAGGCTGGTGGTGGGACTGAGGGTGATTCCGAGCAGTCCGAGGGTACCGAAGTAGACGCCAACGGCCAGGACGTTGGGGAAAAGCGCCATGAGGCCGATGCGCCAGGAGGTAAATACGGCTGCGAGGATCAGCAGCACGACGAAAAGAGCAACAGCAATGCTCAACAACTGGCCGGCTGCAATATCGGTGACGGTTCTCGTCATGAGCATGATGTTGCCCGTGACACGCGGTTCCAGCGGGTACGGCACCTGCTCCAGGCGCTGGCGCGTGCGCTCCGCCAACTTCGCAATCGCCCGGGTGTCATCTGCGTTAATACGTACCAGGATGCTGGTCATCCGGTAGGTGCCGTCCACGTACCCGTCCAGGTCCTCGCTGCCGCCGAACAGGAGCAGCTGCTTGGACAATTGCCGGTCATCCGGGATGACGAAGAACTCTTTGTCTCCATCATGCAAGGTCTGATTAATGAGCTTGATATGGTCGACGAGCGACGTGGTGCTGCCGACTTCAGGCTGTTCGGCGAGCCACTCCTGCAGCGACGCCAGCATGGCCAGGTTGGCCGGCTCGACGAAGGTATCCTCTTCCGGCGACTCAATGACGATATAGAAGGAATTAGCGCCGCCGAACGCGGCGTTGATGCCCTCGAAGTCCTTGCGCACCCGCGTGTCCTGTTTGAAGCCGCCGATGTATTCCGTACCCACCTCGATCCGGCTGGTACCAAGCAGCGCCACGGCAAGCAGCAGCAGCCCGGAGACAAGGATCTGGCGCCGCCGCCGGGTCGCAAATCTGACCAGGCTCAGGGCGGTGCGGGTAAATGCCGCGCTGCCATGGGTCGCCGTCTTACCTGGCAACGGCAGATAACACAGGACCGCCGGAATCATGGTCAGCACGACGAACACGGTAAGAGTGATACCGACGAAAGACAGCAGAGAGAATTCGCGGATGGCCGTCAGGGAATTGAACAACAGGGCCAGCAGCCCGGCAGCCGTGGTGGCGCCGCTGATGACCAGGGGCATGCTCACTTGCTGCAGCACCTCCAGCACGACGTCCCGCCGGGTGAGATTCGAAGACTCGGCGGCCACGGTGTAGTACTCGGAGATCACGTGCATGCAATAGGCCATGCCCATGGTGATCACCAGCGGGGGCACCAGGGTGGTGACCACGTTGAGCGGGAGATCCAGCCACGCCAGCAAGGCCAGGGTCCAGATCAATGAAGTGACGATGGCTATCACTGGCAGGACCACCGCCCGGATGCTGCGGAAGGCCATAAACAGGACGGCCGATACAATCGCAATGATCGCAGGTACGGTAACGCGGAAGCTGTCCATCAGAGCCTTCGACAATGAGGCCTTGATGATCGGCGAGCCGCTCACCCATACGGTCGCGTCCCCGCCCTCCTCGTCTGCGATCGAGCGGACGGCGGCGGCGATGCCCTTACCGATGAAGTCGCTGTCGTCGAGACCCTTGAAGTCGATGACCAGCGCGGACACTCGACCGTCCCGGGATACCAGTGTTCCCAGGTACATGGGGTTGTCCATGATGTCGGAGCGGAGCCGTTCCCTGACACCCGGATCGGTAAAATCCAGGTCACTGCCGCCGGTGAATTCGATCCCGAACTCATCGGCCCGCAGTGATTTGGCTGTGGTGAGGGACAGCACATCATGGGCGCCGGGCAGCGCCTGCAGACGCCCCGTCATCCTATCGATCCGCGCCAGGTTGTCCGCACTGAAAGAGTCATCCGTGGCTAACGCGACTACCACGGATTCTTCGCTCCCGAAGATATGCCGGACCCGATCGTAGTAGACCCGCTCCGGATCGTCGGCCGACAGCAGTCGGCCCACCGACGGATCGACACTCAGCCTAATGCCGCCGCTTGGGCCACCCAGCAGTTGGGACAACGCGAGTACAGTGACAACCATCAACCCGGCGAGCGTCAGTCCGGGATGATCGGCAATTGCTGTCAGCAGGCGATTCACTCTGCCGGCTCCATGAATCCGGCCGGCTCAGTCTTTGTAAAACTGCACGGTGTTGAAATAACGCCCCGATATGTCCTCGTCAAGGGAGATGTGCTTGACGTGAATCCAGCTGCTGGTCTCTTCTCCCACGTCGTTCATTTCCATGTCGTGCGCCGTCCACAGGCCGTTGACCTGGGCCACTGTCGTCGGATCCACCGTCAGGCGCTTGTGGAGTTGATCGCTGGAATCGAAGTACTCCGTCTGAAGCGCCACGCAATTCTCCTTATCGATGTAGGAGACGATACGGCTGTAGGCCGATTCTGAGCCGGGTTCAGTGACTTGTGCGACAACATACGTCGCCCGACCCGCCACCTCGGCGTCGGCAAGACGCTCCGATCCCAGGGTGTCCGAACTCATCTGCAGGAGCCGCAGATCCTCGTGGCTGAAGTCGGTACCCCAGATGCTGTTGCTGCCGCCACCGACGATACGACGCGGGCGGACCAGAGCCGGGAGATACATGTAGACGACGTCCCTCGGCTTGTGTTCGATGACGAGATAGGCCGAGCCCTTGATGTCCTGAGGCCCGTCTATCCGGATCATCAGGCGCACGTGGCCTTCATCATCCTGCTTCCAGTGAAGGCGGGCGTCCATCACCTTCTCGTTGCCGGCCCGGTCCCGGGACTTGAGCTCTATGAACTGGATGCTGGTCTTTTCCGGAAAATTTCCCCGGGCGCACTCCCTTATTTCATCCGCCGTCGTCAATTCGGCGACGGCGGATCCCGAACCGCATAGTAGAAGCATCACCGACAGCGCCAGAGAGCGCGCCACGAAATATTCCGACCGATTCATTCTTCCCCCTTCCCCTGCACATGCCGAGCCCACGGCGCCCGACCGTCCGCCGTCATGCGTCACTATTCTTCCTGCCCCATGGCGGATGCAGGAGCTTAACAAATGTCGTCTGTGGCGCGGCAGATATGTTCGCTCTCGACCGACCGTATGGAATTCCACATGTCGGCCCGACACCCTGCCAGGGGCCCCGACCGTGACCTGCGCCGGACGGGGCCGCTGCCGTCCGGATATCCGTGGCATTGGTGATCGGTCCCTGGGGATGATGCTTCGATTCCGAAATTGTGTCTCGCATATACTTGGGTCACACAACCGCTCATGTTTGCGAATGATCTGCAGGGTAGGCGCTGAGGTAACGTGAGAAAGTCCCTTCCCCACCGTTGCGGAGACTGGTGTGAATTCGGGAGCTTTTCGATATTTGTTCTTTAAAGATATAATAACTATTTGTTATTAAAGGTATTATTCGGATCAATGGGCAACAATGCGGGTACCGGTGATGAAAATTCGAGCTGCTGTCACCCAGAGCATCGGCCCGAGCCCCCAAGGGACCGCGACAATCTAGCGGACGGGTTGGGTACAGGTTCGTGGATCTGCCCCATGTGCCCAGATGTCAAGGCGGACCAGCCGGGCCCGTGTCCTCATTGCGGCATGGCACTGGAGCCCGCGAACCCGGCGACCAGGCCCAGAGCGGCAATCCGCTGGACATGCCCCATGCACCCGGAGGTGGTGCGCGACGGGCCCGGTGAATGCCCCATCTGCGGGATGGCCCTGGAACCAACGACGCCGGACACGGACGAGCAGGAGAATCCGGAACTGGCGGACATGCGACGCCGGTTCCTCGTCAGCACAATTCTGGCGGTTCCTGTCGTCCTGATCGCCATGGGCCGACCGCTCCTCGAGGCGATCTGGCCGGTCCCTCTGCAGGAGACCGGGATGAGATGGGCCCAGTTCATCCTGGCGACTCCCGTCGTGCTCTGGGCAGCCGCCCCGTTCTTCCAGCGGGCGTGGCGTTCGCTTAGAACCGGCAAATTCAACATGTTCACCCTGATCGGTCTGGGCGTCGGCGTGGCCTGGGTGTACAGCACGCTCGCCGTTATTGCGCCGGGGATGTTCCCGACATCATTCCGCGACGATGCGGGCAATGTCCCGCTGTACTTCGAATCTGCCGCGGTGATCGTGGCGTTGGTGCTGCTCGGTCAGGTCCTGGAACTGCGTGCGCGTCACAAGACCGGTGGGGCGTTGCGTGCGCTGATGGACCTGACGCCCCCGGTGGCGATCCGTCTGACTGACTGCGGTCACGAAAAGACGATCCCCCTGGAGGACGTCAGGGAGAGCGATCGGCTGCGAGTGAAACCCGGGTCGAAAATACCGGTGGACGGCGAGGTGATCGAGGGGGCCAGCAGCGTCGATGAATCCATGGTTACCGGGGAGCCGGTGCCGGTAGAAAAAGGTCCGGGAGACATCCTGGTGGGAGGCACCATCAACGGCAACGGTGCCCTGGTGATGCGGGCGTCCAAAGTCGGGTCGGACACCCTCCTCGCCCGTATTGTTCAGATGGTAGCCGAAGCCCAGCGGACCCGGGCGCCGGCCCAGAACCTCGCCGACCGGGTTGCCGGGGTGTTCGTTCCCGCGGTCATGGGTGCCGCCGTCCTCTCGCTGGCGATCTGGTGGCTGGCCGGTCCGGAGCCTCGCTTTGCCCACGGCATCCTGGCCGCTGTCTCGGTGCTGATCATCGCCTGCCCCTGCGCCCTGGGTCTTGCCACCCCCATGTCAATCACCGTGGCCATGGGCAGGGCCGCCGGTGCAGGCATCCTGTTCCGGGATGCGGCTGCCATCGAGAAGCTGCGTTCCATTCATACCCTTGCTTTCGACAAGACCGGGACCCTGACCGTGGGGCGCCCCAGGCTGGAGAAGGCGGTCGCAGCCCCGGGTCGGGACGAGGATGAATTGCTGCGGCTGGTCGCGAGCCTGGAGCGGGCCAGCGAACACCCGCTGGCGAATGCCGTGGTGGCAGCCGCCAAGGAACGAGGGCTTTCCCTCGGGGACGTGAAGGATTTCCAGTCTGTCACCGGGAAGGGCGTGACCGGACACGTGTCAGGACAGGAGGTGCTTGTCGGCAGCCCCGCATACCTGGCCGATCGCGGCATGGATTTGTCCGAAGCCTTGCAGGAACAGGCAGCGGAATTGCAGCAGGAAGGAAAGACCGTCGTGGCCGTAGGCGTGGACGGCGAGACGGCCGGTCTGCTGTGTATCGGTGATCCGATCAGGGATTCCGCCCGGGATGCGCTCGAGCGGCTGCGGGGAGAGGGCCTGAAGCTGGTCATGCTCACGGGCGACAACGAGGTCACCGCCCGGGCGGTGGCGCGGGAACTCGGCATCGACGAAGTCGTCGCCGGAGTCCTGCCTGAAGGGAAGCAAGAGGCGATCCGACGCCTGCAGCAGGGCAATGGCGGTGTGGCGATGGCTGGCGACGGGATCAATGACGCTCCGGCCCTGGCGGCGGCCGACGTCGGCATCGCCATGGGCACCGGCACCGATGTCGCAATGGAGAGCGCCGATATTACCCTCGTGCGGGGCGATCTGGCGGGGATCGCCCGCGCCCGAGCCCTCAGCGAGGCCACCGTGGCGAATATCCGTCAGAATCTGTTCTTCGCGTTCTTCTACAACGCCGTGGGCGTACCGGTCGCGGCCGGCGTGCTCTATCCCGTGTTCGGCGTCATCCTGAGCCCGATGATCGCTGCGGCCGCGATGAGCGCCAGTTCGGTGTCGGTGATCAGCAACGCCCTCCGGCTGCGTTCGACTCGGCTGTTCTGACCGGAGGTTGCGGGGCCGCGACGAGGTCGACGGGCTCCGCTTCTGAATCAGGCAGAGGTGCGTCGCCGCAACCTGGAGATAGCGGTCCCAAGCCCCAGCAGAAGGATGCCCAGGAGGCCAATCAGGGGCACCGGACCGGCCGTGTCGGGCAGGGTCTCAGGCATCGCCTCCAGGCTGACGGACTCCTCGATGACCTCGACCGGCAGCTCGTCGACCTCCATCGCGGGCCCGTCTTCCGGATTTGGCAGCGAAAGGACGATGACACGGCCCTCCGTGGTCTCCCGATAGTAAATGCGGATCTTCTGGCCGGCTTTGAGGTCCTGGATCCTGACCGGCTCGCCCTGGACCTTGATCGATGCGCCCCGAGGGATCCTGTAGGCCTGTCTGCCGCTGCCGTCATCATGCCTCATCGTGAGCAGGGTGCCCCTGACGCTGACCACCTCGCCGGCCACCCGCTGGATGTCCGTCTTCTGAACGGTGACGACCTGGGCCTCCTGGGCAACAGGCACGAATGACCATGCCAGCAGCGCGATGACGGTGACAGCCCGGAATAGTTTCATGTTCTCCTCTCCTTCGGTGGACGCCGGCATCCGCTCCAGGGCGCCCGGGGGCGTCAGCGTATCGGTGAATAACAGTGCCCTAGATGATTTCCGATCCGGCCAGTGATGCCTTCACGATATACCGTTTCGGAGCGTGCCCCACAAAGTAGAACGGGTAGCAGGTGACCAGCGTGATCATGCTGTCGTCCGAACCGGTCAAGACGTGGACGTCGTTCTTCTCGACGACATCGATGTCCGTGACCTGATACAGGAACCGCTCGCGCCACGTGACCAACTGGATTTCGTCACCGACGCTGATGTCCTTCAATACCCTGAAGAATCCATCCCGGTGACCGGCTATCCCTATGTTTCCCAGGCCACCGGGTCTCGCCGTGCCAGGGATCCGGCCCACCGCCCGGTTCAGGGTCAGCTCGTCGATGCCGTCGAGTACGGGCACCTGCAACGCGAGGGTGGGGATGCGCAGTAGCGCCTGGGGCGCGTTCATGTCTATCGCGAGGCTCGCCTGGTAGTCCTCCACGCGTTTCGGCGACCAGAGGCTGTAGTCGTAATCGATGAATTCTGGCAGTGAGGGTGGCGGCAAGGCTGACCCGACTTCCATTCCCGAGGTTTCGTCACCCACCACCGGGAGCGTCGGTATCTCTGCAGCATCCCCGGCCTGTGCGTTACCGGCGGCGTCCCCCACCTGCCCGACTATGGCTACGCTGGCTGTCTGACTGGCACGCGCCGCCGCCATCGCCTGTCGCGCCGCCTCGAATGCCTGCAGATCCTGCCGTTGGCCGACCTCGCGGTGGATCTGCGCCGCGGCCCAGACAGTGATCAATGCCGCTCCCAGGCCGAGGCAGAGTCGTTGCATAACCTTCAACCGGTCAACCAATTCCGGATCCTCCCGATCTCCCCCCGATGATTCTAGCGGATACGCACCGTATGGGTATCTCCCGGCTCATGCCGTCCACAACGACCAGACGCCGATCCCGATGAACCCGAGCCCGGCAATGATGGACAGGTGGCGGGGGCTGACAACCTGGGTCAGCAGGCCCCCCGCCATCACCCCGATGGCTGAGGTCAGTACCAGAGCCGTCGAGGCGCCGACGAAAACCAGCCACTTGTCAGCCGCACGGTCTGCGGCGAACAGCAGCGTGGCCAGTTGGGTCTTGTCGCCGAGTTCGGCGATGAATATCGTGCCGAAGACGATGGCCAGGGTTTTTATGTCCACCGGTGTCTCTCCACTGAAATCGTTTCGTGCCAATCCGTCCTGCAGATTCGAGCGGCCCCTCAATCACGGCCCCGGCCGCCTTGTTTCGAGGTCCGTATCAGTTGCCCGGCAGCTGGACCGGATCGGCCAAGCAATGGGACCCGCGTCGGTCGCGGGCGGGGTCCGGCTCAGGGCCCGGCCAGACTCTCCTTGCGGGCGATCTCGTATGCCTCCTCGTCGGCGAACTTCCGCAGCGGATCCTCCGAACGCTTGTGCCAGTGCACGAACGCATCCATGCAGATACCGATGCGCCAGTCCCTGGCGGAGGGCGTGGGCATCGGCCGGTGCAGGAGATAAGACGGGAAGATCGTCAGACAACCCTCTATCGGGCGTACCGCCGCCATGTTTTCGCAGAAGATATTGGTCGGTTCCGGACGCTGAAACATCAACAGGCCCTCGGTGGGGTCGCGGGTGGCGGGGACCTGGACGTAATAGCAGCCGCTCAGAGTGGCCGGGTGGTGGTGGTGCCAGGGTCCGTCCACCCAGTTCTCGTTTGTCTGGATCAGGACCCATCCCTGGATACAGTAGACGTCGAACGGGGCGTTCTTGGAATGCCCGTGACGGTGGGCCAGGATGCGTGTGCACGCCTCCACGAACTTGGCTTTCAGCACCCGCAGATATTCGATGTTCTCCAGGTTGGCGGGCGTAAACAGTTCTTCCCGGGTCTGGTAGCCGTAACCACTTCCGTGACGCTGGAAATACCCTTGCCGCCAGAGTTCTCCCAGCTTTTCCTTGATCTCGCCATGGAAGCGGTGCATCTCCGGGACCGGGTAGCGCCAGGTCGGCGTGCCGAAGATCATGTTGGTCTGAAACTGGACGTTGCTCATCGTGCGATCCTTTCCGCCCTGGCGTCACGCGGCCTGGTCCACGACGGGACCGAATTGCCCGGCCGGCACGCGCTTCCCGTTGTCGCCATTTTCAGGACAGGTCGAACTCGATGACGTCGAAACGTTTCGTGTCGTCGTGTCTGGCGGCCATCCGGATGGCGTCCTCGATGGTCCGGGAGTTCCAGCCAACCACGTGTTCGGCTTTCTCCTTCAATTCCGGGGGAGCGTCCTGGGGACCAAACGGTTCAACCAGAACGATCGGGACGTGATGTGCCCCGGCGGCCTGGACCTGGAAATCCACCCACTGGCGCTGTGAATCGTACATCCCGGACAGTACGATCAGCACTTCCGCGGATTTCATCGCGTCCAGCACGCGGGTGCGCCTCTGGGCCACGGTTTCTCCTTCCGGCGACGCCTCGGGATCGCAGACGTTGGCGTAGAAGAAGTTCGTCGTGCTTTCCAGATATTCGAACAGCCTGAGGTAGTCGTCGTCCTTTACCCAGCCGTGGCTCGGAAAGATCCGGAACGGTTTATTCTCAGACACTTGTTTACTCCTGTCGTCCGTTGACTACAGTTTAACCGACGCGGAAGCCAGCGACGAGGCTCCCGGACGCGTGTTAAATTCCCCCCTGCCTCGATTAACATGCTCCCAGAATCAGAGGGCGAAGGGCCTCCCGCCGATCTCTCGATGCGATTCCTCCTGTACAACATACGCTACGCAGCGGGCACCGGGCCCGGGTTCAATCTGCCTGTCCCGGGGGCCGGTTACCTGCGGGGCAACCGGGAGAACCTCCTCAACATCCGGGAGTTCATCAAGTCCGTAAACCCCGACATCGTCGGTCTGGTGGAGGTGGACACCGGCTCAATCCGGACGGGTATGGTCAACCAGGCGGAGATCATCGCCGGACACCTGGGCCACTACACGGTCTACGAGTCCAAGTATGGTGAAGAGTCCCTGAACAATCGGCTGCCGATCGTTCGTAAACAGGGTAACGCCTTCCTCGCGGCTCCGCGTATCCACGGGGAACGTTTCCATTATTTCGCCACCGGCATCAAACGACTGATCATCGAACTGGAACTGGAAGACGTCGCCATCTTCCTCGTCCATCTTTCCCTGAAATACCGCCACCGCCAGAGTCAGCTCCGCCGGCTTCATGAACTTGTACTCGCCACTGACAAGCCGGTGATCATCGCCGGCGATTTCAATACTTTCTGGGGAGAAGACGAACTCTACCTGTTCATGGAGGCCAGTGGCATGCGCAGCGCCAACGTGGAGAAGCGGCCCTCCTACCCCAGCCAGGCGCCTCGAAAGGAGCTGGATTTCATCCTCTACGGGCCGGGCGTCGAGATCCTTGACTTCCAGATACCCAGGGTCTGCTTCTCGGATCATCTGCCGCTGATCTGCGATTTCCGGGTTTCCGGCTGCGCCGAACAGGCGGCCTGACACGATTTGTTGCGCCGCACAGGCAAACTTTCTACGATTGGTATGAGAAGCGGTGCTCGGGGAGCCCGTCCCCGAGCACCATAGCCGAGGCCGCGCCCCGGACCCGCGACCGCCCGCCCGGACCCGGTCGGGGACGCAAAGGAGCATCACATGGAACGCACCCGCAGCCCTTACGGCAGCGAGCCAGTCTACGTAGTCGACGGAGCCAGGACACCCTTCCTGAAGGCCCGCGGCAAACCCGGGCCTTTCAGTGCCTCGGACCTTGCCGTCGCGGCGGGCAGGCCCCTGCTCGCCCGACAGAAATTCGCCCCCACGGACATCGATGAGGTCATCCTGGGATGCGCGATGCCAAGCCCCGACGAGGCGAATATCGGCCGCATCGTCGCGCTGAGATTGGGATGCGGAGACAAGGTCCCGGGCTGGACGGTCATGCGAAACTGCGCATCCGCCATGCAGGCGCTGGATTCGGGGGCCCGCAATATCGCCCTCGGCGATTCGGACCTGGTCCTGGCGGGCGGCACCGAATCCATGAGCCGCGCGCCGCTGCTGCTGAACGATGACATGGTCAACTGGCTCGCCGGCCTCAACAGCGCCAAGACGCCGTTGGCCAAGATCAAGCAGTTCTCCCGCCTGCGGCCCGGGCACCTGTCACCGGTTATCGCCCTGCTGAAGGGGCTGACCGACCCGGTGGTCGGACTCAATATGGGGCAGACCTGCGAGGTAATATCCCATCGCTTCGGTATCGACCGGGCCCGGATGGACGCTTTCGCTGTCCGCAGCCACAAGCGACTGGCGAAAGCTTTCGATGACGGCCTCATGGACGAGGTGGAGGCGACCTTCGAGCCCTCGGGCAAGGTCCACACCGAAGACGACGGCCTGCGGAGGGATTCGGACGAGGCGAAGCTCGCGACCCTGAAACCATTCTTCGACCGCAAGGTAGGTCTCGTCACCCCGGGCAACAGTTCGCAGGTCACCGATGGCGCGGCTCTGCTGGTTCTGGCCAGCGCGCGGGCTGTAGAAGCTCACGATCTGCCGATACTTGGCCGGATCGTCGACTGTCAATGGGCAGCCCTGGACCCGGCCCAGATGGGACTGGGGCCGGTACACGCCTCTACCCCCATCCTGCAGCGGCACCAGATGGAACTCAATGACGTCGATTTCTGGGAGATCAATGAAGCATTCGCTGGCCAGGTCCTGGCCTGCCTGGCTGCCTGGGAGACCGAGGAATACTGCCGCGAGGAACTGGGGCTCGATGCGGCCATGGGGGCACTCGACCAGGAGCGCCTGAACATCGATGGTGGTGCGGTAGCGACAGGACACCCTGTAGGTGCGAGCGGTGCCCGGATCGTGCTGCACGCACTGAAGGTCCTCGAGAGAACCGGTGCCGATCGGGCGATGGCCACCCTCTGTATCGGTGGCGGCCAGGGTGGTGCCATGCTCGTGGCCGGGGGAGCGGAGTAATCACATGAATCAGAAAACCCGCAAATCAAATTGGTCCTGGTCGCTGGATGAGGACGGCGTCGGTTGGCTGAAACTGGACAAGCAGGGGGCGAGCACCAATGTCCTGTCCACCGAGGTCATGGCCGACCTGCATGACAGCCTGGGTGAGATCGAGGCGGCTTCGCCGAAGGCCGTGGTGGTGCTTTCGGGCAAGAGGAACGGATTCATCGCCGGTGCGGACATCAAGGAATTCACCTCCCTGGAGAGCCCGGAGGAGGCCTTTGACCTGGTACGCAAGGGTCAGCACGTGCTGGACCGGCTCGAGGCCCTCCCCTGCCCCACCATTGCGCTGATCAACGGGTTCGCCCTCGGTGGCGGCCTTGAACTGGCGCTGGCCTGCCGGCACCGGATCTCGGTAGACGACCCCAAGACGGTGATGGGGCTGCCGGAGGTCAAGCTGGGTATCCACCCGGGTTTCGGCGGCACGGTTCGCTCCATCGCACTGGTCGGCGTTTTCGCCGCCATGGACATGATGCTTACCGGCAGGAACATTCGCCCCCGACAGGCCTATCGCATGGGCCTGGTCGACCAGATCGTACCGGCGCGCCACCTTGAGCGCGCCGGTCGCATGATGGCGCTCAGTCCGCCCTCGCCGCGCCGGCCCGGGCTGCGGGAGCGGTTGCTGGGCCTCGGCCCGGTACGCGGGCTGGTGGCAAAGATTCTCGACAAGCAGGTGGGGAAGAAGGCCCGCAGGGATCACTACCCGGCACCCTACGCCATCATCGACCTGTGGCGGAGGCACGGTGACGATCCTGCCGGGATGTACGTGGCGGAGGCGCGGTCCATCGCCCAGTTGATGTGCTCGCCCACTTCCCGGAGCCTGGTCCGGGTATTCCTGCTCCAAGACAAGATGAAGGCGCTTGGGGCAGGCAAGAAGTTCGATTTTCGCCATGTCCACGTCGTGGGCGCGGGGGTCATGGGAGGCGACATCGCCGCCTGGTGTGCGCTGCGGGGCCTCAGCGTGACCCTCGAGGACCGGGCGCCGGAGTACATCGGGCCGGCCATCGCGCGGGCCAGCAAGCTGTTCAAGAGGAAGCTCCGCGAGCCAAGGCTGGTGCAGGCAGCCATGGACCGGCTGATACCCGATATGGACGGTACCGGCGTACCCAAGGCCGACGTGGTGATCGAGGCGATCTTCGAGAATGCGGAAGCCAAACGGGAGCTCTATGGCCGTCTGGAACCACGGATGAAGCCGGACGCAGTGCTGGCGACCAACACCTCCAGTATCCGTTTGGAGGAGCTGTGTGACGGACTGAAGGATCCACACCGTCTGATCGGTCTGCATTTCTTCAACCCGGTCGCCATGATGCCCCTGGTAGAAGTGATCCGCACGGCGGAGACCCGGGATCAGGACCTCGATCGGGGCGTCGCTTTCGCCCGCCGGATAGACCGCCTGCCGCTGCCCTGCCTCAGCTCGCCGGGCTTTGTCGTGAACCGAGTGTTGATGCCCTACATGATGGAAGCCCTGGTGGTGGCGCAGGAGGGCGTGCCACTGCCGGTGATCGATCGAGCTGCCCGGGCGTTCGGCATGCCCATGGGGCCCGTGGAGCTGGCGGACACCGTCGGACTGGATGTGGCCCATCACGTGGCCAAAATCCTCGGCGAGGCCTACGGGTTCCCGATGCCGGAGGAGCTCGAAAGGATGGTCGAGCGGAAGAAACTTGGACGCAAGACCGGCGAGGGATTCTACGTCTGGAAGGACGGCAAGCCGGTCAAGGGCAAGAGCGATCAGCCAGTGCCGCCAGGGCTGGCGGACCGGTTACTGATGCCAATGGTGAACGAGGCCGTCGCCGTGTACCGCGACCGTGTCGTTGATGACCTCGACCTGCTCGATGCAGGGGTCATTTTCGGGACCGGCTTCGCGCCTTTCCGCGGTGGCCCGATCAACTACGCGCGCAATCGCGGCATAGAAGAGGTCCGGCGCTGCCTGGCCGACCTGGAGAAAAAACACGGCGCCAGGTTCCGGGCGGACGAGGGCTGGGATCAGATCGCCTGAGACGGGCGGGCCCGCCGTCGGAGTCGCTGAACTGCGGCTGCGTTGTGTTACCATTTTTCTCTTTCAGGGCTGTGTCCTCGCGCAATGCAATACGATCGGGCACCGAACAAAGGTCCACGGGTGAGTGGGATGCCAAAGAAGCCGATTGACCCGGTCCAGCTGAAGCCATTGTCCCCTCTCGACGGTCTCAAGGCCGAGAATCTGAAGGCCTTGGCGCGCAAGACCGTGATCGAGGAGATCACGGGCGGCCGCCATATATTCCAGAAGGGAGACAAGGAGAGGAAATCTATCTACATCCTCTCCGGCGAGGTCGAATTGCGGGACGACGACGAGGTGATCGCCATCATCCACGGTGGCTCCAAGGAGGCGCGGTCCCCCATTGCCCCGATCATCCCGCGGCGGGTGAGCGCCCGGGCTCGTGGCAGGGTCGAGTTCATTTCGGTGGATTCGGATCTCGTGGACGTGATGCTGACCTGGGACCAGACCGGATCATACGAGGTCGGTGAACTCCGTGGCCAGGTCATGGCCGAGGCTGGTGACTGGATGACTACGCTGCTCCAGACCAAGGCTTTCCATCGTATCCCCGCGGCCAACATCCAGGCCATCTTCATGCGCATGGAACAGGTCAATTTCAAGGCCGGGGACCTGGTGATCAAGCAGGGAGACGAAGGGGACTACTTCTACGTCGTGACCGATGGCAGATGCGTGGTCACCCGAGAGACACCACTCAATCGCGACGGCATCAAGCTGGCCGAACTGAACGTCGGCGATACGTTTGGGGAAGAGGCCCTGATCGCGGAGTCCACTCGCAACGCCACAGTGACAATGCTGACCGACGGTTCCCTGATGCGACTGGCGAAGGACGACTTCCAGACGCTGATGAACGAGCCCATGTTGCAGTGGGTGGACTTCGATAAGGCAACGGACATCATCGGTGGTGGCGGGAAGTGGCTGGACGTCCGCCTGCCGAGCGAGTTCGAGAACTTCCACCAGCCGGACGCCATCAATATCCCGCTTTATTTCATCCGGCTCAAACTGAAGGCGCTGGATACGGCAACCCCGTACGTGGTCTGTTGCGATACCGGCCGACGCAGTTCGGCCGCCGCATACATACTCAGCGAGCGGGGTTTCGATGCAAGCGTGTTGACAGGCGGTCTGAATCAGTTGGCCGGGCGTGCCCCCCAGGTCAAGGAGGCGGACGAGGAGTCGCCGGAGACTTGAGACCCGCGTGGTCCCTCACATCGTGTGAGTGGGCTTGTCCCCTCCCAGGGCACCGGCCAGGTAGGTTTCGATCTTACGCTGGGTGGCCCCCCGGTCCTGCTCGCTGAACTGTACGCCGATGCCCGCCGTGCGCTTCCCCTGAGCGCCCTTGGGCGTAATCCAGATCACCCGTCCAGCAACGGGCAGCTTTTCGTCTTCTCCCATCAGGTTCAGCAGCATGAAGACTTCATCCCCGAGGCGGTACTGGCTGTTGGTGGGGATGAACAACCCTCCGTTCCGCACGAATGGCATATAGGCCAGGTACAGGGCGCTCTTGTCCTTGATCGTCAGCGTCAGCAAGCCAGGCTTGTTCGTCAACGTTACGGTCTCCTCAGATACCCTGTAGCCGGGTGGCCCACGGGATAAGCAGGTTTTCCAGCGCCATCTGCAAGTTCAGGGCGCCATCCATCCGCCGGGCGGATCCCTGAACTTCGTCCAGATACAAGAAAAGCTGCTCCAAGGGTAAGACTTCGCTCAGGTTTTGCAAGCTATCATTCGTGCGTTCCGTCCACCGGCCGTGCCGGCGGATCAGGGACACGACGAATCCGTTCAGCCAGGCCAGTGTGATGCCAGGATCCATCTTGCTCCACTGGGCCGCCGTCTTGACAGGATCCCTGCGACCGGCTGCGATCTCGGCAAGATCCTCCCTGAACCGGCGGTCCAGTTCATCCATGCCCTCCTCCGCAGCCTGGAGTGCCGCCAGCGGCGCACCGGCGACGATGGCCAGCAGGGGTTCCCAGTCCCTTTCCGGGTCCCGCTGCTCGAGCCAGCGGATGGCTGTCTCCGCCGGCGGTACCGCGAACCGCAACCGCTGACAGCGACTTGCCACGGTAGCCGGGAGAGTATCGAGGCGCGACCGGACGAGGATCAGCATGGTGTCGTCGGTCGGCTCTTCCAGGGTCTTCAAGAGGCTGTTGGCCGCATTCACGTTCATGCGCTCGGCCGGGTCGATGATCGCGACCTTGTAGCCGGAGGCGTAGCTGGTCATGGCAAGCTCGGCGCACAGATCCCGGACCTGCTCGACGACGATCTGCTTTTTGCCCTCTGGAAGAGAAAGTATCTTCAAGTCCGGGTGAAACTGGCCGCGGTCGGGATCGAGTTCATCCCGTTCCAGGACGACGGCCGCCAGTCGTCTCGCGAACTGACTCTTGCCGAGACCTCGGGGACCCTCAAGCAGGAGTGCGTGAGGAAGGCGCCCGATGGTCCGGGCCCGCTCGATGGCGGCCCAATGCTTGTCGTGCCAGGGAAAAGTATCCAAAAGTTATATGCTTACAGCATTCTCTTAATACATATTCTTAATTCATCCTGAACCTCGGGCAGCGTCCGCGCCGCGTCCACGACCACAAAACGGTCAGCAAACCGCTCGGCACGGGCAAGATAGGCAGCCCTGACTCGCCGGAAGAAATCCACTCGCTCTTTCTCGAAACGATCGGAAGGCCCGCGCGCCCCGGCCCTGGCAAGGCCGATTTCGGGGTCGGCGTCCAGGAGAATGGTCAGATCAGGCTGCAGCCCATCGTGGACCCAGGCCTCCAGCGTCTCGATCCGGTCGACCGGCTGACCGCGTCCGCCGCCCTGATACGCAAACGTCGCGTCGGTGAAGCGGTCGCAGACCACCCAACTCCCCTGATCCAGCGCCGGCCGGATACGGTTGGCCAGGTGCAGGCTGCGCCCCGAGAACATGATGAGAAGCTCCGCCAGGGCGGGAACCGCCTCGTCCTCACGGTGGAGCACGATCTGCCGCAGCTGCTCGGCCAACGGAGTACCGCCCGGCTCCCGGGTCACCAGCAGCTTGTGCCCAGCTGCGCGAATAAGCCCTGCGACAAACTCCAGGTTCGTTGACTTGCCTACACCCTCGATGCCCTCGAGCGTGATGAATCGTCCCTGCACCTTGCTCAATCCTTCCGTTCCCGCAGTCGCGCGAGGTATCTGGCGACTGCCCGATTATGCTCCTCCAGCGTGGCGGAGAAGTAATGGCTGCCGTCGCCTTCCCCGGTCGCTACGAAATAGAGCGTGTCCTCGTCCACGGGGTGGACTGCTGCGATCAGGGCATCCCGGCCCGGTAGCGCGATGGGGGTCGGCGGCAGTCCGGATCGCGTATAGGAATTGTACGGACCATCCCGGTTCAGGTCCGCCTTGCGGAGATTGCCGTCGAAATCGGAACCGAGCCCGTAGATGACCGTCGGGTCGGTCTGCAGCCGCATTCCCCGTTTGAGCCTGCGCACGAACACACCCGAGATCCGTGGCCGCTCGTCGGCCAGGGCAGTTTCCTTCTCTACGATCGAGGCCAGGATCAGAGCCTCGTAGGGGGTCGCCAGCGGGAGCCCTTCCGCCCGGTCTGCCCAGGCCATGGCCAGGGCTTCCTCCATCGCTCTCGCCGCCATGGCCATCAGGGCGATATCTTCCGTCCCGCGCGGGAAGTGGTAGGTATCCGGCAGCAACCAGCCTTCCGGCGACGCCGTCGGCAGATCCAGGCGCCGGGCGATTTCCTCGTCGGACATCTCCCGGGTGACGACGGTGACAGCCGGCGTAGCGCGGATCGCTTCAGCCGCTTGTCTGAAGGTCCGTCCCTCGATGACGGTCACACTGTGCAACAACACCTCTCCACTGACGAGCTGATCCAGGAGACCGGCGGGGTTCTGCCCCGGTTCGATCCGATATTCCCCCGCCTTGATACGCCCGGCGGCCGATTTCCAGCGCCCGTACCAGGCGAAGATTCGTGGATGCGTCAGGAGGCCGCGATCCGCCAGGTCCGTGGCCACGCCGTTCAGCCCGCGCCCCGACGGGATCTCGATCACTACCGGCTCTGTCACCGGCATCGGTTCCTCCAGATAACGGGACGCATACGACAGTATCGCGGCGGCCGTCACGACGAGCGCCAGGAGAATCCCGATCAGAATCCTGCTCACGGCGCCCACGCGGGGACCCTGTCGGCCGCCACCGCGACCATGAGCCGCCGGCCGATTGCGCCGGGACTCCGGCGCCAACGGAGGCTATCTATCCGGTTGACCGGCCATACGCCGATCACTGCGTTCGTCAACAACACCTCGTCGGCGCGCTCCAGATCCCCGAGCATGACGGGTTCCTCGCGGACCTCGACCCCGATGGCCTCGGCCGTTTCCAGAACGAGGGACCGCATCACGCCCGCCACCCCGGACATCTCCAGCCTGGGGGTGGACAGGACCCCGTCCCGGGCGAGGAGCAGGTTGCACCGGGTCCCCTCGATGACATGGCCGTGTTCGTCGAGCATCAGACCCTCGGCGCAGTCTCCCTGAAGCTCGCTGCTGGCGAGAACCTGCTCCAGGCGACCCAGGTGCTTGATCCCCGCCGTCGCGGAGCTACGTCCGATCCTGGTCGAGCAGATCTGTATCGAGACGCCATCGGTGTAGTTCTCGCGCGGGATCTCCGGCAGCGGGAAGGCTTCGATCATCACGCGCGGTTCCGGATCCTGCGGCGGACGATAGCCCCGCGCACCGGCGCCGCGGGTGACGATGATCTTGACCACCCCGCCACCCGCAGCGGCGGCGATGCTGGTCGACTGTGCGGCCAGCCTTTCGCGATCGGGAATCGGCATGTGCAGCCGGTGACAATCCGCAAGGAGCCTGTCAAGATGCCGCTCGAGCAAGGGCAGTCTGCCTCCTTCGGCCCGCATGGTCTCGAACAGTCCGTCGCCGTAGGTGAGGCCGCGCTCGTCCATGAGGATGCGGGTGTCCCGGCCCGGATCGACAGGCTTCACGATGCAGCTCCGGTCAGAGCGATACGTAACCCACGGGCCTTGGCCCGGGTCTCCTCCAGTTCAGCTGCGGGATCGGAATCGGCCACAATGCCTCCGCCCGCCCGGAACCGAACTTCCCGGCCTGCGACCTGCAGGGTTCTGATTAGAATATTGACGTCCAGGCTCCCGTCCCGATTGAGGTAGCCGAAGGATCCCGTATAGGCGCCGCGGGGCTCCGGCTCCAGTTCGTCAATGATCTCCATGCAGCGTACCTTGGGGCAACCCGTAATGGTGCCCCCGGGGAACACCGCCCTCAGGGCTTCGCCGGGCAGCACTTCTGGACGGAGTCGTCCGCGGACATTGGAGACAATGTGGTGCACATGGGCGTAGCTTTCTACCACCATCAGTTCGTTGACCTCCACTGTCCCCGTCTGACAGACCCTGCCCAGGTCGTTCCTTTCGAGATCGATCAGCATCACGTGCTCAGCGCGCTCCTTGGGGTGGCCGATCAGCTCGGAGGACAGGCGTCGGTCCGAGGCGCTGTCGAGGCCCCGCGGCCGCGTCCCGGCGATGGGGCGGGTCTGGGCGATGCCCCCGCGGACCTGCAGCAACCGTTCGGGCGAGGAACTCAGGACGGCCTGATCGCGCCAATGCATGGCGCCGGCGAAGGGCCCCGGATTGCCCGACCGCAGTCGCCCGTAAATCTCCGCCGGGGTCACACCGGGACGAACACTCCCTCGCCAAAGTCGCGACAGGTTTGCCTGGAAGATATCGCCGTCCCGTATGTAGTCCTTCACCTGGGCGATGGCGTCGAGGTATCTTTTCGGGTCATCCTCGTCCAGAAAGCCCTCCAGCAGCGTCCCGTCCGGATCGCGCAGAGCTTGCGCCGCCGCCATCGATTCCAGGTCATGCTGCATGTCGTCCAGGCAGCCCTCGCTGTCCGGCTCGGCGAACAGCCAGGCGACACGCTCGCGGTGATCGACCTGCAGAGCGGAGCGCACCCGGCTCGCCAGGGCCACCGGGAGTCCGGCGGAAGGCTCCAGGGCCAGGGTTGGTTCGACCTGGTCGGCGAACTCGTAGGCGAGGAAGATGAACCACCCGCCCCGGAACGGCCGCTCCGAAGCCGGCAACTCCAGGTGCTCGTGTTGCCACCAGCCGTTCAGACAGGCGAGGAAATCATGGCCGCCGCGGGCGGCTCCCTGGCCGTGCAGTCTGCCGTCGTGGTCCAGCACCAGCGAGTCTTCCGGAAAGGCGAACAGCACATCGAACCGACCTTGGGCAGTCCCGGAGGCCGCGCTCTCGAGCAGATAGGGATATCGCTCGGGCGCCCACTGATGGAGACGGAAAGCGAGATCGGGCCGATACGGCACCGGTCGGAGACACTCTGTCTCGATGTGGCCTGACATCCTAGCCTTCAAATCGCACGATGACTCCGGGGCTCGGGAGATTTCCATGCGCCCCTGGCGCCGGCCCATATCGAGAGTCGCATCAACCGCCACCACGTGAACCGTGGGACAGCCGTGACCTGTCGGGCGCCACGGGATTCCGGAACTCAGTCGAAGGCGCGAAACACCAGGGTGCCGTTGGTCCCGCCAAAACCGAAGGAATTGGACAGGGCTACCCGGATCTTCATCTCCCGGGCCTCGTTGGGCACGTAGTCCAGGTCGCACTCAGGATCAGGCGTGTCGTAATTGGTGGTGGGCGGGGCGACCCCGTCCCTGATCGCGAGGATCGAGAAGATCGCTTCCACCGCACCGGCGGCGCCCATCAAATGACCGGTCGTCGACTTGGTCGAACTGACCGCAAGGGTAGAGGCGCGATGACCGAAGGCCGAGTGAATGGCCACGGTCTCCGCCTTGTCGCCCAGCGGCGTCGAGGTGCCGTGGGCGTTCACATAGTCCACGTCTTCCGGACCCAGTCCGGCGTCGTGCATGGCATTCTGCATGCACAGGCACGCGCCTTCCCCCGAGGCCATGGGGGCGGTGATGTGATGGGCATCGCCGCTCATGCCGAATCCCACGAGTTCGGCGTAGATGGTGGCGCCCCGCTTGCGGGCATGCTCGAGATCCTCGACAACCAGCGCCCCGGCGCCGTCGCTGAGCACGAATCCATCCCGCTCGAGATCGAACGGGCGGCTGGCCCGGGTCGGGTCGTCGTTGCGGGTCGAGAGCGCCTTGGCGGAACAGAATCCTCCAAGGCCGAGTTGAGTGGTGGCCATCTCGGAGCCTCCCGCTACCATGATGTCGGCGTCTCCGTAGGCGATGCAGCGGGCGGCCACGCCAATATTGTGCGTGGCGGTAGTGCAGGCGGTCACGATCGACAGGTTCGGGCCGCGGATGCCATAGCCGATCGAGACATGGCCTGCCACCATGTTGATGATGCTGCCGGGGATGAAGAATGGCGATATCCGGCGCGGAGAGCGGCCCGATTCCAGAAGCCTGGTGAAGTTGGCCTCGATGGTCTCGAGCCCGCCGATACCGGACCCGAAGGCAATACCGATCCTGGGAGAGTTGTCGTCGGTGACCTCGAACCCCGAGTCCGTGATGGCCTTTCTGCAGGCGGCGATGCCGTAATGCATGAACGCGTCCATCTTGCGAGCGTCCTTGGCGGCCACGAAATCGGTGGCTTCGAAATCATGGACACATCCGCCGATGCGGGTCGAGTACTGGCTGCAATCGAACCGCGTAATGGGCCCGATGCCGCTGCGGCCGTTGAGCACGTTATCCCAAGCGGTTGGGACCTCGTTTCCCACCGGGGAAATGATGCCGAGTCCCGTGACGACGACGCGACGCTTTGACAATCCACCTACCTCTGAAGAAAAAAAGTCAGACCCGTGGCGCGGGTCCGACCGACTGGACGCGCCTGGACGCGCCGGCGTCAGTTATCTCCTGAGCGCTCCTTGATGTAGTCAATGGCCTGCTGCACGGTAGTGATCTTCTCGGCCTCTTCATCAGGGATTTCGCACTCGAAAGCCTCTTCCAGGGCCATCACCAGCTCCACCGTATCGAGGGAGTCGGCGCCCAGATCATCGACGAAGGATGCCTCGGCGGTAACTTCTTCCTCTTTTACCCCCAATTGCTCCGCAACGATGTTCTTGACCTGTTCTTCGATGCTGCTCATTGCTTGTCTGTCCTCAAGAAGCGGATATCGTGGATGGCCCGTCCCGACGGGCCGGGTCGAACCTCAGTCGGTATTGTATTGAATAACCGACGGTCAATCTATAACGGGGCTCGGTCGGCGGAAGCCGGTCCTGGCCGGAACGGCCCAGGCAGGGGCCCTGTCAGTCCATGTACATGCCGCCGTTCACGCTGATGGTCTCTCCCGTGATGTAGGCGGCGGCTGGCGAGGCCAGGAAGGCCACGGCGCCGGCGATATCCGCCGGCGTCCCGAGTCTCGCCAACGGGATCTGGCTCGCCAGGGATGCCCGCTGTCCCTCGTCCAGGTCCCGGGTCATATCAGTCTCGATGAAGCCCGGCGCCACTGTGTTGACGGTGATGTTCCGTGAACCCACCTCTCTGGCCAGCGACCTGGTAAATCCCACCATGCCCGCCTTCGATGCACAGTAGTTTCCCTGGCCGGCATTGCCCATCTGACCGACCACCGAGCCGATGTTGATGATGCGGCCGCCGCGGGCCTTCATCATCCCCCTGAGGCAGGCCTTGGACGTCCGGTAGACGGAGGTCAAGTTGGTGTCAATGACCTGGTCCCACTCAGCGTCTTTCATCCGCAGGAGGAGATTGTCGCGCGTGATGCCCGCGTTGTTGACCAGTATTGTGACGGGCCCTTCCCGTGCCGCGATATCCTTGACAAGAGTCTCGACGGCCCCGGCGTCGGCCACGTCCAGTACGGCTCCGCGCCCGTCGATACCCGCCGTGCTCAGAGCCTCGCTGATGCCCTCCGCGCCGGCGGGCGTCGTCGCAGTGCCAATGACTACCGCGCCACGCTCGCCCAGCGCCAGTGCGATGGCGCGCCCGATGCCCCTTGATGCGCCGGTCACAAGCGCGATCTGATCTTTTAGGTCACTGCTGGTCATCCGATTTTCTCCGTCTGAATGATCGCAAGGGCTGATTCGAGCGACGCGCGATCGTGGCAGGCCACAGCCTGCAGGCCGCGGTCGGTCCGGCGCACCAGTCCGGTCAGTACCTTGCCGGGTCCCATTTCAATGAAGAGTCCTGCACCGACATCGCGCATCGCGAGGATGCACTGGGACCAGCGCACGGGCTCGCATAGCTGTTGGATGAGTACGGACCGGACCTGGTCTGCATCGTCCCGGGACCGCGCGTCCACGTTGTGGAACACGGGTATCGTCCCGGGCCTGATCTCCACCTCCCCCAGGCGCAGCGCGAGTTTCTCGGCCGCGCTATTCATCAGGGCGCAATGGGACGGCACGGAAACGTCAAGCAGGACTGCCCGCCGGGCCCCGAGGCCGTTGGCAGCCGCCAGGGCCCTTGTCACGGCAGCGCTCTGGCCAGCGATCACGACCTGCCCCGGGCAGTTGTAATTGATCGGCGCGACCACGTCGCCCTGGGCCCCCGTCGCGCAGGCCTGGGCCACCTGCTCGTCATCCAGGCCCAGGATGGCTGCCATGGCGCCCTCCCCGGCCGGGACGGCTTGCTGCATCAGCTGACCGCGGTATCGGACGAGCGAAATTGCCTCGGGGAAATCCAGCCGGCCGGCACAGACCAGTGCCGTGTATTCGCCGAGGCTGTGACCCGCCATGGCTACCGGCGCCGGTCCTCCACGGGCCTGCCATGCCCGGAAGACCGCCACGCCCGCAGCCAGCATCGCTGGCTGGGTGTTCTCGGTGAGTCCCAGCTCGGACTCCGGGCCGCCCTGCGTAAGCAGCCAGAGGTCGAATCCGAGGGCCTCAGAGGCCTCGGCGAACGTCTGCCTGACCACGGGGTCCTGCTCCGCCAGATCGGCCAGCATGCCGACCGACTGGGAGCCCTGTCCCGGAAAGATGACTGCGAATGACATGATATCCGGGTCCCCTTCGTCCGCGGGCGCGAGCGCCCGGTGAAATCCTGCCCTGAAAGTCGCGGATTATAGCGGCGCGGACCGCCGGCGCAGCGTTGCCAGCAACGTTCCGGCCGCGGCCCCGCCTAAGGCCCCCCACAGGTGGGCCTCCTCTATGACGTCGCCGCCCGACAGCTCCGCAGTAAAAGGCAGCGTGCCGAGAAACGATTCCCATGCCAGCTTCAGAACCACCGCGGCCAGCATGATCGTTGCCACCCGGGGAGCCCTCCGCAGCAGCAGGATTGCAGCGGCGACCACCAGTCCGTGGAGTACACCGGACAGACCGACATACCAGGCGACCGGGGGTCGGGAGAACCACAGACCAAGATCGACCGATCCCGCCGCGACCAGCGCCACCATCGACCAGCGGCTCCAGCTCAGCATTGGCCGGAAGCCGATCACGACAAGCCCGAGAGCCGCCAGATTCAGCACTGCGTGCCCCCAGCCGAGATGCACCAGATGGCCGGTCACCAGACGCCACATTTGTCCGGTGGCGATCTGCTCGCGGTCGAATCGCAACAGCACCCTTACCGGCTCGCCTCCGGCTTCAAGCCCGAGCACGACGCCGGCCAGCACAGCAAAGACGACGAGGTCAGGCCAGACTCCATGTCGGGCGCCCTCGGGCCATTGGGCGGGGGGCAATCCTGATATCATTACCGCAGATATGCACAGCTCCGCCGCGGATGCCGCGCGGATATCAAAATGAGTGACAGAAAAGGCATGAAAATCGCGAACAGTATCGCAGATCATCGGGCGGCCCGCGAAGCCGGGTTTACGCTGATCGAGATCATGGTAGTCGTCGTTATCCTTGGCATCCTCGCCGCCCTGGTGGCGCCGAATGTGATCAGCCGCATCGACGACGCCCAGATCAATCGCGCCAAGCAGGACATACGGGCCGTGGAGAGCGCGCTGCACCTGTATCGGCTCGACAACTTCAGATATCCCACCACCGACCAGGGCCTGGAGGCTCTCGTCAGCCAGCCAGCGGATCCGTCCATCCGTAACTGGCGGGCTGGCGGCTATCTGGACAAGATCCCCGTCGACCCATGGGGAACGCCCTATCAGTATCTCCAGCCGGGACAGAACGGAGAATTCGACGTATTCACCCTCGGCGCCGACGAGCAGCCGGGTGGCGAGGGCATCAACGGCGACATCGGAAACTGGAACATCGACTGATCCACGGGTCCGCAATCCTCGAGCCGAGGCGCACAGGTGGCTTCACCCTCCTGGAGTTGCTGGTGGTGCTCGTCATCCTCGCGATCATGGCTGCCACCGCCGTGCTGTCGATCGGTACGCTCGGTCGGGACGAGGAGATTGAGCGCGAGGCCCGTCGCCTGACAGCCCTGCTCCAACTTGCTACAGAGGAATCCATATTCCAGGGTCGGGACCTTGGGCTGTACGTGGAAGAGGATCGCTACCGGTTCTACTCCTGGTCTCGCGATTCACTGGTGTGGGAAGGATTGCAGCGTGACTCCAGCTTCCGCGAGCGCACACTGCCGGAGGGTCTGCTGCTGAGTCTTCGCGTCGAGGAGCAGGACGTGGACCTCACGACCGCCGCAACCGAAACCGAGATCGTACCCCAGGTGGCGATCTTCTCCAGTGGCGAAATGACGCCCTTCGCGCTGACCATCGAGCGTCAGTTCTCGGACGTCCGTTTCACGATCCGGGGAGAGGCCGACGGTATCGTCCGGATAGCGGAAGGGGATGATGACGCGATTTGAGAAAGAAAGGTCCGTAGCACCCGGCTTCACATTGCTCGAAGTCGTCGTAGCATTGGCCGTCGTAGCACTGGGGATCATCGCTGCGTTCAACCTCATCGTGCAGATCAGTGCCGGTTCTCTCCACATGAAGGAGAAGACCTTCGCCGGCTGGATCGCTTCGAACGAGATCACCCGACTGAGGCTGAGTGGAGATTTTCCCGGCGTCAGCCAGTTCGACGGCGACGTGGAGTTCGCCGGCTCGACCTACCGATGGCGAGCGACGGTTTCCGAAACCGGAGTCGATGATCTCCGGCGCATCGACATGGACGTTGCCTATGTGGACGATCCCGGCACTGTGATCGGGCGTTCGGTGGGATTCGTCTCCCCGCCCGTCCAGCCGCGTCTCGGCGGATCCACCTGGGCTGAGGGCGGAGGCGAGGGTCCGGGAGCGGCTGAGGACACCGGGGGCGATTCCCAAGGTGATGCTCGGAGCGATTTGCAGGGCGATTCCCAGGGTGATTCTCAGGAAGGGCAGACAGACGACGGCGGTCAGACCCAGCAGGGCGGCGACCAGTGACGCCGAGACCCTCCCCGGGTGGCCAGGAAGGATTCACCCTGCTGGAGATCCTGGTTGCAATGGCCATCTTCTCCATCGTGGCCTATATGGCCTACGGCGGCTTCGCGGCCGTTCTGAAACAACAGCAGATCGTCGATGCCTCATCGGCCCGCCTGCGGGCGGTCCAGTTCTCCGTTCGCCAATTGGCGAACGATTTCGCCCAACTTCAGCCGCGACCGGTCCGGGAGGAGCTGGGCGAAGGTTGGCGGGGGGCGCTGCTCGCCGGGGGTCGTGAGCTGCAGGCGGCGGAACTGACCCGGGCAGGCTGGCCCAATCCACTCGGCCGGCCCAGGCCGACGTTGCAACGTGTCGCCTACCGGGTCGAGGACGGAATCCTGATCCGGAGCTACTGGCCCGTCCTCGATCGCCTGCTCGAGGAGGAGCCGGTAGAGACCGAACTGGTGGACGGCGTGATCGAGCTTCGATTCCGTTTCCTCGGCACCGGGGCCGAATGGGTCGAGGAATGGCCGGCCCCGGATGCCGACGGCAACCCTCGCCTGATCCCCAGGGCGGTGGAGATCACGATGGAACTGGAAGACTGGGGCGAGATCGTTCGCCTGGTCGAGGTCGCCGGATGAGGCTGTCGGCAGGTAACGTCGGCGGCGGACAGCGGGGTGTGGCGCTGATCACGGCGATGCTGATCGTGGCACTGGCCACCATGCTGACCGGCGCTGCCGTGTGGAACTTCCATCTGAATCAGCGGCGCACCGAGGCGCTAATCTACACCGACCTGGAAATCAACTATGCTCTCGGCGCCGAAGCCTGGGCGGGTCGCATCCTGATCGAGGACGCCGAAGACGGAAATGTGGATCACCCCGACGAGGTCTGGGCTACGAACCTGCCGCCCCTGCCCATCGACGGAGGTTCAGTGGACGGCGCGCTCATCGATCTCCAGGGCCGGTTCAATCTCAACAACCTGGTGGACACAGACGGCAATACGGACCCCGTCGCAGTGGAACAGATGGAGCGCCTGCTGGCGGCCCTTGAACTCGATCCCCGATGGGCGGCGCTGCTGGCTGACTGGATCGATTCAGATATCGACCCGAATTTTCCTGACGGCGCCGAAGACTCCACCTACTTGAGCCAGGTACCGCCCTACCGCCCTCCCAATACGCTCATCACCAGCGCCAGTGAGCTTCTGGCTCTGCCTGAAATGGATATCGATACCTATCGTGCCCTGCTGCCGTATGTGTGCGCCCTTCCCGCCGGTACTGCCATCAACGTCAACACGGCATCCATCCCGGTACTGATGTCGCTGTCGGAGAGTCTCTCGGCGTCGGACGCGGCCAGCATCCTGGAGGATCGCCCGGACGACGGCTACGAAAGCGTTGCCGAACTGGTCGACGTCTTGCCGCCGGACGTTTCCGCGCCGCTGACGGTGGGCAGCCGGTATTTCCGGCTGGGCGTCCGGGTCAATATTGGCAGTACCGAAATCACCATGTACAGTCTGCTGGAACGCGAGGGGTCCAGCGAAGTCAGGACTCTGCTTCGCAGTCTTGGAACCGAGTGAGAATGGCCGAAATATTTGTTGTCCGTCTCTCCGATGACCATGAGCCTACCTGGGCCGTGGCAGAGACTACGGGCCAGCTCACCGGCAGCACCGGTCGCTGTCCCCTGGAAGACCTGCCGGCTCTGGCCGGGCAACGCAAAATCGTGGTGCTCGTGCCTTCCCAGAAGGTCCTGCTGACTGCCGCCAATCTTCCGATCCGCAACCCGGTCAAGCTGCGCCAGGCACTGCCCTACGCTCTCGAGGAGCAGGTTGCGGAGGATCTGGACAAACTCCATTTCGCTGCCGGCCGACGAGATCCGGACGGATCGGTGCCGGTCGCCATCGTGCGCCGTCGCGACCTGGATGCGTGGCTGACCTCGATCCGTGCCGTCGGCCTGGAGCCGTCGGCCGTTCACGCCGAGCAGGAAGTGATGCCCTCCTCGCCGACGGCCACGGTGTGGCTGATAGAAGGCGACACCTGTCTCGTCCGCCGTCCCGGGCAGCAGCCGATCGCGGTGGAGGGTACCTCCGTAGAGGATTTCCTGCTGTTCGGCGATCCGCGGGAAGGGGCTGCGGAAACGCCCGCCCACCTGACGGTCTACCTCGGGCCCGAGGAGCAGTCTCGTTACGGGGCCGCCCTGGACGCACTGCGCGACCAGTTGACCAGCCTGGACATCCAGATGTTGCCTGGCGGCGCTACCGCGCACCTGGCATCCGGGGTGACCAGGACCTCCGGCGTGAATCTCCTGCAAGGGGATTACGGGCCCAGGACCGGGTTGGAGAAATTGTGGCGCCCGTGGCGGGCCGCAGCCGTCCTTCTGGTGGCCCTGGTCGGTGTAATGATCGTCCGTGACGTGGCCGAGCTGGTGAGTCTGAAAAGCGTCGATACCGAACTCGACGGCGAGATGAACGCGGTCTTCCGGGAGGCCATGCCGGACGTACAGCGGATCGTCAATCACCGCAGACAGATGGAAAGCCGGCTGTCCGCCGTCAGGGCAAGCCGGGGCGTGTCGGACGCCCCCTTCCTCAAGTCTCTGGAAGCCCTTAGCCGCGCGGTGGGTACGGCGCCCGGTACCCGGGTGGAGTCTCTCAGCTTCCGCAACGGCGTGATGGAAGTGAAGGTCGCGGCGCCGAGCGTCGACAGCCTGGACGCCATCCAGCGTTCGATCCAGAGTGCGGGCTCCCTGAATGCATCGATCCTGTCCGCGAATCCGCGAGGGTCAGAAGTGGAAGGCAGAATCCAGCTGACGGAGTCCGGCGCGTGAGGGACTGGTTCGACAGCCTGGCTCCCCGGGAGCGCGTCCTCGTTTCGGCGGGCGCCGTTGTCGTCGCCCTGGTGTTGTTCTGGGCTATCGTCCTCGCACCGCTGTCCTCGAAAGTCCGGCAGTTATCCGACCGCGTAGAGAGCAAGAAGGCTACCCTCGCCTGGATGTCGGAGGCGTCCGCGGAAATCGGTGCCGCCGGCGCCGTGGCGGCGGGCGCCGGCGATCCCGACCAGTCTCTGGTAGTAGTCATCGACCGCACTGCCCGGCAGTCCGGGCTGGGGGAGGCGATCACCCGCAACCAGC
Organism: Gammaproteobacteria bacterium; assembly: GCA_024640085.1. Lineage (GTDB taxonomy): Bacteria > Pseudomonadota > Gammaproteobacteria > Steroidobacterales > XN24 > JAHEFR01. Next base: position 31,439 of record JAHEFR010000014.1, read on the forward strand.
CCGTCGGAGAGGACGGCATCCGGGTGAGGATGGAGGGTGCGGGTTTCGACACTGTGACCCAGTGGCTGAGCCAGCTCCAGACCACCCACGGTCTTTCCCTCGAGGCGGCAACGTTTGAGCGGGGAGCGGTCAACGGTACGGTAATCGCCAGTATTACGCTGAGGCAGCCAAGCTGATGCGCTCCCCCGTCCGCCTGGCCGCGCTTGGCGCGCTGCTGCTCTTGCTGTTCCTGATCGCCCTGTGGCCGGCGCGCGTCGCAGTGGGCTGGCTGGTGCCGGATGGCGCCACCTTGTCCGGAGTGAGCGGTACGGTTTGGGACGGTGAGGCGGCACGAGTCCGGATCGGGGTGATGGATGTTGGCCGCCTGCGCTGGGAAGCCCGGCCCCTGTCATTCCTCACACTGAGGCCGACCTGGCAACTCGAGGCTTCCCGGCCTGACGGGTTCGCCAGAGGGACGGTGACGATCATGGGCGCCTCCGGGATACGCGTATCCGGGCTCGACCTGGGAGCTACGCTCGATGCGCTCGGCACATGGATAGATCTCGCGGGTACCCGGGGGAATCTCAGCGCTCGGGTGGACGAGCTGAGCCTAGAGTCGGGTCGGATCGCCACCCTGTCGGGAACCGTGAATCTGGACTCGATCCAGCCGCTTGGCCTGCGAGACGTCGATCTGGGAGCATTTCAGATCATCGTTCCGCCGGACCAGACCGGTCCGTTCTCCGGCTCGGTGGCCGCGGTATCCGGCCCGCTGGTCCTGCAGAACGCGCGAGTCGATGTCCAGCCCGACGGCCGTTTCCTTGTCGAGGGCCTGGTGGCCGCCAAGCCGGATGCCCCGGACATGATCGTCCAGGGGCTCCAGTTCCTGGGCCAGACGGATGCCAACGGTTTCCGCCCCTTCCGTCAGGAAGGCGCGCTCTGATCCTCTCGGACCCGCCAGGACCGCAGGACCCCGTGTAGCGGAAAATACAGGCCCAGGGTGAGGTCGGAAATCTCATCCATGCCCGCGGCCAGCCTGCCGTACCGCTCTAGCTGCGCCCGGTACCGCTCCACTTCCCGATCCAGGAATCCCTCGAGATCCCCACCGCTGTGCTCGCCGGTCTTGTAATCGATAACCCAGGCCGTCCCGTCCGCCTCCACCAGGTATCGGTCAATCACTCCGTGCACGACCTGTCCCTGGTCCAGCCCGGCAACCGGGTATTCCGATCTGGCCTGGCGGTGCTCGGACGAAAGGATCCAGCGTCCGCGCTGGTCGCCGAGCATCGTCGTCAGGGCTCGCGAAGCTTTTTCCACGGCCCCGCGGACCAGGGGCGACTCCAGTCCCTCCTCTTCCATCAGGGTCCGCAATTGCGCGTCGACCGTGGCCACACGATCGGCGGGCCAATGCTCCACGCCCTCGGCGGCGATTCGCTCCAGCCACTGATGGACGACGCGACCGACGGCCCTGCTCGTGCGTCCAGCCCAGGAGAATTCGACGTCGCCGGATTCTGGCTCGCCGCTCCAGGAGGGCGGCAACCAGACGACGGGCCCGGGCGCCTCTGCCGCGCGCCAGTCAAGTGGCAGCCGATGGATGACGGGCTCGGGATCTTTCGGGACCGGTAGCCTGGAATCTCCGGTCTCCGTCGTCCGGGCCAGCGCAGTCAGGAAGTCCTCGCGGCACGAGTCCCAGAGCAATTCCAGGAAGGTGCCGCGCCGTGGGGAACGTGGCTCGCGTTCTCCATCCTTCTCGGCAAATCCCAACGACGCGAAAAGATGGAGTTGGCGCCTGGCGCGGGTGGCGGCGACATACAGAAGTCGCCCGAGTTCGTAGTCGCGCTTCTTGTCCTCCTGCCGTTTCAGGAACAGGTGAAGCGGGTCTCGCTCGCCCCCCCGTTCCTCGATGGTCGCGAGCAGCAGATCTGCCGGCCCACCTGCCTGCGGCACTTCCAGCCAGTGGAGCAACTGGGGATCGCCCCGCCCGGTGGCCCGGTGCAGCCCGGGGAGCAGAACAAAGTCGAATTCCAGCCCCTTGGCCTTGTGGACCGTCATCAATTGCAGCTCCGGCCACGCCCGTGGGTCCGGAGCGCTGAACAAGTCCTTCAGGGCGGTATCCAGCTCCGCCGGGTCCTCTAACTCATAGCCCGTCTGCAGGTTTCTCAGGGTGTGCAGGAAACTCTCGGCATTATCCACGGCGGCGGCGTTATCCAGAGACGCCGGTCCCCCGAGGGCCAACCAGGCACCCTCCACCCGGCGGTGCAGGGGTCGCCGTCCCTGCTCGGCCAGCGCCCGGGTCATGACGCCGGCGAATCGCTCCAGCCGGACCTGCCCGTCCCGACTCATGCCGGCCGTTGCGGCCGGGTCGAGGATGCGCTCCCAAAGAGTGGTCCGGCCATCGCCGGCCACCGTCTCCATGTCGTCCAGGGTCAGGCCGCACCACGGCGCCCGCAGGCAGGCCAGCCAGGCAGTCCGGTCGGCCGGATGACTGATGGCACGGGCAAGGGCCGTCAGGTCCTGAATCACCGGCCGCTCTACCAGTCGCTCGATCTCCACGGCCTGGTAGCGGAGTCCCGAAGCCTTGAGCATAGGCGCAATGTGCCGGAGATGATCCCGCGATCTGACCAGCACGGCGATATTGCTGGTCGGATCCCGCCTGCGGATGTCCTCGACGACCGCGCACACCCGCTCGGCTTCTCCGGTGCCGCCGTTGTCCTCGAAGGCATGGACACATACGGGTTCCAACAGGTCAGGTCCGTGCCGGGCCCGGGCGCTGGAGAACGGTACGGCCCCGAGTCGGGAATCCTCGAACGCAGGCATCACCGAAGCAAAGGTCCGGTTGGTCCAGTCCACGATACCCTGGCGGGACCGGAAGTTGACCTGTAGCGAGAGGCTCTCCACCGGTACCTCGTTGATCCGGCCTCTGCGGCGGATATCGAGGAACAATCCGACCTCGGCCTCCCGGAAACCGTAGACGGATTGCATCGGGTCCCCGACGAAGAACACGCTGCGGCCGTCTCCGGATTCCCAGCCGGTGGTGAGGCGGTCGAGAAGTTCGAGCTGCGTTGCGGAGGTGTCCTGGAATTCGTCGACCAGCAGGTGCCTGATCCGGTAGTCCAGCGCCAGCGCCAGGTCGGTGGGTTCCCCGTCACAGACCAGGGCATCTCGCGCCGAGGTCGCCACGGCCACATAGTCGCTCTTGCCGCGTTGCCTGATCACGATCTCGAGTTCGGCGGCGCACCGCACCAGGAGCCTGAGCATCTGACGGAGGGCAGTCCACTGGGCGTCCGCGTAACGGTGTCCGGGCAGCAGGCGGATCTCCCCCAGAAGTTCCCTGAACCGGGTCTGGTCCTGCAGCCCCTCCAGCAGGTCGAGCATCTCCGATTTCTCCAGACTACCGGCCGGGAATCCCTGGGCCACGGTGACAGTCTTCCTCCAGCCACCGCTTGCGGTGAGCAGCAGGTCCGTCAGCCCCTTCCAGACCGATACTGCCGCAGCCTCGGCGCCAGGCCAGGCCGCAATGCCGGCACAGTCCCGGATCGTCGAATCGACCCCGCGGCTTTCCAGATTCCTGGCGGCGAAATCGGCCAGGGGCGGTAATCCGGTCAACAGCGCAGGCGGACAGATAGATGTCACGGTGGCCAACACTGACTCGATCTGGCGACGGATGCTGCCCTCGAGCCAGAGGCGGCTGTCATCGTCGTCCATCGCCATCGGGCCGCCGACGCGGTAAAGCCACTGGTCCCGCCGCGCCAGAAGATCCACCAACATCCGCTCGGCCCGGTCGAAACGATTGTCCAGGTGAGCAAGAATATCCCGGGCCGCGGCGCCGAACGGCCCATCGTCTCCTGCCGCTTCCAGGGCCCGGCGCGCCGCTTCGCGGTACAAGAGCTTAGGACGATCAGCGACAGACAAGGATCCGCCAGCGCCGGACAGCACAGGGAGCTGCCGGCTCAGCACGGCATGAAACGCATCGATGGTCAGCACCCGCAGCCTCGACGGCGAGGACATCACCTGCCAGCCGAGCTCCGCATCACGGGCTCGCGCGGCGCGGGCCAGGCGCCAGGTCTCGGCCTTGTGGGGCTCCTCCGGCATATCGCCTGAGGCACTCTCGAGCGCCGTCAGGATCCGGTCGCGCATCTGGCCGGCAGCCTTGCGCGTGAAAGTGATCGCAAGAATTTCCTCGGGCCGGTCGACGATTGACAGGAGGGCCAGGAATCGCTGCGTGAGCAACTCGGTCTTGCCGGACCCTGCCGGGGCCTGGACGATGAAGCTTGCCTCCACGTCCAGGGCGCGTTGCCTGGCGCCACTGTCGATGGGCTCAACCATCTTCAGGTCCGCCGGTGAGCGCGAGTTCGTGGCGCCGGCAGAGGGAGGCGAGGTCGCAGTATCGGCAATCCTCGGAAATGCGACGGGGATCCACCCGTGCATCGCCAGCGGCGAAGTCGCGCACCAGTGCGGCGAGTCCTCGCCGCCAGACCATCCTCAACTCCTCCCATGAAGCGGCTCCGTCCGGCGGTCTCTTCAGCCCTTCTACCCCGAGGATCCCGGTACTGGATACGTCCGCGGCCGCGTATCCGCTGTAGCCCTCTTCCCCTACCCGGAGGCAGCCGTAGGCGATGCCGACGACGTCACCGTCTGCCGCAATCAATGCGTAGAAGGGAAGCTGGGGATCCCGCGGTCTCTCCCCTTGCCAGTCACGTACGCTGACGCTTCCGGTCTTGTAGTCGATCAGCAGCAGCGAACCGCCTGGGAGCCGGTCCACACGGTCCATCCTCAGGGCAAACCCCACGCCTTCAAATTCCGGTGTCGTGCAGCTTTCAATGGCCGCAACGGTGAACGGATCCCGCGCCAGGTCCTGCGCCAGCAAAGTCTCAATCCGCGCCGACGCGCGCCGGCGCTCCAGGGTGACCAGGGCCCGTCCGAAATCTCCCTCTCGGGTCAGCACCTGCCGGCATGCACGATCCGCTACTCCCTCTATCATCGCGCACAGTTCATCGTGCTCCAGACCGGCAGGCACAGCGCTATCCATCCATTCCTGCCACAGCCATTGAAGCGCCAGATGGGCAATCCGGCCGCTGTCGGCGGGGCTGACACCCGGGCCCGGTTGCTCCAGGGACCTGGCGTCAAGCCGGGATCTCGCCTGGGCCTGGAACGGACAGGCGGATTGCCAGCGGACGACGGCGCTGCCACCACGGGCGCGTTGCCCCGCCGGCCAGGGGCGCAAGCGAAAATCCGCCAGCCGTTCGGTGGTCGCGCTGCCGACCGCACGACGGGCAATACTGCTCCAGTGCTCTTCTGGCTTATCGGCGGCCCGGATGCCCGCGAGCATCGGGCTCGGCCGCATCGGCTCGTCGTCGATCTGGACGGGCCAGCTGAAGATCACTTCATCCGATGAACCGAGGAGTCCCGCCAAACGTCTGTTACAAAACTCCAGCTCCACCTCGGGACAGGAACGCGGCATCCGGCAGGCTCGCTGGAGGGAGGCGGGTATGAGAGCATTCGGGCGCACCGGACGCGGCCAGGCGAGGTGGTGCATGCCCGAGGCCCAGAGGGCGTCGAAAGACAGACCGGGAGTCTCCAACAGGCCCAAAATCTGCACTGGTGCTTCCGTGGACTCGGGCTGGAACGTGGTTTCCGCGACCAGGCGGGTGAGCATGTCCAGGCAGGCCCGCCCGCCCATATGGCCCGAAACCTGACTTGTCGACGCCAGCACCGACAGGGTCTGGCGCCACTTGTTCACGCACTGGAATTCCGCCGAATCCAGTGCCCTCTCGCCGGGCCAGCCGAGGATGTTCAGTATCTCTCCGAACGATACGGCCCAGCGATCCGCGGGGGCCTGGTCCGGCAATCGCTGACAGAATTCCTCAAGTCGGTGCAGTCGCTCGAGCAGGTCGGGGCACGATGGCCGCCTCGGGTCCGACGGCCTGGCCAGAATCCGGACCAGGCCGGCGGTGTCGGTCCGGTAGATGGCCCGCTCTCTGAGCCACGCGTCGAGGAGGCCCCTGCGTGGCAGTTCAGCCGCGGCTCCGCCGACGAACGGCGATCGCAATATCAGGCCCAGATCCGAAAAAACGGCGTCCCCCAGCGACAATGCCAGCATGCGCAGGGCCGCATCCACGACCGGCCACTCGGACAGGCCGAGGCCCAGAGACACATCCCAGGCGCGACCATGATGGAGGGCGCCGGGCATGACTCGTCCGGGGGTCAGGATGTCGTCAAAAATTTCCTCCAAATCGTCCCTTCGCTGCTCCAGGTCAGCCACCACGACGCCGACTGTTGCCTCTGGGCGGGCTTCCAGCCACGATCTGGCCGCCATCGCCGCCTGCTGGAGTTCCGACAGCGGATCATGGCACTGGCGGATGCGCGCCATGGCCTCGCGTCGTGGCCCCGGTGCCTGCTCCACACGGACGCCGGCAGCGTCGAATGCACCGACCAGGGCTGACTGGGCAGGCGTCAATTCATCGAAGCCGGCGAGTACCAGGCGGTCGGCTCCAAGGGAGACAAGGCGCCCGCTGCCAGCGACTATCGCCTGACGCTCGCCACGGGTACACCAGCCCTGGTCCCTGAGCCGCTCTTCGACCCGGCGCACAATGTTGAGAAACTGGCGGGTCTCTGTTCCGGCCGCCCGGGACAGATTCTCTCGGGAGATCCGGTATTCGGCGACGAGGCTCCAGGCCCGCTGGGCCTCGCGGGCGATCTCTCGTGGCAGGAGCAGCCGGTCCAGGGACTCGGCCTGGCCACGCAACGCGTCTTCCCAGATCAGCCTCTCCTGTTCGTCCGATAGCGCCCGTGACCAGGGCCGTCCGCGCTCGTGCTCCCGCAGTCGCTTCCAGCAGCGATCAACCCAGGCTTCCCAAGGCAGTACGTCGAGAGGCCGCCACGCGGTTTTGCCCTCCGCAACCTGGCGTCGATCGTGATCCTGGCGGATATGGCGAGACAGACGGCGGGTTGAGGTGACCACCGTCGCCGAATCGCCCACGGGAGGGGCATCCTCTTCCGTTATAGATATAGAAGTCACAATTGTTTATTAATCATATGAATAGCAAACTTAATTAAAGTGCTTTATTCACTATCTACGCTCTGCTGCCGGATCGGGACCACCCCTTCCCTTTGCCGGCACCGGTCGCTGTCCATTCATACCTTCGTATTGCGGGCCGCCGTGATCCTCTGTGCCAGGCTCCTGACCCTGTCCGCTGCCAGCCAGTCTTCCAGGTCAGCCGCCAGCTTTCGCTGCCAGTTGGGGTGCTCGTTGCTGGTGCCGGGAACGTTGACAGGATCCTCCATGTACAGCCAATCCTCGGCCTGCAGGACCATCAGGCGAGCGCGACTCCTGGCGAGATAGACCTGTATCGCCTCCGCCAGCGCTGGCGAGAAGGCCCCGCCCTGCTGTTGCTCCCGGTCTTGATGCAACGGGTACAGGCCGGCATCGTCCAGCGCCTGGAGGATGGCGCGGCGTTGCCATATCCGCGCGGCGAGAGTCTGTGCCCTGCAGGCGTCGTCAGGATACAGTCCCAGCCGCGACCTAAGTTCGATATCCGACCCTTTCCAGAAGCTGGCCAGCGGCGGGAGATCGTGGGTAGACACGGCGGCAAGCGCCTGGTCGGGATAGTTGCCCGGACGGCGCGGCGTCCCGTCCGCATCGTGCTCGAAATAGAACACGCGGTAAGAATAGACACCGTAATCGGACATGGCGTGGCGGATCGGCTCCGGTACGGTACCCAGGTCCTCGCCGATCACCAGGCACTGATGGCGGTGACTCTCCAGCGCGAGGATGCCCATCATGGCTTCCAGGTCATAGTAGACATACGCGCCCTCGGCCGACCGGCGCCCTGCCGGAACCCACCACAGGCGGAGGAGCAGCATCACGTGATCGATTCGCAAGGCGCCGCCGCGCCCCATGTTCGCCCGCAGCAGATCGATGAAAGGCTGGTAACCTCGCTCCCTGAGCACATCCGGGCGCATGGGAGGGATGCCCCAGTCCTGGCCCTGCAGGGCCAGCGGGTCCGGTGGGGCGCCGATCGTGGCGCCCTGGCTGTACAGGGTCTGATCCGCCCAGGCCTCCGCGCCGCCGCCATTCACGCCCACGGCCAGGTCTCGATAGATGCCGACCTTCATACCGCGATCACGGGCCGCGCCCTCGGCTGCGGAGAGTTGATCTTCGGCAAGCCACTGCAGGTACATGTGATAGAGGACCTCGTCACGATGCCCGGCCGAAAACGTGCTGACTGTCTCGCTCTCCGGATCGCGGTACGCGGCCGGCCACGCCTGCCATCCCCCCGGTCGTCCCGCGGTGCTGAAATGGGCCTGCAAGGCAGAAAAGGTCGCCAGGCGTTGCAGGGCCTCTCCACGCGTCTCCCTGAACCGCTCGAATGCGAGTTGCCGCTCCGTCGACGCCCCGGTCCGGAAGGCATCGAAAAGAAGGCGGAGTACCTCGTCCTTGGTGCTGAAGACCTCTCCATAGTCCACCAACTCCGAGGCCCTGAGGGCGGCGAGCCGCGCCTGGAAGACAGGACTGGCCACTCGCTCCCGGGCCAGGCCGCAGGCCTCGTACTCCGGCACAGCCTCGGGATCCAGGTAAAGGGGATTCAGGAACTGGCGGCTGGACGGGCTGTATGGGCTGTTCAGATCGGGATCGACAGGGAACAGGGCGTGGAGAGGATTGAGGCCGACCACGTCGGCACCGAGCGTCGCCACGCGGCCCACCAGGTCGATCAGGTCGGTGAAATCCCCGATCCCCCAGTTCCGTCGGGACCTGACGCCGTAGAGCTGGACCGCCAGCCCCCAGAGCCGCTCGCCACGGCTTAACGGCTCCGGTTCATAGCATTTCGGCGGCGCCACGACTAACCGACAGACGTCGAGAGGTTGTCCTTCCCCGGTCTCGAGCCTGAGCCGGTGATAGCCGATGGGCAGGTCTTCGGGGAGCGGCAGGGCGAGCCGGCTGAAATGCATGCCGTCAAGCTCCGTTTCCTCGAGGATCTGCAGGTCTCGGGGTCGCACACGCCCGTCGACGGAGCCGCCTCCTTCGAATTCGACGTGCCAGGCCAGATTCGCCAGAAGTGGGCGGAGTACGTTGATGGCAACACGGTTGTCCCGGGACGGCCGGATGACCACGGCCGCGGGCAGTACGCGGCGCCAGCGGGCCTCGGCCAGTCGCCGGGCCTGGTCGCCGAGGGCGGTCGGATCACCGCACGTGTGCCCGAAAGCCGCCAGGATGGCTTTCAGACTGGAGTCGGGCACCCGGCAATGCTGGCCCCGATAATCCACATACTCCCGCTCGATGCCGCGGCTCCGACGCAGCCATTCGAGCAGGTGGGGATCGCTCATCAAAAAACCTCCGCAGGACACTGCTGAAATCGGATCGTGCCACCGGTCGTCGCCCCGGGGATCGGCCTGCCCTCCGCGGACAAGAATCCCAGATACCTGCCAGTCAAATGTTCCGCGCCGTCTGCCCCAAGGATACCGGGGAGTTCGACCGGGCGTAGCGCCGGCCAGCGGCGGCGCCCGTCACCGGAATGAATGGCTCCATCTTCCCACCGCCGTCCTCGCAGGCACGCATTTTGACGCGTTGGAGTCGTCCGTGCCCGCCCCCTGAGAGTCATGACCTGCTATAGTCGCCCGGACTCCCAGACACAGCGTTTTTAGCAGATCGCAACCGTACCGTAAAACCACACCGCAGCTATCACCATCCGACAGTCACCCGCCGACACATGAATCGACAGAACGGAACTCGGGCGGCCCGCTCGCGACGGTATGTCTACCTGTCCTACGTCCTGCTCCCGTTCATCTTAGTGGGCATTCTTGAAGGGATTCTCCGTCTGACGAACGTAGGCACCCGGACGCCATTGTTCGTGGCGGCCCCGGCGACCGGGTATCTGCAACCGAACGAGGCGGTGATCAAGCGATTCTTCTTCCGCCCCGACGAAGCCCCCCAGGTCAGGCCCACGGCCACGTATTTCCTTGAGACCAAGCCGGAAGACGGGATCCGAATCGTGGTCCAGGGTGCCTCGACAGCGGCCGGCTTCCCCTTCGGCAGGGCTGCTTCCCCGGGCGCCATGCTCCGGCAGCGTCTGCAACGAGGGTTCCCCGAGCGGACCGTGGAAGTCATCGACACCGCCATACCTGCCGTGAACAGTTTCGCGCTCCTGAATTTCGCCGATGAGATCGTCGATATCGAGCCGGACGCGGTGGTCATCTACGTCGGCCACAATGAATTTCTCGGCATCCTGGGGGTGGGTTCCGCTCTTGGTACCGGCCTTTCGCCCGAGCTCAACCGTCTTGTGCTCGATCTGAGACGGTTTAATCTGGTGGAAGCGGGATTCCAGGTCTATGGTGCCGCCGCAGCGGCCAGCAGGAAGGGCACCGGCACACTGATGGAGCAGATGGCAGGGCAGAAAGAAATCCCCTATGGCAGTCAGTGGTTCGCCGAGGGACATCGCCAGTTCAGAGAGAACCTGACGCTGCTCCTGGAGACGTACCGGCGCCACAGGATACCGGTGTTCATCGGTACGCTGGCATCGAACGAAAAGGACCAGCCCCCGTTCATCCCCACTGATCTGACCATGAGTGTCGCCACGCCATGGAACGACGCGCGCCGGTCGTTCGTGGCCGCCATGGCGACGGGAGACGGCGGCGCCGCGACGATGGAGGCAAGCCAGCTGGTCAAACTGGCCCCGGAAAATGCCATGAGTTGGTATCTGCAGGGGAAAGCCGAGTTGCTGAAAGACAGGTCCGCAGAGGCGCGGCACGCCTTCCTCAAGGCCAAGGACCTGGACCAGCTCCGCTTTAGGGCGCCGGAGAGTTTTAACGACATCGTCAGGTCGGCTGCCCTGGAAAATGACGCCACTCTGGTTGACGTCCAGCAGGCCCTGGCCCTCGCTTCTCCGGATCGCGTCATTGGTGGCGAGACGATGCTCGACCATCTGCACCCGGACGTTGAGGGCTATTTCCTCATGGCAGATGCGTTCTTCAACGCTCTCGTCGGCTCCGGGTCCCTTGGCGAGCCTTCGGGAGACGTGGACCCGGACACCGCCCGGAGCGATATCCCCGTGACGGAGATCGACCGGCTGGTCGGACGGTGGCGGATCGAGCGTTCGCTCCACGGCTGGCCGTTCGCCGAGTCGGGGCAACCCTACTCACCGCCGGCGCCGAAGAACAAGATCCAGGGGATCGCGCGGGCATGGTACGAGGGGCGAGTGTCCTGGGACGAAGCGATGAGCCAGGCGCTTGACGTTTATGTCGCCGAAATGAATACCGGCGAGATCATCCGGGTCGCAACGGGGCTCGCGATGGCATATCCATACCGGCCGGCGCCCGCGTATCTGGCGGGCTCCACCCTTCTCACCGCCGGCGATCCGGAACGGGCGCTGCCGTTCCTGCAGCGGGCAAGCGAACTCGAGCCGGACGACACCGGCTACCTTTTCACTCTTGCAGAGGCTTTCGCTGCTGCCGGGCGGACAGCCGATGCGCTGGTCGTGCTCGACCGCGTCCTTAAGATCGACCCCGGTGATTCACGGGCCCCCGTTCTCAAGGGTACGTTACGTCCGGGATCGGCCACGGGGGACTGAAAGGATCGTCCCGGGCGCCGTCCGGAATCGCGGCTTTGCGAAACGCGACCTGGCGCGTCTCAGCCGGGTTCTCCAAGGAGCGCCAGGCATTGCGCGCCGAGGGGGTAGGCCTGACCGATCCCGTATGCGTCGTCGGGGAAGGCCGCAGTCTCCATGCCGGTGTCCAGGACGACTGCCCAGGCTTCGCTCGCGATGGGCGCCGGTAGCGTGAAATCGACCGGCCCGTTTCCTGCATTGAATAGCAGCAGGAAGCTGCCGCCCGGTTCCCTGTCGTCGGGATCCCGGTGATCCGGATCGACACCGGTCCGATCCAGTAACACGCCAAGTGTCCTGCGATCGGGATCGCGCCAGTCGACCTCCGACATCTCCGCCCCATTCTCCTTCAGCCAGGTCACGTCCTTGAGTCTGGACTCCGGGTGAGCGACCCCCCTGAGGAACGAGATACGCCGGAACACCGGATTCTCGCGGCGGATTCGGGTCAGCAACGCGACCAGCCGGATGGTCCCCGAGTCCTGTTGTCTCAGGTCCCAGTCGACCCAGGAGAGGTCGTTGTCCTGGCAATAGGCGTTGTTATTGCCATGCTGCGTGCGGCCGAATTCATCGCCGGCCATCAGCATTGGGACGCCCTGTGAAAGCATCGTGGTCGCGAGGAGGTTGTGCCTGTGCCGCCTGCGTGTCGCGAGCACCTGCTTGTCCTCGGTCTCGCCCTCCACTCCGCAGTTCCAGCTCACGTTGTGGTGATGGCCGTCGCGGTTGGCTTCCAGGTTGCCTTCGTTGTGTTTGTGCTGATAGCTGACCAGGTCCCGGAGCGTGAACCCGTCGTGGCAGGCAGCGTAGTTGATCGTCGCCGTCGGCTGGCGTCCGGGACTTCGGAAGAAGTCGCTGGAGCCTGCGATGCGCTCGGCGAATCCGGACACCATGTCCGGGTCTCCCCGCCAGAATCCGCGCACCGTTTCCCGGTAGCGGTCGTTCCATTCCGCCCAGGGAGGCGGGAACTGCCCCAGCCGGTACCCCTCGGGCCCCAGGTCCCAGGGCTCCGCGATCAGCTTGACCCCGCTGAGGACCGGGTCCTGGTGGAGGGCGGAGAAGAACCCGCCCCGGCGGTCGAACAGCGCGCCGCGGCGGCCCAGCGTCGTCGCCAGGTCGAAGCGGAATCCGTCCACGCCCATTTCCGTAGTCCAGAACCTGAGGCAGTCCATCACCATGCGCAGCACGTCCGGTTGGGAGACGTCGAGGCTGTTGCCGCAGCCGGAAAAGTTGATCGCTCTTCGGAGGTCGGCCGGGTCCAGCAGGTAATAGCACAGGCTGTCGATGCCGCGGAAGCTGAGTGTGGGCCCGGCCTCGCTGCCCTCGGCGGTGTGATTGAAGACCACGTCCAGGATGACCTCGATGCCTGCCCCGTGCAGGGCATCCACCATCTGGCGGAACTCGGTCACCGGGTCTGACACAGCATAGCCGGGGTGAGGCGCGAACATGGCGAGCGGGTTGTAGCCCCAGTAATTGCTGAGACCCATCGCAACGAGGCGCTGTTCCGACACGAAGGCCTGGCAGGGGAGCAGTTCCACTGCGGTGACGCCCAGGGAGCGGAGGTACTCCATCACTGGCGGCTGCGCCAGTCCGAGGTAGGTGCCCCGGTAGGGATCGGGGACGTCCGGGTGCAGTCGGGTGAATCCCTTCACGTGCAGTTCGTAGATAACCGTCTCGTTCCATGGGTTCCGCGGCCTGGCTCGCCCGGGACGTGCCTGGTCCAGGTCCACCACGACGCACTTCTGGACAAACGGTGCGCTATCGCGGCCGTCCGCGCCGCCCTCCTCGTCGGCGCCGATCCCGTAGCCGAAGACTTCCGGCGCCCATTTGAGTTCACCGATGATCGAGATCGCGTAGGGATCCAGCAACAGCTTGCTGGGGTTGAAACGGTGTCCTTGCCGGGGACTGTACGGGCCATGAACGCGGTAGCCGTAAGCCTGTCCGGCGCCGAGACCGGGGACGAATCCGTGCCAGACGTCCCCCGATTTGCCCGGCAGCCTCAACACCGCGGTCTCGATCGTCCCGCAGACGTCGAACAGGCAGAGGTCGACCGCCTCCGCATGGCGGGAGAACAGGGCGAAGTTGACGCCGCCGTCCACGCATCGGGCCCCCAGGGGGGCGGGACGACCGGCTTGGATTTCCATGTGCGGATCGGTGCTCATCTCAGACGGCGCTGCTCCCCGCTGGTCCGACCGGTTCTCCTGCACGCCGTTTCCGCCGGCGTCGGGGAAGACCTGTGAATCGTATCGTCGTCGGCGCTCCGCAGTCCAAGGAGGCGGTCACGGTTTGGTGGTCGTGACTGCGTCCCGGGGAAACTCAGGAGGCCTTCTTCAGCATCACGGCGGACAGGGGTGGCAGCACGAGACAGAGGGATGCGGGCAGCCCATGGGCCGGCATCTCGTCTGCGTCGAGCCCGCCGGCATTGCCGCAGTTGCTGCCGCCGTAGGCCTCCGCGTCGGTGTTCAGTACTTCCCGGAAGCGACCTGCCTGCGGCATTCCGACCCGGTATCCACTGCGAACGACCGGTGTCATGTTGCAGACGACCGCCACGTAGTCGGATCGGTCGCGGGCGAAGCGCATGAACGAAATGACACTCTGCTCGGCGTCGGCATGATCGATCCACTGGAATCCGGCCGGCGAATAGTCCTCCTCGTACAGCGCCGGCTCCGACCGGTAGAGGCGATTGAGGTCGCCGACCAGTCGTTGCAGGCCCCGATGGCTCGGGTCCCCGGTGAGATACCAGTCGAGTTGCGCGTCGTGGTTCCACTCCCTTATCTGCCCGAACTCTCCGCCCATGAAAACCATCTTCTTGCCGGGGTGGGCGTAAAGATAAGCGTACAGGAGGCGCAGGTTCGCGTGCTTCTGCCACTCGTCCCCCGGCATCCTGCCAAACAGCGTGCCCTTGCCGTGGACGACCTCGTCGTGGGACAGGGGCAGGATGAAGTGCTCGTCGAAGGCGTACATCATGCTGAAGGTCAGGTCGCCGTGATGGTACTTGCGGTACAGGGGATCCTTAGTCATGTAATTCAGGGTGTCGTGCATCCAGCCCATGTTCCACTTGAATCCGAACCCCAGGCCGCCGTCGTAGACCGGCCGCGAGACCTTGGGCCAGGCCGTGGATTCCTCTGCGATGGTCATTACGCCGGGATGTTCGCGATGCAGGGTCACGTTCAGCTCACGGATGAACTCGATGGCCTCGAGGTTCTCGTTACCTCCATAGATGTTCGGCAGCCATTCCCCCGTGTTGCGGGAGTAATCCAGATAGAGCATCGAGGCCACGGCATCCACCCTGAGACCGTCGGCGTGGTATTCCTCGATCCAGAACAAGGCACTGCTGATCAGGAAATCACGGACGAAGTGACGGCCATAGTCATAGATGCAGGTATTCCAGTCGGGGTGCCATCCTCGCCGGGGATCGGGATGCTCGTAGAGGGCGGTACCGTCGAAGCGGGCCAGGCCGTGCTCGTCCCCCGGGAAATGGGCCGGGACCCAGTCCAGAATCACGCCGATTCCTTTGCGGTGACACTGGTCTACGAAGTACTTGAATTCGTCAGGCGCGCCGTAGCGGCTGGTGGGCGCGAACATCGCCGTCGGCTGATAGCCCCACGACCCGAGGAAGGGATGCTCCATGACCGGCAGCAGCTCCACGTGCGTGTAACCCATCTGTTGCAGGTAGGGGATCAGGTGCTCGGCCAGTTCCCGATAGCTCAGGTGCCTCCCGTCCGCGTGCCGGCGCCAGGATCCGGGATGCAATTCGTAGATGGAGATGGGCGTATCGGCGCGGTAGCCGCTGCCGTCCCTCGCCTCGCACCATGTCGCGTCGCCCCAGTCGTATGATTGCCGGTCGAGCACGATGGAGGCGTTCCCGGGGGGTTGCTCGCAGTAAAAGGCAAACGGGTCTGACTTGACGGGCAGGAGCTGGCGGTCCGAACTCTTGATCTCGAACTTGTACAGGGCGCCGGCCTCCAGGTCCGGGACAAACAGGCGCCAGATCCCCTCGAAGCTGCTCTGCAGCGGATGCCGGCGACCGTCCCATGAATTGAAGTCGCCGACGACGCTGACAGCCCGGGCCGAGGGAGCATAGACCGAGAACAGGACCCCACGGGCCGACTTGCCGCCATCGCCGGCGAGGGTGATAAGGGCGGCGCCGAGGTTGTCATGGAGTCGGATCGCTTCGGGCTGATGGCTGGCGAAGGTGCCGGATCGGAACTGATAGGGATCCAGATCGTCGTGGACCTGCCCGTGTCGGGTCACCCGCAACTTGTAAGGGAAGAGCTTGCGCCGTCTTGGCCAGGCGGCGGTGAACAGGTCCGTGTCTCCGAATCTCTCCAAGAGGCCGAGGCTCTTACGGCGCGCGGTATCGACCACCTCGACCTGCTCGGTGTCCGGCAGCCATGCCCTCAGGATCAGCCCCGGTCCGTCGTCCCTGGCGTGGAGACCCAGAGTCTCGAACGGGACCGCGCACTGCGCCGCGGCCAGATCCGCCAGCGGACGGTCGCCCTCGTCATCCGTCGCCATGCTTGCCTCCCTTCCGGCTCGCCGCTGACTCCGTCCCGGGGTCAGCCGATCGGCTGGATGTTCCAGATATTCTCAGCATAGTCCCGGACGGCCCGATCGCTCGAGAACTTGCCGATGCGCGCGGTGTTGACGATGGCCTTGCGGGTCCACTCCTCCGGCCGGCCAAAGGCCTCGTCGACCCTGGTCTGGGCGTCCACATAGGCGAGGTAATCGGCCAGCACCAGAAAGTGCTCGCCGTCATTGAGCAGGCGATCCACCAGCGGCGTGAATCGCCTCAGGTCCCCCGGAGAAAACGCGCCGCCGCCGATGTCCTGGAGCACGGTGGCCAGTTCCGGGTTGCCGCGGAGGATCTCGATCGGGTAGTAGCCCTCGGCGCGTCGCTGCCGCGCCTGGTCCGCTGTCAGCCCGAAGATGAAAATATTGTCCTCGCCGACCTCCTCGAGGATCTCGACATTGGCGCCATCCAGCGTGCCGATTGTCAGGGCCCCGTTCAGGGCGAGCTTCATGTTGCCGGTCCCGGATGCCTCCATGCCGGCAGTCGAAATCTGCTCCGAGAGATCGGCTGCCGGGATGATGGTCTCCGCCCGGGACACGTTGTAGTTCGGTAAAAAAACGAGCTTGAGCAGATGGCTGGTGCGGGTGTCGTGGTTGATGACCGAGGCCACGTTGTTGACGAGCTGCACGATCGACTTGGCCACATGGTAGCCCGCCGCCGCCTTGCCGGAGATGATCACCGTCCTCGGCACCCACCCGGCGTCCGGGTTCTCGCGGATGCGGTTGTAGCGTGTCACAACGTGCAGCAGGTTGAGCATCTGCCGCTTGTATTCGTGGATGCGCTTGATCTGGACGTCGAACAGCGATTCGGTGTCCACGAGGATCCCGGTCTCGTGCTGGATGATGTCCGCGAGGCGCCGCTTGTTCTCCGACTTGACGGCGGCGAACCGCGCGACGAACTCCTCGTCGCCGGTGAGTTCCTCGACCAGCCGCAGACGCTCCAGGCAGTTCTCCCAGTCCCGTCCGATGCGATCCGTGATCAGCGCGGTGAGGCCGGGGTTGGCTACCTTGAGCCAGCGCCTGGGCGTGACGCCGTTGGTGACGTTGACGAACTTGTCCGGATAGAACTCGTCGAAGTCCCTGAAGATGGTCTGGCGCATGAGGCCGGAATGGAGTTCGGCGACGCCATTCACCCTGCCGCTGCCGACCGCCGCCAGCCAGGCCATCCTCACCTGCCGGCCGTCGGTCCCGGATTCGTCTATCAGGGACATGCGCCGCCGGCGCTCGCCGTCATGGGGATAGCGCTGATTGACCTGATCCAGGAAGTCCCGGTTGATGCCGTAGATGATCTCGAGATGCCTGGGCACGACGCGTTCGAGCAAGCGCACCGGCCAGGTTTCCAGGGCTTCGGGCAGCAGCGTGTGGTTGGTGTAGTTGAAGGTCCGGCGAGTCAGCTCCCAGGCCTGTCGCCAGGCCATCCCGTGCTCGTCGCACATGAGACGCATCAGCT
Source organism: Gammaproteobacteria bacterium (assembly GCA_024640085.1). Lineage (GTDB taxonomy): Bacteria > Pseudomonadota > Gammaproteobacteria > Steroidobacterales > XN24 > JAHEFR01. The sequence continues at coordinate 49,025 of JAHEFR010000014.1, forward strand.
CCGGGATCGCCAGCGCCGGATGGGTGTCGTTGAGCTGGATGGTCACTTTTTCGGGGAGTTGCTCCAGGGCAAAGCCGGTCTCCAGGTGCTCGCGCAGGACGTCCTGCAGGCTTGCACTACAGAAGAAATACTCCTGCTTGATCCGCAGCAGCTTGCCCTCCTCGGTGGAATCTTCGGGATAGAGCACGTAGCTGATCGACTCCGCTCCGCACTTGCCCGCCAGGGCACCACTGAAATCGCCCCGGTTGAAACGATCCAGGTCGATCTCCTTTTCGTCCCGCGCCCCCCACAGCCGCAGGTGATTCACGGTCCTGCCGTTGTTGCCGGGGATCGGCGTGTCGTAGGCCACCGCCTCCACGACCTGAGCGTCCCGCCATTCGTATCGGACGTCCCCCGACTCGTCCCGGTAGGCGATGCAGTGACCGCCGATCGGGACCCGGTAACGGATGTCCTCGCGCTTGATCTCCCACAGGTTGCGCCGGGTCAGCCAGCGGTTCGGCCGCTCGATCTGTTCGCCGTCGGGCCCGATCTCCTGCTTGAACAAGCCGTAGTCGTAGCGGATGCCGTAACCGAACCCCGCTAGGTCAAGGGTCGCCATGGAGTCCAGGAAACACGCCGCCAGTCGCCCCAGCCCGCCGTTGCCGAGGCCCGCATCTCCCTCGAGCATAGCCACGTCCTCGAGGCTGTCGCCCACCTCCTTGATCAGGTCCCTGAGCTCGTGATCGAGGTCCAGGTTCACTGCGGCGTTGGTCATCCCCCGCCCCGTGAGGAATTCCAGGGAGAGATAGACGACCCGCCTGGACCCGTTGCGGCGGATCCTGTCCTGGGTATCGTGCCAGCGGGACAGGAGCCGGTCCCTGAGCACCAGGCACAGGGCGCAATACCAGTCGTACCGGGTAGCGGTCTGGGGGTCCTTGCCGATGGAATAGGCCAGCTTGGTGGCAATCGAGCGCTTGAAACCGTCCCGATCGGTGCGCAACTCAGCGAGTTGAAACGGCCGAAACCCGAGATCGACGGGATCCACTGCCATTGGTACTTCTCCCTGAAAAGTGTCTTGTCCGGCGGGCCCGGCTACCGTCGCCATTGCATGGATGTCGCGGCGCGGCAGAGAATGGGTACGGAGGATATCAAATTGCTGGCATCGGGAGCATCGGGGCCTTGACAAGGGCCCCCCCGGGCTGCCGGTTTCTAGATTTGCAGGCGCCGTCGTGAGTTATCATCCTCGCGGGACCAGCGGTCTCCGAAGGCACCAAGCACACCGTGAAACGACTTTTCGTCATCATCATTCTCGCCCTCCTCCTTGTCGCCGCGGTGTTACTGGGCGCCTACGCCTATCTGAGCGCCCAGGATGCCGAAAAGATACGTCGCACGGCGGAGGCGGATCTCGAATCCGTGCTGGGTCGGGACGTGGCCCTGAAAGGTCCCCTGACGGTGACCCTGTCGCCCCTGCCGACTATCACCATATCCGACGTCACCATCGGCAATGCCTCCTGGGGATCGAAACCGCAGATGCTGACGGTGAAGGAACTCCAGCTGATCCCTGATCTGACGCGGTTGCTGTTCGGCAGGGTCGAACTCCGCCAGGTCCGCATCAGCGGGGCGCAGCTGTTCCTCGAGAACGGCCCGGATGGCCAGGGCAACTGGCAATTCAAACCGTCCGGCGCGACCCCGAAGGGGAAGCTGCCGGTGCGGATCCTCTCCGTGACCATCGACGACCTCCACGTTGCCTACCTGAATCCCGCCGCCGGGATGACCCGGGAGATCGTGCTTGACCGGCTACGGCTGGGGTCTGATGGCGGTCGCGACGGGATACGGCTGGAGATCCACGGGCAGGTGCTCAAGCAGGCGCTGGCCGTGGACGGGCACCTGGGCCGGTTCTCGGACCTGATGGAAGGCCGGCCCTTCCCCGTGAACCTCCGGGCGTCGGTCGGTCAGACGTCGCTCACCATTGCCGGCCAGATCGACGACCCGGATTTCCGGGATTACAACGGCATCCATCTGCATTTCGACGCGACCGGCCAGCACCCGGTCGTGCTGATGGGCTGGACCCACATCAACATGCCCCCCCTGCAGAGTTTCTCGATCTCCAGCGACCTGGAAGGCAAGGATGGAAAACTGGCCGCCCGGAACCTCAAATCCCATCTCGCCGCGGCGGGCTATGACATGCAGTTCTCGGGCTCGGTGGACGACCTGCCCGGTCTCGAGGGCCTGGCGATCGACTTCAAGGGCACCGGGGACACCATCACCCAAGTCATGCCCTGGTCGGACCAGCCGTTCACGGCCACGGGTAAATTCTCGGTGGACGGCCGGCTCAGCGGCTCCATGGCGAACCCGAGGCTCGATTCGGTGAAGATGTCCGGCCAGTTTCCGGGAGTGATGATGTCGCTCGCTGGCTCGGTCACGGAGTTTCACGAGGGCGGCCGCGTCGACGCCGCGATCCATTTCACAGGCACGGGCCTCGGCGACGTCGGGCAGCGCCTGCACGTGACTATCCCCGATATCGACGAGCTGGATCTCGATGGGCGGCTCTCGGGCACCCTGATCGCGCCGGCACTGGACGACATCAGGGGCACATTGACCGAGGGCAGCCTCAAGGCGATGGTTTCCGGCTCCATCCCGAAGCTGATCCCGACCGAGGACGTGGAACTCGATTTCGACCTGGGCGGGCGTGACTTCTCCGATCTCGGCGAGTTGATCGGGGTAAAGGGACTGCCTTCCACCCACAGCGCCACCGCTACCGGACAGGTCCGGGGGAGCGCCGGGAATATCAGGATCATCATCAAGGACGGCCACCTGAAGAGACAGGACGGGACGGCCTTGTCCGCCACTGGCGACATCGCCGGGATCGGCGCCGGGACCACCCCGAGGCTGGACCTGGCGATGCGACTCACCGGCACGAACGTGAAGACACTGGACACGACCGCCGGATCGCCCATCCCCGATACCCAGTCCTACGACATCGCCGGCAGACTGACGGGGCCCGCTACGGCGCCTGACCTGGTGGACGTCGACGCCAGGGCCGGCGTGGACGACGTGACCGTCATCGTGAAAGGCCAGTTTCCGGATGTGTTGAAATTCCAGCAGATGGACGTCAGCGTCGATGTCGAAGGCCTCGACCTTGCGGCGCTCGGGAAGAAGGTGGGACAGACGTGGCCACCTTCGAAGTCATTCAGTTTCACCGGCCGGGTTCACGAGGATGTCCAGCATCCCAGGGTCGACAGCCTGATCGGCAGGCTGGTCACGGAGCAGGCCGAGGTCAGCTTTTCGGGCCAGGTGGACGATGTCCTGGCGGGCGCGGGCTTTGATCTCGAGGTCGAGGCCAAGGCGGACAGCCTGTCGGCCTTCTTCCCGCTCGGCGGTCACGTTTGGGATGCGCTCGGGGAGAGCAGCGCCAGGTTTTCGATCGGCGGCGACGCCACCAAATTCCACGTCGAGCTGGCCGAGATGCACGCCGGGAAGTCCTCGTTTACCGGGGCGTTCACCTATTCGAAGGCGGCGCCCGAGCAGCCCCAGAGGATCGAGGGGGCATTCCGCCAGAGCGTCCTTGACCTTACTCCGTGGCTGACCGGGAGCGACGCAAGCGCAAGCGGCATCTCGGCCGGGAAGACAGCCAAGTCGCCTCCTGCCGCGCCGTTCTTTCCTCCGACTCCCTTCGATCTCGGCTGGATACGGGATCTCGAACTGGACGTGGACCTGAGCGCCATCGAATTGACGGCCGGCAAGGATAGTCTGGACCTGGTCAACGGTAAACTCGACCTGACCGGCGGCTCCCTGACTCTCGATCCCATGACACTGAACTATGAAGGCGCGAGCATCGACGGCGCCCTCTCTCTCGACGGCAGCGCGACGCCGCGCCTGAATCTGCAGGCCAGAACCAAAAACCTGAACTTCGGGCAACTGGCCCGGCGAGCGGGATTGTCGGACGATGCCGAAGGCCTGATCGACATGAAGCTCGATCTCGAGGCGAGCGGTAGGTCGGCACACGAGATGGCCTCGACGGCGAGCGGCCAGGTGGCCATGTTGATGACCGGAGGATTCCTCGGCGGTAAGGAATTGCCGCTCCATTTCGGCGAGATCTTTGTGCATCTGATGCCGTGGGTCAAGGAACAGAACGGTATCGTCATCAAGTGCGGGATGCTGGATCTCCCCCTCCGCAGCGGCGTTGCGGCATTGCAGTTGTTCGTCCTGGACACGAAGAGCATGCTGATGCGAGGCGAGGGAAAGATCGACCTCAACAAGGAAACCTACGACCTGCTCCTGATCCCGCGGGCCAAGCACGCCCGAGCCCTGGCCCACAAGGTGGACGTGAGGATCGTCGGCAAGCTTGGCCACCCCGAAATCCGCTATGACGCTGCCGCCGCCGGGCTTAACGCCCTGGAAGCCGCGGGGCGGTTTGCCCTGCTCGGACCGGCAGGCCTTTTCGTCAACCCGGAGATGTTCAAAAACCAGCGCCAGGAATGTGCCGAGAGCCTGGAACAGGTACAGACCATCAAATAGGTGGCGACGGAGCCCGGGGCCGAGAATTTATGGTTTAATCTGCCGCCCCCACCGACGTTTTCCAAGGGAGCACAGTTTGATCCGCGCCATCGCCATCCTGACGGGCCTGACTGCGGTCCTGGCCCAGGGGCCGGCCGCGGCCCAGCCCGGGCCCACGCCTCACCAGGTGATCCAGTCCACCGCCGATGACCTGCTGGTGGTGATGCGCGCCCGCCGCAGCCAGCTGGAGAACGATCCGGAAGCCCTGTACGAGGTGGTGGACGACGTGCTGCGCCCCCACTTCGATATCGCCTACGCGGGACGGCTGGTCATGGGAAAATACTGGCCCCGGTCCACGCCTGAACAACGTCAGCGATTCATCGATGCCCTGTACGACTCCCTGGTGCGCCGCTACGCCCGTGGCCTGCTCGACTACGAAGACGACACAGTCAGGGTCCTGCCGCATCCCGGTCTCATCGAACTCAATGAAGATTTCGTCACCGTAAAGACCGAGGTCAGGACGACCACGGGAACGACCGTGCCGGTGGACTACCGTACCCGCTGGACCGATGGCGGCTGGAAGGTCTTCGACGTCATTATCGAGGGTCTGTCCTACGTCTCCCACTACCGCGACCTAATGGGCGAAGACATGCGCCAGAATGGCATCGACGCCGTGATCGAGGAGCTGGAGGCAAGCTGAGCAGACCGCGGGGCCCCCTCGCAGCGTATCCCTCGCCGCCGTCCCGCAAGATCCTTTCAGTCCGGGGTCACCTGCAGGTTGCCCCGCCAGTTCGGCGCACTCATCTCCGACACGAAGGGCTTGAACATGACGTTGAAGGCGACGCTGATCCGCTCGCCCCGGGACCGGTTGTCGTCCACCGAATGGTAGAGCCAGGCCGGGAACATGATCAGCGAGCCGGGCCTGATCTCCATGGTCATCTTCTGGGAGTTGGCCGGTGCGGGGCTGTCCGACGGTGGCACTACGACGCCGGCCTGGGGCCGGGGATCGAAGAAGTTGATGGTGTTGCCGCCGGCAGGCGCGGTCACGTAATAGACGCCGCTGATGTAGTTGTTGGGGTGTGCATGCGGCCGGTGCTTCGAGCCCTGGAAACCCACGTTGGCCCAGCAGCCGGTGATGCAGATGTCCTGGTAGCGGATCTTGTCGGCCTTAAGCACATGCCGGCAGAGCCCCAGCACCACATCGCTAAATTCGTCCAGCTCGGGGAGCGTGTGCAGACGCTGGTCAGTCTGCCACTTGCCCTCGGCCCGCAGATCGGTCCGGTTCCGGCGGGCCTGCTCGATCAGTGTCGTGAAGGTGCCGTTGATCCGCTCCGAGATCTCGGGCTTGAGCTGGGTAGCCCATACCACCGTCGGGAAGATGGGCAGGGCCGAGAAGGCGTCGATCTTCGTTTCAATCGGTGCAGTCACAGCGGGTACCTCGGGTTCCGATCACGATTCTGCGGTGTTTGCCCGGCCCGGACAACGCCGTGACCGCACTTTCCGGGGCTCCGCCGCCCTCGGGAGGGGCAGAGAGTGTATCCCGCGGCACCGGCGCCCGGCGTCGCTCCCCGGGCTCCTCGGTACAGCTTCCGGCGTCGCCGCCGGAGGGCCGACGCCCTTGTCCAGGCGGCACCGGCCATCGTCGAACACCTCACGTACTTGTCGACTCCGACGGATAGCGGGCGGCACGGAAATGCGCTATCGTTGCAACGCCCTACGCGTTGCACGTGGGCGCATTACACGTCGAAAGCGACGCAAAAAACATCCCTGGGAGGCATCGTGAAAATCCCCGCCCTATTTCTCACTCCGCTTCTGGCGTTGGCGGCAGGCACCGCCATGGCGGCCACCGAGGACGGCTACGGGTACCCGGACCTCGATGCCTTCGCGGCAACGGTCATCCAGACGCCGGACGAACTGAGGCCGAATCTCAAGCTAAAGGGATACCCCTACAAGCTCTATAACCTCCGGGTGTTCCCCGAGCGGCCCAAAGTAAAGTACATGTGGTACGCCAACAAGCTGCCTTATCTGGTATTCGCGCAGAAGGGTCCGGCGCCCCTGATCTTCGTCATCGCCGGTACCGGCAGCAGCTATCACGGTCCTCACATGAGCACCCTGTATGCATCGTTCTACAAGGCCGGGTTCCACGTCGTGGGGCTACCGTCCCCGACCTCGCTTCCGTTCATGGTGGCAGCGTCGTCGACCGGCGTGCCGGGGCTGCTGGATTCGGACGCGGAAGATCTCTACCGGGTCATGACCATGGCTTGGCAGCAGCAGCTCAGCAAGAAGCTGGATGTCACCGATTTCTACGTCACCGGCTACAGCCTGGGCGCCGCGCAGACCGCCTATGTCGTCAAGCTGGACGAGGAGAAGAAGGTCTTCAACTTCAAGAAAGGCCTGATGATCAACCCGCCGGTCAACCTCTACAACTCGGCCCTGCTGCTGGATGGCTATCTGCGCAACAACGTCACCACCGGCGACGAGATGATCGCGTACTGGAACAGGCTCACCAAGGTCATGGGCGAGGAGTATGCGGAGACCCAGGGTGTCGTGAACCTGGGCCCGGACTTTCTCTACGAGGTATACAGGAAGCGCCGTCCGGACGATGAGAACCTGCAGATCCTGATCGGTCTGGCCTTCGCCATCACGGCCCAGAACATGGTCACGGTGGGCGACGTGATGACCCAGTCGGGTTACATTGTCCCGGTGGGGACCACGGCGAGTATCACAGCCGACGTCACCGATTACTACATCGTGTCGGCCCGCACCCCGTTCCGCCTGTATTTCCAGGGCCTGCTCATGCCCTATTACCAGCGCTCGAACCCGGACATTACCGAGGACGACCTGGTCAACCGGGCATCCCTGTACAACATCGAGGAGTGGCTTCGACACACCGACAAGATCGGCCTGAGCCACAACGCAGACGACATCATCATGGGGCCAGGTGAAATCGAGTGGCTCGAGCAGGTGATGGGCGACCGGGCGAAGATCTGGCCCCGTGGCGGCCACTGCGGAAACATGGCCTACAAGGAGAACGTGGACCACATGCTCGCCTTCTTCGGTGCTTCGCTGCCGGAGGACGGGAAATGAGCATCACAATCCGCATCGCCACGATGGTGACCGTCTCATCCATCCTCCTGCTGACCGGCTGCGCGGCAAGCCATCCTCAGCAGGGGGCGGAGCCCGCCAAGCGTCAGCTTTCCGACGTCCTGGATCCGAACGACAGTGTTCTGGTCAAGGAGGTCAACGACCCTTGGCAAGGCTACAACCGCAGGATGTACGACCTGAACGCCCGCTTCGACCGGTATATCTTCAATCCGGTGGCCGAAGGCTACAAGCGGACCTTGCCGAAGTTCATGCGCAGCGGCATCCACAACTTCATGCAGAACATCCGCGAGATCCTCAACATCTACAATGCCGCCCTGCAGTTCCGTTTCCGGACCGCAGGCAGGAGCACAGGCCGATTCCTCGTCAATTCGACGGTCGGCATTGGCGGACTGCTGGATCCGGCCACGGAGATGGGGCTCTACTACCAGAAAGAGGACTTCGGCCAGACCCTCGGCGTCTGGGGCGTGGGTCCCGGCCCGTACTTCGTCCTCCCCCTGCTGGGGCCGTCGACGGTGCGTGACGCCTTTGGCTTCGGCGTGGACTACGCGGTCTGGTATTACGTGGATCTGTTCGGGTACCGCAACTGGTCGTCGGAGCAGCCGCTGATATGGCCGACGCTGCTGTATGCCATCGACACCCGGGCCAACGTCAATTTCCGCTACTACGAGATGGGGAGCATATACGAGTATCTGTACGTGCGGCAGTTGTACCTGGAGTTCCGCAAGTTCGAGATCGAACGCTGATCCGGGCTCGGACAATCATGCTGAAATGGGCCGGACTTCCGGCCCGTTTCTTTCCCGGGCTGAGGTTTGGTGCCGCCTCGGGGTCTTGCGGCCGGTTGACTCACGGGGAAAATAGACCCTGCGTCTAGACCGAGCCCGAGTCCGTGGCCCCGGGCCGAAAATCCACCGTCCATGAGAGCAGATTCCAGATGCATGTCCTGATCGTCGGCGCCGGCCTGATGGGAACCACCACCGCATGGTATCTGGGCCGACACGGCGTCGAGGTCACTGTCGTGGATCGGGCCGAGGCGGCGGCGATGGAGACGAGCTTCGCCAATGCCGGCATGCTGACCCCCAGCATGGCCGATCCGTGGAATGCCCCCGGCACTCTGTCCAGGCTGATCCGCTGGCTCGGCCGCGAGGACGCGCCCATGCTGCTGCGGCCCCATGCTATCCCGTCCCTGGCCGGCTGGGGCCTGAAGTTCCTGGTCAATGCCCGCGAAAGCACGTTCCGACGCAACACGCTGAAGAACGTCACCCTGGCCAACTATTCCCTGGATTTGCTCAGGGACCTCGGGACCGAACTGGAGCTGAGCTACGACCACACGGCCGGCGGCACCCTCCGAGCCTGCCGGGATCAGGCGTCGCTGGATCACGCGGCGTCCCTGGCGGAGTTCCTTGCCCCCCGCGGGGTCGAGTTCCGCGTGCTCGATCGCCAGGGTGTCGTGGCAACGGAGCCCGCCCTGGGTCCGGTGTCCGGCAAGATCATCGGTGGTGTGCACTATCCCGGCGACGAATCCGGGGACGCCCACATGCTCTGCCGATCTCTGAGCCGGGTCGCCAGACAGCAGGGGGTACGGTTCCGGTTCGGGACGGTGGTGACCGGATTACGGCTCGAGGCCGGCCGGATCGCCGCCGTCGAGACTGGCGCCGGACCGATCGAGGCGGATGTATTCGTACTGGCTGCCGGCAGCTTCACGCCGCTGCTCGGACGACCGCTGGGCCTGAAGATCCCGGTCCGGCCGGTCAAGGGATACTCGATCACGGCACCGCGGGGCGACTGGCCGGAGGGGCCGCGAATCCCGGTAGCGGATGACCACCTGCACGCGGCGGTGACTCCGCTGGGAGGTCGCATCCGCGTGGCGGGCACGGCGGAGTTCACCGGCTACGACGATACCGTGACTCCCTCCCGGATCGCCAACCTGATGGGGCTGCTGGAGCGGATCTACCCGGAATACGCTGCTAGGATGGATCGGAATGCGATCGAGCCCTGGTGCGGGTTCCGACCGGTGTGTGTGGACGGTGTGCCCATCCTCGGAGAGACGCCGGTCGCCGACAACCTTTATCTCAACACCGGCCAGGGGCACCTCGGCTGGACCATGGCCGCCGGGTCCGGCAAGGCCGTGGCGGACCTGATCTGCGGACAGGTTCCCGCGATCCCGATTATCGATTATCGAATCGACCGGTTTTGAAGAGCGCCCGGTCTACTTGATAACAGGCGCATCGCGGCCGTCCCACCGGCACGACCCCTTGTACTTGTCCTCGCCGGGCTTCCGGATCATCAGCCGTGATACCCAAACCCCCGCACCGGCGTCGAATTCCGTGTCACCAAAATCCCCTACCTCGTAACCGTTGGCCAGCGCCGCGGCCTTGCAAGCCTGCACCACATCCAGCTTGGAGTATTTCCTGGACATGACGCTCTGACCGTTATCCGCGACGGTGAGACGTGGTGTGCCCTGACCGGTCCATTCGCAGCGCGCCTTGAACTTCTCGCCGTTCCCCTGGAGGTTCATCTTTGTGATCCACGCGCCGCGAGTCTTGTCGAAGCCGACGTCGCCGAAGTCACCGACCGAGAAACCGTCCTGCTGGGCGTAAGCCTTGCAGGTCTTCTTCAGATGATTGGAGGATACGTTCGGGCGCTTGTCCGCGTCGCTTCCGGCCGCGGCGATCGTCCAGAGGGAAACGGCGATTATCGTCAGCAGCCATCGTGACAACATTATCGTTCGCATGGTTGTATCCAGCGCTCCAGGAACCAGAGGGTCCCAGGGAAAATAATGCAATCACTGCGGCCTTGGCAAACCCGGCCGGTATTCCTCACTATCATCCGCCGGAGATTTACAATAGCGCCTCGGGCCTGCTTCCTGGTTAGGCGGGCTCACGCGCGCAGAGTCCCGTGCCGCCGTAACCGGCATTCGATCGATGCGCCGGACGCGCCAGGCCGACCGGCGCGGTGCAACCACAGAAGCGGCGAAGATCACGGAGTGGTCAAATTTCCCTTCGGTTGTATAGGAGTGATGGTATGAACGGGAGGCCCTAGCAGAAAGCTGCCGGCGCAGTTGCAGTGCTTGGTCTTGTCCTCGCTTTCGACGCCCCTGCGCACGCGGATCAGAGCACTGCAGATCTCGCCAGGGCGGCCCAAAACCCCGTTGCGAAGCTGATCAGCGTGCCGTTCCAGGACGACATTAACTTCGACGTCGGTCCAGACGAAGACACACAAAAAATGTACTGAATATCCAGCCTGGCGTCCCCGTCACCCTGAACGACAATTGGAACCTGATCACGCGGACCATCATGCCGGTGATTTCCCAGCCGGCATTCTCCCCCGACGGGAGCCGCACCAACGGATTGGGCGATATCCAGTTCACCGCCTTCCTGTCGCCAGCCGAGGGCAAGGGCCTGATCTGGGGCGCGGGGCCCGTCGTCCAGCTACCTACCAATACGGACAGTGACCTGGGCAACGACCGCTGGGGCCTCGGGCCGGCCGTCGTGGTGCTCCGAATGGATGGCCACTGGGTATATGGCGCGCTCGTCAATAATATCTGGTCGGTCAGCAGCAATGATGATCCGAGCTACAACAACTTCCTGCTCCAGCCCTTCATCAACTACAACTTCAAGGATGGGCTCTATCTGACGACCTCTCCGGTGATCACGGCGGACTGGAAGGCCGACAGCGACCAGCGCTGGACCGTCCCGCTTGGCGGCGGCATCGGCAAGATTGTCCGCTTCGGGAAGTTACCCGTGAATCTCCCGACCCAGGCTTTCTACAATGTCGAGAAGCCGGAATTCGGCCCTCAATGGACCCTGCGTCTGCAGGTGCAACTGATGTTCCCGAAATAGTCGCCGAGACACGCTGCAAGCCGGCGGCGGAGAGTCCGGCGCCGACCACGTTCCCTCACGGCGGAGGTCAAGCGACGAACGCCGGGAGGCTCCAGACAGAAAGCAGTACGACTCTGCTGCGCTCCCAGGAATCCGCATCGACGAGGAGCCCGCCCAACCATTCGCCGTTGGCATCAGCGGCGATCTGGTCTGAGGAGACTACCGCGTCGATGTCTTCTATGCGGTCCCGGAAATTCTGATGTTCGGCGACGACATCCTGTCGGTGGCCACAAACAAGTATCGGCTTGAGATGTTCCTGCAAGTCCAGGCGGGTCTCGATGTCCCGTGAGCAATTCACATCTCGCCGGGGCCCAGTAGACTTGTGGTGGCCTCGACAGGCAGACACTCGTCTATGTTCAATCGCAGGCGGGCGCAGTGATGTGAATCCAAAAAAATGGCCGCCCGAGGGCGGCCGATTTCCTTTCTTCTTTTCAGTTATTCAGTGGTCGGGGCGAGAGGATTTGAACCTCCGACCCCCTGCACCCCATGCAGGTGCGCTACCAGGCTGCGCCACGCCCCGACCGCGTCTGAGACCTTGCTATCCGTCGAGCCGCCGGTTGCGGAGGCCGCGTAGCATACCCCATGGGCGGGACTGGATAAAGCCACAAGCCTAGCGTCGCAGAATCTTGAGCACCTCCTCGAGTTCCATGCGGATCTGCTTGACGATCTGCTGGCTCTGGCTGATGTCCTCGCGGGCTTCGTCGCCAGTGAGCCGCTGTCTCGCGCCACCGATGGTGAAACCCTCCTCGTACAGCAGGCTTCGGATCTGCCGGATGATCAACACGTCGCGGCGCTGGTAGTAGCGCCGGTTGCCACGCCGCTTCACCGGTTTCAGCTGCGGGAATTCCTGTTCCCAATAGCGCAGCACGTGCGGCTTGACGCCGCACAGGTCGCTGACTTCGCCTATCGTGAAATACCGTTTGCCCGGTATGGGCGGCAGCTCACTGTTGTTTCCCGGTTCCAGCATAAGCCTCTACTCGCGCCTTCAGCTTCTGACCCGGACGAAATGTCACCACGCGACGCGCGCTAATGGGAATCTCCTCGCCGGTTTTTGGATTGCGGCCAGGCCGCTCGTTCTTGTCGCGAAGATCGAAGTTTCCGAATCCCGAAAGCTTTACCTGCTCCCCCCTCGCAAGCGACGCACGCAACTCCTCGAAGAACAGGTCCACGAGCTCACGCGCTTCCCGCTTGTTGAGTCCCAGTTCGTTAAAAAGGGCTTCGGCCATTTCCGCCTTGGTAAGTGCCATGATCAGTCTCTTATTTTGGCTTTTAGATTCCGCTCCAGGCGGCTGATCACCGCTTGCACGACACCGTCTACGTCGTCGTCGGTAAGAGTGCGCGAAGATTCCTGTAAAATCAAGCCAAAAGCAACGCTTTTTAGACCGGAATCTATTCGGTCGCCCCGGTAAACGTCGAAAATCCGCACCTCTCGAAGCAGATCTCCGGCTGCCTTTTTTACCTCTTTTATCAATGATTCCGAGGAGATACGCTCCTCGAGGGCCACCGCCAGATCCCGCCTGACGGCAGGGAACCGGGAGATATTGCGGTACTCGGGAATAACCGCTTCTGATGTGATATCCATATCTATTTCAAACAGATATGGCGCAATGCTTATGTCAAATAGAACTTGATGCTTCGGATGCAGTGCGCCGATCCATCCCACGTCCACCTCGCCGCGCCGTATCCGTGCCGCCTGCCCCGGGTGCAGGGCAGGATGCTCATCCGGGATGAAGCAAAATTGCTCCGGCGCACCGGTCAGCGCCAGCATCGCCTCCAGGTCTCCCTTGAGGTCGAAGAGGTCGCAGGCCGTCCGGTCTGCGCTCCACTGCTCAGGCCATCGCGGTCCCGCCATCAGGCCGGCCAGGGATCCGATCTGGCGGATCTCCCCGGCCTCGTGGCAGAAACGCAGGCCCGATTCGAAAATCCGTGCCCTCTCCTGCTGGCGGCTGAGATTCTGCCTGAGCACGCCGAGCAGGCCCGGCCACAGGGAGACCCGCATGTGAGACAGGTCCGATGAAATCGGATTCGCCAGGCGGATCGGCTCGGTCTCCGGAAATAACGGCGATTGCAGTCTCTCGTCCACGAAGCTGTAGGTGATGACCTCCTGGTAACCGCGGTCGATGAGTGTCCGGGCCATGCGGGTGGCCGGGACGACGGTCTCGGACACGGGGGTGAACAGGGTGTCTCCACGGACGGGAGTCTCGGGGATGGCGTCGTAGCCATGGACCCGGGCGACCTCCTCGATGAGGTCCTCCTCGATGGCAATATCGAAACGCCACGACGGCGGCGTCACGATCCAGCCGTCGTCGCCCTCGGTCACTGTCATGCCGAGGCTCTCCAGGATCCATACGACCTCCCGGTCTGCTACCTCGGCGCCAGTGACGGCGGCCAGGCGCGCCCGGCGCAGCGCGACGGGTGGACGGACCGGTATCTTCGACTCGTCGGCGACCTCTATCACCGGTCCCACCCGGCCTCCGGCGATCGCCGTCAGCAACTCGGTCGCCCGCTCCACGGCGCGGCGCTGGCCCCGGGGATCCACGCCGCGCTCGAATCGCAATGAGGCGTCGGTGTGCAGACCCAGACGGCGGGCGCGGCCGCTGATGATGGCAGGATTGAAGAAAGCGACCTCGAAAAAGACATTCACCGTCTCCTCGCTCACGCCCGACGTATCGCCCCCCATGATTCCGGCCAGCGCCCGGGGCCCGCCGTGATCGGCGATGACCAGCATGTCGTCGTCCAGTGTCACTTCCCGTCCGTCCAGGAGGATCAACTTTTCGCGCCTGTCCGCCCAGCGGACGATGATGCCCTCTTCCAGCGTGTCCAGGTCGAACCCGTGCAGCGGCTGGCCGAACTCAATCATCACGTAATTGGTCACGTCCACCACCGGCGAGATGGGACGCAGGCCGCTGCGGCGGAGCTTCTCCTTCATCCACAGCGGCGTCTCCGCTGCCGGGTCGATGCCGCGTATCACCCGACCGCAGAATCGCGGGCAGGCCTCCGGCGCGCGGACCTCGACAGGCAGCGTGTCATCGCATGACGGGACGATAGCGGGGAGATCCGGCCACGAGAGTTCCTTGCGGCTCTTGACGGCCGTCTCCCGGGCGATGCCGAGGACACTGAAGCAGTCGCCGCGATTCGGCGTCAGGTCCACGTCGATAACGATATCGTCCAGGGAGAGGTAGTCACGCAGATCGGCGCCTACCGGCGCGTCCGCGGGCAGGGCCATGATGCCGTCGGCATCGCCGCCGAGCCCCAGTTCGATTTCCGAACACAGCATGCCCCGGGACTCCATGCCCCTGAGTGCCGCCTTGCGGATCTTCGTCCCGCCGGGCAGCCGGGCGCCGACCAGGGCTGTCGGCGACTTCATGCCCTCGACGACATTGGGGGCGCCGCACACGATCTGCAGCGGTTTGCTCCCGCCCACATCCACGATGCACACCGAAAGCTTCCGGGCATCGGGATGGGCCACGCAACTGGTCACCTGCCCGACGACGACCTTTTCGAACGCCGGCGCCACCGGCTCGAAACCGTCCACCTCGAGACCAGCCATGGTCAACTCGTGCACCAGGGTCTCGGTGCTCATCCCCGGGTCCACCCACTCGCGGAGCCAGGCTTCACTGAATTTCATGTTCTGTCTCCGCTAGCCGGCATCCGGCGCCAGTGGCCCCTGGCCATACCGGCATGGCACTGCTGTCGAATTCGGGCAAGGATTCATCGCTCGATCCCCCGGGAATCGTATCTGTCCGATCGTCATGCGCTCCCTCCTAGTTGAACTGGCGCAGGAACCGCAGGTCGTTCTCGAAAAACATGCGCAGGTCGTCGACCCCGTAACGCAGCATGGCCAGCCGTTCGACACCCATGCCGAAGGCGTAGCCGGTGTAACGTTCCGTATCGATACCCACGTGCTCCAGCACCCGGGGATGGACCATGCCGCAGCCGAGGATCTCCAGCCAGCCCTCGCCCCAGCTCACGTCCACCTCGGCCGAGGGTTCGGTGAAGGGGAAATAGGAGGGCCGGAACCTCAGTTGCACCTTGCGCTCGAAGAACGTCTCCAGAAAGCCATGGAGCACGGCTTTCAGGTTGGCGAAGCTGATGGCCTCGTCGACCACCAGCCCCTCCACCTGGTGGAACATGGGCGTATGAGTCTGGTCCGAGTCGCAGCGGAATACCTTGCCCGGCGCAATCATGCGGATGGGCACGCCGTCGTCCACCATGGCCCGGATCTGCACCGGCGAGGTATGGGTCCGAAGAAGGTGCCCCGAGGGAAAGTAGAAGGTGTCATGCATGGCCCGGGCGGGATGATGCTCGGGGATGTTGAGGGCCTCGAAGTTGTGGAACTCATCTTCGATCTCGGGACCTGAGTAGACCGAGAACCCGGCGCGCCGGAAGATTTCCTCCATGCGGCCCATGGTGCGACTGACCGGATGCTCGCCGCCGGTTGGCTGGCCCCGCCCCGGCAGGGTCACGTCCACGGACTGGGATCGTATGCGATCGTCCAGGGCCGCGGCTTCGAGGGCCTGCCGCCGCGTCTCCAGGCTCCCCTGCAACGACTCCTTGGCGCGGTTGATGGCCTGGCCCGCGGCAGGCCGCTCTGCGGCTGGAAGGGTGCCGAGCTGCTTCAACTGCTGAGTCAGCAGCCCCTTCTTGCCCAGATAGCGGACCCTGACCTCGTCGAGGTCCTTCAGCGATGCGCTGGCCTCGGCCGCGGCGCGGCCTTTCTCGAGCAGTGCGGAGATGTCGTCCACGCCGGCTCCCTGTGATGGCGGAAACAAAAAGAAAGGGAAAGGCTGGAAGGCCTTTCCCTTTCGCGATCATGGCCGGCCCCGAGGCACGGCCGCGATGACTTCGCTACTGGGACAGTCCGGCCTTCGCCTGCTCGACGATGGCGCCAAAGCCGTCAATGTCATGCACCGCGATGTCCGCCAGGACTTTGCGATCCACTTCCACGCCGGCCTTGTTCAGGCCGTCGATCAGGCGACTGTAGGACATCCCGTAGACGCGGGCACCGGCGTTGATCCGCGCGATCCAGAGGGCGCGGAACTGACGCTTGCGCTGGCGGCGATCCCGGTAGGCATACTGCCCGGCCTTCGTGACCGCCTGGTTGGCGACGCGGAACACCTTGCGACGGGCGCCGTAATAGCCCTTGGCCTTCTTCAGGACCTTCTTGTGCCGGGATTTGGCGACAACCCCACGCTTGACTCTAGCCATGGTTCACGCCCTCCTCAGCTGTGGGGAAGCAAACGACGCACGGCGGGCACGTCGGCTTCGGCGACCAGAGCGGGAGAACTGAGATGGCGCTTCCGCTTGGAACTCTTCTTGGTCAGGATGTGATTCCTGTACCCCTGACGGCGCTTGAAACCGCCGCCTCCATTTTTGCGGAAACGCTTGGCCGCTCCGCGATTGGTCTTCAATTTCGGCATCTTTCTATCTCCTTTTAGCCCGGGCCGGTACAAGCCGAACCAGGCGAAGCAGTGACGGTCTCCCGCCGCTGCTTACTTTTTCTTGGGCGACAGGACCATGGTCATCTGCCGCCCTTCCATTTTCGGGAACTGCTCGACCAGGGCCAGTTCGGCCAGGTCGTCGCGCACCCGTTCCAGGAGTTTCGCGCCCAGGTCCCTGTGCGCCATCTCCCGGCCGCGGAACCTCAGGGTCACCTTGGCCTTGTCTCCGCCTGTCAGGAACCGGGTCAGGTTTCTCAGCTTGACCTGGTAGTCACCCTCTTCAGTCCCCGGGCGGAATTTCACTTCCTTGACGTGGATCTGCTTGGTCTTCTTCTTCGCCGCGTGCGCCTTCTTGTTCTGTTCGAAGACGTACTTGCCGTAATCCATCACCCTGCATACGGGCGGCTCGGCGTTGGGCGATACCTCGACGAGATCCAGTTGCTGATCGGAGGCGATCTGGAGGGCCTGATCCGTAGGCAGGATTCCGACCTGCTCTCCGTCTGACCCGATCACACGCACTTCGTCGGCGGTGATGTCCGAATTTCGCCTTACGCGCTTGTTCGCTGAAATACTTTATACCTCCGTAACAATAACAGTGCGGCCGCGCTTCGCTGTCTCGGCGGAGATCAGCTCGGCGACTCCCTCGGGAGCCATCGAACCCAGGTCCTCTCCACCGCGCGAACGCACGGCCACGCTGCCCGCCTCCATCTCCCGATCCCCGACGATGAGCAGATACGGGACCCTCTGGAGGGTGTGCTCGCGGATTTTAAAGCCGATCTTCTCGTTTCTCAAGTCTGTTTCGACCCGAAGCCCCTGATTTTTCAAGGCCTGGGCCAGGCCGGCGGCGTACTCTGCGTGCCGGTCCGTGATATTCAGCACCACCGCCTGCACCGGCGCCAGCCAGACCGGGAAGCGGCCGGCGTAATGTTCAATCAGGACCCCGAAGAACCGCTCCAAGGAGCCCAGCAGGGCCCGATGGATCATGATCGGGGGCCGCCGCTCGCCGTCCTCGGCCACGTACTCCATGCCGAAGCGGGCCGGCAGGTTGAAATCGAGCTGGATAGTCGAGCACTGCCAGTTGCGGCCGATGGCGTCCTCGATCTTGACGTCGATCTTGGGCCCGTAGAAGGCCCCGCCGCCCTCATCGAGGATGTATTCCAGGCCTTTCGCGTCCAGCGCGGAGCGCAGGGCGTCGGTAGCCTTCTCCCAGATCTCGTCCGAGCCAACGGCCTTCTCGGGCTTGGTGGAAAGGTTGATCTCGAAGCGCTCGAAGCCGAAGTCCTGCAGGATGCTGAGGGTCAGGTTCAGTACCCCGAGCACCTCGTCGGCGATCTGTTCCTCGCGGCAGAAGATGTGGGCGTCGTCCTGGGTGAATCCGCGCACCCGCATCAGGCCGTGGAGCGCCCCGGACATCTCGTGGCGGTAGACGGTGCCGAGCTCGGCCCAGCGGATCGGCAGCTCCCGGTAGGAGCGCAGCTTGTCCTGGTAGATCAGCACGTGGAACGGGCAGTTCATGGGCTTCAACTGGTAGAGCTGCTCGTCTTCCACCATGGGCGCGTACATGGACTCGCGGTAGAAGTCGGTGTGCCCGGAGGTCTGCCAGAGGGTCTCCAGGGCGATGTGGGGCGTGTAGAGCAGTTCGTAGCCGCCATCGATGTGACGGTCGCGCCAGTAGTCCTCCATGACGCGGCGGATCCGGGCCCCCCGCGGGTGCCAGAACACCAGCCCGCCGCCGGCCCCTTCCTGGACGCTGAACAGGTCCAGCTCCTGGCCGATGCGGCGGTGGTCGCGCTTTTCCGCCTCCTCCAGCCGGTGGAGGTAGCCCTTGAGAGCCTTCTTGTCCGGCCAGGCGGTGCCGTAGATGCGCTGGAGCATCTCGTTGCGGGCGTCGCCGCGCCAGTAGGCCCCGGCCACCTTGGTCAGCTTGAACGCCTTCAGATGACCGGTGCTGGGCACATGGGGACCCCGGCACAGGTCCTTCCAGTCGCCCTGCCCGTACAGGCTGATGGATTCCCCGGCCGGGATGCTCTCGATGATCTCGGCCTTGTATTCCTCGCCGATAGCGCGGAAAAAGGCCACCGCCTCGTCCCGGTCCATGACCTCGCGGGTCACCTTCAGGTCAGCTTCGGCCAGCTCCGTCATGCGCTTCTCGATGGCTTCGAGATCCTCCGGGGTGAAGGGCCGCTCGAACGCGAAGTCGTAGTAGAAGCCATCCTCGATCACCGGGCCGATGGTCACCTGGGCCTCGGGAAATAGTTGTTGCACGGCCTGGGCCAGCAGGTGAGCCGTGGAGTGCCGGAGGATTTCCAGCCCGGCCCCGTCCTTCGCCGTGACGATGGCGAGCCTGGCATCGTCGGAGATGACGAAGTCCGTATCCACCAGCCGCCCGTCGACCCGCCCGGCGAGCGCGGCCCTGGCCAGTCCCGGGCCGATATCGGCCGCCACCTCGGCGACGCTCACCGGTTCGTCGAACTGGCGCTGGCTACCATCGGGAAGAGTAATGACGGGCATGGCCTTTTCTGAACATCAAAAAAAGGGCGTTGCTCCTGGCCTCACCGCCGCGTGCGGGGACCCGGGACCGCCCTGGTCGTGAAATGTGGTAGGCGCGGGCGGGTTTGAACCGCCGACCCCTACGATGTCAACGTAGTGCTCTACCACTGAGCTACGCGCCTAGAGGGCCGAGAAATCTACAGAAACTGGCGGTCCGGGGCAACCCCCGATCACCCTGCCAGGGCATCCGGCAGACCCAGCCCGAGCCGCCGGATTTCGGCGATCTCGTCCCGGATCCGGGCGGCCTGCTCGAACTCCAGTTCCCGGGCGTGCCGGAACATCTCCTGTTCGAGCTTGGCGATCTTCTTCATCAGGGCCTCGGGGGACATGGTTTCGTAGGCCGGGCGAGGCTCTGCGGCCCGTCCGCGCCTGAGCCTGGCGGGCGTGGCGTCCCGGGCCCCTTCCATGACGTCGGCCACGGCCTTGCGGATGCTCTCGGGCTTGACCCCGTGGGCCTCGTTATAGGCTACCTGCTTGGCCCGGCGCCGGTCGGTCTCGTCGATGGCGAACTGCATCGACCGGGTGACCTTGTCGGCGTACAGGATGGCCGAGCCGTTGATGTTGCGGGCCGCCCGCCCGATGGTCTGGATGAGCGAGTTCCCGGAGCGCAGGAAGCCCTCCTTGTCGGCGTCGAGAATGGCCACCAGGGAGACCTCGGGCATGTCGAGGCCCTCCCGCAGCAGGTTGATGCCCACCAGCACGTCGAATTCCCCGCGCCGGAGGTCACGGATGATCTCGGTGCGCTCCACCGTCTCGATGTCCGAGTGGAGATACCGCACCCGGACGCCGTGATCGCCCAGGTAGTCGGTCAGGTCCTCGGCCATGCGCTTGGTGAGCGTGGTGATCAGGACCCGTTCCTGGCACTCCACCCGGCCATGGATCTCGGACAGGACGTCGTCCACCTGGGTCCGAACAGGGCGGACCTCTACCTCCGGATCCAGTAGACCGGTGGGCCGGACCACCTGCTCGACCACCTGCCCCGATTGCTCGGTCTCGTGGCGCCCTGGCGTTGCGGAGACGTAGATGGTCTGGGGCGCCAGCTTCTCGAACTCGTCGAATCGCA
>JAHEFR010000001.1 GCA_024640085.1 Gammaproteobacteria bacterium
GGGCTAACGGAGGTTTCCGGCTCCTTCTCGAGTACGCGGCTCTACCACGCCGACCTTCTGGTACAGCCCTTTTCCAGATGGCGGGTCAGTCCGTTCTTCAGTCTCGGGACCGGCCGTTTCGAGAACGACCCCAAGAAAGTGCTCGTGGATGACCAGAAGGTGGATGCGTGGGCTGCCAACGCGGCCCTCGGAGTTCGGGGCTACGTCTCCCGTCGCATGCTGCTGCGCGGAGAGTACCGGCGGTACGTGGTGATGACGGACGAGGACGGCAATGACGAGTTCGGGGCCTGGTCCCTGGGGTTTTCGGTGTTCTTCTGATGAAAAGGGAACTCTTGCACCAGGCACAGAGGAGAGGAATACGGACGGCAGGAAAAAGGACGGCATATGGACAGACGGACATACATGGCAGTGGTGCTGCTGGCCGCGGGGCTTGCTGCGGGATGCAGCAGCACGGGCCACCGTGACGAGACTGCCGATGACGAGATCGTCGTCGGCGGGCCGCGTGACCCGGTGATCGAACCGGAACTGGACCGGCGGGACATCCGGCGGGCCGCCATCGATACCGAAGATTGGGAGGCCGGCGGATACGTGGGCGCGCTGAGCGTGCAGGACTTCGGCACTGAGCCGGTCTATGGACTGCGGGCGGCCTATCACGTCAGTGAGGACGTGTTCCTGGAGGGGGAATACGCTCGCTCTTCAATCAG
Organism: Gammaproteobacteria bacterium; assembly: GCA_024640085.1. Taxonomy (GTDB): domain Bacteria; phylum Pseudomonadota; class Gammaproteobacteria; order Steroidobacterales; family XN24; genus JAHEFR01. The sequence goes on from JAHEFR010000001.1 coordinate 705, forward strand.
TGATAGCAGCTACCGGAACCTCGGTGCACCTCTATTCGGCGACGAGAGCGAGGACCTGACGGCATACAGCCTGTCGGTGGGTTACAACCTCCTACCAGGCGAAGTCTTCGTCGGCAGTCGCTGGGCGCGTGCCAGTGTCATGTACCTGAGCTTCGGGGCCGGCAATACGAAGTACATCGGCGAGGACAACACGACCTATCTCGCCGGGTTCGGTTTGCGTTCCCTTTTCAACGACTGGCTCAGCCTGCGTCTCGAGGCCAGGGATCGCATCTGGCAGTCGGATCTCCTGGGAAACAACGAATGGACCAATAACTTTGAGGTCACGATCACCCTGGGGGCATTCTTCTGATGGCCCGGCGACACAGATTGATCGCAGCGCTGGTGAGCTTGACTGTGACGTGCCTGTGGTCCGCACAGCCCGTGGCGGGCCGGTCGCTGGAAGGCGCGGCCGCGCCAGACTTCGCTCTCGCGGCGTTGACCGGAGCCAACAAGCGACTCTCCGAGCACATCGGTCAGGTGGTGCTGTTGAATTTCTGGGCGACGTGGTGTGGCCCCTGCCGTCAGGAAATGCCGTATCTGGAGGACATCCACAGGCATTACCGAGAGGCGGGTTTCACGGTACTCGGGGTAAACCTGGACAAGGACCCGGACGGTGCTCGCCGAATGGTGGAAGATCTGGGCGTCAGCTTTCCTGTGCTGCTCGACCAGGACAAGGATGTCAGCCGTCTTTACGACGTGCGCGCCATGCCCATGACGGTCCTTATCGACCGAGATGGTCGGGTCCGCTACGTCCACCACGGTTACCACCCCGGAATGGAAGCCAGTTACCTGGATCAGGTCAGGGCGCTGGTGCAGGAGGAATGAGCATGCGGATAACAGCTGCCGTGGCACTGATCGTGTTCTCGCTGACCGGCTGCGTCCGCCTGGAGCCCTGGGTCAAGCCCTACGAGAGGGAAGTGCTCGCCGATCCCATCATGTCCATCTCTCGGGATCCCATGCTGGATCGATACCGACAACACGTGTTCGACACTCGGGAAGCGGCCCGGGGCGGCACGGTCAGCGCGGGAGGCGGCTGTGGCTGTAACTGATCATCGTCTCCGCAGCAGGCTGCTGATGGTGCCGGCACTGATGGCAGCTGTCAGTCTGCGGGCTGCGACGCTGCCCGAGGATCGGGTCGAAGCCATGTACCACCGTTACGACGGTGGCGGAGTGGTCGTTGATGGGCCCGCCATGGCAATCCGCCGGCATATCACAAACGATGTCTCCGTCGGGGCGGAGTACTACGTGGACAGCATCAGCGCCGCGTCTGTCGACGTTGTCACCAGCGCCAGCCCCTATTCCGAACAACGGACCGAAACAGGCATGACGGTGGACTGGCTGTACGGCGCCACACTTATGGGCGCCACCTATACCCACAGCACCGAGAGCGACTACGAGTCGAACAACTACGGCCTGGCCGTATCCCAGGACATCTTCGGTGGCATGACCACAGTGACCATGGGTTATGCCCATGGCGACGACACGGTGATGCGAAACGACACGGACTTCGAGGAACCGATCGACAGGGACGACTTTCGTCTCGGTCTGACCCAGGTGTTGACACCCACGCTCCTCGCCACGGTGGACTACGAGGCCATCACCGAAGAAGGCTATCTCGCCAACCCGTATCGGAGCGCCCGCGTCCTCGGGGCACAGGTACCGGAACAATATCCGGGCACCCGGACCACACAGGCGCTGTCGGTGGCCGGACTCAAGTCCTGGGACGAGGATACGGCGGTCAGTGCCGGTTACCGGTACTTCACCGACACCTGGGACGTCACCGCCCAGGACATCGAACTCGGCGCGACCCGGTATCTGGGCAATCGCTGGGTCGTCGATCTTTCCTACCGGTACTACACCCAGAACGGCGCATCGTTCTACAGCGACGATTTCGACCGTGAGTACAACTACATGGCGAGGGATAAGGAACTTTCGGATTTCAGGTCGCACGCGGTCGGTGCCCGGGTGAGCTGGCTGTTCCACGACAGTCTGCCCTTCGGGCTCAGTCGCGCCAATGTGACCTTCGCCTACGACTACATGCGTTTCGATTACGACGACTACACCGATCTCCGAACGGGAGACCCGTATGAGTTCGATACTCAACTGTTGCAGATCTATTTCACCACCTGGTACTGAGCCAACGGCATGGGCGCTTGCCGTGTTCATGGCCCTCTTTTCCCTGTTGCCCCTGTCTGTTCTGGGGGACGAGGTGGGGGCCCTGGATAACCAGGTGCGTGACCTCAAAGCCGACGCGCTGGCGCTGAATCAGGAGCTTTTCCTTCTGGAAGAGGAATTGTTGTTTCCCGCTAATACCCAGGTGGCTGTCTACCTGTCCCTGGACACGGGAAACTTCTTCAACCTGGACTCGGTGCAACTGACCATCGATGGGGTGGATGTTGCCAATTACCTGTATACGCAGCGTGAGGTCGAGGCTCTGCGGCGAGGAGGCGTCCACCGGGTTTACATGGGCAATCTGAAGTCCGGTCAGCACGAACTGGTGGCCGTGTTCACCGGTGGGGGTCCCCATGACCGTGATTACCGTCGTGCGACCAGTCTGTCTTTCGAAAAGGGTCTGGGCGCCCGCTTCCTGGAACTTGTCATTGCGGACAATGGGTCCGGTCTGCAGCCCGGGTTCCAGGTCCGGCAGTGGGGTGAGAGGTAGGCAAGTGTACGGATCTGCCCGGCAATCCCGACTGTTCCGGCGGCCGTCGATGGCGGCGGTGCTGTTGATGCTTGCCGGGGCAGCGCCGGCGGCGCCGCCGGCAGTCCGGGACCTGGCCTGGGGCGAGACGCTCTTCTATTACTTTCAACAGGACTATATCCCGGCTATTACGAGACTGGGCGTCGCCAGGTCCCGGCAAGAACTCGGCTATCACGCGGACGAAGCCGACCTGGTACTGGGCGGCCTGATGCTCGGCTATGGCCTGCACCGGCGGGCGGAAGCAATATTCGAAAACCTTCTGGCGACCAACCCAAAACGCGAGGTTCGCGACCAGGCCTGGTACTTTCTTGCCCAGGTTCGATTCCTCAAGGGCTTTCCTGGAGAGTCCCTCGAGGCACTGTCTCGAGTGGAGGGTCGGCTACCCGGGCCACTTCAGGTGGAGCGGGTGGATCTTGAAGCCCGTGCCCTGCTTGCCAGTGGACGCCCACGAGACGCGGCACGCGTTCTTTCGGTGGCCGATCTCCCGGGCGGCTGGCGATACTACGGCTGGTACAACCAGGGCATAGCGCTAATCCGTTCCGGACAGCCGGGCGAGGGGGACACCGTCCTCGAGCGACTCGCAGCTGCCGATGTCGCGGGGCCCGAACTCTCATCCCTAAAGGACAGGGCGAACCTGTCCCTTGGCTACCTGAGGCTGGCCGCAGACGACCCGGTCGGTGCACTGCGCGCCTTCGCGCGGGTCCGTCTGGAAGGCCCTTACGCCACCAGGGCGTTGCTTGGGGCGGGCTGGGTCAACAGTAGCCGGGGCGACTATCAGGCAGCGCTGATCCCATGGGTGGAACTCGTGGCGCGTGACCCTCTCGATGCGGCAGTCCAGGAGGCCTTGATCGCCGTTCCGTTCGCATATGCCGAACTGGGCACGCCGGGACGGGCAGTCGACCGCTATGAATATGCTGTGGACAGCTACGAGGGCGAACTGCGACGGTTGGACCGGGCGATCGCGGACGTGCACTCGGGGCGCCTGATCGCGGGTCTGGATTCCGAGCGGGACGACGTTGCTGCGGACAGAGATCCTCTGTCCCATTACTTGTATTCGTTAATGGCTGGTGATGACTTCCAGCGCGGCTGCGAGGCCCTGGAGGACCTCGAGGAGCTGGATCGGCTTGCGGAACGATGGCAATCCAGTATCAGCGCTTTCCAGGACATGCTCGCGGCACGGCGCGACCGCTTCCGGCAATCTCGGGAACCCGTACTGTCCGCGTTGGACGAGGTGCGTCTCGCCGAGCTGGATCAGCGCTACGACAGTCTGAAGGCCAGCGTCGATCGGGCGCGCGAGCAGAACGATGCGCTTATGCTTGCTGACGCAGGTGAACGTGAGTCCATGCGTCGTACCGAGGCACTGGAAGCCGCCCTTGGTGAGGACCCGGCGACGGCGGACCGCCTGCGCCGCCTGCGCGGCATCGTATTCTGGGGAGCCAATGCCGCCTTTCCGGCCCGTCTCAGGGCGATGGACAAATCCCTCGCCGAGACCCGCAGAGCGCTGAAGTCCTCTTCAAGGCACGTTCGTGAGATCGGGGAGGCTGACGTCCGTGCCCCGGCTGGATTCGCCGGATTCGACGCACGCATCATGGAGGCGGCCGGACGGCTCGACTCCCTGAGAATGGGCCTGCGGGTTGCCACTGTGGCCCAGACCCGGCAACTGGAGAACCTGGCAATCGCGGAACTGCAGGCCCGACGTCAGAGGGTCGAGGGCTACCTTTCGCAGGCCAGGTACGCCCTGGCCGCGAGCTACGATCAGGCGGCCATCGCGGGAGCAATACCGTGAATGGCTCGAGGGCCACGGCACTCACGCTTCTCGCCGGGCTTTGGTCCGGCCTGTGCGTGGCCTCGCCGTCTACGCTCACGGTCGGTGACCTGGCGGCGAGAGCCGAGGACCCAGTGGTCGGGGACGCCCAGGTCGCGGTCGATCCTGCCAGGGCCCGCCAGCACTATGCGCGCTATCTCGCGGACCCGAACGGCCTCGATCCCCGCATGCGAGCCACCGCGATACGCAGGCTCGCCGACTTGACGTTGGAGGAGGCGGAGACGATCAACGCCGAGCTCGGCGTTGATGGCCGGGTGCCTGCCCTGGTGAACGAGGCGATCGGCCTGTACCGGGACTTCCTTGGCCAGTTCCCCGCCGATGAGAACGCTCCGCTCGTCCAGTACCAGCTTGCCCGCGCGCTGGATTTCGCCGGCCGCAATGCTGAGAGTCTGGCAGCACTTGAAACCCTCGGGGACAGTGGCCTGGAAGGGCCCCTCGTGGCGGAGGCGCATTTCCGGCGGGCCGAAATGCTGTTCTCGGCCCGACACTGGGGCCGGGCCGAGGCAGCGTATCGCGCGGTGCTGGCCGAGCCGGATAGTGCATTCCATGAACAAGCCCGCTACAAGCTCGGCTGGAGCCTGTTCAAACAGGCCAGGTACGAGGAAGGCCTGGACAGTTTCCTGGCCGTACTCGACCGCCGGCTTTCGCAACCGGGCGTCGGGGATCCCATGGTCGCTATGAATCAGCCGACCCGGGAACTCGTCGAGGACACGCTCCGGGTCACCTGTATCAGTCTCTCCTACCTGGCGGGCCATGAGTCGCTCGCCAACGCGCTGGCTCAGCGATCTATAGAGGCTCCCTACGAGGCGTTGCTCTACGAGCAGCTCGGGCAGCTCTACCTGGACCAGGAACGCTACCAGGACGCGGCGGCGAGTCTCGCGGGTTATGTTGCTGCCCATCCCGGGGATCGGCGGTCGCCGGCATTTCAGCTGAGAGTGGCCCAGGCATACGAGGCAGGCGGCTTCCATGAACAGGTGTTGGCGGCGAAACGGGAGTACGTCGATCGATTCGGGATCAACAGCGGGTTCTGGGACGGCAGGAGTGGAGACGCCTTGCCGGAAGCGCGGGCGGCGCTACGTGAGACTCTGGACGAACTCGCCGAGTACTATCATGCGGCGGCCCGCGAACAGTCCTCGCCCGAGGCGGCGGTCGAAGCCGTCCACTGGTATCGAACTTGGCTTGCCAGCTTTCCCGCCGATCCCGAGGCCCCGCACCGCCAATTCCTGCTGGCGGAGTTGCTGTACGACAGCGGACGCACGGAAGAGGCGGCGGTGGCCTATGAGAAGGCCGCCTACGATTACCCGCCCCATGCGGAAGCCGCCGAGGCTGGTCATGCCGCGGTCCTCGCCTGGCGCGAAGTCGTGGCGGGTGGCACAGAGTCTGTCGACGAACGGAGCATCCGGTCTGCACTCCGGTTCGCTGATGGCTTTCCTGATCATTCGGAAGCACTGGCTGCACGGACCGAGGCGAGTCGCGGATTGTTCCGCGCCGGCCGGTTGCAGGAGGCTTTCGATCAGGCCGAACGTGTACTCGCGGTGCCCGACCCCGGCAGAAAGTTACAGGCAAGCGCACTGCTCGTCGCAGGCCACGCGGCATTCGACCTGGGCGACTACGCCAGTGCCGAGGACGCCTACAGGACGATGCTGGAAACCGGCCTGGGCGGGGCCGATAGCACAGAACTGGCCGAACGTCTGGCGGCAGCCATCTATCGCCAGGGCGAGGCCGCATCTGCCGCAGGCGATGTCAGCAGAGCCGTAGCGCACTTCTCGCGGGTGGCTGCGGTAGCGCCCGGAGATCCGATCGCGGCTACCGCCGACTACGATGCGGTGGCAATCCTGGTCGGGGCAACTCGCTGGGACGAGGCGATTCCACGCCTGCGCGCTTTCCGCCAACGCTATCCGGACCATGCGCTCCAGGACCAGGTAACGCTGAATCTGGCAACAGCCCTGGGGGAGTCGGGCGACACCCTCGGTGCGGCCGATGAACTGATGCGAGTGTCGGCACTGGTCAGTCAGCCGGCGGATGTCAGGCGGGCGGCCCTGTGGGAGTCGGCCACCAGCTACACGGATAGGGAGGCGCTCCCCCGGGCCGCTCACGCATGGTCGAGTTATGTAGCGCAATACCCGGAACCGCTGGATCCGGCCATGGAGGCGAGGCTGGCGCTGACCCGGATCTATAAACAGCTCGGTGATCCCGTAGAGCGGCACAGCTGGCTCGAGGCCACAATCGCCGCCGACCAGGCTGCCGCCGCGCGCACGCAAAGGAGCCGTACCATTGCCGCTCAGGCAGCGATCGAGCTGGCTGACGACAAGCGTATCGGTTACGAGGCCCTCGACCTGTCTGCGCCACTGGATCGCTCCGTGCCGCTGAAGAAATCCACTATGGAGGCCGCGCTGGACGCCTATGCCCGTGCGGCCGACTACGGGCTGGTCGAGGTCACGACTCAGGCCACCTATCGGATCGCGGAAATCTATCGCGAATTCGGTTCCGCCCTGGTGGCATCCGAGAGACCTGGCGATCTCGATGCCGAGGCCATGGACCAGTACGAGATACTACTGGAGGAAAAAGCCTTTCCCTTCGAGGAGCAGGCGATCCGGATACACCAATCGAACGCGGAACGCGCAATAACCGGTGTCTATGATCGCTGGGTGGTGCAGAGCTTCGAGGCCCTCGCCGACCTGGTTCCCGCCCGTTACGCCCGTAATGAAATGGGAGAGGGCTTTGTCCGCCGTGTGTATTAACGCGTTCATGGCGACCGTGGTCGTCCTCGCTGCCGGCATGGTCGGCGGATGTGGGTCCACGCCGCCCCGGCACGACAGCGCGCCGACCCAGGATCCGGAGCTCGCAAGCAGACTCGATGCTGCGGTGGAAGCCGCCATCAGTGGCCAGACCGCCAAAGCCGAATCGATGTTCAGCGGTCTGTCGGAAGAGCGTCCGGACCTCGTGGCGCCCCAGCTCAACCTGGCGATCCTTTACGCGGACACCGGGCGCGGTCCTGAGGCGGAAGCGATCCTCGGACAACTGCTGGCGGAAACACCGGAGGACCCCGCCGCCTGGGACCAGCTCGGCATCCTGCGCAGGAGAGCCGGTCGGTTCGCCGAGGCCGACGAGGCCTATTTGCGGGCCCTTGCGGCCGATCCCGAATACGCGCCGGCATACCGCAATCGCGGCGTGTTGCTGGATCTTTACCTGGGACGCCCCGAAAACGCGTTGGAGCACTACCGGCGGTACGTGGACCTGCGGGGCGGAGACGAGGAAGTCGAGCGGTGGGTGACCGAGCTCGAGATCCGCCTGGAAATCGGGGCCGGTGCCAGGGTGGCCGAGCGATGAAGGCCCGTGCCGCCGTGTTGCTGGCGTTTATGGTCGCTGTCGGCGCGAGCGCCGAGGACAGGGTCGAGCTGGACACGAGTACGGTGACCGGCAACCGGGAGTTACCGAAGGTGATGGTCATCGTGCCGTGGAAGAAGGCGGCGCCCGGAGACGTCCCCGGCAGGCCAACAGACAGTCTGCTGGACGAGGCGCTGACGCCGGTGAACCGCTCGGCGTTCCGGCGTGAGCTCGTGTATTACCGCGCCCTCGGGGAGGAGGACGCGTCTGAAGGGAAGCGCGCATCAGAGGAGTGAGAGAGATGGACAGTTATGTGACCGTGGTGAAATTCTTCCAGGACGGCGGGATATTCATGTATCCCATTGTCGTGGTGCTCACCCTTGGCCTGGCCATCGCCGTTGAGCGTTGGTTCTATCTATCCGCATCGGGCGTGAGCAGCAGGCGTCTCTGGGGGAAACTGTTGCCAATGGTGCAGTCCGGTGACTATGGCCGCGCCATGGACGTGGCCCGCAAATCCAAGGCGGCCATGGGAAACGTCCTCGCCTACGGGCTGGATCGAGCCAAGTCCGCCCGTCGACGCGACGACATCGAGAAGGCCATGGAAGAAAGCCTGCTGGAGGTAATGCCGCGCCTGGAGAAGCGCACGCATTACCTCGCCACCTTTGCGAACATCGCCACGCTGCTGGGCCTGCTCGGGACCATCGTTGGACTGATCGACGCTTTTACCGCTGTAGCCGCGGCCAATCCGGCAGAAAAGGCCGATCTGCTGTCGGCAAGTATCTCTGTGGCCATGAACACGACGGCGTTCGGGTTGATGGTGGCCATTCCGCTGCTACTGGCCCACACCTGGCTGCAGACCAAGACTACGGCGCTGGTGGATAGCCTGGAGATGGCCGCCGCCAAGTTCCTCAACATGGTCGGCGAGCGGAGCGAGCCGGAGGTGGTCTGAGATGACGATCCGGGCCCGCAGGCACCGCCACAGGGAGACGGCGGAGCTGAACATCACGGCATTCATGAACCTGATGGTGATTCTGGTGCCGTTCCTGCTGATCACGGCGGTCTTCTCGCGTGTGGCGGTGCTCGAGCTCAATCTCCCCGGGGAGTCTTCCAGCACCACGGAGCAGGACGAAGCGCGGCTCAACCTGGAGATCGTGGTTCGCGTCGATCAACTTGAAGTCGGCGACCGCCGCACAGGCCGGCTGAAGAGTTTTCCTGTCGAGCGGGGCGGTTATGACTATGCTGCCCTGACTGCCTTCCTCACTGAACTCAAGACGCGCTACCCGGACGTAACCAGGGCAGCAGTATTGCTCGAGCCCGATGTGAACTACGACACCATCGTGCAGGTGATGGATGCGGTTCGCCTGACGGCGGTCAAGGACGGAAAGGATATCGTGCTGGCGGAACTGTTTCCCGATATCTCGATCGGCGATGCGCCGGCCGGTGGAGACGCGAGATGAAACACTCCAAACGAGCGGCCCGGATGATCCGTCACCACATGCGAGGACGGAGGGGTGGCGGTCTCAACCTGGTATCGCTCATGGATATTTTCACCATCCTGGTCTTCTTCCTGCTCGTCAACTCCTCGGACGTGAAGGATCTGCCCAGCGCGCGATCAGTGCAGATGCCGGAGTCGATCAGCCAGGACAAGCCGCGTGAGACCGTCATCGTGCTGGTTAGCCCCGATGCAATCCTGGTCGACGGCGTTGAGGTACTCAGCACGGCGCAGGCGCTGTCCAGCGAGGGTGCCACGCTCGAGCCCCTCCAGGCGGCACTGCTGGAGCGCGCCGCTCGCAGAGTCCGTGACAGCGCCATCGTCGACCGGGAGATCACGATCATGGGCGACAAGGATGTGTCGTATCGCCTATTGCGTAAGGTGATGGCGACCTGCACCGAAGCGGACTATGGTCGTGTATCCCTCGCCGTAATACACAAGGCGCCCGTCGTGACCCGGGAGGCCAGCACTTGAGCGTCGCCTACCGCCTCCACGTTCTTCCCTGGACCCCCCTCGAGGAGGACGAGCGGAGGTTCCGCCGTCTGCTCGGCGGCATGACCCTGGCGGCATTGCTGTTGAGTATCCTGATGCCCTGGCTGCCATTGCCGGAAGTCGACGAGGGCCATGTCACGGAACTTCCGTCCCGCTATGCTGAGTTTCTTCTTGAGAAAGCTGCCCCTCCGCCGCCCCCGGTCGTCCGGGAAATGGAGTCGGACCCGGTGGAACCGGTCGAGCGCGCAACCGAACCCGCTCACACGGCTGACCCGGTACCTGCGCCCGAATCTCGGCCCGACGCACGCGAACGAGCTTCGAAGGCGGGCGTCATGGCGTTTGCCGACAGTCTGGCGGATCTGCGTGACCATGCCTCGGTGGAGTCCGTGATCCGTCAGGACGGACTGTCCAGTGGCGTCGGAGAGACCCGGCACAACGAGCGCGCTCTGATTACGTCACGGGCCGGCCGTAGCAGTGGGGGTATCAATACCGCCGGGATGAGCCGGGACACTGGAGCAGCCGGCGTGAGAGGGCGTGAGACGACGTCAGTCGAAAGCCACATCGGCGCGGGCGTCGCACGTGGCCCTGGCGGGACCGGGGACGGCGACGGAAAGCTCGCGGCCCGGAGCCGGGAGGAGATCGAATTGGTCTTCGACCGGAACAAGAGCGCGATTTTCGCCCTCTACAACCGCGCACTCAGGAAGGATCCTGCCTTGAGGGGCAAGCTGGTCCTGCAACTCACGATCGCTCCCAATGGCCAGGTCACGGATTGCCAGGTGGTATCCAGCGAACTCGGACATGGAGAGTTTGAGCGCAAGCTGGTGGCCCGGGTGAAGATGTTCCGATTCGAGGCCAAGGAGGTAGCTACCGTGACCACCACCAAGCCGATCGATTTCTTCCCGGCGTGAACGGGAGTCCTGCAGCGATGGCCGTGTTGGTGGTCTGTGCCATGGGTGCACAGGCCGCCGACACCGTGCGCCTGGTGGGGACCGTCCTCCTGTCACCCGGCGGTGGCGATCCGAGCCACGCCGTTTTCGAGACCGCTGACGGACGGCAGCTGATCATCGACGTCGGGCAAGAGATAGACGGCTGCAAACTGGTCAGGGTCCAGCCGCGCCAGGCGACCATGGACTGTGCACAGGGACTGGTGTCACTCACTCTGCGCAGCGATCTACGTTCCCGCCGTGCAGCGCCGGAGAGCCACGGCGACACCTATCAGGTGACGCTGCCCCGGGAGACATTTGCCCTGGCCATGCAAGATCGCCAGCGGATCGCCAGTCAGGTGGCCCTGGAGCCTGATGTCCACGAGGGCTGGCTGCGCGGCTACCGCGTGGCCTGGCTGGAACCGGCTGGAGACTTCTATCGGCTGGGACTCAGAGAGCACGACGTGGTCATCAGTCTCAACGGCACCCCGGCCAGCGTCCCGGGCGCGTTCATGCAGGCAGTGAGCGGTCTGCGGGGCCAGGCGGCGTTCCAGCTCACCGTCGAACGGGACGGCCGGCTGATCGACTACAGCTACCTGTTGGAGTGAAACCCCGGCCTGGCGAGGCTCAACGAGCCGGGCCGTATATGGGGTGACGAGATCTGAGTTCGAGGGCGCGGGGCCCGAAGAATATGGCCAGGGAATCGTCGGTGTAACGCCAGGGTTCCGCCAGCTGAGGGTGGTCGTCGTCCAGGAAACCGGCGAAGCCAAATTGGGTCCAGATTTCTCGTGCGTCCGGATTCTCCACCGGATTGCGGCCGTGGAGGAAACGGCTGTTGTCCAGCATCAGCACATCTCCCCGCCGCCAGGCGTGGGCCACGGTAAGCCGATCGGAGACATCCTTGATCTCCGCCACGACTTCGTCCGGGATGATGCTGCCGTCCTCGAAAGTCGGGTACTCCCTCGTGTTCAACATGAAGCGGGCGAACAGCAGGAAGTTGGCAAACACCAATCCATCGCCAAACAGGGGGCGATGCAGGAATGGCCTCGAGAACGTACGAAAAATACGATGGCCCTGCCGCTCGAATCGGAACGGACTGTCCGCAGAAATCATCGCCAGCGTGGCATCGTCCGGAGGCGGGATCCCGAGCCAGTCGGTAAATGCCTCCATTGGCGTCTCTTCCCGGTAGGTCACGCGCCGCCCGGCGAGGGCTTCCCGGGTCGATTTACTCAGGGCCGCGGCGACCGCGGCGCCGTCGCAGATCAGGGTTTCTCCCCCCAGGACAGGCGGGTGCGCGCACGCAAACCAGGCGATATCGGGCCGCCAGGGCACCCGGGAAAGCTCAGGATGCAGCGGGAATGCTTCCTGGCCGAGGTTGACGGTCTGGGTGGTCCCGTCAGCGGAGACCGCACCGCGCCGGCCACTCTCGTTGCGAACGAAGAGTGAGCAGTACCGGGCCGTGAATCGGGTCAGGCTTTCAAGGTCGTAGCTGTAACCACGGAACAGGATGGCGCCGAATCGGCGCAAGCCCTCGATGACTTGGGCAGTATCCACCGAGTCCAGGGGAGCACGGCCCTCGGCGGCCACAGTCAGATGATTGCGGTGCTGATCAGGCGGGATAAAACCGATCATCGAGCGAGTCCTGGCGGGCGGTTAGCCGGGCCGTCTCCGGCGAGTTAGACTGCGGGTTTCGATGGTACCAGAACACCAGGGACGCGCCCGCAGCCAGCCCAGATGACACAGCCCGATCCCGTCCCCGATCGTATCGATGCAGAGACCTTTTTCGCTCGGCCCGATATCTACCCGGTGGAATTCGCACCCGGACAGGTGAACCTGGTGCCGATGACCCGGGAGACCTACCGGCGCTCGATCTTCACCGACCCGGGGCGCATCGTGCCGGCGGGGCCCCGGGCTTGGCAGGTGCCCACGGAACGACTGCTGGCCGAGTTCGAGAGTCGCGGGCCTGTCCAGCGGCCGATCTTCTTCATCTTCCACATCGCGCACTGCGGTTCCACGCTGCTGGCGCGGGCGCTGGACCTTCCCGACAGGACTCTTGTGATCAGAGAGCCGTTCACCCTGCGTCAGCTTGCCGCAGACGCCGCCGCTGGCGGGGTGCCGACGGACCCGGCGGTGTGGAAACGATGCCTCGCATTGACGAGCGCATTACTGGGCCGCCGCTATACCGACGAGCAGGTCGTCATCGTGAAGGCCAATGTCCCGGTCAACTTCATCCTCGATCCGTTGCTGGCCCTGAATCCTGACTGCGCGGGCGTAGCGCTGTACGCCGGCTTTGAGGACTACCTGCTGTCGGTACTCAAGACACCCATGCATCGGCGCTGGGTGCTCAACGTCTGTCAGCAGGTTGCTGGCGGCATTCGGGCCACGCCCGGCCTCGGCGAGGTGGATGCTGCGGCCCTGGAGCCTCCGCGGGCAGCGGCCTGCCTGTGGCTGGCGCAGATGTTGCGGTTGCGTTCGGTAACAGCCTCCCATGAACGGATCAGAAGCCTGGATTGCCGCCTGCTGTTCGAGCGCCCCCAGAGCGTGCTACCGGCCGCGATGGAGCTGGCCGACGCCGATCTCCCGGTGTCCGAGGCAGAGGCGATCGCAGGGGGAGAGCTGTTCCGGCGGCACGCGAAGGATCCCGGTCGCCAATTCGATTCCGCGGCCCGAGACCGCGAGCTGGCAAGCCTGGCCGAGCGGATGGCTCCGGAGGTGGATTCGGCCAGGTCCTGGATAATGAGCACCGGGGCCTGGGACGGCGCGCCCGTCCCCATGGAGCCGGCGCTGCTATGATTGGCAGTGTCCGCTCGACTGGCTGCGACCGGCGGGCCCATGAAATAATGACAACATGCGGCGATCCTGAGAATTAGAAGGCTATATGGCAGACAAGACTCCCCCAACACCTCTCAATCCTCCGTCCCGGGGACCGGTAGACCGGCTCGGAAGGCCCCTGCACGACTTGCGGATTTCCGTCATGGACCGGTGCAATTTCCGCTGCCCGTACTGCATGCCGGCCGACCAGTACCACGAGCACTTCAGGTTCCTCCACTCCAACGAACGCCTGTCGTTCGCTGAGATCATCCGCTTGACGCGGCTGTTCGTGCGCCTTGGCGTTCGCAAGATCCGCATCACCGGCGGTGAGCCGCTGCTCAGGCCGCAGATCGAGGAACTGGTGGGCGAGCTGAGCCTGATCGAGGACATCGAGGACATCGCGTTGACCACCAACGGTGTCCTGCTGGCTCAGCATGCCGCCGGACTCAAGGCGGCGGGCCTGCACCGCGTAACCGTCAGCCTCGATTCCATCGATGACGACGTGTTCCAGCGCATGACCGGGGGTCGCGGCGGAATTGAGCGGGTGCTGGATGGCATCCGGGCCGCGACCGACGCCGGGCTCGATCCGGTCAAGGTCAACGTGGTGGTCCAGCGCGGCGTCAACGACGACGGCGTGCTGGATCTGGTGGAGCACTTCCGTGGAACGGGGGTCATCGTCCGTTTCATCGAATACATGGATGTAGGGACGATGAATCACTGGCGCCCGGAAGATACGGTCCCGTCCCGGGAACTGCTGGAAAGGATCAGCCGGCGGTTCGCGCTCAATCCGGTGGACCGGTCGTACCGCGGTGAAGTGGCCAACCGCTACGAGTTCGAGGACGGGGCAGGGGAGATCGGGTTTGTCTCCTCCGTGACGGAGCCGTTTTGCCGTGACTGCACCCGGGCCCGCCTGTCGTCCGACGGCAAGCTGTTCAACTGCCTGTTCGCCAACCAGGGGCTCGATCTCCGGGCCGTGCTGCGCGGCGGAGTCGATGACGAACAGCTGCTCGAGATCATATACAAGGCGTGGAGGGCGCGTGCCGACCGTTACAGCGAGCTACGGGCCAGCTCGCGCAGTTCCCCGGAGGAACTGAAGCGCATCGAGATGTATTACATCGGCGGCTGATGATCACCCACGTCGACAAGGACGGGCGGCCCACCATGGTGGACGTCAGCGCGAAGAGCCCCAGCCTCCGGACCGCACACGCGCGGACCCGCGTCCAGCTTCCTTCCAACGTTGCCGATGCGCTCCATGCGACCGGCGGCGTCACCAAGAAGGGCCCGGTGTTCGACACCGCGATCGTCGCGGGTGTGATGGCGGCCAAGCGCACCCATGAGTTGGTGCCCTTCTGCCACCCTCTGGGTATCGAGAAGTGCAAGGTCAGCGTTGACTTCGACCGGGATCGCAGCAACGAGGTGGTCATCGATTGCCGGGTTGCTGTTCACAACCGCACGGGAGTGGAGATGGAGGCCCTGACTGGCGCCACGGTCGCGGCGCTTACTGTCTATGACATGTGCAAGGCACTCTCTCACGACATCGTCATCGGCGAGACGAGACTGATCGAGAAGACCGGCGGCAAGAGCGATTTCCATTCGACGGAGTCGGCTGCGTGAAAACCATACATGTCCATTACTTCGCCGCGTTTCGGGACCAGGCCGGACGAGACGAAGAGACTGTTACGACGGCGGCCAGGGATCCCGCGGCCCTCTATGCGGAGCTGCAGGCCGCTCATTCCCTGGGACTGGGAGCGGACCGGCTCAAGGTCGCCGTCAATGATGAATTCGCGGCCTGGGATCGTCCGCTACAGGACGGCGACCGCATCGTCTTCATCCCTCCGGTGGCCGGCGGATGATCGAATTCGACCTGACCCGGGACGCCATCGACACGGAGGCCTGGCGCCGGCGCCTGCTCGATCCACACTGTGGCGGCTACGCCGCATTCGAAGGCTGGATCAGGGATCACAACGAGGGTCAGCAGGTAAGGCGGCTGGAGTACGAGGTGTACGAGACCCTGGCCCGTACCGAAGGACAGAAAATACTTGCCGAGGCGGTGGAGCGGTTCGGTGTCAATGGCGCGGCCTGCGTCCACCGCCATGGCAGTCTGGAACTGGGCGACGTGGCCGTCTGGATCGGGGTATCGGCCGCCCACCGGGACGAGGCTTTCAAGGCCTGCCGCTACATCATCGACGAGATCAAGGTGAGGCTCCCGATCTGGAAGAAGGAGCACTACGTCTCGGGGGATTCGGGCTGGGTCAACTGCGAGCGCTGTGCCACCCACGGGCATCGGCATGACGACATCGCGGAAGGCGCGACGGAGACCGCTGACGTCGAACGCTGATCACCAGGGCCAGAAGCGGGCGACGAAGCCTTTCGGAAACACGTCTCGGCCCCGGGGTAACTCCACGAATCCATCGGTCCCTGCAAGAGACGCAAAATCCCCGGAGGTATTGGGCATCCCGGGGCTCGCCAGCATCGTGGCGTCGTCCGCGGACCCCAGGATTACAGGAAGGAAACAGGTGAGATCGGGTTCGAACCGGATCTCCCGGTCGAGTCTTCCGAAGCCGGTCCGTTCCCGCTCCAGGCCCATGGCGTGCTCAAGGCCGGGCAGTACGTAGCGGGACAGGCAAACCGTGGCCGAGACAGGATTGCCGGGCAGGGCGAAAACCGGCTTGCCTTCGCCCGAGCATCCGAACCACATCGGTCGCCCCGGGCGCTGATACACCTTGTGGAATATCACACGGATCCCCAGGCCCTGGAGCACCCCCGGCACGAAGTCGTACTTACCCATCGATACACCGCCGCTCAGGACCAGCGCGTCGGATCGGGCCAGGCTGTCGCCGATCACTTCGATCATCCTGGCCTCGTCGTCGTCGACGAAGACCCGGGCCGTGGTTCCGGCCACGCGTGCCCGTATGGCCACCTCGATGGCGTAGTCGTTCGATCGGCGGACCTGGTGAGGCAATATCGGCTCGCCGGGCTCCACCAGTTCGTCGCCCACCGATATGACCGATATCCGGGGCAACCGGGCCACCTGGATGACGTCCAGACCGGACGCGGCGGCCACGGCAGCCTCGGGTCCGCGGAGAAGCATCCCAGGCTCCAGCAGCGTCGTTTGTGCCGGATGATCCGAGCCCTGGCGGTGGATGAACTGGTCCAGGCCGGGAGAGTAGTCGCCATGGATCCTGGCCAGGCCGTCTGCCATGTCGATCCTCTCCACCGGGACGACGCAATCGCAGCCATCGGGCATCACGGCGCCGGTCATGACCTCGATGCAGCCGGATTCGGATACGAGGGTCATCCGCGGGCTGCCCGCAGCAGCGATTCCCTCGGTCCTGAACGACCGCTCGCCCCGTGCCCACGCTGCATGTTTCAGAGCGATGCCGTCCATCATCACCCGATCGAAGGGCGGAAGATCCCGCTCAGAGCGTATGGGTTGACGGAGGATGCGTCCGGCGCATTCGGCCACCGGAATCTCCACGACGCCGAAATCCCGCAGCGCCTTGCGGATGCATTCCTCGGCCTGTTCGACTGTCAGTATGCCGCTCATGTCATAGGTTCCTGTTCGACCGGCGGTTAGGTAAGGAGGAGCCGGAACGCCGCGTAGATTACCAGCGCGGCGGTCGGTTGCGCAGCACCAAGGTTGCCGGTCTGCCCTCCCGCCAGGATCGCGATTACGAGCGGCAGGAAATACGATAACAGCACGATGCGCGGGTGCGCCCTGATGCTGTCGACCTGGCCGCGCGGCGCTATCGCCAGGGTCGGGATGACGCATGCGCCGGCGGCTGGACGGCGGATGATGATTGCAATATCGTGCGGGGTCGGCAGACTTTCGGAGACCTGGATGCAAAAACCGCTGGTGCTGGCAGTGACCTGGTTCGCACTCGGCGGGCCCACGTCCGCCTTGGGGGACGTCATCGATGCGGGAATGTCCGCGCCGGCCTGGGAGATGACGGACGCCGAGGGGCGCGAGATCACGTTTCCCGCGGACGCGGCCGGCAGCGTAAGCATCCTGTTTTTCTGGGCGAGCTGGTGCCCCTATTGTCATGCCGTTATGCCATACCTGCAGCAGGTCGTCGAGGACTACTCGGACCACGGCGTGACCGTGTACGCGATCGATTTCAAGGATGACGGCGACCCGGTGAAATACATGGCGGAGCACGGTTATGATTTTGTCGTCCTGCCCCTGGGTGACCTCGTGGCGGATGACTATGGCGTCATCAGTTCGCCTGGCCTGCTGGTCATCGACGGCGACGGAGTGGTGACCTACCGGCGCAAGGCGACCCGGGCGCCGCCGGGGACCGCCATCGCAGAAGTCTGGGATCAGCAGATCCGGGAGGCCCTGGACCGGGCCCTCGGCATCCCGGGGTCACATTGATTGTGGGGGGGCTGACCGAGGGAGACGCTGACAGACCGGCGGACTCCCGTGTGCTGTTTCTCTACGGCCTCGTCGTCTTCCTTTCGTCCGCCGTCGTCATGGTGCTGGAGATCACGGCCGGTCGCCTGATCGCTCCTTACGTGGGCGTGTCCCTGTATTCCTGGACGTCCATCATCGGCGTTGTCCTGGCCGGGTTGTCCCTGGGTAACTGGGCCGGCGGCATCTGGGTGGACGCCGGGGCGGAGGATCGCCAGGCCGGGCTCGCCCTCGCCGCATCCGCCGTCACCACCCTGGGCGTGCTGCTCGCCCTGACCGTGATCGCACCGGTCGTCCAGTCTCAGCCCATGGGGCTGCTGAGCGCGAGCTTCATTCTCTCTCTCGGCCTCTTCTTCCTGCCCGCTGCCTGTCTCGGCCTGGTAGCGCCCATGCTCACGACCCTGGCGCTGCGGCGGGATCCCCGGGCGGGTCATGTGGTCGGGCGGATGCACGCCCTTGCGGCGCTCGGCAGCATCGTCGGTACCTTCGCGACCGGGTTCGTGCTGATCCAGTACCTCGGTACGCGGTCGGTGATCGTCGCCGCCGGCATCGCCCTGCTGATCCTTTCGGCACCTTTGCTGAGGCGATCCCGCGGACTCATGGCTGCTGTCACCCTGGCGGCGGGGCTGATACTGGCCGCGGACTACCTGCGGCAGGGACTGGCGGATCCCTGTGACGAGGAAAGCCAGTATTACTGCATCCGCGTGGTCGATTTCGTCGGAACCGAGGAGCCGGGTGATACCCGTACGCTGGTGCTGGATCACCTGATACACGGGATCGCCTACGGGCCGGACGGGACACTGCTGTTTGCTCCCTATGCCCACCTGATGGACGAGTTGCTGCGACGCCATCTCGGGGCGGATGCTGCCAACGCCCGTTATTTCTTTGCCGGTGGCGGCTCCTACAGTCAGCCGCGCGCCGTCCTGACGGCTTTCCCCGATGCCAGCGTGGAAGTTGCGGAACTCGATCCGGTAGTCACACAGGTCGCGAGGGAGCTGATGTTCGCGGACACCACCGGGATGGCCGTTGCCCACACCGATGCCCGCATGGCGCTGGCGTCCGCCTTGCCGTCGTCTTTCGACGCAGTGGTGGGAGACGTCTTCCACGACGTTGCGGTGCCGTATCACCTCGCAACCCGGGAATACGTGTCCCTGCTCCGCTCCAGGCTGGCGCCGGGAGGCATCTACGTCCTCAACGTCGTCGACGGATTCCCGGATCCGCTCCTGGTCAAAAGCATCGTCAAAACCCTCGCCGAACAATTCCGCCAGGTGGATGTCTGGATCGATCACGTCCCTGCCGGCGGCGGCCGCGTCACTTACGTGGTCTCGGCCAGCGACGGGCCGGCGCCACCGCCGGAACTGGAATCCGCCAATGGCTTCGCCCGCTCCTGGCTCAGGATCACCGAGCCGCTGATGAACACCGGCACCCCGGTCAGCGCACTGCCGGTATTGACAGATGATTTCGTGCCGGTGGAGCGGCTGGTGTCCAGGCTGCTGACCGGAATATCAGGAAGTTGACCATGAACACGACTCGACTCATTTCGTACAGGCGGCGAATCGCGGCCCTCGTGCTCGCGTTGTTTGGATGGGGCCTGTCCACGTCGCCGGCGGCGGCCCAACCCGGGCGGCAGGTCCAGATTGAGTTCCAGGGCCTGACGCTGAACGGGTGGCTGACTGAAGCGGAGTCGCCCGTTTCCACCGTCCTCATGCTTCACGGCAGCCTGGCCCACGGGAATATGGAGATCATGGCCACTCTGGCGGAGGCCATGGCGGAGAACGGTATCGACTCTCTGCGGATATCCCTGTCCCTGGGGCAGGACGATCGA
Source organism: Gammaproteobacteria bacterium (assembly GCA_024640085.1). Lineage (GTDB taxonomy): Bacteria > Pseudomonadota > Gammaproteobacteria > Steroidobacterales > XN24 > JAHEFR01. Next base: position 20,551 of record JAHEFR010000001.1, read on the forward strand.
CAGGGCATGTTTGATTGTTCCTCGCCACATGGCCACAGGCACGGCGATGCGATCCCGGAGCTGGCGGCCTGGACCCAGTGGCTGGTGGCAAGCGGGAGGGAAAAATTCGTTCTGCTCGGGCATTCCCGGGGGACCAACCAGGTGGCTCGCTACGCGGCTGAGTCTCCTGATGAAGTCAGCGCGATGGTGCTGGTGGCGCCCTCGGTCTATCGACCGGGGGAGGCTTCGCTGAGCCAGGAGCAGATCGAGGCGCTGGAGCGAGCCAGGACGCTGGTTGCGGCCGGGCAGGGCGGGACGCTGATGAGCGATGTGGGTGTCCTGCATTGCGCCGGGGCGGAGGTCACCGCGGAATCTTTCCTGTCCTACTATGACCCCGATCCGGGTTTCGACACCCTAGCCCTGGCTGCCGGCAGCGCCTTGCCCGTGCTGGTGGTCGTCGGCAGCGAGGACCCCTTGAGCGAGGGGGTCGCCGACGAAGTGGCAGCGATAGAAAGTAGCGGGTCGATGACGTTGCTCGATATCGACGGGGCGGATCACTTTTTCCGCGACCTGTACGCCTACGATCTGGTCGAGGGGATGCAGGCATGGCTGGATGCGACAGGGCAGATCCGCCCATGAACCGGGCGGGAAAAACAATGGCACCGTGGCTTCTGGGTGCCGTCCTGGCCAGTGGCCTCGACACGGCCGGCGCGCAGCCGCCGGTGCCCGAGGCCCATGATCTGCGGGCCGATGGCGGGACCTCTCGAGAACGAGATGCCCCGATCGTTCTCGTCGTCACCCGTGAGGATTGCGGATACTGCGCGCTCCTGAAAACAGCAGTCATCGTGCCGATGATCCTGAGCAATGAATACGAGGAACGGGCGCTGATTCGTGAGCTATGCATCGATTCAGGACCAGACGTCGTGGATTTTCGAGGCAGGACTGTCAGCCCCTTCGCGGTGGCCAATGGATACGATGCCCTGTTCACTCCAACAGTCCTGATCCTGGGGCCGGACGGCAGTGAAGTGGCGCCACGCCTGGTGGGGATCAACAACAAACAGATGTACCTCTGGTACCTGGACCGAGCGATCGAGGAGGGGACCGCCGAGATGATCAGGGCAGGACAGGGCGGACCCCGGCGGGTGAACGGTCCGGATTAGGTGGCAGTTGATTTAGAGGACACTAAACTATATAAAAACCGATTCTGCGGCTCGGGCGCAGCCGCCTGCGCGCGGGAGGCGGCGAATACCGCGAAGCAGACCAGGTGATGCTAGAGCAGGCCTGAGTCTGCCCGGCAAGGGAGAGAGGATATGTCAAAAGCTGGCCACGACCGGGTGGCTGATCTGCTGGGAAAGGTCGCGGATGCCGCCAGCAGGGTGCCCCGGGAGGATCGCCGGAATTTCCTCAAGCGTGGTCTGGCGCTGGCCGGGGCCGCCGTCGCCGGTCCGGCCATGGCCGCGGGGGATGAGTCTTTCCTGCCGCCGAACATCCCGCCCTGGACCCGTTCCCTGGGCCGTGGCGTCGTCACCGTGCCCTATGGCATGCCCTCCGCACACGAGGCCGACGTCATCCGGCGCACCGTGCCGTGGCTGACGGCCAGCAATATCAGCTCTATCAGTTTCACGCCGCTGCCCGAACTCTTCGGCATCATCACCCCAAACGGCCTGGTCTTCGAGCGCTACCACGCGGGTGTCCCGGAGATCGATCCGGCCGAGCATCGCCTGATGATCCACGGCATGGTTGACCGGCCGATCGTGCTCACCATGGAGGACCTGATGCGTTTCCCCAGCGTGTCGGTCATCCGTTTCATCGAATGTCCGGCAAACGGGGGCATGGAATGGCGCGGCGCCCAGATGGAGGCGCTGCAGTTCACTCACGGGATGCTCAGTTGCTGCGAGTGGACCGGGGTGCCCCTTTCGGTGCTGCTGGAGGAGGTCGGCGTCAAGAGAGGCGCGTCCTGGGTGCTGGCCGAGGGGGCCGATGGCGCGGCCATGACCCGCAGCATCCCCATGGAGAAGGCGCTGGACGACTCGCTGGTCGTGTACGCCCAGAACGGCGAGGCCCTGCGTCCGGAGCAGGGTTACCCGGTCCGTCTGCTGAATCCCGGTTGGGAGGGGAACACCAGCGTCAAGTGGCTGCGGCGGCTGGAGGTGGGAGACCAGCCCTGGTACCAGCGGGAGGAGACGTCCAAGTACACCGACCTGATGCCCGACGGCCGTGCCCGCAAGTTCACGTTCGTCCAGGAGACGAATTCGGTGATCACCTTCCCCTGCCCCGAGCGTCCCTTTACGACCCCGGGTCGCTACGAGATCCAGGGTCTCGCGTGGTCAGGCCGCGGCCGCATCCGCCGGGTGGATGTCTCTCTCGACGGAGGCGTCAACTGGCAGGAAGCGCGGCTGAAAGGCCTGGTGTTGCCGAAGGCGCTGACCCGGTTCAGCTTCATGTGGGACTGGGACGGGAGCCCGGCCCTGCTGCAGAGTCGCTCCATGGACGAGACGGGCTACGTGCAGCCTACGCTCACCCAGCTCCGGGCGGTCAGGGGCGTGGAGTCCATCTACCACAAGAACGCGATCCACACCTGGCGTCTGGACCAGACCGGGGGGGTGACCAATGTACAGATCGACTAGAGGTCTGCCGGTCGCCGTCGCCGCAGCGGCCGTCTTGTTTATCGCCGGTCGATTCGTCCCGGCCCTGGCAGGCGACACCGGCGGCGCACCCGAGGGTCCAACCATCGGACCGGAGGTGCCGGCCGTCGAGATCAGCCTGGCTTACCGTCCGGAACTCGACCCGGGCCGGGCCGGCTATTATGGATTCGGGACGACGGCGACACCGGAGATGATCGCCGGCTGGGACATCGACGTCCGACCCGACGGCACGGGCCTGCCGGAAGGGAGCGGGTCCGTCGAGGAGGGCGAGCCCCTGTACGAAGAACAGTGCGCGGCCTGCCACGGGTTCTTCGGAGAAGGGGAGGGGCGCTGGCCGAAACTGGCGGGCGGATACGGTACGCTGACCGAGGCCCGACCGGAAAAGACGATCGGCAGCTATTGGCCATACGCCAGCACGGTATGGGATTACGTCCACCGCGCCATGCCGTTTTTCGAGCCCCAGTCGCTGACGGATGACGAAGTCTATGCCATCGTCGCCTACCTGTTGTATCTTAACGACATCGTCGGTGACGACTTCGTGCTTACGCGGGACAACCTGGCCGGTATCGAGATGCCCCACCGGGACGGCTTCTTCGTCGATCCGCGTCCGGATGTCCAGAACGTAGCATGCATGAAGGACTGCAAGGACCCGGACAGCATCAAGATCACCTGGGACTCTACCGACCTCGGGGTCACACCGACGGAGTTTTTCAAGGGAGACGAAGAAGAAGGCGAGACCGCAACAGCGGCTGATCCGAACCTGGGTCTCAACGTCTACCAGCAAGCCTGTGCCACCTGCCACAAGGGTGGGCTGGCAGGAGCGCCGATCGTCGGCGACAGGGATCAATGGCGAACGCGGCTCGCCCAGGGCATGGATGTGCTGGTGGAACATGCGGTCAACGGCTACCAGGGGAGCGCGGGCTACATGCCCCCCAAGGGAGGCCAGATCCAGCTGACCGACGAGGAGGTGGCTGCTGCCGTGCGGTACATGACCGCTAGTGCATCGGAGTAAAATGGGCGCGCAACTGACGCCCCACTGGAGGAGTCGATAATGATGAGAAAAATGGTTGCGGCTTTCGTTACCGCTGTCGTGTGCACGCTCGGAGCCCTGATGGTTCCGGCGGCGTCGTCCATGGCAGAGGAAGCGCAGAGCGCTGTCGAACAGGGGAAGGCGATTGCCTTCGATCGCAAGGGCGGCAACTGCCTGGCGTGCCACATGATCGCGACGGGCGACCTACCGGGGAACATCGGGCCGCCGCTGGTGGCCATGGCGCAGAGATTTCCGGACAAGGCCAAGCTGCGCGCGCAGATCTGGGATGCTACCGCCATCAATCCCCATTCCGCGATGCCGCCCTTCGGTAAAAACAGGATCCTGACCGAAGAGCAAATCGATCTCGTCACCGAATTTATCTACGTCCAGTAGACGCCTGGACCGACTGGAGACAATCTCATGAATCTGACCAGAAGACTGTTTGTCAGGGGCGCTGCTGCGGTTGTGGCGCTCATGGCGCTGCCCCGGGTGTTGCTGGCGTGGCCCGCGAAGGCCTTCGAGGCCAAGTCCACCAGCGATGCCATGGACGCCCTGTATGGCGGCACCGAAGCCACAGAAAGCAGCGCCGTAGTGCTTGGCGCGCCCGATATCGCCGAGAACGGCGCAGTGGTCCCAATCTCCGTGTCCTGCAGCCTGGACAAAGTTGAGTCGATCAGCATCATCGTCGACAAGAATCCGTCGCCGCTGGCGGCTTCCTTCGACCTGGGACCTGGTGCGGTGGCCGACGTGTCGACGCGGTTGAAGATGGGCAAGACCTCGAACGTGATCGCAGTGGTCAAGGCCGACGGCCAGCTCTACAGCGCCCAGAAGGAAGTCAAGGTTACTATCGGCGGCTGCGGCGGCTGATCAGGATCAAGAGGAAAAAATCATGGCAAGTGGCATTCGAATCAAGGCCAAGCTGACTGGGGATCAGGTCGAAGTGAAGACCCTGATGAAGCATGAGATGGAAACCGGCACCCGCAAAGACAGCAAGACCGGCGAGACCGTTCCGGCCCACTACATTCAGGAAGTGAAGGCCGAGATCAACGGCAACGTCGTAATGACCGCAAACTGGGGGCCCGCGGTATCCAAGAACCCATACCTGTCATTCAACGTCAATGGCGCCAAGGCCGGCGATACGCTGAAGATCAGCTGGGTGGACAACAAGGGCGAGACAGACTCGGCAGAGACGACCATCTCCTGAGCCCAGGAACAACGGAGGAGCAGAAAATGAAAAGAATGGTCACGGTTTTCCTGGGCGCGGCGCTGGTCGCCGGACTTGCCTGGGCAACCCCTGAAGACGACCGGCAGGCGTTTGTCGAGTACTTTCAGAACCGATTTCCTGACGTTGCAGTGGCGGACTACATCAATGGCGTCTACGCCATCGATCCGGGCGCTTACGAGCAATGGGTGCAGATCGAGGAGTTCGCACCTTACGAACTGGCGATCGCCGAAGGGAAGGAACTGTTCGAGACGCCTTTCGCAAACGGCAAGACCTACGCCGACTGCTTCCCCAACGGCGGCATCGGCATCCGGCAGAACTATCCGTATTTCGATACGGCCACCGGACAGGTGAAGACCCTGGAGCTGGAGATCAACGAGTGCCGCGAGAAGAACGGCGAAAAACCACTCGGCTACAAGAAGGGTCCGATCGCGTCCATCTCCGCCTACATGGCGTTCACCTCCCGGGGGCAGGTGCTTGACGTCAAGATCCCGGACGATCCCCGGGCGATGGCGGCCTACGAGCACGGCAAGGAGTTCTATTACTCGAAGCGCGGGCAGCTGAATTTCTCCTGCGCCGACTGCCATGTCAGCAACTCGGGCATGATGATCCGGGCGGACCGGCTCAGCCCGGCCCTGGGTCACCCCACCCACTTCCCGGTCTATCGTTCCAAGTGGAACGACATGGGCACCCTGCATCGCCGCTTCGATGGCTGCAACAAGCAGGTCCGGGCGGTGCCCCTCAAGGCGCAGGGCGAGGAGTACCGCGACCTGGAGTACTTCGTCACCTATATGAGCAACGGCCTGGTCATCAACGGTCCCGGCGCGCGGAAGTAGGCCTGCAGGGCGCAAGGAGTGAGTGAGATGCACAAGAAATACGTGATTGCCGGGGCCCTGATTCTTGCCGGGTTCCAGGCGGGTCTGGCCCAGGCGGCCGACGAGGCGGCCTACAAGGCTGCCTGCGATGCCGCGGAGGAAGCCCGCAAGATGTCGGCGGAGCTGAAGTATGAGTGGAACACGGTCGCGCCGCTGATCGAGAAGGCGGGTGCAGCGGCCACAGCCGGAGACTTCGGCAAAGCCGTGAGCCTGTGCGATGAGGCCAGGCTGCAGAGCGAGGCGGCAGTGGCCCAGGCCAGACAGCAGGCCGACGATTGGAGGTCGGCGGTCGTCAAGTAACCGGCTGACGGCCCGGGAGAGGTCGCAGGAGTCATTCATGGATCGCAGAGATTTCCTGCGCCTCCTCGGGGTAGGCGCGATCGCGGGCAACGCCGCGGGATGGGGACCGGGCCGCAACGCGTATGCCGCCGGCGTCGAGGGGATGTACGACGTCCCGAGGCTGGGCAATGCTCGATTGCTGCACTTTGCGGACTGCCACGCACAGTTGATGCCCGTGTATTTCCGCGAACCCAACGTCAATATCGGCGTCGGGGACCGGACCGGCAAAATGCCCCACGTGGTGGGCGAGGCGTTCCTGAGGGCTACGGGGATCCCGCCCGGGACGCCCGAAGCCCACGCCTTCACCTACCTGAGTTTCGAGGCCGAAGCCCGACAACTGGGCAAGGTGGGCGGCTTCGCCCACCTTGCGACTCTGGTCAAGAAACTCCGGGCGGAAGGTCCCGGCGGCAAGGCGCTGTTGCTCGACAGCGGGGACACCTGGCAGGGGTCGGGCACGGCGCTGTGGACGCGGGGCCGGGACATGGTCGGCGCCTGCAACCTGCTGGGCGTGGACATCATGACCGGCCACTGGGAGTTCACCTACGAAGAGGACGAGATCCGCGCCAACATCGACGCCTTCGGCGGGGAGTTCGTCGCCCAGAACGTCATGCTGACCGAAGATGCGGCGTTCTTCGATGTGCCGTCATTCGACGAGGACGGCCACGCGTTCAGGCCCTACACGGTCAAGCATGTCGGCGGCCACAAGGTGGTCGTGATCGGCCAGGCTTTCCCGTACACACCGATCGCCAATCCTTCCCGATTCATCCCCAACTGGACCTTCGGCATCCGCGCAGAGGAACTGCAGACGCTGGTGGACGAGATCCAGAAAGACATCGATCCCGAGGCCGTGATCCTGCTGTCCCACAATGGCATGGATGTGGACCTGAAGCTGGCTGCGGTCACCTCTGGCATCGACTTCATCCTCGGCGGGCACACCCACGACGGCATCCCGGTGCCGAGCGTCGTGAAGAACGCCGCCGGCGGCCGGACGGTCGTCACCAACGCCGGATCGAACGGCAAATTCCTCGGCGTCCTGGACCTGAATCTCGGTCTCGGTCGGGTCAGGGACTACCGCTACACCTTGTTGCCGGTCTTTTCGAATCTGCTGCCCGCGGACGATGAGATGACTGCCTACATCGAGGGGGCCAGGGCGCCGTATCGGGAGAAGCTCGAGGAGAGTCTCGCCATCGCCGAGACCGTGCTGTACCGACGCGGCAATTTCAGCGGCACCTTCGACCAGTTGATCTGCGACGGACTCAGAGCCGTGGGCGACGCCCAGATCGCGCTCTCTCCTGGATTCCGCTGGGGCACCAGCCTGTTGCCCGGCGATCCCATTACCATGGATCGGCTGCTCGACCAGACCTGTATCACCTATCCGGAGACCTACGTCCGGGAGATGACCGGCGAGGAGATCCGGCTGATCCTGGAGGACGTCGCCGACAACCTGTTCAACCCCGACCCCTTCTATCAGCAGGGGGGCGACATGGTCCGTGTCGGCGGCATGAACTACGTCTGCGACCCCCTGGAGGTCATCGGCAAGCGGATCAGTAACATGACGCTGGATTCCGGCGAGGCTATCGAGGCCGGCAAGACATACAAGGTCACGGGCTGGGCGACGGTAGGGTCCCAGGCCCCCGGTGCGCCCGTATGGGAGGTCGTCGCCGAGTACCTCCGTTCCGAAAAAACCGTCCGGATCGACAAGCTGAACACGCCCGTTCTGAAAAACGTCGACAACAATCCGGGCATCGCCGACTATCCTTCCTGACAGGTACAGGAGGATGACAGCCATGCTTCGGTTCCCCCGGACGCGGACGGCGGCCGTCGCCGCCGCAATCACGGTTTTCGCGTTTTCCGGATTCACCGCTGCGGCGGGAGCCGATGCGTCAGTCAGCGAGGACAAGCCCTTCGCCGAGGCGTTTATCCTGCTGCAGTTGAGCGATCAGGACCCGGCCAAGCAGGATGCGGTGCTGGACGTGGCCAACAACCTCATCAAGCACTACGGCGGCCCGGACGTTGTCGACATCGAGATCGTGGCCTTCGGGCCCGGCATGCAGCTACTCCTCGACGGCAATCCACGCGCGGAACGCATCGCCAGTCTCGTCGAGAGCGGCGTGCGTTTCGTCGGCTGCATGAATACGGTCGACACCATGGAACGCAAGACGGGTACGCGGCCGGCGTTGAACGAACACACTATCCCCGTGCAGACCGGCGTGGCCCACGTGGTGGACCGGGTCCGCCAGGGTTATATCCTGGTCAGACCCTGATCCGTCCCTGATCTAGAACTCCAGGTCGGCGCGGACGGCGTCGATACCCGCCAAAGCGCACTCGGCGTCGAGATCACCACCGGGTGCTCCCGAAACCCCCACGCCGCCGAGCGTCGATCCACCGGCCTCGACAGGGACACCGCCACCGAGCATCAGGGCATTGGTGATGTCCCTGGCCCCGGACATCGCTGCGCCCGGGCCGCTCATCTCCGCGAGCGCCAGGGTGTCTTCCCGGAAGCTGACCGCGGTCCAGGCCTTGCGGAAGGCGGTGTCCGGCGTGTGGGCGCCAGCGTACCGGTCCCGGACCATGGCCTGGGGCACGCCCATGCGATCGACCACGACCACCGCCACCTGGTAGCCCTTGCCACGACAGGTCTCGAGGGCGACGCGGGCGACCTTGATTGCCGTCTCGGGCGTCATCACGGTGATGTCGAAGGTCGCATCCTCGGCGAAGGCCGGGCCGGTGCCCATGGCCATTAACAGGCAGCAGAGGGCAACTAATTTGCTGGTTTTCATTCTCGTCCTCCCATGATCGAATACGGCGGCCGGCCCACGCGGCAGCGTCGGTCCACTGGCAAAGCATAGTACAAGGCGTTCGGCGGACAAGACTCGACTCGACTTGCGAGCGGCCGGACTTGCGGTCCTGGTCGCGACGGGACACCATCCCGCAGGTGGAGGAATCCTCGATGAAGATAGCACTTGTATGGCTCGTAATGGCTGCCGGTGTCACCCGGGGCGCCGCCGCAGCAGACGATGACTGGAAGGCGAAGCTCGATGCCGCCTTATCGAGTCCCGTTCGGACGGAGGCCGAGAAGGACAGGGATGCCAATCGCCGGCCGGTGGAGACGCTGGAGTTCATGCAGTTCCGGGACGATCTGCGAGTGCTGGAGCTGTTCCCCGGCACCGGCTGGTACACGAAACTGCTGGCGCCGGTACTCGCAGAGCGAGGCGACCTCTATCTGGCCCTGGGGACCGATCGCATACAGGGCGTGATCGCCCAGACGCCCGAACTGGCCACGGCGGAGATCCTCGATATCGATGCGCCGCTGACATCCACCGGTGAGCGCGGGGTCTTCGACCTGGCGCCATTCTCCTTCTGGCTGGAGGATCTGGACCTGGTGCTCACTTTCCGCAACGCTCATAACCTGACACCGGCTGGCCGGGGGGCACTGAACGACGCGGTGTTCGAGGCGCTGCGGCCCGGCGGGCTTTATGGTGTCGTGGACCACACCCGGCGCCACATGGAACCGGACGGACCGGAGAACCGGCGACGGGTCGACCCGGTGCGGATCATCCACGAGGCCCTGCAGGCGGGGTTCGAGTTCGTCGCCTGGACCGACCTGCACTACCGGCCGGACGACGAGTTGCGTTACGAAGTAGGCCGCGAGTCGGTCAAGGGCCACACGGATCGCATCACGTTCCTGTTCAGGAAGCCGGGCCCCTGACTGCGTCAGGCTCCTCTCCGGGAGCCCTGGCGTCCCGTTTGCGGACGGTGAGTGTCAACTGGTCGATGACCCGGCTCATGTGCTGCGGCGACCGGGTGTTACGCGCCAGCAGGGCGTAGAAGCCGGGCACCACGAACAGCGTCAGCAGGGTGGACACCAGCACCCCGTAGACGATGACGATGCCGATGGGCTGACGGGATTCGGCCCCGGCGCCGCTCGCCAGCAGCAAGGGCAGGGCACCGATGGACGTGCACGCGCTGGTCATCAGGATCGGGCGCAGGCGGATGACGGAAGCCTCGATGACCGCATCGAGGAACCCGTATCCGCGGTCCCGCAACTGATTAGAGAATTCCACGATCAGCACCCCGTTCTTGGCCGCCAGGCCGATGAGCATGATGATGCCGATCTGGGAATAGACGTTCAGTGACGCCCCGTAACCGGTGAGTCCCAGCAGCGCCCCGGTGACGGCAAGGGGTACTGTCATCATGATGACCAGCGGATTGCGGAAACTCTCGAACTGGGCGGCCAGCACCAGAAAGACCACCAGCAGGGCGAATACGAAGCCGAGATCGAGCGCCTGTCCGGTCTCCTTGAGCTGGCGCGACTCGCCGTCGTAGCTCAGGCGGGCGTGGGAGGGGAGCAGTTCGCGCGTGCGTGTCTCGAGGGCGTCCAGCGCCTGTCCCAGGCTGTAGCCTGGCGCAACACCGGCCGAGAGAGTGATGGCACGCATCCGGTCCATCCGGTTCAGTTGCGCCGGGCCTGCCCGCTCGGCCAGCGTGACCAGGCTGGACAGGGGGATGAGCTGTCCGCTGGTCCCTGAGCGGACATAGAGGTTGCCCAGGTCGCCGATGCTCATCCTGTCGATCTCGCGGCCCTGCACGATGACCTTGTACTCCAGGCCGCGGTCGATGTAGGTCGTCACCGACCGGGACCCCAGCATGGTCTCCAGGGTCCGGCCGATATTGTCCAGGGAGACACCGAGATCAGCGGCCCGGTTGCGGTCGATGATCACGTCCATTTTCGGCTTGCGCTCGTCAAAATCCGAGTCCAGGCCAACGATCTCCGGTATATCGGGGGCGACGGCGAGCATGGTGTCGCGCCACTGGGCCAGCTCTTCGTAGCTGTCGCCGCCGATGACCAGCTGGACCGGTCGGCTGCTGCCGCGGACGCCGAGGCCCTGGGGCAGCACCACCCGGAACTGAGCGCCCGGCAGCGTGTCGAGTTGCCTACGGACTGCATCGGCGATCTGCTCCGCGCTGCGTTTCCTCCTGTCCCAGTTCTCCAGCAGGACGATCGCCCGGGACGTGTTGACCTCACCCGTGCTCCCGAAGCTCGCAGGCACCCGGATGAGCACCCGCATGACGTCACCCGCGGCGACCTCGCGCATGATGATTTCTTCCATCAGGGCGGTGTACCGCTCGGTGTAATCCAGACTGGCCCCCGGCGGAGCGCCCATGGTGATGAAGAAGATGCCCCGATCCTCCCTGGGCGAGTATTCCACCGGCAGGTCGCGGTAGAGCCCGAAGGCGCCCGCCGAGAATATCGCTGCGACTCCCACGGCTATCCAGGGATGGCGGACGGTGGGGCCCAGCGCCCTGCGGTAGGTACGTCCCAGGCGCGAGAAGACCCGGTCCACCAGGCCCGCGAAGCCCGTGTGCCGTTCCCCGACATGGAAGAGCCGGGAGCACATCATGGGGATCAGGCTCAGCGCCACGATGCTGGAGATGATGACCGCGGCGGATACGGCCACGCCGAATTCCCGGAACAGGCGCCCCACGTCACCTTCCAGGGCGGAGATCGGCAGGATGACCGCCACCAGCACCAGGGTGGTCGCGATGACCGCGAATCCGATTTCCCTGGACCCCTCGAGGGCCGCCAATAGGGGTGGCTGGTTCTGCTCGATGCGGCGGTAGATATTCTCCAGTACGACGATGGCGTCGTCCACAACCAGTCCGATGGCGATCACCAGCCCGAGCAGGATGAGGACGTTGATCGAATAGCCCAGGACGGCCAACGCGGCGAAGGCGGCGATAACGCATATGGGGATGGTTACCGCAGGTATCAGGGTAGCCCGGAGATCCCCCAGGAACAGGAACAGGACTACCAGGACCAGAGTCATGGCGAAGCCCAGGGCCTTGATCACCTCCACCATGGAGGCCTTGATGAAATCGGCCCGGTCGAAGTTCACTTTCAGTTCGACCCCCTCGGGCAGAGTCGGCAGGATGGCTTCCATGGCGGCACGGACGCCCTCGGACACCTCGACGGTGTTGGCCTTTGAGAGCTGCACGATGCCGAGGCTGATGGCGGGCTGTTGATTGGCCCGGGCGATGGCCCGCGGGTCCTCGGGCCCGATCTGGACCCGGGCGACATCGGCCAGCCGGATCAGGCTGCCATCGTCCCCCCGGCGGATGACCAGTTCACGGAAATCCTGTTCCGTTTCCAGCCCGGTGCGGGTGCGCAGCGTCAGTTCCCGCTCCGTCGATTCGAGGCGGCCGGCGGGCAATTCCACGTTCTCGGTCTGGAGAGTGGCGATGACGTCCGCCGCGGTAACAGCCCTGGCCGCCATGGCCTTACGGTCCAGCCAGATTCGCATGGCGAAGCGCCGGGCGCCGCCGAACTGGATGCGGGCGACCCCGTCGACGATGGACATGCGGTCCACTAGGACGCGTTCGGCGATGTCCGTCAGTTCCATGACCGAATGCCGGTCGCTGGTAAAGGTCACCCACATGATCGGCCGGGTGTCGGCGTCGGCCTTGGCGATCTCCGGGCGCTCCGTCTCCTGGGGCAGGTCCTCCACAGCACGGCTGATCCGGTCGCGGACGTCGTTAGCGGCCTCGTCGATGTCACGCTCGAGGGAAAACTCGATATTGATGTCGGATCGCTCGTCCTGGCTCCGGGAGGCCAGACGCCGAACTCCCTCGATACCCGCCACCTGGTCTTCGAGGATGCGGGTCACCTTGTTCTCCACCACGTCGGCGGATGCGCCGCGGTAGCGCGTATCGATGGAGATTACCGGGGCGTCCACGTCCGGATACTCGCGCACCGGCAGGCGATCGAGACCGACCAGGCCTGCGAGCACGATGAACAGGCTCAGGACAGTCGCGAAGACCGGGCGGCGGATCGAGATGTCCGAGAGGATCACGGCTGCCGGACCACGCGGGCCGGGGACTCCACGATCTCCACCTGCACGCCATCGGCGATCTTCTGGGTGCCCTCGATGACCACCAGGTCGCCAGCCACTACGCCGGCGAGAATCTCGACCTCGCCCGGCCGGCGCTGGCCGAGAGAGACTTTCCGCTTGATGACGCGGTCGTCCGCTACAACGAATACGTACTGGTTCTCACCCTCTGGTACCAGTGATTCCTCGGGTACCACCGTCACCTTCCGGGCATCTCCCACCAGTCGCACACTCACGAACATGCCTGAGCGGATCAGTCCTTCCGGATTCGGCACCGTGGCGCGGACCGTCATGGTCCGGGTTACGGTGTCCACCCTGGAATCCAGGGCCGTCACCGCGCCGACGAACACGGTGTCCGGATACGCCGCCGCTCGGGCGTCGACGCGCATGCCGGTGCTGACCAGGGACAGGAAACGTTCGGGGACGGCGACATCAAGCCGGACCGTCCTGTCGTCGTCCAGGGTCGTGACGACGGTGCCCGGGGTCAACAGGCTGCCGACGCTGACCCGCCGAAGGCCTACGTGGCCCGAGAAGGGCGCCTTGATGACGGTACGATCCAGGCGCGCGCGAGCCGCCAGGACCCGGGCCTCGTCAGCCCGCAGCCTGGCCTCCAGCTGCACCATCTGGGACTCCGACACCGTGCGGGATTCAAACAGCTCCTTGCTCCGCCGGTACTGGCTTCTGCTCTCGGCCAGTGCCGCCTCGGCCAGCGACAGGTCAGCGGCGGCTTCGTCATCGTCCAGACGCACCAGGATATCGCCGGTCGTGACCAGCTCGCCGTCGTCGAACTCGATGCCCACGACCACGTTGGTGACCCGAGAGGTAATCTCCACGGCGTCCATGGCGCGCGCCGTGCCGAGTGCCTCGATTTCGAGTGGGCGGTCGGCGTCCTCTGCCGGCGAGACCACAACGGAAGGCAGCTGCGACGATGCCGGCGCCGCCGGGGCATCGTCCGATGTCCTATCACAACCGACGATGGCAACAGCCAGCAGGATCGTCGCGGCGATCGCCGGGGGCGTAGGTGCGCGATTATGTGTCCGGATCATCGAACCGATGGAGGCTCCATATGCAGTCAATGGCCGGCCGGCTGGGTGCGGATCGGTATCGCCGCCGGATCAGGATTCTACGCCCGTGTTCGCTCGGCCGATATGGATGGAGTCGGCCAGCGAGGGACAGCGTCCACCGCCCGGATTCGACGGATCACGCTGCATGTATGCGCACCACCCGGCCGATCTCGTCCATCATCCAGCGGAGGTGATCGTAGTCCGGGTGTCGTATTCGCACCCATGCGTTGGCCATGTAGCCGGCCTCCACAGGTTGGGTCGGCGTGCCGGGTCCGGGGAACCGGGACGCCACCACCCACTCGCCGAAACGCGACTGCACCTCATCGAGCCCATCGTACCCGGTGATGTGCCCGTCCCGCTCCGGACGCAGGGCGATCATCCCGGCGGAGTACCGCCGGCTGGGTGTGAGCCAGGTCCTGCCGTGGACAACGGCATTGGCCCAGTCCTCGTACAGGTCGAACTCGTTGGCCGCGCAATAGACGTCCCACTGGCACACGCCCGGCGGCCGGCAGCCGATCTCGGAAAACTTCAGCCCCTTGGGACCGAAGAACCATTCCATGTGGGTCGCGGACGTGTCGATCCCGAGGATCCGGATCACCTCGCGTCCCATCTCCCGCACCTCCCTGTATCCAGGCTGATCCAGCCGGTTGGTCGTCACCATCTGGGGCGAGATCCAGCGAGTCCTCATGGCCTCCAGTACGTTGGGATAGTAGTGGGTAGCGAATTCGTGTCTTATCTCGCCTGACACCGTCAGGGTGTCGAAATAGCCCTCGTGTCCCTCGATGAATTCCTCGAGCGCTACCGGGGACCCGTCGGCGAGGCGGGATCCGCGAATGACCGCCTCCAGTTCGCCGTCGTCATCCACGCGCCAGGTCCCGGCTGCGCCAGCCGCGTCCCTGGGCTTGACGACGATCGGATATCCGACCCGCCGGGCGAATTCGCGGGCCTCTTCCGGGTCGGTCGTCCCCAGGGACTGGGCGCAGGGGATCCCGGCATCGCGTAGGACCTCCTTCATCGACGGTTTGTCGCGGCACAGCCAGGCCGTCCGGACCGAGGTGCCGGGTATGTCGCAGGCTTCACGGACCTTGGCCACGGTGAGGATGTGAGCCTCCACGGTCGCCTCCAGCCGATCGACCCAGAGACGGTCCTGGATGCGCCTGACTGCCCGGTGCAGGGCGCTCTCGTCCGTTACCGACGCGACCTTCTCGTATTCGTCGATCCAGCCTCTGACCTGCTCATCCAGCCAGTCCAGGGGCCGCTCGCCGACGCCGATGACCCGGGCTCCGACTTTCTTCAGAGCACGGACGAATTCACGCTGATTATCGGGGAATGCCGGTTCGACAAAGACGACGTTCATATCAGCTCCCTCGCGTCAGCTCATCCAGGTACTGAGGCAGCATTTTTCTCCATGTCGGCCAGTCGTGATCCCAGGCCTGCCCCCACAAGTCCACCCGGTTCGGGATGCCCTTCGCGCCGAGCAGTCTCGCCAGCCGCCACGACTCCTCCGGGTCCTCCCAGCGGCCCTCGCCACAGGGCAGGAGGATAAGCCTGCCGCGGAGCAGATCGAGCTGTGGGCCCGACTCGAGGCCGGGCAGGTAATGCAGGGGCGACGAGAAATAGAAGTCTTCGTAGAACTCCCCGTGCAGCCACTTCTCCAGATCGTAGGTTCCGCTCATACCGACAGCGGCGCGGAAAGCATCCGGGTGCCTGCAGACGGTCGCCACAGCATTGAAGGCCCCGATGGACGCGCCGGCGGTGATGACTTCGATGTCGTCGCTGCGGCAGTCGGTCCGGATCGCCGGCAGGACCTCGTGGTATACGAAACTGTCGAAGAGATTTTGCAGTCGGGCCCGATAGAAAGGCGTCGCGCCGTCCTGGATCCACGCCCGGCCAGCCACGCTGTCACAGGAATACACCTTGATGCGGCCGGCCTCGATCAGCGGCGCCACTGCGCCGACCAGGTGGAAGCGTTCCACTTCCTCTGCATCGCCTCCGGCAGTGGGGAACAGCAGCACCGGGGCCCCGTAGTGCCCCCATCGCGCCAGACGGACTTCCCGCTCCAGTCGCGGCGAGTGCCACTGGGATGCCTCCTTCATGCCCGGCGTTCCTGTTCTGCCCGCCAGCGCTGGATGCGGCGCCAGAACATCTCGGTGAACTCCTCGACCTCGTGGGCGGGGTACAGGGCCGCTACCTTTTCGCGGACTGCATCCAGTGCGACATTCGAGCCGAAGAACTCCCAGGCCACCTCGTCAAGATGCCCGAGGCAGGTCCCGCAGAAATCCTCGAAGCGTTCGGTTTCGAAGCGCTGGTGGGCGATCCCGGCATAGGCCGTGACCTTCTCACGGTAGCTGCGGTCGCTATCGGCAATCTCCAGATAGGGGGACCAGTCGAGATTCTTTTTCATGGAACGGCCGGTGACGGCGCAGAACAGGGACCAGCGCACGTTTGCCATCACCAGCCACGGGAAGTGGTAGTGCAGCGATGTCACCTGGGAATCGGGGCACGCGTTGGCGAAGTCGATGGGATACCACTGGCCTCCCTGCAACAGTGCCTCGCAGGAATTGAAATCCCAGCCGAAGAAGCTGTTGATGGTGAGCGTGATGTCGTGCAGCAACTGCTCCGAGTCCGGGTCCAGGAAACCGGACTCCGGCCTGTAGCGATCATGGAGGGGCGCTGAAGGGTCGTAGTTGACCGTGCGCAGCTGGGGCCCCAGCCCCACGCAACGCACGAACAGGTCGTGGGGCAGCACGGCTTTCTGCAGGTGCATCAGCCGCGTTCCGCTCTGGTCGTAGGCCGCGTGCAGGTCCGCAGCATTGTCGATCCTGCTCACACCCACCCACGCGCCGCCGTCATAAGGCTTGAGGAAGGAGGGATAACCGAGGGTGCCGCCGATCTGGTCGAGGTCGAAGAGGTGGGCGTAGCGCAGCGTCCGCTCCAGGTCCGTGGCGGACTGATAGGTCTTCTGCGGGATGAGCCAGGTGTCCGGCACCGGCAGGCCGAGACGCATCATGGCGCAATAGCTGGTGTGCTTCTCCATGGACTGGATCGACCACGGATTGTTGAACACGTACAGGTCGTCCATGAGGACAGCCTTCTTGATCCATTCGCGACTCGGATAGAACCAGTGCGTAAGGCGGTCGATCACCACGTCGTATCGGCAGCCCTGCCGGAGAGAGAAGGGGTTGATGGAGACGCGCTCGACCTCGACCGAGACGGTATCTCCGCCGAAAGGAATCGCCAGGTCCAGGCGCCGGACCAACTCCTCGTAGCAGACCGGCCAGCAGATGTCTGCGCCCAGGGACAGGCCGATTCTTTTCGTGATATCTGACAAGGATGTTTCTCCGCCGGCTATTTCCAGGTCGATCGCGACTCGAACCTTGTGAGCCGGTTACCAGACTTTAGGCCCTGCCGGGTGCGGGGATCAATGTCTGCCCCCGACCTGCGCCGGTAACGCCGTCGATGTCTGGTGACAGTTACTCGTAAACCATCCATAGCGGACCAGGGAAAAGCCAGCTCAGGCCGTCCTGCAGCCGGTCCCGCCAGTTCTCCCAGTTGTGGCCGTCCCGGACCTCGCGGTATCGGACCAACATGTCGTTAGCCTGCAGCAGCGGCACCAGCGAGCGATTCTCGTAGATCAGGGACTCGTACATCCCGCAGGCCAGGTAGATCTTGCGCGACGGGCGCCCCGGTCGGGCACGGAGCCCGTTCATGAAACGGACCACCGGGTCGAAGACCGGACCGCGGGTGTGGGCGCCGATGTCGCTGAACGCGAAGGACCCCGACAACAGAAGCAGTCGGTCGAAGACGCCCTGGTGCTGCCAGGCCGTGGCCAATGAAGCCACGGCACCGAAGCTCGCGCCCATCAGGCAGCGGTGGCGGGGACTGTCCTCCAGCGGTAGTGACGATTGCAGCCGGGGCAGCAGTTCCTTGACCAGAAACGCGCCGTGGCCAACGTCCCCCGCGTACTCTGTCAGCCGATCTCCAGGTTGTGTCAGAGCCACGACCATGGGGGCGATCTCGAGACTATCGATGAGATTATCGAGGACCGCCTTGAGATCGGCGAACTTCAGGAAGTCGTGGCCGTCATGGACGATCATGAGCGGATACTGGCGGGTCCGGCGGAAGCGGGCCGGCAGGTAAAGCGAGACCTGCCTTGGTCCCTGCAGGTGCCGGCTGTGGAGGCTGATGGTCTCCAGCGTGCCCTGGCGTGCGCCACTGCCGGGCAGGGTCCAGTCGGGTCGCTCGTAGCCATGGGCGCGGCACACGGAATTGTGGCCGAAGGGATCCTCGGCGGTCAGCGGGTTGAGAGGATCGGTGATCCAGTCGTTGGCGCCGTTCTTCACGACGTCGAACTTGTACTCGATACGCGAACCTGGCGGCAGTTCCAGGAACAGGTGCCATAGGTCGGTGCCCGGCGCTCGCTCCAGTGACTGGGACGAAGGCAGTCCGTATACCCAGTGACGCAAGAGGACCGCGTCGGCTTCGCCGTGGTACAGGAATGTGACGCCGCCAGGATCGGTGAGGGGGACAGCATTCTCGTGCAGGAAACGTGTCACATCGGTGTCGTCGGGCTGCCGCGAAAGCAACTCGGCCAGCAGCGCGTTCATACGGCCTGCACGGGGCGAATGCTGCCCTGGCGGGTGAGGCGGAACGTGGACGCGCACTCTCTCAGCTTGCCGTCCTCCCACACCAGCATCGCCCCGCTGTCGAGGGTGACACAACGCGCCGGGGTAAATCGTCTGGCGAAGCGGGAGACACGCTGTGCGTCATGCAGGCGCAGGCGCTGCCCGGCATGAGGCAGCGGGACCACTCCCTGGAACAGGCCGAGGCCGCGGTCCGCCACTTCGGCCACACCTGCGCCCTGGGGAGGGTGATCGTGGAACAGCACGACCTGGTCGGCGAGGGCCATGGCGCCGGCGGACCACGCGACCAGAGTACTGCCGGCCAACGCGGAGCCCAGACCGAACAGTCGCAGGCGATTCAGCAGCAGTTCCACGTGCCCTCCAGCCACCAGTATCGCCCGGCTATCGGCGATCATCGCCCCGATCTCGACGCGATGGGACTTGATCCCCGCTTGACCGTCTGGATAAGACCTGTCGAAGGCGGCATGCAGCCGTTCGATGCGCCTGAGATGCTGGCGGTCCAGGGTACGGAGCGCCCTCAAAGCGGCGCGTCGTTCGTTCTGGAGCAGCATGTCGCTACCCGGCTCGCGCATCATCTCCGTGTAGGCCGCGTTGGCGTGGGCGAGGCGGCGCCGATAGAGACGCTGCAATTCCATCAGTGTCTTCTGGCGCTGGCGATAGGCCCGGCGGAACCCCGGATCGGCCGCGAACACCTGCTCGGCCCTCTGATAGAGCCCGAGGTCCAGCGTCTCCCGCCCAAGGTGATGGCTCAGTTCCTGAAGCTCGCCCTCACGTTCCTGCCAGCCTGACGTGATGGTGCAGACAGGTCCGGCAGGGACGTCCAGACGATCGAGGACCAGACCAACGGTGGGGGAAATGCGCTGGGGGCCGAGCATGGCTCGCAGGGTCATGGAGCGTAACTCTCCGGTATGGCCGGGATGCTGTCAACGATCTCCTGCTCAACCGAGGAAGGGCTGTCCGGAGCATGGGGTAAGCGGACTGGGTTATGCTTTCCGGCATGGATCATCCGGCACGGCGGCAATCATCCATGGAACGATCCGGGGCGGCCAACCCACCTGGGCGTCCCGGCCTTGGCCGCAGGCTGGCTGACGGTCTGACGGGGCTGGCAATGCGCCTCGCCTCCTGCGTCCTGGTGCTCATCTATTTCCAGGTCGGATATTACTGGAGCTACCATGCCCAGTCCGGGCCCGGCATCATCGAGGCGGCGTTGCCGATCGATCGATGGATCCCACTGGTGCCGGAGTTCATCGTCTTCTACATGCTGGGCTATCTGTTCGTGCTCGTGCCCTGCGTTCTGGTTCGCGACCGGCAGGCCTTCCAGGCAGCCACTATCGTCTTCTGCATGATGTTGACGGTGGCGTTCCTGATGTTCCGTTACGCGCCGATCCAGATGGACAGGACCTATGCCGTGGGCAGCGACTGGTTCTCGCGACTGACCTATTTCCAGCAGACGAAGGACACGACCTACAACAACTTTCCGAGCCTGCATGTGGCCCTGAATGTGTACGCCTACTGCCTGATCGTGTGGCAGGCCCGCCGGATCTCT
Source organism: Gammaproteobacteria bacterium (assembly GCA_024640085.1). Lineage (GTDB taxonomy): Bacteria > Pseudomonadota > Gammaproteobacteria > Steroidobacterales > XN24 > JAHEFR01. Next base: position 40,781 of record JAHEFR010000001.1, read on the forward strand.
GCCTGGTGGCTGCCGCTCCCCGTCCTGATTGTGTGTTCCACCCTGCTGGTCAAGCAGCACCTGTTCGTCGACGTGCTGGGCGGGCTGCTGATGGCGTGGGCGGGATTCGCCGGATTCCGGCGCCTGATGGCTCTGCCGCCGAGGACGGTCCTCTTTGCCTGGCTGGCGACCCAGGGCCTGCTTCTGATCGTTCTGGCGACCCATGTGGAGCGCCTCGCCAAGACCGGCCGCAAGATCGTTCGATTCCTGGCGGCCGGAGGGATCGACGCCGATAACGCGGCGGTGGCGTTGCTGGCCTTGATGGCGGTGACAGTTCTGGGGCAGCGGTTCGCAGACAGGGCACGCCGCCGCCGGGATAGCGGGTAGCGTTGGCGGGTTCACCCATATTTACAGCCCGACCGGAATGACTCATGATCCGCTCCGCCGCGGCGGCCGATGAGACTCCCCGGCGAGGACGACGGGCCGATTATCTGCCATCCTAGCTGGGTAGGGAGCCCTGTCCACTGCTGGAATTCCTGATGACCATCCGTATCCACACCACGCCGCACGCCTCGGCAGGGCACCAGGACGATTTCCTCGATGTCCGCATGGTGCCCCAGCCGAACGACGTGACCTGCGGCCCGACCAGCCTGTATGCCGTCTACGATTTCCTCGGCAGGCCCGTTGACCTGACCCGCCTGATCCATCGGATCGATAGCCTCCCGGATGGTGGCACTCTCGGTGTTTTCCTTGGCATCGACGCACTCCAGAGGGGCCTTTCGGCGACGATCCACACCTACGACTTCAAGGTGTTCGACCCGAGCTGGCGCGGTCTCGACAAAGGGCGGCTGATGGACAAGCTCAGGGCGCAGCTCAAGTACAAGAAGGGAAAGCGGTTTACCGCATCCTCTGAGGCGTATATCGAGTTTCTCTCCCTCGGCGGCCAACTGGCTTTCGACGACCTGACGCCGGGGCTGCTCGATCGTGTGTTCGATCAGCGGCTGCCGATCCTGACCGGTCTCAACGCCACTTATCTGTACGACATCATGAGGGAGTACACCGACAGGAACGACCTGGCACACTCAGATGATCTCAGGGGGCAGGCCGTGGGACATTTTGTGGTGTTGTGCGGCCGTCATGGCGACATCGTTCGGGTGGCGGACCCGTTCCATGGCAACCCCCTTGGAGAAGGGCATTTCTACGACGTAGAGGTTCACCGACTGATCCGCGCCATCCTCCTCGGGGCCATCACCTACGACGCCAACCTGCTGGTCATTTCGAAAGGAACACGCCAGTGAAACGATTCATCGTTGTCGATGAGCCCGCGGAATGGACTCTTGGGGCAGACAGCGCCCAGGTGATTTCCGTGGACGACTACCTGGCCGCGTCCCCGCCGGGTGGCAAGAGCCTGCGGATTTTCAATCTGGCCGGGTCATACCGGTACCAGTCGCGGGGCTACTACGTGTCACTGCTGGCCGAGGCCCGGGGTCACAAAGTCATTCCCAGCGTCAAGACCATCCAGGAACTGAATGCCCCGGGCATCGTGCGCTTCCTGCCGGCGGAGGTGGATTCACTCGTTCAACAGAGCCTCAGGCGCATCAAGTCGGACGACTTCACTCTCACGGTCTATTTTGGGGAGAACATGGCCGCCAAGCATGGGCGCCTGGCATCCGCCCTGTATCAGTTGTTCCAGGCGCCGTTTCTGCGGTTCCGGTTTCGGCGTGGCCGGGAGACCTGGAGCATCAGGGGCGTGCGGGCCCTCGCCGTGGATGACATCCCCGAGTCCCACGTGGAATTCGTGCGGGAGGCGGCGCGCCGGTATTTCAAGCGCAAGCGTTTCCCCTCAGAACGTCGGGACCGGTCCCAGCATGATCTGGCCATCCTGGTGAATCCCGAGGAATCGGAACCGCCATCGGACCGCAAGGCGATCCAGAATTTCGTCCAGGCCGCCCGCAAGGAGGGGTTCAGCGTCGAGCTGATCGGGCGGTCGGATTACCATCGCCTGGCGGAATTCGACGCCCTGTTTATCCGTGAGACCACCTCGGTGAATCATCACACCTGGCGGTTCTCCCTGAGGGCCCAGTTCGAGGGGCTGGCGGTCATTGACGATCCGGATTCGATCCTGAAGTGCGCCAACAAGGTATTCCTCGCGGAGGTGCTGAAAAGCGCCCGCATCTCCATCCCGGAAACGGTCATCGTCAGCCGGGAAAATTACCGGGAAGCTCTCGAGATCCTCGGGCTGCCCTGCGTTTTGAAGCGACCGGACTCGTCGTTCTCCCAGGGGGTGGTCAAGGTCTCCAGCAGGGAGGAATTCAAAAAACAGGCCGACCTGATGCTGGCCGGATCGGACCTGCTGATCGCCCAGGAATTCATCCCCACTCCTTTCGACTGGCGTATCGGGGTGCTGGAGGGCAGGCCGTTATACGCCTGCAAGTATTTCATGGCCCGCGGCCATTGGCAGATCTACAACTGGGCGAGTAAGAGCCGCTCGGACGTCTCGGGAGGATGGGAAACGCTGGCCGTGGACGACGCGCCTGGGCCCATCGTCAAGGCCGCGCTTGAAGCAGCCAGGCTGGTGGGCAATGGACTCTACGGCGTCGATCTCAAGGATGTCTCCGGCAGACCGGTGGTCATCGAAATCAACGACAACCCGAGCATCGAGTCGGAAGTAGAGGACGCCGTCCTCGGCAACGAACTCTACGCCACGATCATGCGCGCGCTGCGTCGCCGGGTGGAAGCGCGGCTGGAGGGCCGTCCCGGAGCCGGGGCATGACCGCTGGGGCTCTGTGGAGCCTGTTCGAAGTCTTCGGGGTCGAGATGGAGTACATGATCGTCGACCGGGGGACGCTCGCGGTGAACCCGATCGCCGATGAGTTGCTACGTTCGATGGCCGGGGAGTACGTCGACGACATCGAGAATGGCGAGTTTGGCTGGTCCAATGAATTGGTCTGCCACGTCATCGAACTGAAGACCAACGGGCCCACTCCGACCCTGGATGGGCTGGCCAGGGGATTCCACGACCAGATCAGGTTCATCAACGATCGTCTGCGTCCCCAAGGCGCCATGCTTCTCGGGACCGGAGCGCATCCTTTGATGGATCCGGAACGGGACACCCGGCTCTGGCCCCATGGCAACCGGGAAATCTATCACCAGTACGACCGTATTTTCGGTTGCCGCGGGCACGGGTGGTCGAACCTCCAGAGTGTCCACCTGAACCTACCGTTCCGCGGGGACGAGGAATTCGGCCGCCTGCATGCCGCCGTCCGCCTTGTCTTGCCGATTATCCCCGCACTCGCGGCCAGTACGCCGATCCTGGACGGCCAGGTGACAGGTCTGATGGACAGCCGGCTCGAGACCTATCGCCACAACCAGGATCGGATACCGTCCATCGCCGGCCGGGTCATCCCGGAGCGGGTATTCACGGAAGAGGCCTACCACCGGAAGATATTCGACCGCATCAGGGAGGACATCGCCCCCCATGATCCGGACGGCATTCTCGACGTCCTGTTCCTGAACTCGAGGGGCGCTATCGCGCGTTTTGACCGCAACGCGATCGAGATCCGGGTCATCGACATCCAGGAGTGCCCGGCGGCGGATGTGGCCATCCAGGACCTGCTGGTGGAGACCCTGCGCCGAATCGTCAATCGCCCCGGCGTCCCGCTGGACGAACAACAGGCCTGGCCGGAGGACCTGCTGGCCGACATCTTCCTGGCGGTGGTGAGGGACGGCGACGAGGCCGTCATTGCCGATCGTGATTATCTGCAGGCGCTGGGGATCGACGGGCGGAGGATGAAGGCGGGCCGGGTCTGGGCTACGCTGGCAGAGTCAGCGGCCGATGCGCTGTTCGAAAACAGCCGGGCTCCGCTGACGCGAATCCTGGGCAACGGCCCGTTGGCGAGGAGGCTGGTCGGCAGGCTCGGGCCCCGGCCGGGGCACGCGGAACTGGTGGCGACCTACCGTCAGTTGGCGGACTGTCTGCAGGAGAACCGGCTCTGGCCATGATTCGCTGGGTCCTGACCTGCGAGCACGGCGGGCACAGGGTCCCGGCCGAGTGGCGGCACCTGTTCCACGGCGCCGAAGACATATTGCGGTCTCATCGGGGCTGGGACCGTGGCGCGCTTTGCACATTCCGGACCCTCGCGCCAGAGATCGCCGATGAAGCCTTCTATTCCACGACCACCCGGCTCCTGGTCGACCTGAACCGGTCCCCGCACCACCGGGCGGTGTTCTCGGAGTTCACGCGAGACTTGCCTGCGGCCGACAGGGCCAGTCTGCTGCGTCGTCATTACCACCCCTGGCGGCGTCGTGTGGCGGACAGGATCAGACGATGGAGGCTGCAGGGGCACTCCGTCATCCATATCTCTGTCCACAGCTTTACTCCGGTGCTGGACGGCCACGTCCGCAATGCGGACGTGGGGCTGCTTTACGATCCCGGAAGGGAATTGGAGAAGGCCGTCTGCCGCCGCTGGCGGAAATGGCTCACCCGGCTGTCGCCGGACTGTCGGGTGCGGCTCAATTATCCATACCGGGGGACTGCCGACGGCTTCACCAAGTGGCTCAGACAGGAGCATCCCACCGGTTACGCCGGAATCGAACTCGAGCTGAATGAGGGCAACGTGGGTCGCCGTTGTGCCGAGGTGGCGACCCATGTCCTGGAATCCCTCATCCGGCTCAAGCAGGAACTTTCCGATCCATCGCGCACAGAAAGGTAAGCACGAGCAGATTCAGCGGCGGAAATGGCGACAGCAGCAGGTTGCAGACGGTAACTGCGATCGGCGAGTCCACCCGCGTCTTCGAAATCGTCCAGGTCGATGCCGTCACGGCGAACGTGAACGCCAACCAAAAGACGCCCAGCAAAGCCAGGCCCGATGCGTCCATCCCCGTCATGCTCGTATCCTCCCTATCCGGGAGGAGCGGTTGCCTCTTCGGCGACGCTCCCCCTTTCCTCGATCAGCGGTGCCAGCAGTAAGCATTGTCCTCGTCGTCCCTGACGCATACGGTATGCGCCGGCACCTTCTGCGGCACGAAGCCGTCAGGCCAGTCTACCCCGTACATCTCGGCCCGCCGAAGAAACATGCTGAGGTTGGCTTCCTCGCTGTAGCTACCCTGGAAATTGTCGAATGCGGCGGCGGAATCGGGGATCCGGTTTCCGTCGCTGTCTACCGCCGTACCAGGCACGTACCGGTAGACGAACATATGACCGCTTGTCAGGCTGTCGATCCGCTCCAGGCGGAACAGGGCCAGGGAACCGTCCGGAAATTCCACCTCGGCCAGGATTGTGCTGCTGAATATGGTCCGCAGCATCACGAGTGCGCTGCCGAACAGCGAACCGATCCTGGTCGGTACGTGGCGATTCAGCTGCTCCGAGATCACCCTCTGGTTGAATTCGCTGCCGAAGACGGCTTCAGCGCTGCGCACGGGGAAGTTCCGGGGCAGCACGATATTGGGTTTGGTGGCGGCCTTGACGTAATCCCATTCTCCTTTGGACAGGGTGAAATACCCTTTGTACTCCGTGGACGGGGAGCGTTCATGGGTAAATCTTTCCACGGTACGGTGCTCTTTCTCGAGAGTCACCCGGAACATCCGCAGCCGGTTTCCGGGTGTGTCCACGACATAGACGTCGTAGACGCCGGCGCGGGCCGAATTCGGGACCTGGGCTTCGGCAGTCAGCAGTGCGCGTCGATCGGAACAACCGTGGCAGGCGACGATGGCGGCTTCTTCGGCAAGGACCGCGTTTCCGTGGCTCAATGTTCCCAGCAGCATTGTCAAAATCGTCAGTCTTCGCATGTCGAACTCCTTTTCATGATTGCTCCTTCGCGGCCGGCGTCCTGCCGGCTGTCGTCCATGGTGGGGCATGGCACGGGCGCGGGGGAGCCCGAGATTTAGGGCGAAGAACCGCGAAATCGTTTATGTTTTCACGGAAGCCGACACCTGGAGCCAGAGATTGGGAGCACAGCGAAGTCTCTCCGACGGGCATAACGAAGCTGCCGCGGGCGCGGCCAGGCGGCGTATTTTCGAGGTCGTCTTCCTTTCCGACACGCCGGCCGGAAAGCTGTTCGATGTCGCCCTGCTGCTGACCATCACGGCCAGCGTCATCGTGGTCATGCTGGAGAGTGTCTCCACGATCCGGGTCGGCAGAGAATTGTTCTTTCGCTATGCGGAATGGTTCTTCACGTTGCTCTTTACGGCCGAGTACCTGGTGCGGATCTGGTGTGTACGCCGGCCATTGCGCTACATGGGCAGTTTCTACGGGATTGTCGACCTGCTGGCGGTGCTGCCGACGTATCTGTCCTTGGTCTTCACCGGGGCCGGCTATCTGCTGGTTATCCGGATCCTCAGATTGCTGAGGCTGTTCAGGATCCTCAAGCTGGTCCGCTACGTGGGCGCCGCGGATTTGCTGATCGAAGCGCTGTCCCGCAGTCGCCGGAAGATCGTCGTGTTCCTCTACGCGATCCTGACCATCGTGACCATCTGCGGGGCGCTCATGTATCTGATCGAGGGGCCGGAGAACGGATTCAGCAGTATCCCGCGTGGGGTGTACTGGGCGATCGTCACCCTGACGACCGTCGGCTACGGTGACATCACGCCCCACACGGTAATCGGCCAGTCGGTGTCCGCCATGGTGATGATCCTCGGTTACGGAATCATCGCCGTCCCGACGGGAATCTATGCGGCCGAGCTCAGAGGCGTGATGATCAACCGACACGACGAGAGCAAGTGCCCTGAATGCAGTCGCAGCGGTCATGATGAGGATGCTCGGTTCTGCAAGCATTGCGGCAGCAACCTGCGGGCATCCGATCTGTACACCGGCGAGGACTGAATACCGGGTCGGCGGCTACCCCCGGTAGAGCGTACCGAACAGCCAGTCGCCGATGGGGTAGGTTATGTTGAAGTTGTATCGCTGCATCAGTTCGGGGCGGTGATGCAGCGTATGCAACCGGCGCAGCCGCTCCATCAGTGGCAGACGCGCAAGAATTGTATTGGCCGGGGCGTGGTAGGCGAAGTGCAGCAATTCGTAGTTGAGGAAGTACCCGACGGCAGTCGCCACGAACAGCAGCGCCACGTTCGCCGAGAAAAGCCATCCGATCAATAAGCCGGCGGGAAGCGCAAATGCCACCATATAGAAGACGATAAGTACGGGTGGAAACAGCACCGCCTTGTAGTCCCCCGGGTCGTCGAACGCCATGGCGTCGTCACGGAAAAAGCGATGGTGCTGTCCGGCGTGCCGCTCGAAGATCACCTTCAGCCCCGCCCGGGGATGATGCATGGGTCCGCGGTGGCCGAAATATTCGACCAGGTTGGCGTAGACGAAGGTCAGCGGGAGGGTTGCCCATTCCCACGGCCCCACATCCGCGAGGCCCGCGATGCAACCGGCAATGACAGCGAGGCACGCGGACACGGTGAATGCCAGGTGGAAGCGCCCGTGATAGTGCGGCGACACATGTTGCCGCCGATATGCCTGGCGGTAGGCGGTCACCGTATTCGGCGGACCGGAGACATTGGCGGACGCGGCCATGGGATCCATAGTGGAATGAAAGGCCAGCGAGACCCGGCGGTCAAGCGCGACCAGCGGTTTGTACCGCCGGGCGCACCGCGGCGCATCGTCGAGACGGCCACGTCGTCTCGAAGTTCCCTGACCAGGCCCGGCCGCTCCGTGATGCGCGTCACGGTTCCGCACCGTCGTAGCTGCTAGCTTGTTTTCCTGTAGCAGTCCGGCTGGGGGGACCGACGTGTGGATCCTGACGGCAGGGCGGGGCCCTTTTTGGGCAATTTTAAAAAATACATGGGCTTATCTTGTAATCTTAGAATTTCCTGCCAAAATGTCCCGAAAGCGCAGCGCAGGTAAAGGGAAAGTCCATGCACCGACAGCAAGATACGCCTGCAAATGACGGATACGCCGCAATCGGATAAGACGGTACGCACCAATGCCGACCTCGGTGACATGATCCGCCGGGGCAGAGCGACTCCCTCTCGAATTGGCCTAAATCCCGCGGTCACCAAGGTGGCCGTGGATCTGCTCAACATCACCGAAACCGACGCGGAAGATGTAGTGACCCGCTCCCTGGCCGCACTCCGGGAGGCGGCCGGCTGCGATTCTCTCTGTATCGCCCAGCTTTCTGCGGACAGCCGGACCATCGACAAGATCAGCCACTCCACCGGCGTGCTATCGGGGTGTTCACCGGAAGGGCTGGTGGGTCAGTCCCTCGATGAACTGCAGTGGCTGTCGGCCCGGCTTGAGCATATGCGTCTGCTGGAGATACCGGACACCCGATGCCCGGGCGAGCGTGCTGCCGCCGAGGGAGACATGCTCGCGAGACTTGGCATCGGCGCCGCCCTCGTCGAGGGATTTAACGTGGAAGGCCGGCCGGCAGGCATGTTCTGCCTGTTTTCCGCCGGCCCCGTGGGCGCCTGGGACGTCGAACTCTATCTGCTGATGAAGTTGGTCGGATCGAGCCTGGCCAGTGGGTTGGCCAGGATCCGCGCCCAGCAGGATCTGGCCGAGGTCCGTGAACGGGAACAGCTATATTCCTGTACGGCCAATGACGGTATCTGGGATTTCGACGTGGACAACAACCGGCTGACATTCTCGCGGCGCTGGAAAGAGATGATGGGATATCGGCCTGAGGAACTGAACGAAGCTGGCCTGGACTGGCACCAGATGGTGCACCCGGATGACATGGTCCGGGTCCAGGGCCGGATCCGGGAGCACCTGGAGGGCAAGACGCCGTTGTTCGAGAGCGTCCATCGGATGCGACACAAGAGTGGCGACTGGCGTTGGGTCGTGAGTCGCGCCAAAGCCCGCATCGACGAAGACGGGCGATTCCGCCGGTTGCTCGGCGTCGAGGTGGATATCACCGACCAGAAACTTTACGAAGAGGCGCTCTTCCGCGAGAAGGAGAGCGCCCAGATCACGCTTCAGTCCATCGGCGACGGCGTGGTGACCACCGACGCGGAGTGCCGGGTCGAGTATCTGAATCCCATCGCCGAGGACCTCACCGGCTGGAAGCTGGACGACGCGTCGGGCCGGCCTATCGATGAGATCTTCCGGGGCTTCCACGAAGAGACCTGCGAGCCCCTCGAAAATCCTCTGGCGGTGGCTATCCGGCGCAGTCGCCCGATCAAGTCGGTCCGGCCCACGCTCCTGATCCGAAGGGACGGGAACGAGCTGTACATCGAAAGCACCGCCGCCCCCATCCGCTCCGACGGTGGCCAGATATCAGGCGGCGTGCTGGTGTTCCACGACGTCAGCGAGTCGCGGGAACTGAATCGCCGGCTCAGCTACCACGCCAGCCACGACATGCTGACGGGGCTCGTGAATCGTCGTGAATTCGAGGCCCGGCTGGAACGGGGGCTGAAGAACGCACGTTCCCGGGAGGCCCAGTACGCGCTGTGCTACATGGACCTGGACCAGTTCAAGATCGTCAATGATTCCTGCGGCCATTCCGCGGGCGACGCGATGCTCGGCCAGCTCGGTGCGCTGCTGAAATCCAAGATCCGTTGGCGGGATACCCTGGCCCGTCTCGGTGGCGACGAATTCGGCGTACTGCTGGAGAACTGCACGGTCGACGAAGCCATCGAGGCGGCGGAGAAGCTCCTCAAAGCGATCCAGGATTTCCGCTTCCTCTGGGAGGATCGGACGTTCCGGCTCGGCGCCAGCATCGGCGTGGTGCCGATCACTCCGGAGACCGCCAGCGTCGCGGAACTGCTCACCGCGGCGGACAGCGCCTGTGCGGCGGCCAAGGAATCGGGACGCAACCGTGTCCATACCTATCAGGTCAACGACATCGACCTGATGCGGCGCCGGCGAGAGATGCAGTGGGCCGCTCGGATCAACAATGCCCTGGAGGAAGCACGCTTCGAGCTCTTCCGCATGACTATCCTGCCGCTGCAGCAACAGGATCAGGGGGCCCATTACGAGTTGCTGCTGAGGATGAAGGACGAGAACGGGCAGATGGTGTCGCCCGATGTGTTCATCAACGCCGCCGAGCGTTACGGCATCACGCCAAGCATCGATCGGTGGGTCATAGAAAATGCGTTCCGCTGGCTGGTGTCCGAAGCGGACGAACGCAAGCGCCTGGCGCTATGCTCTATCAATCTGTCAGGCCAGACCCTCGGCGATGAGAAGTTCCTGCCCTTCGTCATCGAACAATTCGAGAAAAGCGGGATCGACGCCACCAAGATCTGCTTCGAGATCACCGAAACCGCCGCGATCGCGAGCTATTCCCAGGCTAACCGGTTCATCCATTCACTCAAGGAATTGGGCTGCAAATTCGCGCTGGACGATTTCGGCACCGGGCTGTCTTCGTTCGGATATCTGAAGCACTTCCCGGTGGACTTCCTGAAAATCGACGGCAGCTTCGTCAAGGAGATTCTGCACGACCCCATCGACCGGGAAATGGTCCGATCGATCAACGAGATCGGCCACCTGACCGGGAAGCAGACGATCGCGGAGTGGGCGGAGACTGAAGAGATCGTCACCATGCTGCGGGGCATAGGCGTCGATTTCGCCCAGGGTTACGCCATCGACGAACCCCGCCGCATATTCGAGGCCGGTTACGACATCACTCGGTATCAGCGCTAGGCTCGCTTCTGCCGATGTCGCGGCCCGGACGGTCAGCCAGTCAGTACCGCCTCCGTGCCGGACCCCGTTTCGGACACCGGTCGAGACTCGCCGAATGAGTCGACGTCAATGGTCTTCGCGGCAAGGTCCATGGCCTCGTGGACGGCCCTGGCCTCCAGCTGGTTGATCTCTCCTGCCTGCAGCGCTTCGGACACCGCTTCCTCGTAATCGAAGGGGGTGACGTGACGCCCGGTGGCCTTGCGAATTTTCTTTTCCACCGGTTCAGCAGCGATACCCTTGTGCATGGCCAGTTCGACCACGCCAACGGGATCTTCCCGGGTCGCCTCGAAGTACACCCCCGACACCAGCCGATCCCGGGCAGCGCCCGGTTCGGTGAGGATACGCGTCACCTCGGTTCCCAGCCGATCCGACGGCGGTCGCAGCCGACGGCCCAGCGGCAAGGCGAAGAGCCGGATCAGGGCTCCCACACCGCGGATCGGGAAATTGGCGCAGATCTGGTGCAGCCTCTCCTCGGCGATGGCAAGGGACTCTTCCACCGACCAGTGGAACAACGGCAGATCGCTATCGGGTCGGCCATCGTCTTCGAACCGCTTGATCGCCGCCGAGGCGAGGTAGAGCTGGCTCAGGACATCGGCGAACCTGCCCGAGAGTTTCTCGCGGCGCTTGAGATCGCCGCCGAGTGTCAGCAGGGCGATGTCCGCAGCGAATGCGAAGGCCGCGCTCAGACGCGACAGCCGCCTCAGGTGAGCCGTACCCGCCCCAATTTCCGGCACCGGGACGAAGCGGTCGCCTCCCAGGCCGAGGATCAGTGACCGGACCGCGTTACTCAAGGTGAATCCCATGTGCGCGAACAGGGCCTTGTCGAAATCCTCCAGGCCGCGACGCTGGTCCAGGTCCGAGGCCGCCAGCATCTCCTTGAGAACAAAGGGGTGGCAGCGGATAGCGCCTTGCCCGAAGACGATCATCGTCCGGGTCAGAATGTTGGCACCTTCCACCGTGATGGCGACAGGCACCGCCTGGTAGGCCGAATTCAGGTAATTGGACGGCCCCCGGCAGACGGCCTTGCCGGCATGGACGTCCATCGCCGCGTTGACCACCGTTCGCATGCTCTCGGTGTTGTTGTACTTCAGGATCGCGGATATGACCGAAGGCTTGTGGCCAAGCGCTAGCGCACCGGCGGTCATCAGCCGGCCCGATTCCATCGTGTAGGTCAGGCCGCCGATCCGGGCCAGCATTTCGTCGACACCCTCGAATCGCGCGATCGGGGTACGGAACTGGCGTCGCACCCGGGCGTAGGCGCCGGTGGACAGGGAGGCGAGCTTCCCGGAAGCCGTAGCCAGGGCGGGTAGCGAGATCGCGCGGCCCACGGCGAGGCACTCCATGAGCATCTTCCAACCCTTGCCGACCTGTGCCTGGCCGCCGATGATCCACTCCATCGGGACGAATACGTCCTTGCCGCTGTTGGGCCCGTTCTGGAAGGCGCTGCCCGGGTCGTGGCGCATGCCGGTATCCACACCCGGCGTATCCGTGGGGATCAGGGCGCAGGTGATGCCCAGATTCCCCGCGGGGCCGAGAAGACCGTCCGGGTCCTCGGCCCGGAAGGCCAGCCCGAGGAGGGAGCAGACCGGACCCAGGGTGATGTAACGCTTGGACCAGTTGACCCGAAAACCGAGGGTGTCGCGGCCCTGGTAGGTCCCGCGGCAGACGACGCCGACGTCGGACATGCCGCCCGCATCGGAGCCGGACATGGGGCCGGTCAGTGCGAAGGCAGGCACCTCGCGACCGTCGGCGAGCCGGGGCAGGTAATGGTCCTTCTGCTCCTTGGTCCCGTAATGCATCAGCAGTTCGCCCGGTCCCAGGGAGTTGGGGACCATGACGGTCACGGCCGTCGCGAGACTGCGGGAGGCAATCCTGACAATCACGTCAGACTGGGCGCGGGCGGAGAATTCGAGGCCACCGTACTGCTTCGGGATAATCATCCCGAAGAACTTCTCCTGCTTGAGGAACTTCCAGACCTCGGGGGGCAGGTCCTGATCGTTCTCGATACTCCAGTCATCCAGCATGCCGCAGAGGGTGCTGACCGGTCCGTCCAGATAGGCTTTCTCTTCGGCGCTCAGTTCGGGAGACGGGGTATCGAGCAGTCGCTTCCACTCCGGCTGTCCGGAGAACAGTTCGCCGTCCCACCAGACGGTGCCGGCGTCGAGCGCCTCTTTCTCAGTGGCGGAGATGGGAGGAAGCGACTTGCGGAACCAGCGCAACAGCCGTGCGGATAGAAGGCGGCGGCGCAGTCCTTTGAGATTGAGCATTGCCGCCGAGATAGCAAGGACCGTCCAGGTCACGATCGACAGGCCGTCGCCGGAGAGGTGGACGAGAAGGGCAGCCCCAGCCGCACACCCGGTCCAGGTTGTGAGTGAGGATCGGCGGAAGGCCAGGGCGAGCGCCACGGCGACTATCAGAATGACGGTGACGAGTGGAGTCATAAATCCTCCGGCAGCATGAGGGTGCGGACGGCTGCGCGCGCGCCGTCGAACGCAAATAATATATTGCAGTGCAGCACAAAACCTTACTCTGGTTACGTCACCGGTGCAAGCCGGAAAGGGGGTCCGCGGCGTCGTCCGGGAGAACCGCATTCGGCCCGTTCCCCGGCCCCGAAATTCGGGCCCCGCAGTCCTCGGCGCATCCGTTCGGGATCTATGCTTTCCCGGCTTCCTGATCCAGCTGGAAACGCATGGAGAGATCGATTGCCGTGACGTGCTTGGTGATGGCGCCGACCGAAATGAAGTCGACGCCGGTCTCCGCGATGTCGCGCAGCGTCTTGAGGCTGACGTTGCCGGAGGCTTCCAGCAGCGCGGGTCTGGGCTGGCGTTCCCGATTCGATCGCACAGCCGCCCGCATGTCATCCAGGGAGAAATTGTCGAGCATCAGGATGTCCGCGCCCGCATCCAACGCCTGGGCGCACTCCCCGAGATCTTCCACTTCGATTTCTACGGGCAGGCCGGGGCTCGAAAGGCGGGCGGTCTCCACGGCCTGGCGGATGCCGCCGGCGGCCATCAGGTGGTTCTCCTTGATGAGGATGCCGTCGAACAGCCCGACGCGGTGATTGATCACGCCGCCGCAGGCGGCGGCGTATTTCTGCGCCGTTCTCAGCCCCGGCAAGGTCTTGCGGGTATCCAGCACCTGGCAATCGGTCCGTGCCAGGGCATCGGCGAAGCGCCTGGCCGCCGTCGCGGTGCCGGAGCAGGTCTGGAGGAAATTGAGCGCCGTACGCTCGCCGGTCAACAGGGCACGGGCATTGCCGCGCAGGGTACAGATCACGGTGTCCGGTTCCACGGCCTGACCCTCTTCGACATGCCAGTGAATCTGCGTCATGGGATCGAGGAGGCCGAACACTCGCTCGAACCATGGTGCGCCGCAGACGACCGCTTTTTCACGGCACAGTACGGTAGCGGTGGCGGTCGCCTGTGGCGGTATCAGGGCGGCCGTCACGTCTCCGGCGCCAACATCCTCCTCCAGGGCGCGACGGACGCAGAGGTCGATATCGGTGGGCGGGGTGGGGCGATTGGTCTGCATGTGGATGTTCCTGCCGAGCCAGAGTATAGGCCGGCCAGAGCCGGTGTCCTACCGCCACGGCCGTTGAAACTCATCTGATATAATTCCCGAATTCAGGCGTCGGGTATCCTGCCCGGCCGTCAGACCTGAGTTCGAGGAGTACACGATGGCGCACACCCTGCCCGACCTGCCCTATGCGATGGACGCACTGGAGCCGCATATCTCGCGCGAGACACTGGATTTCCATTACGGCAAGCACCACAACGCGTATGTGACCAATCTGAACGGGATGATAGAGGGGACGGAGTTCACAGACGCCTCGCTCGAGGACATCGTGAGACATTCCTCGGGGCCGATGTTCAACAACGCCGCCCAGATCTGGAACCATACGTTCTACTGGCACTGCCTGAGTCCCAACGGCGGCGGCGCGCCCACCGGCGATCTCTCCGCGGCCATCGGCGATGCCTTTGGTTCCCTCGACGGGTTCAAGAAAGAATTCTCCGACAAGGCCGTGAAGCTGTTCGGCTCGGGCTGGGCGTGGCTGGTGAAGCGGCCTGACGGCAGTCTCGCGATCACCCAGACCAGTAACGCGGCCACGCCTCTCACCGGCGACGACGTGCCTCTGTTGACCTGCGACGTATGGGAGCATGCCTACTATATCGATTACCGGAACGCCCGGCCGAAATACGTGGAGGCCTTCTGGAATCTGGTCAATTGGGATTTCGCAGCGTCCAACTTCGCCGGCTGAGACCGGTGCTGAGGACACCGGAGACCGCGACTGGCTGGGGCGGAGGAAACCTGCCGCCTCTCGGCGTTGTCTCATGAGCGGGGCCCGGGGATTCGTCGCTGTCCGGGCGGCGGATGTTTTCGAAAATCCGGTGCCGTCCCCCTGCATCTCGATATGCAAGTTGGGCGACGACGGCCTGTGCGAGGGATGCTTGAGGACGGTGGAGGAGATCGCTGCGTGGCCGGCCTTGGCGCGCCACGAACGGGTCCTCCTACACCGGGAATTGCAGTCGCGGCGGGCGTTCACACGGCGGCCTTGGAGGGCACGGGAGGGATGAGTTGAAGAAGCGGGCATCGATAGTGGCTGTGATACTTGTTTCTCTCGGCATGCTGGCCGGGTGCGTGCCGGTCCTGGTCGGCGGCGCCATCGCCGGTGGTTATTACCTCGGCAAGGACGACCGGCAGCCTGCCCGGATTGCCGAGGACGGCAGTATCACGGCCCGGGTCAAGACCCGGCTGATCGGCGACAAGTACGTCGACGCGTTCGAGATCAACGTGGACACCTACGACGGTGTGGTCACGTTGCGGGGAGACGTGTCCAATACCATCGCGCGCGAGCAAGCCGAAAAACTCGCTGCCGGGGTCGACGGCGTGAAGAGCGTCGACAATCAGATCCGGGTTCTGAAGCCGGTCAAGAAAACCGAAAGCTAAACCAGTCCGACGGGCCGGACTCGTCGTATTTCAAGAGGGAAGGTCATGGAAGTCACAGAACGAATCAAACAGCATCTCGAAAGCAGGCCGGTGGTCCTGTTCATGAAGGGGACACCGGACTTCCCGCAGTGCGGGTTCTCGTCCCAGGCCGTTGCTGCGTTGCGCGCCTGCGGGACAGAGTTTGCCGCAGTGAACATCTTCGAAGATCCGGAATTGCGGGAGGCCCTGAAGAGCTACTCCAACTGGCCGACTTACCCGCAGTTGTACGTGGGAGGGGAACTGGTCGGAGGCTGCGACATCATCATCGAGATGTATCATTCGGGCGAACTGGCCAGGCTGGTGAACGATTCCAGCGCCGCCTGAGCACTCGCCGTCCCGGAGCGCTCCTAGCGGGCGATGCAGGCCTCGTAGACGGGCTGCAACCGGTTCACCATGAAACAAAACAGGTCGGCGGTGATCTCGGCGTCGTAGGCCGCCGAATGGGCTGATGACGAGTCCCAGGCCATGCCCGCCGCCTCGGCGATGCGTGACAGCACCGTCTGCCCGAGGACCACGCCGCCCAGGGTGGCGGTGTCGAAACTGGTGAACGGGTGAAAAGGGTTCCGTTTCAGGCCGGTCCGGGCGACTGCCGCGTTGAGGAAGCCGAGGTCGAAGAAGGCGTTGTGCCCGACCAGGATCGCTCGGGTGCAGTCGTTATCGCGAACGACTCTCCGTATCTCCCGGAAAATCCTCTGTAGGGCGTCCTTCTCCGGGAGAGCCGGCCGCAGAGGATGGTCAGGCACGATGCCGTTTACCTCCAGGGCCGCCGCCTCGATATTCGCGCCTTCGAAGGGCTGCACGTGGTAGCGATAGGTTTCGCCGCGCTTGAGACTTCCGTCCGCCTGTATTTCCACCAGCACAGCCGCGATCTCCAGCAGGGCGTCGGTCTGGGCGTTGAACCCGCCCGTCTCGACATCGACCACAACCGGCAGGAAACCCCGGAAACGCCGCGCCATCGGCAATGGCGCCTCGTCGGCCATGCCCGTGCCGGGTTCGCGTGCCTTGCTCATGACCGATCGAGTCTCCAGCGGATCGTACGCCCGGCGCGGAACGGGACGATGCTCTCACCACCCGGCACCTCGATACGGTCCGGTACCCGCCACGGGTCTTCGATCAGCGTAACCCTGCCGCGGTTTCGCGGCAGATCATAGAAATCGGCGCCGTGATGGCTGGCGAATGCCTCAAGCCTGTCCAGCCTCCCGGCGTCGGCGAACGCCTCCGCGTACAGTTCGATGCCCGCGTGAGCCGAATAGATGCCCGCGCAGCCGCAGTCCGATTCCTTGCGGCTCTTCGGATGGGGGGCGCTGTCGGTGCCAAGGAAAAACCTGGGGTCGCCGGAGACGGCGGCTTCCAGCACGGCCTGCCTGTGTCGCTCCGCCTTGAGTACCGGCAGGCAGAAGCGATGTGGGCGCAGACCGCCCTCGAACAGATCGTTGCGGTTGAGCAGGATGTGCTGGGGCGTGATCGTGGCCGCCACGCCAGCCCTGGACGACGTGACGAAATCAACCGCATCGGCGGTGGTGACGTGCTCGAAGACGATCTTCAGCGAGGGCAGGGTGTCGACCAGCGGAGCCAGGATGCGTTCGATGAACTGTTTCTCGCGATCGAAGATGTCCACCTCCGGGTCAGTGACTTCACCGTGGACCAGCAGTGGCAGCCCCGCTTCCGCCATGACCGCGAGGGCATCGTGACAGCGGCTGAGGTCGGTGACGCCGGCGTCGGAATGGGTGGTGGCGCCGGCGGGGTAGAGTTTGACCGCGAATACCAACCCTGAATCCACGGCCTCGGTGATATCGCGAGGACCGGTGTCGTCGGTGAGGTAGAGGGTCATAAGGGGCTGGAAGTCGCTCTCCGCGGGCAGCAGGGCCAGGACCCGATTCCGGTACGAGGCGGCGGCCTTCGCCGTCGTTACCGGCGGCGCCAGGTTCGGCATCACGATCGCACGGGCGAATCGCCTGACGGTGTCCGGCAGCACGGCGGCCATGAGGTCGCCATCCCGCAGATGAAGATGCCAGTCGTCGGGCCGCGTAATGGCCAGGGACGTCAAGCCGCGGCCTCCCCCTCCGCCGCAGCGGGAAGATCATGATCGAGGAGCAGGGCCAGGGTGAGCCGGACGCCGAAACCGGTGACAGCGGTGGGGACCAGGCCTAGCCCGCCCTTGTGATTTCCCGCCGCCAGGTCCACGTGGACCCAGGGAATGTCCTCGCCCACGAAGCGCTGGAGGAAGCGGGCTGCCATGATGTGGTCGCCC
Organism: Gammaproteobacteria bacterium; assembly: GCA_024640085.1. Classification (GTDB taxonomy): domain Bacteria; phylum Pseudomonadota; class Gammaproteobacteria; order Steroidobacterales; family XN24; genus JAHEFR01. The sequence continues at coordinate 58,618 of JAHEFR010000001.1, forward strand.
TCGCTGTTCACGGCGCACTGGGCGATGTCAGCCACTTTGCTCTCGATGGGCTCTTCGAAGTCCTCATCCATGGGGAAGCCCCATACTCTCTCTCCGCTCTCCCGGCCGGCGGTCACGAGCGCGGGATAGAGATCCGTCCTGTTACTGAAGACACCGCTATAGCGAGACGCCAGGGCATAGACGCAGGTGCCGGTCAGGGTCGCGTAGTCGAGGATCATCTTTGGCGCTTCCGACGAGGCCAGGGCGAGCGTGTCCGCCAGAACCATTCGTCCCTCCGCGTCCGTGTGGATAATCTCGATGGTGACGCCGTTGGCGGCGCGGACCACGTCTCTCGACTTGTACGCTGACGCACCGATGCGATTCTCGGTCACGGCGAGCCAGCAGTCGACCGGGTGCCGGTAACCCAGCCGCGTCAGCGCCAACAGGGCCCCCAGGGCGACAGCGCTGCCCTCCATGTCCTCGTGCATGTTCAGCATGGACTTGAACGGTTTGAGGTTGTTGCCTCCGGTGTCGAAACAGATGCCCTTGCCGACCAGGGACAAAGGGCGTCGTCCTGAGACCTTCGCTGGCCGGTAGCGTATACGCACAATTCCCGCGTCGCGGGCGGCATTACCCTGGGAGACCGCGAGGAACGCCCCGGCACCCTTGCGCGACAGGGCCTTCTCGTCCAGGAAACGCATCTTCCAGCCCTCGCGCCGGGAGAGTCGGGTTGCGAGATCCCTGTACCCGGCCGCGTCGAGCCGGTTTGGCGGCAGCGCTGTCAGCCAGCGGGCCAGATTGTTGCCCTCGGCCTCGGCAAGCAGCCGTTTCGTGTTCAGGCCCGGAGCCGGCGAGAACACGCGCACCCGGCGGAGCCTGGCCGCGGGCGCCGGCTTGGTCTTCTCCGCGGGCATCCGGAACGCGCCCAGCAGCACGGCGCTGATGGCGGACGCCTGGATCAGGCGCGTGGTCTGTTCGTCCCACCCGATCACAATCAGTCCCAGGGTCTCCGGCTCGTCCTCCAGCGCGGTCCCCGCCACTTTCCGGACGGAAGTCTGGATCGCGAAGGGCGTTTCGGTGTTTGTCAGGAATCCTACGGTGGCCGTCGCCCGTCCCGGCGCGGGGAGGTGGGTACGGAGTGGCGTCTTCGCCTCGGCGGGTCGCCGCCAGGACAGGGCGGAGAGCACATCGCCGTGAGGGATCTGGTGCCAAAGTTCTTCGCCAGGGGATTCGGGCATCAGCACTAAGATATGCTGCAGTCGCCGGAGCTGATCCGCAGTCGGCAGATTGCGACTTCGGGTGATGCTTATCCGCGAGGGATCGGGGAGCAGTGGGCTCATCGGGATCGAGTTGACCTACATAAACCAAACCCCGATGATATCGGGGCGTTACTCAGGGCGGAATACGGCTTTCCACCGCCAAACTTCGGCGGGCCGTCATCCTAGCAGCAAAGAAATAACAAATCACGCTCGGGTCCTGCCCCGTGCGGCTCTGGGTTCAACCATTCGGAGGAGGCGGGTAGGGCGCGATGACCAACACCCAGAAATACCTGGACGCGGATCCCCAGGAGACAAAGGAATGGCTCGAGTCAATCGAGTCCGTGCTGCGGATCGAGGGTCCCGAGCGGGCCCACTATCTGATCGAGCGGGTCATCGACGAGACCCGACGGTCCGGCGTCTATCTTCCTTTCAGTCCGAACACGGCCTACGTAAACACTATCGCTCCCGGGCGGGAGCCTGCCTATCCGGGTGATCGCGCCATCGAGCGTCGCATCGAGGCCATGATCCGATGGAATGCCATGGCCATGGTTCTCAACGCAAATAAGGTCAGCACCGAGTATGGCGGGCACATCTCGAGCTACGCTTCATCGGCCACGCTCTACGAGGTCGGATTCAATCATTTCTGGCGTGGGCCGACCGATAGCGATCGCGGCGACATGGTCTTTATCCAGGGACACTCGGCCCCCGGGATCTATGCCCGTGCCTTCCTCGAGGGGCGGCTGTCAGAGGCGCAACTCCGCCGATTCCGGCAGGAGGTCGGCGGTGGTGGCCTTTCATCCTATCCCCATCCCTGGCTGATGCCCGATTTCTGGCAGTTCCCGACCGTGTCCATGGGCCTGGGACCGATGATGGCCATCTTCCAGGCGTTCTTCATGCGGTATATGGAGCACCGCGGTCTGACGGAGCCATCGGATCGCAAGGTCTGGGCGTTCCTCGGCGACGGAGAGATGGACGAGCCGGAATCGATGGGCGCGATCGGCCTGCCGGTCCGCGAAAAACTCGACAATCTTGTCTTCGTGATCAACTGCAATCTGCAGCGTCTCGACGGCCCGGTCCGCGGCAACGGCAGCATCGTGCAGGAGTTGGAGGCCACCTTCCAGGGCGCTGGCTGGAAGGTCATCAAAGTCCTCTGGGGCAGCCGCTGGGATCCCCTGTTCGCCAGGGACACGGATGGCTTGTTGCGGCGACGCATGGAGGAAGCCGTCGACGGCGAGTATCAGAATTTCAAGGCCAAGGGCGGCGCATACACGCGGGAATATTTCTTCGGCAAGTACCCGGAACTGAAGGCCATGGTCGCGAACATGTCCGACAACGACATCTGGCGGCTGAACCGCGGCGGTCACGACGCGCGGAAGGTACACGCCGCCTATCACGAGGCGATGCAGAGCGACGGCCGCCCGGTCGTGATCCTGGCCAAGACCGTCAAGGGCTACGGCATGGGCGCCGCCGGCGAGGGGCAGATGATCGCCCACCAGCAGAAGAAGATGGATGCAGACGCCATCCGCGCCTTCCGCGACCGGTTCAATATTCCCATCCCGGACGATCAGCTTGAAAGCGTGCCCTTCTTCAGGCCGGCCGAGGACAGCGAGGAGATGCGCTATCTGAAGGAGCGCCGCCAGAAGCTGGGCGGCAGCCTGCCGCAACGGGTGTCCAAGTGCCCGGTGCTGGAAGTGCCAGAGCTGTCGCTGTTCCAACAGCAGCTCGACGGCTCCGGGGACCGGCAGATTTCTACCACAATGGCGCTGGTGCGGATGCTGACGGCGCTGATCCGGGACAAGAAGATCGGTCGCCACATCGTGCCCATCGTGCCCGACGAAGCACGGACCTTCGGCATGGAGGGCATGTTCCGGCAGATCGGCATCTACTCCAGTGCCGGCCAGCTTTACACGCCTCAGGACGCCGATCAGCTCATGTTCTACAAGGAGGACAAGAGCGGGCAGATCCTCGAGATGGGGATCAACGAGGCCGGCGCCCTGTGTGCCTGGACGGCGGCCGGGACGGCTTACGCCAACCACGGCGTTCCCATGGTGCCGTTTTACGTCTATTACTCCATGTTTGGATTCCAGCGCGTGGGCGATTTCGTCTGGGCCGCCGGAGACATGCAGTCTCGCGGGTTCCTCATCGGTGGCACCGCGGGCAGGACGACCCTGGCCGGGGAGGGGCTACAGCACCAGGACGGGCACGGTCTGATGCTGGCTTCGACCTTTCCCAACTGCGTGGCATACGACCCGGCCTACGCTTACGAGATGGCCGTGATTGTCCATGACGGCCTCAGGCGGATGCTCGAAGAGCAGGAGAACGTCTTTTATTACGTCACCTCCATGAATGAGAACTACGAGCAGCCGGCGATGCCAGAGGGTGCGGGGGAGGGCATCCTGCGCGGGATCCACAGGGTGAGGGAGGCGGGTGACGGCAAGCTCCGGGTGCAGTTGTTCGGTTCCGGCACGATCCTGCGGGAAGCGCTGGCCGCTGCCGATCTGCTCCAGGATGATTTTGGCGTGGCGGCCGATGTCTGGAGTGTCACCAGTTACAACGTGCTCCGCCGGGAGGCCCAGGACGCAGAACGCTGGAACCGGCTGCATCCTGCTGCGGAGTCCCGACGGAGTTTCGTCGAGGATTGCTTCGAGGGGATCGATGGCCCGTTCGTCGCCGCGAGCGACTACATGGCGGCGGTGCCAGACCAGGTCCGGCAGTGGGTCCCCGGGCGCTACGTCGTCCTGGGAACGGACGGCTACGGTCGCAGTGACGGACGCCAGGCATTGCGCTCGCATTTCGAGGTCGATCGACACCACATCGCCGTCGCGGCGCTCAAGGCGCTGGCCGACGAAGGCAAGCTGGAGCGGGAAAAGGTCGCCGGGGCCATCGAGCGCTACTCGATCGACCCGGACAAGCCCAATCCCGTGAACGCCTGATCCGGGAGAGGTAGCTGTGGCCAGCCAGATAGAGATCAGGGTACCGGACATCGGCGACTTCGCGGACGTGGAGATCGTGGAGGTTCACGTGGCTCCCGGAGACCGCGTGGCAGTGGAGGACCCGCTGATCACACTGGAGACCGACAAGGCCTCCATGGATGTTCCCGCGACCTCGGCGGGCGTCGTCGCCTCGGTGGCGGTGGAAGCCGGCGGCCGCGTCAGCCAGGGAGACCTGGTGTGTTCGCTTGAGGCGGATGGCGAGGCGGCCGAGGGAACCGGCGAGTCCGCAGAGGGAAGCGGCGGTGGCGATACGCCCGATGCCGATCGCGGCGGCAGCGATGAATCGAATCCTGAGGACTCCGATGGCACCGAACCCCGGGAGATCCGGGTGCCGGATATCGGCGACTTCTCCGACGTGGACGTGATCGAAGTACACGTTTCCGTCGGCGATGCAGTCAAGAAGGAAGATCCCCTGATCACGCTGGAGACCGACAAGGCTTCGATGGACGTGCCGGCCACCGGCGACGGCGTCGTCAAGTCCATCGCCGTCCAGGCCGGCGGCAAGGTATCCGAGGGCGACCTGATTCTCACACTCGAGGGATCTGGCGGGTCACCGCCATCGGGGGCGCCGGCCGAGCCCCCGCCCCGGGCATCCGACGACCAGACGGCCTCTCCCGAAGCGCCCCCGGCGCCGAAAGCCGTGGCGCCTGCTGCCAAGGTCGACGAGAAAGCGTTCTCGGAGGCCCATGCTGGTCCGTCGGTACGCCGGTTCGCCAGGGAACTGGGTGTCGATCTCGGTCGCCTCCAGGGCTCGGGGCGCAAGGGACGGATCACCCGGGACGACGTCAAGGCCTTCGTCAAGGCGGCCATGACCGCCGGGCCCGTCGCCACCGTCGTCGCGCCAGCGGCGGCACTGCCCAAGGTCCCTGAAGTTGATTTCTCCCGTTTCGGGGACGTCGAGGCGCAGCCCCTGACTCGGATCCAGAAGATCTCTGGTCCCCGGCTGCACGCCAGCTGGGTCAACCTGCCTCATGTCACCCAGTTCGACGAGGCCGACATCACGGCCCTTGAAGACCGACGCAAGAAGCTGAAAGAGAAGGCAGCGAAACAGGGGGCACGCCTGACACCCCTGGCATTCCTGGTGGTGGCATGCGTGAACGCCCTGAAAGAATTCCCGCGTTTCAACTCATCGCTCGATGCCACTGGCGAGAACCTGATCTTCAAGAAGTACTTCCACGTGGGATTCGCTGCAGACACTCCCAACGGCCTGGTGGTTCCGGTGCTTCGGGACGCCGACAAGATGACTCTCCTCGAGATCGCCCGGGCGCTGGACGGTCTGTCCGCCAAGGCCCGTGACGGCAAGCTCTCGCCGGGAGACATGCAAGGGGGATGTTTCACGATCTCGAGTCTGGGGAGTATCGGTGGTACTGCCTTCACCCCGATCATCAACGCGCCGGAGGTCGGTATCCTGGGGGTGTCGCGGGCCTTCATGAAACCGGTGTGGGTGGACGGTGCGTTCGTCCCGCGCCTGACCTTGCCCCTGTCACTTTCTTACGATCACCGGGTGATCGACGGAGCGGAAGCGGTGCGGTTCACCCGGTTCCTGGCCGATCAACTGGAGGATCCCGACGGCCTGATGCTGGCCTGAGGAGCGCCATCCGATGAGCGAGACCAAAGACGTCAGGGTCCCGGATATCGGCGACTTCACAGACGTGGAGATCATCGAGATCCACGTGCGGGCCGGAGACAAGGTCGCGGCGGAAGACCCGCTGATCACCCTCGAGAGCGACAAGGCGTCCATGGACGTCCCGTCGCCTGTCGCCGGCGTCGTGGAGTCGGTGCAGGTGGCAGTCGGAGAAAAAGTCTCCGAAGGGTCCCCTATCCTGCTGATGCGGCCCCAGGCCGGGAGCGGAGAGAAATCGGCCGTGAAAGAAGCGGCGCCCTCAGGCGGCGACGCCCCGGTGGGTGAGTCTCCGGCCACACGCAGCGGCCCGGTCGGGGATGCCGACGTTTCGGCGCGCCTGGTGGTCCTGGGTGCCGGCCCGGGCGGATACACGGCGGCCTTCAGGGCCGCCGACCTCGGTCTGGACGTTGTACTGGTGGAGCGCTACCCCACGCTCGGCGGCGTCTGTCTGAACGTGGGCTGTATTCCCTCCAAGGCTTTACTACATGCCGCCAAGGTGGTCGAGGAAGCCGAGAGCATGGCTGGTAACGGTATCGTATTCGGATCGCCCACCATCGACATCGAGCGGTTGCGCGGCTGGAAAGAAAGCATCGTCGGGCGCCTGACCAAGGGCCTGGCAGGGCTCGCGTCGAGCCGCAAGGTCCGGGTGGTCCACGGCAAGGCCAGGTTCGCGTCGGCCAACAATCTCGAGGTGGAGGGAGACGACGGCACGACAGTCGTCGGCTTCGAGCAATGCATCGTCGCCGCCGGCTCACGGTCGTTCATGCTGCCTGACATGCCGGACGACCCGCGCATCGTGGATTCCACCGGCGCCCTGGAACTGGAGTCCCTGCCGGAGCGCTTGCTGGTTGTCGGCGGCGGCATCATCGGGCTGGAGATGGCCTGTGTTTACGATGCGTTGGGTGTCAAGGTATCGGTCGTCGAACTGACGCCGACGCTGATGCCGGGGTGCGACCCCGATCTGGTACGCCCGTTGCAGAAGCGCATCGACAAGCGCTACGAGAATATCTGGCTCGGCACGCGGGTGACCGCCATGGAGGCCACCGACGAGGGCATACGGGTCAGTTTCGACGGCGACAAGGCCCCCGAGACCCAGGTCTTCGGCAAGGTTCTGGTGGCCGTCGGGCGGGTGCCCAACGGCAAATCCATCGGCGCTGAAAATGCCGGCGTCAACGTCGACGACAAGGGCTTCATCCCGGTGGACGGGCAGATGCGCACCAACGTGGCCCACATCTTCGCCATCGGCGACATCGTCGGTCAGCCGATGCTGGCGCACAAGGCCAGCCACGAAGGCAAGGTCGCCGCGGAAGTGGCGGCCGGCAGAAAGAGCGCCTTCGACGCCCGCGTTATCCCGTCAGTGGCGTACACGGATCCGGAAGTGGCCTGGGTGGGTCTCACTGAGACCGAGGCGAAAACCCAGGGAGTCGCCTACGAGGTGGGCAAGTTTCCCTGGGCCGCCAGCGGGCGGTCCCTCGCCCTGGGGAGGGACGAGGGCATGACCAAGCTCCTGTTCGATCCAGAGACCCATCGTCTTCTCGGGGCGGGTATCGTCGGCACCAGCGCGGGTGACCTGATCGGGGAGGCGGGGCTGGCGATCGAGATGGGAGCGGACGCCGCCGATATCGGACTGACGATCCATCCCCACCCAACGCTGACCGAGACGGTGGCGATGGCGGCGGAAGCCTTCGAAGGCTCGCTCACCGAGCTGTATCTGCCCAAGCGGAAGAAGAAGAGCTAGGGTCCGATTGACTGTCCCCGGGAACCCAGGGCGTCCTGGTAGACAGCCAGGGTCCGTTCTATGGTCTCCTGGATATTGAATTTCTCGTCGATTCGGCGACGGGCATTGTCGCCCATCGTGCAGGCACCCTCGGGATCCTCGTAGAGCCTCCGGATTGCACCAGCCAGCATCGCCGCGTCCCCCGTCGGCACCACCAGTCCGGATTCGCCATGGGCCACCAATTCCGGCGAACCGCCGGTGTCGGTCACCACTGGTGGCACCCCGTACGCCATAGCCTCGATTACCGTTTTCGGGAGACCTTCCCGCTTCAGGGACGGCAGCACTGCACAGTCGCAGGCCGCAATGATCGTACAGGCATCCGCGCGAAATCCGGTCCTGTGGATGCGGTCGCGGAAAGGGCTGGAAGCGATGACCCTGGCCAGGCGCGGATCGTCCATGCCGGCACCCACAAGCAACAGGTGGATCGGCGCCCCGTGCGGAAGGTGGCGGGTGGACTCGATCAGCACATCGATACCCTTGCGCGGTCTGTAATTGGCGACGAGACCCACCACGAAGGCGTCCGGGGCAATCCCGAACTCGGCGTACAGGTCCGTCGGCTGATCGCTGTACCAGGCCAGGTCGTGACCTTTGTAGACGGTGACGCAACTCGCCGGATCGAGCCTGCGCCTGGCCATGTCGCGACGGACGGCCTCCGCCACGCAGATCACCCTGTCGATGCGGGGATTGAGGTGGGTCAGCCAGCATATCGGGTCGTAGCGATGCACGTTGCCGGTCTGCCCGCGGTAGGTGATCACCCTGACCGGCAGGCCCCGGGCGGCCCTCACGCCATTGGCGATGGCCTTGTTGTTGAACAGGTGCACGATGTCGTGCCGGCCCTCGACCAGGTGCCGGCGGATGACAGCGACGTCCCGGCGGCCGAACTTGTTCCGCGTGACGAAATCGATGACCCTGATGCCCGCCGCTTCCATGGCGTCCCGGTAGACCGAGTCGCCCTGGGTCATGATGTCGCACTCCAGCCCCCGGCGTGCCAGGCCGATCAGCGTCTCCGCCTCGGGTCGGATGCTGTTGAGCGTATCGGCGTGGGAGGTTATCCAGAGTACTTTCATGCAGGTATTTGTCAGTCAGGATTCCGCCGTTAGTGCATCATAACGTTCCAGACGCATGCCGGACGGGCGGGTAGGAGCCAACACTCAAAATGAGTGCTTGTCAGTAAACGAATTCGGTGGACCGCCCGTACCTGACTTGTCGCTGATAAGCGCCAGGTTGCGCCCAGACCCTGCATTTTGAAAATCCGCTTCCGGCTGCGGACTCAATCGGTCGATGCAACATCTAACCCCCGTCGAGGGGAGAGGAGGTGTTGCAGATGGAATATCCGACAACGATCTATTACACCGAGGCGGACAAGGCCTTGATGTGGGATCGCCGGGAGCTATCTATCGCCGGAATCTTTCCCAGCCGTTGACTTTCTGCTCTCGCGGACTTCGTCCAGCAACGCCTGGAAATCTTCCTCGGCGTCGATCCGCTGCACCTCGGCCCGCTGCCGGTCCACGTCGGCTTTGACTTCGGCCGTCAGCGCCTGGTAACGGGGATCGTTTCTCAGCGCACCCCACCGTGGATCATGCTTGTCGATGTAGTATCGGCGCCATCCGGCTTTCACCGCCTGCTCCAGCCGGTCCAGAGCCAGCTCCTTGTCGTCCATAAGGACGGCATTCCGGGCTGCCCCATAAAGCTCCCAACTTTGCATCGTCTCGACAGAGGCACGCTTCTGAAGAAACCATTGCTCCACGATCTCCAGCCGCTGTCGAGCCATGTCCGGCATGCCTGTCTGGCGGTAGGCCCACGCAAGGGACTGGTAAGCGTCCATCCCGTAAAAGCGACTTAGGCTTCGGATAGCCACTTCACCAGCATTCGGAAGCCACTCCGCCAGCATGTCAACGGCCTCGCGATAGTCGCCGGAAAGAGCCACGTTGATGCCAACGAAGTCCCTTTCTGTGGGCGATAGCTCGGTCACGGAAACTCCACTGGCATCGCGTGCCCGTCGCATCTCTTCTGTTGCCTGATCGTATTCCCCCTGCCAGTAAGGGATATAGGCTTGCATCCAGCCTGTCATGACCCACGGCCGTTCCGGATATTCCTCGGCCGTTGCTGAAATCAGGTTCGTCGCGGTTTGAAACTGGCCCAGCATGGCGTAGTTCTCGGCGAGAAGAATATACGAGAGCACTCGATCGCTTGACAGCACCAGGCGCTTGGCCATCCTGTTGGCATCAATCAGCCGGCCGGTGCGCCTATAGAAAGACGACAGCATATGGATCGCGGATACAGGCGGTTCCGGAAGATCCACCAGGCGCCGCAGTATCCACTCTGCCCGGTCTGGATTGCCGCCCTCCCAGACTTTGAAAGCCATATTGGTGGCGATACTTCCCTGGAAGGGGTCGAGCGCGTAGGCCCTCTCGATCCACTCGTCTGCCTCCTCCTGCCTGCCCTGGAGGTTCACTACCTGTGCCAACCAGTTCATGGCATCCACCATGTTGGGGTCGCCGCTGAGCGCCTCGCGCAACGCAGCCTCTGATGCATCCAGATCAGGGGCGCGTCGCGAATTCAGGAACAATCCGCGGGCCGCCAATGCCCGCGGCAAATCCGGGGCCAGATCGAGCGCCGTTATGACAGCGGCGTCAGCCTTCTGCAAGTCTTGCTGGTCGACTTTGCCGATCAGCAGGCTGATGGCGTACTCGGCGTGGGCCTCCGCATAATCGGGATCCAGTTTGATGGCCAGCGCCAGTTCTTCTCTGGCCGCCACGGTATCCCTCCTGTAAAGCAAGTCCCGCCCCGCAACGAAATGCTTGTAGGCGTCCAGGGACGGTTTGTAGCCGCCTCCGAAATTGGCGACGACCTGGGGCGCCACTTCGGTCGCGACAAGACTGGCGATCTCATCCTGGATGGCGAAAATATCTTCCAACACCCGGTCATAGTTCTTGCTCCACAGCTGGGTGCCCTTGTCTGCCACAAGCTGGGCCGACACGCGGATGCGATCGCCTTGCGTGCGAACGCTGCCCTTCACGAGATAGCGGACTCCAAGAAGGTCGCTGATTCTGGGAATGGCGTAGTCGCTGCCCTTGAACTGGTTTGATGACGTCCGCGCAATGACCTTCAGCTCGCCGTATTGTCCCAGCCGGTTGCGAATTTCCTCCGAGACCCCGTCGGAGAACACGTCGTTCTCCGGATCGGTGCTGATGTTGTCAAACGGAAGCACGGCGATGGAGTTGGGCAGCTTTTCCGTCGGTGCCAGATCGATTCGGGCTTCAATCCCGCTCGCGTCGGTCCGTGGCAGGGTCAGGGTCCTGTACGCCGCGAAATAGACGATGACGCCGGCGGTCAACACCAATACCCCGAGGACGATGTAGTCATTACGCTCGAGTGGCCGGGGTTCTACTGCGCCAACGTCGCCCGCCGGCATCGTGCGCCTGATCCCATGAGCCGTGATATTGAAGAACCATCCGAACACCAGGGCCAGGGGAAAGCCGACAATGGCGGCGATCAACAGCACGTTGATGCCCGTGTCCGGAATACCCCAGCCGGGGAAGAACACGTCGGCCGCTTGCATCACCAGCCAGGCGCCCACGACGTACAGACCGGCCGTAGTGAATACCCGGCGGCGACGGAATTCCCTGGCCAAGCGGACAAGTGCGGGAGGGCGGCTAGTCATGACGTCACCGGCGCCTTTACACGCGATTCACGTCACTATACCAAGAAGGTCAGGATGCGGTTGCCGTCACGGTCGTGCCGGTACTGCTGCCATCGAAAAACGCGGAGATCTGCTTCGGGTGGGAAGCAGACGCTCAGGGTTTCACCGGAAGCTCGTCTACATTCCGGTGATAGGTCGCTCATGCAACTGATTGTTTCCTGTACCCGGTCGCTGTAGGGCTGCAGTCGTTCGTACTCCGAGGGAGTGACATCGACGAGGACGCGGCCCAGGGGATGGCTGGATTTCAGGCACCCCTTACGGCGGCGGTCGTTGGGGCGGATAGAGTTGGTCCGGGGGGACGACCTGCCCCCCGCGGCGAATCACCGGTGCCCGTCAAGTCGCGCCGTGACGCCGGCCCCCTGTGGATCAGTGACCCACGAGCCGACGGCGGATAGCGTAGTCGAGGCTTGCTTTCCCGGGACCGTTGAGGATCAGGGGGATGAACATCACCAGGTAGAGCAGCGGCAGCTTGTAATTGCCGAAGCCCTTGTTGGTGATCGCGTAGCCCTTGAGCATCTCCGAAAAGCTTTCGTAGCCGCGCACGTCCCCGGACCATACGTCGCCCACGCCCCAATGGACGGCGGCGACGGCGACGATCGTGAGGATGGAGAGGCTCACCGCCCAGAACCGAGTGAATAGTCCGACCAGGATCAGGACGCCTCCCACGAGTTCGAACCAGGTTGCCATGAGCCAGCTGACGTCCGGCGGCACCATGTTGAAAGGGAACGGAAAGTTGTCCTGGATGCTGCCGAACCAGTTGGATCCGCTGTACTTGGCGAGCCCGGCCTCGACAAATTCCCAGGCAAGAATGATCCTCAGAACAAGAGGGCCGATCCAGTCCCCGATTCCCTCCAGAAGGTCTGTCAGGCGGACCCAGGCGCCGGAAATCAACCCCATCTGCCTCTCCTCATATGGTCTTCCGCGTACCAAGAACAACCTGTCGTTGCCGCAATTCCTCGAGGATATCCAGACCGCCATCGACGACCGTCTGTGGTCGCGGGTGGTCCAGTTCCTCTGCGATCTGGGTCAGCGCCGCCCGGCCGGATTCCACATCGGCTTCCACCAGCAATTCGAGCAGCCGGGCGGTGACCGGATTGACTTCCAGGAAGCTCACGCGACCTTCCTGGTCGCGACACACCACCAGATGCGTCGGGGTTTCGGACGGCTCGGACGGCTGGTTTTCCGGTGATATCGTGTGTACCGGGAACCGGTATTGCAGCGACCAGGCGAGAGGCGAGACCTCCGGGCGACCTTCGAGCAGGTCCCCTCGTGGATCGATGCCGTCGAGCCCGGGCTCGGCCTCGTCAATGGATAAGGCCAGTTCCACCCATTCGTAATGGGCGAGTTCGTACATGAACGGTCTGTCGCCATCCACCTCACCCCGCTCTTTCTCCAGATAGCCGAGAAACTCCCGCGGCATCTCCAGGAACAGGGGAGTGTGGGCCTCGTGGCGGGCGAAGTAATCGCGGACCAGGGTCTCCCACTCCGATTTCCCCAGGATCTTGTGCAACACTGGAAACGTTCGTGACAGGAGTTGGCAGACGTTGCTGAAGAACAATCGCCGATAGATCTCCATCCGCCGATCCTCGACGTCAGACGGAGCCTCTCGTTGCCCCGGGTCCCGGATATTCCCGGCGAACGCATACTGGATATCCTGGAAACGGGGTCTGTCAGCCACCTGCCGACCTCGCTCCTTCCGGGGCCGCGGCGGCGGCCTGCAGGTTGCGGATCTGTCCGATCTCCCCCATCAGCCCCTCCAGCGGCGGGATATTGAAGTCTCTCTCGAGCAATGTCGGGACCACGCCACAATGCTCATATGCCGTCTCGAGCAGCGTCCAGACGGGATCGCAGACGTCCGAGCCGTGGGTATCCACCCGCAGGTCCTCGGCCTCGACATAATGACCGGCGACATGAAGATAGGCGACGCGTTCCGGCGGCAGGGCCTCCAGGAACGTCTTGGCGTCGTACCCGTGATTGATGCTGTTGACGTAGATGTTGTTGACGTCCAGCAGCAGATCGCAATCGGCTTCCTCGACCACGGCGCGGACGAAATCGATCTCGTCCAGTTCCTTACCTGGCGCCGCGTAATACGAGACGTTTTCCACCGCGATCCGCCGTTCGAGGATTTCCTGGGTCCGCCGGATCCTCGCGGCGGTGTAGGTGACGGCGTCTCCCGTGAACGGGATCGGCATCAGGTCGTAAAGATGGCCGTCGTCGCCACAGTAGCTGAGGTGCTCTGTGTAGCACCGGATGTCGTTGGATTCCAGGAACGATTTCAATCGGTGCAGGAAATGCTCGTCCAGGGGCGCCGGTCCGCCGAGGGACAGCGAGAGGCCATGGCAGACCAGGGGGTAACGTTCCGTGAACCAGCGGAACTTTCGGCCGAGCGGTCCGCCGACTCCGATCCAGTTCTCCGGCGCCACCTCCATGAAGTCCACCTCCGGAGGTGTCTTCATGCAGCTGGCCATCATGCTCCGGCGGAGGCCGAGTCCGGCGCCGGAAACGGTATATCGCGCGGTCATTGGATTGGTTCTTCCATCTCTGCTCTCAGTGTCGAGGATACGTGAAGCCGCGTCGCCCGTGTAGCGGACGCGGTGTGGCCACCCTCATGGCAGATGACCGCCGCGGCGCGGATATTATTTCTGCGCCGCGCGGCCGCCGCCTTTTCTGGCCGGATCGGGACGCCGTCAGAGATCGTCCTGGAGGATCGCCTGCACGGTCTCCGTGCTGCCCGCCGGCGGTGGCAACAACAACAGGGTCTTCACGTCACCGCCCGCCAGGTCGATCTCGTAGGGCCCGAAAGCCACCACCTCCTCGTCGTTGGTCGGGTCCGTGTCGTCGGCATTTTCGATCGTGACCACGGTGACAAAGGTGGTTCCGGGATCACGCGCGTAGCGGCCGAAGATACCCGGTGGGTCGGTCCTGAGGACGACGCGGAAGCCGTATTCACCGGCGCCGGCATCCACCTGGTCCGGGTAACCCAGGTATACCGTGACCAATTCGTCTTCCGGTGCGCCGACGAGGATGTCGAGGCGAGCCGACGTCACCACCGAGCGCCGGTTTTCGATCTGGAGCACTCCAACCGGCTGCGCGTGGGAGTCAATAATGTTAAGAGCGTATTCGTTTCCGGGGCTCGTTTCGACGGTGTCCTCCAGCAGGACGTCCGACGGCTGTCCTGTCGCCGTGAGGGTGACCAGGTATTCATCGGGAGACAACGCACGGAAATTCGAGCTTTCCAGATAGCCCAGGTCCGTGGCAAGCGGGCTGCTGGCATCGCCGTCGAGCAGGGCGTCCACCGGGCCGATGGTGGTGGCGGACTGTCTTACCCGCAGCGAGGAATTGTCGCCCTCACCGGGGATCGAGAACGATGACCCGCCGTCGGTCAGGTAGCCGAGAATGGGCCATTGAACCGTGTCCGGGCCGTCGAAGATTGTGAACAGCCAGTCGTGCCCGCCACGACCATCTTCCGCGTCGTCGTCGCGGAAGAATACCAATAGTCCCGAGTCATAGATCAGGGTACCGTCACTGGCCCGGAGGATCCGGATCCGGTATTCGCCCTCCGGAATGAGTTCCGGCTCGCTGGACTCTGTCGGCGCCAACGTGGCGAAGGGTGTGGCGTTGGCAAGGTCTTCGTCCGGGGCCGTCAGGTAGAACTCCAGCTCGGCCTCCAGCGTGGACGTATGCGCCATCATGATATAGATGTCGGCGAACGGTCGCCGGACCCGTTCCCTGGTGATTGCGAACGAGACCGGTGCGTCCACGTACCCCGTGGTGACGAACGTGTACTCGACGCCCGTCTGGAAGCGCAGGCCGTCGATCGTGTCGATATCGAACCGGCTGCGATCGGGGAGCCACCCCTGGACGAGCACGCTGGTGTCGAAGGACGCAAAGATCGAGAACGGCGTTACCGTCGCGTAGGGCAACTCGGGGATGAAACGCACCGGCCCCACCACCATAGTCTGGTTCGGGGAGTCCAGGGTAGCGTTGATCCCGCGGGCATAGATGAACGCAGTGTCGACGTAATCATCGGCATTGTTGCCGCCACAGCCAGTCAGGGCCTGGCTGGCAAGCAGCAGTACGCCAAACAGGCGGAGCACATCTCTCATCGGGAACTCGTCAGCGGATGACGGCCGGATTTTACCTGTTTCCAGGCCCCTGTGCCTGCCGGGTGGGGGTGCCGCGGCAGGCCGCGACCTCGCGCCGGGTTACAGCCTGCGCAGCGCCTCTAGATAGGCGCGCTCGTCGGGGATGAGCCCTCGGCGCTGGGCCTCCCAGAGGGCAGCGCCGAGGCACTCCGCCATGGCGTGTTCGACGGAGTGACGATCTCCCAGCCGCGCCAGTAGCCCCGCATGAATCTCGGCGATGCCTGCTGGCCGGTCGGTCATCACCTGCTCTCGCACCGCCAGGTGCATCCCCATATGAAGAAAGGGATTGGTCTGGCCTCCTTCGGGGGTCCAATCTGCCTGCAGGGCATCGTCCGGTCCCTCGAGGAGGCCGTGATATTCCGGGTGGATGGTGACTACGTCGACGATCTGGGCCTGCAGCGGCTCGATGGGCATGCCCCTCAGGTGCCGACGCCAGGCGTCTGCATACATGCGCCGCAGGGCATTTCTGTCATCGGGGAAGACGTTCATCGGCCAGGGGCTAACGGCAGGGCAGAGGGCTCGCTGGCCGTCTTCCCCCGATACTCGCACAGATCGGCGATGATGCAGCGCTGGCACTCCGGACGACGGGCCTTGCAGACATATCGGCCGTGCAGGATGAGCCAGTGATGGGCGTCGTGCAGGAACTCGCTGGGAGTCGCGCGCAGCAGCCGCTTCTCTACCGCCAGCGGCGTCTTGCCCGTGGCCAGCCTTGTCCGATTGGCCACCCGGAAGATATGGGTGTCCACCGCAATAGTGGGGTGGCCGAAGGCCGTGTTGAGAACGACGTTGGCCGTTTTCCTGCCCACTCCCGGGAGCGACTGCAGGGCCTCCCGATCATCCGGGACCTTTCCATCATGTCGCTCGAGCAGGATCTGACAGGTGGCGATGATGTTCCTCGCCTTGTTGTTGTAAAGGCCTATGGTTCTGATGTGTTCGGACAGGCCCTCGAGTCCGAGGCGAAGGATCGCCCCGGGCGTGCCGGCGATGGGGAACAGCCGGGCGGTGGCCGCGTTTACGCTTTTGTCTGTCGCCTGCGCGGAAAGAATGACGGCGACCAGTAGCTGGAACGGTGTCGAATACTGGAGCTCCGTGGTCGGATGCGGGTTCGCCTGCCGGAACCGACGGAAGATTTCGGCGCGTTTTTCGCTGTTCACGGCGCGGACCTCAGGCGGTTCGTTCGGCAGGCTCTCCCGCGGGCACGGCGGCGGGTCGGGGCGCCTGGAGCCGCCCGTCGATGACGTTCTTGAGGGCCACCATCAGACCGAGCCCGATAAACGCCCCGGGCGGCAGCAGCGCCAGCAGGAATCCGCCCTGACTGAGGTGGATTGTCAGGTCAGCCCCGCCGCCCAGCATCATGTGGGCTCCGGACAGGAGCGTCCCTTGTCCCAGCAATTCCCTGGCGCTCCCCAGCACGACCAGGACCGCGGTGAATCCGGCGCCCATCATCAATCCGTCCGCCAGTGCGGGGGCCGGACGGTTCCTGGACGCGAACGCCTCGGCCCGGCCGATGATGGCGCAATTGGTGACGATCAGCGGGATAAAGATGCCGAGGACCCGGTAGAGCTCGTGGAACCACGCGTTGATCGCCAGCTCGACTGCAGTGACCAGCGACGCGATGATAATGACGTAGGTGGGGATGCGGATCTCCGGCCTGACCACGTCGCGGAGGAGCGACACGGAGAGATTGGATAAGGCGAGCACCGCGGTGGTGGCGATGCCGAGCCCCAGGCCGTTGACAGTGCTTGTTGTGACGGCCAGCAGCGGACAGAGACCGAGGAGCTGAACCAGCCCCGGGTTGTTGTGCCACAGGCCGTCGAGAGCGATCTGTCGGTACTGGCTCACGAGGGGTCAATATCCAGGTCGGGTGGGTGGGCAAACAGCGATTGTCGATTGGCATCGAAGTATATCAGCGCATTCCTGACAGCCTTGACCACCGCCCGCGGCGTCACGGTGGCGCCGGTCAGCTGGTCGAATTCGCCGCCATCGCGCTTGACGGACCAGCGCGCCATGGGCGGATCGCCGAGGGATCGGCCGTCGAATCCCAGGGTCCAGTCCGAGCGCTCGGCCTCTATAGCATCTCCCAGGCCCGGTGTCTCCCGGTGAGCGGTGACGCGGACACCTGTTATGTTGCCGCCCACATCGATGCCCACGAGCAGGCGGATGACGCCACTGTACCCGTCCGGGGCTACGGGCGTGATGATCACGGCCACCGGCTTACTATCGCGGAAGGCCCGGTAGACGGTCACGGGCTCCTGTGTCCCCAGCAGCTCCGGATCCTTCACCTCGACGGTGTCGTTAAACAGGTCGTTGTCGTAGCGGTCCGCCGGCAGGACGTCGTTTAGCGTGCGCAGTAAGAACGCCTTCTCATTGGCGGCGATGCGCTGGCGGGTGGCGTCCTCGGTAAGAGCAACAAGACCGACGCCGACTGCCGCGAAGACTGCCAGCGCGCCGGCCGCAGCCGCCATTGCGCCGGCTATCCTCTCCCGTTCAGCGCCCATGCCCGTAGACCCTCGGCACCGTGTAGCGGTCAATGGCCGGCACCGCCATATTCATCAACAGGACGGCGAACGCGAGCCCGTCCGGGTATCCGCCCCAGGTCCGGATCACGTAGGTGAGGACGCCGATCCCGGCGCCGTAGATCAGCCGGCCCCGGCCCGTCGTAGCCGCGCTGACCGGATCGGTGGCGATGAAAAACGCGCCCAGCATGACGGCTCCACTGAAGACATGAAATGCCGGCGGCGGGTAATTGCCCGGTTCCACGAGGTAGAACACGGTGGCGGGAACGATAAGCCCGAGGAGGACCGCCACGGGGATGTGCCATTGAATCACCCGCCGGTAGATCAGCCAGATGCCCCCCAGGGCGACATAATTGTTGACCCACTCCCAACCGCGCGCCCCGAAATCCCCGTAAAGGGCTGTCGAGCGGATCTCGTCCACGGTCCTTGCGAGAGCCAGCTGGGTCTTCACCTCGTCCAGGGGCGTCGCACCGCCTATCGAGTCCCAGCCGAGTGGGTTGGGAAGGTGGCTTGTGAACAGATAAGTGAGGCTGGCAAAGAGGTCGGCTCGCTCGGGCGCCAGGCCCAGACCAGATGGCGGCAGCCAGTGTGTCATCTCGGCCGGAAATGAGATCAGCAACACGACATAGCCGGCCATGGCGGGATTGAAAGGGTTGTAGCCCAGCCCACCGTAAAGCTGTTTTGCGAACACGATGGCGAAGGCCGCCCCGGTAGCCGTGACCCACCAGGGCGTCAGGGGGGGCAGTGCGAAAGCCAGCAGGACTGCGCTGAGGACGGCGGTCAGGTCCTGCAGCCGAGGCATCACCTCCCGGTTCCTGACTGCCAGTACCGCTGCCTCTGCAGCGACGGCGACCGCCGTCGCCACCGCCATGTTCAAGAGCAGCCCCGGCCCGAAATACCACACATAGGCGACGGTGGCCGGTAACAGGGCGATCAGGACCTCCCCCATGAGTCGCGGAATGCTGGCGGCGGGGCGCAGGTGGGGCGCCATCGTGCGTTCGAAGGTCCTCACTCCCGGGTATCCTCGGCGGAGTCCGGCGTCTTTCTCTCCCGGACCCGTTTCATGACCTCGTCGATCATCGCTTTCCGTGTGTCCTCGTCCTGGCTCGCCTTGCCCAGTGCCCGGGTCTTCGCCTCCAGGCGACGCTTTCTTTCGGCTTCTTCCAGGTCGATTCGTGTCTTTCGCGCCTCGAATCGATTACGGGCATGGTCCGATCTGGCCCGCTCCTGCCTCCGGTTCCAGATCTCAGTTTTCGCATAGCGGAAATACTGGGTCAGGGGGATATGGCTCGGACACACCAGGTCGCAGCACCCGCACTCGATACAGTCGTACAGATTCAGCGCCTCCACTTCGTCGAAGTCTTCCGCGCGCGTCGACCACTGCAGCTGCTGTGGCAGCAACGAGGCGGGACACGCCCTGGCGCACTCTCCGCAGCGGATACACGGCTGTTCCGGGGGGCGCGGTCGGACATCTTCTGCCGACGCCACGAAGAGGCAGTTCGTCGCCTTGATCAGCGGCATGTCGTCGTGATTCAGCGGGAAGCCCATCATCGCGCCACCCATGATCAGGTGGCGGGCGGACTCCGTGTAGCCGCCGCAGGCATCAATGACTTTCGCGATCGGAGTCCCGAGCCTGACGTCCAGGTTGCGGGGCTGGCGGACTCCCGATCCGGTCACGGTCACGACCCTGGAGATTAACGGCTCTCCCCGGAGCACGGCGCTGGCGACCGCGGCCGCCGTGCCCACGTTCTGGCACAGATAGCCGATGTCTGCCGGGATGCCGTCGGCGGGCACCTCGTGTCCTGTCAAGACCTGGATGAGCTGGCGCTCGCCTCCGGCCGGGTAGATCGCGGGCATCGTGACGACCTCGATCCGTGTGTCACCGATCTCGGCCACGCGAGCCGTCAGAGCTTCCAGCGCCTCGGGTTTGTCTTCCTCGATGGCGATACAGCAGTGGCGGATCTCCAGGGCGTGCAACATCACCTGGGCGCCGGCGACCACGTCGGCGGCGCGGTGGCGCAACAGCATGTCGTCGCAGCTGATATACGGTTCGCATTCGGCGGCATTGAGTATCAGGCTTTTGAGACCCACGCCGACGTTGAGCTTGACCGAGGTCGGGAAGGCAGCCCCGCCGAGGCCGACGATGCCGCATTCCCGGACTCGCGCGCGGAGCGCCGGGGCGTTGAGAGTCTCGTAGTTCGTCAGGGCGTCATAGCCGGTAAAAGGCGCGTCCTCGCCGTCGGTCCGGATAACCACGCAGTCTGCAGACAGGCCGCTGGGATGGGGCACAGGTCTCGAACCCACTTCCACGACCGTGCCCGAGCTGCCGGCGTGTACCGGGCTGCCGACATATCCGGTGGCCCTGGCGACAGGCTGTCCCCGGAGCACGCGCTCGCCCGGGGCGACGATGGCTTCGGCCGGCGAGCCGACGTGCTGGGATAGCGGATGGATCAACATCTCCGGTATGCCCGTCGCCTCCAGGGGAATGGAGGTTGAAACCCGCTTGTGGCCGGGCAGCGGCATGCCGCCGTGGAACTGCCAGAGGCGTTTGTCCCCGGACATGGCTCAGCCGCTCTCCGCAACCCGACCGGCTGCAGGGGATCGTGAGCCAGGCTTCGGCCACCGCCATGCCGTCACGGTGGGTGGCGGCTGGATCATCTCGACGCAATCTACCGGACAGGGCTCGACGCACAGTTCGCAGCCGGTGCATTCGGCCGTGATGACGGTGTGCATCTGTTTGCCGGCACCGAGGATGGCGTCCACCGGACAGGCCTGGATACAGAGAGTACAACCGATACAGAGATCCTCGTGGATGATCGCCACCTCTTTCGGCTTCTCCACGCCCCGCTCGGGGTCCAGTGGCCGGGGTTCCCGGTCGAGAAGATCGGCCAGCAGGCGGATGGTCGCCTCTCCGCCCGGCGGGCAGCGATTGATGTCCGCCTCGCCGGCGACGATCGCCTCCGCGTAGGGGCGGCAGCCCGGGAATCCGCACTGGGCGCACTGGGTCTGGGGCAGCAGGCCGTCGACCTTCTCGACGACCGGGTCGCCGTCGGTCCGGAACCGGACTGCCGCAAACCCCAGCAGCACGCCGAACAGGGCAGCCAGTGAAGTCAGGGTGATGACGGCGGCGAGCATGCCTAGCCTTTCACCAGTCCGGCGAACCCCATGAACGCGAGCGCCATCATCCCCGCCGTAATCAGCGCGATGGAGGCGCCGCGAAAGGGCTCCGGCACGTCCGCGGCCGCGATCCGCTCGCGGACACCGGCAAATAGCACCATCACCAGGGAAAACCCGGCGGCGGCGCCGAAGCCGTAGACCAGCGATTCCAGGAACCCGTGGGACTCCTGGATATTGAGCAGGGCCACGCCGAGGACGGCGCAGTTGGTCGTGATCAGCGGCAGGTAGATCCCCAGCACCTGGTAGAGGAGCGGGCTGGTCTTCTCGACGACCATCTCCGTGAATTGGACGACAGCCGCGATCACCAGGATGAAGGCGATCGTGCGCAGATAGCCCAGCCCCAAGGGTTGCAGGAGATAGGCGTTAACGAGATAGCTGCAGACCGCCGACAGGGTCAGCACGAAAGTCGTGGCCAGCGCCATCCCGGTGGCGGTCTCGAGTTTGCGGGACACGCCCATGAAGGGGCACAGCCCGAGAAACTTCACGAGCACGAAGTTGTTGACCAGGACGGTCGCGACGAGGATCAGCGCGAGATCGGTCATATCAGGGTGACGGAGCGCGCCGCCCGGGGACGCCGCGCAATACGAATGAATGCCCTAGTATATCTCGATCAGGTAATCCGCATCCCCGGCGCCGCTCCCGTGTCAGGCGAAAGGAGAAAGACCTCATCCCCGCCGGGCCCGGCCGCCAAGATCATGCCCTCGGAGACGCCGAACCGCATCTTTCTGGGCGTCAGGTTAGCCACCACGATCACCATCCGGTCCACCAGGTCTTCGGGCCGATAGGCGGTCCGGATTCCTGCCAGCACCTGTCTGCGGTCCTCGCCGAGGTCCAGGGTCAGCCGTAACAGCTTGTCTGCTCCCTCGACGGGATCCGCTTGCAGAACCCGGGCCACTCTGAGGTCGATCTTGCGGAAATCGTCGATGCCGATCTCCGGCGAAGCGGAATCCGGTTCGGCGGTTTCGGTGGATTTACCGGTACCGGCGAGGCTGTCTCGGGAAGCGTCCAGCATGGCCGTGACGGCCTTGGGGTCGATCCGCTTCATCAGGGGCCGAAACTGCATGATTTGGCTGCCGAGAAGTGGTCTCTCCAGGTCCGACCAGGCCAGGTCCCCTTCGCCAAGAAACTCCTCCGAGGCAGCGGCCAGCGCCGGCAACACCGGCTTGAGCATGATGATGAGGCATCGAAAGGCGTTCAGGCCCTGGGTGCAGACCGCCTGCACTTCGCGCTCCCGGCCCGCCTCCTTGGCCATGAGCCAGGGCTTGTGGTGGTCGATGTACTGATTGGCCTGGTCTGCCAGTGCCATGATCTGGCGGGTGGCCCGGCTGAAGTTCCTGGCCTCGTATGCTGCGGCGATCTCCTCGGCCGCGGCCACGAAAGTTTCGTGCAGCAGCGGCTCCGGGAGCTCGTCCGACAGCCGGCCGCCGGACAGGCGGCTGATAAATCCGGCGCAGCGGCTGGCGATGTTGACCAGCTTTCCGACCAGGTCCGAGTTCACTTTCTGGACGAAATCCTCCATGTTGAGGTCGATGTCCTCGACCCCCGGCCCCAGCTTGGATGCGTAGTAGTACCTGAGATACTCCGGGTCGAGGTGATCAAGGTATGTCCGGGCGGTGATGAAGGTCCCGCGGGACTTGGACATCTTCTCGCCGTTCACGGTAAGGAACCCGTGGACGAACACCGCGCTGGGGAGCCGGTAGCCCGAAGCCTCGAGCACCGCCGGCCAGAACAGGGAATGGAAGTAGACGATGTCCTTGCCGATGAAGTGATAGAGTTCGGCCTGGCTGTCAGCGGCCCAGAATTCGTCGAAATTTACGTCCTGTCGCTCTTTCGCCAGATGGGCGAGGCTGGCCATGTATCCCACCGGCGCGTCGAGCCAGACGTAGAAGTACTTGCCCGGCATGTCGGGAATCTCGAATCCGAAGTAGGGCGCGTCGCGGCTGATGTCCCAGTCCTGCAGACCGGACTCGAACCACTCGTCCAGCTTCTTGCGGACGCTGTCCTGAAGCGCTCCGCCCGCCACCCATTCCCTGAGCGAGGCATCGAAGTCGCTGAGCCGGAAAAAGAGGTGTTCCGACTCACGTTCGACCGGTCGGGTGCCGGACAGGGTCGATATCGGCCCGATCAGCTCCGATGGGCTGTAGGTGGCCCCACAGACCTCGCAACTGTCCCCGTACTGGTCTTCCGCACCACAGCGCGGACACGTCCCGCGCACGAACCGGTCGGGCAGGAACATGCCCTCCGCCTCGTCGTATGACTGGCGTATTGTCCTCTCATCCAGGTGCCCGCCGGACCTGAGGGCGGCGTAGATGCCTTCTACCAGTTCCCGATTCTCTGTCGAATGCGTGCTGTGGAAGTTGTCGAACCGGATATTGAAGGCCGCGAAATCCTCCACATAGCGTTGGTGGTAATGGCTGATGATCTGCTCGGGGTCGATGTCGTCCTTGCGGGCCCGGATCATGATCGGAGTCCCGTGAGCGTCGCTGGCGCAGACAAAAATGCAGCGGTTGCCCATGAGCTTCTGGAATCGGACCCAGATATCGGTCTGGACGTATTCAACCAGGTGGCCCATATGTGCCAGGCCATTGGCATAGGGCAGGGCCGCGGTGACTAGTATGGAACGGATCTTGGTCATGTTGGTGGCAGACGGGTCGCGAGGGCTGCGCATTATCTCACAGGCCCGCCAGGCGTCGGGACAGCTGCGCGGTCAGCGATTGGGCTGATCGGCGTAAATCCGGAAGCGGTCCTTGGAGATGGCTTTTTCATACGCCTCCCGTCCGGCGATGAACCTCCGATCCAACAGGTCCTGGAGAGCGGTATCCATGGTGAGCATGCCCGCCTTGGCGCCGGCCTGCATGGCGCTCTCGATCTGGTCGAGCTTGCCCTGGCGCAGCAGGTTGCTGACCGCAGCCGTGTTGACCATCACCTCGAAGGCCGGGACGCGACCCTCGGCGCCTTTTTTCTTGCACAGCTGCTGGGAGATAACGCCCCGCAGCGACGTGGACAGCATGGTGCGCACGTGAGATTGCTTCTCGGAGGGAAACGCATTGACGATCCGGTCCACGGTCTGGATTGCGCCATTCGTATGCAGCGTGCCCATCACCAGGATACCCATCTCTGCTGCGGTAATCGCAGTGCTCATGGTCTCCAGGTCACGCAGTTCGCCGACCAGGATCACGTCGGGGTCCTCGCGTAGGGCTGAATGGAGGGCGTCGGCGAAGCTCGGGCTGTGGAGGCCTATCTCACGCTGACTGATCAGGCAGTTCTTGCGCTCGTGTACGAATTCGATCGGATCCTCGATGGTCAGGATATGGCCCTTCATGCGCCGGTTGATATCATCGACCATTGCCGCCAGGGTCGTCGATTTTCCCGAGCCTGTCTTCCCGGTGACGAGGATCAGTCCGGAACTTTCCTTACAGAGCTGGCCGATGACGTCGGGCAACCGGAGCTCTTCAAGGCTCTGGGCCTCCGCCGGGATACTGCGCATGATCGCCCCCATCCCCCCCAGGTGGCGGAATGCGTTGACCCTGAACCTGGCAAGGCCCTCAACTGCATACGCGAAATCGACCTGGTCGTTGCGGGCCAGGGTATCGGTCGCCGAAGTCGGAATGATCTCGCTGAGCGCTTCCCTCAGGGCGTCCTGGGCCAGTGGTTCCTCGCGCATGGTGATGAGGTCGCCGTATAGCCGCATGCGCGGCGGGTCACCCGCGATCAGATGCAAGTCGGAGCCGTCGCGCTCTATCACTTCCCGGAGTAAGTCGCCGACCACGCTCATGTGCCTACCCTGCCCCTGAATCTTCCATGTCCAGCTTCGGAAGTATGCTGGTATCGGTGACGAAGCGGACGAACTTCTTCTTGTCCTCGGCAAAGCGGTAGGCATCGTCGGGATCGACTTCACGGGCGTTGATCGCATCGAGCAAGGCCTGATCCATCAGCTGCATGCCTACAGACTTACCGGTTTGCAGCTGCGAGGGGATGAGATGGACCTGGTCGGCCGTGATCAGTTTCGCGATTGCCTTGGTGTGGGTCATGATCTCGAAGACAGCCCGGCGGGCCCGGCCGTCGGCCGTGCGCACCAGCACCTGGGTGACGACGCCGACCAGGCTCTGGGAGAGGAACGTCTTGGCCTGACCCCGCTCCATGGCGGGCAATGCGTCGATGATCCTGTCGAGGGTCTTGACCGCGCTGGTGGTGTGCAACGTCCCCAGCACGAGATGGCCGGTTTCGGCTGCCGTCATTGCCATGCGGATGGTCTCGGTGTCGCGCATCTCTCCGACCAGGACGACATCCGGGTCCTGTCGCATTGCCGCTCTGACCGCCTCGGCGAAACTCTTGAAATGGGTGCCGTACTCACGCTGGACGATCTGTGACTTCTTGCTCCCGTGGACAAACTCGATGGGGTCTTCCAGGCTGATGATATTCTGCTGCCGCGTCGTGTTGATGTGATCCAGCATCGCTGCGAGGGTAGTCGATTTGCCGGTTCCCGTTGCGCCGGTCACCAGGACCATGCCCTGGTGGTGATCGCAGAGTTCGCGCACGATCTCGGGTATGCCGAGGCTCTCCATGGTGGGGACCTCGTTCGGGATGTACCGGAAGACCGCGCCGACGCCGGTGTCCTTGTGGAAGACATTGACCCTGAATCGGCCACCGTCCTCGGCCACATAAGCGAAATCCAGATCGTTACCGCCCGTAAACCGGTCCTTCTGGGACTCGGTCAGGATCTCGAGCACGTATCCCTCAAGCTCGGCGTCCGAGAGATCGCGGAACTTGATCGGCATCAGATCGCCCCGCAGGCGGAGCATCGGCGGAATTCCGACGGCCAGATGAATGTCGGAGCATCCCTGGGCCAGGCCGAGTTTCAGGAACGCGTCAATTCGAGCCAAGTATCAGACCTCTCCGGGCAGGAAGCGTTCGAACATCTCTTTCAACTCTTCCATTGAATCATACCGTTTGGCTTTGTCCACGGACATGCACCGGGAGACGCATTCAGAAAGATCCTCCGGTAGAGTTTCGTTGATCTCGTGGGCTTTCTTGGCCTTGCCCTGGACATGCTGGTACATCACCGACATGTGGTCGCCCCGGCTGTAGGGCGGGATACCAGTCAGCATCTCGTACATGATCACGCCGAGGCTGTAGATGTCAGCCTTCTCGTCCACCTGCTTGCCCAGGATCTGCTCGGGGGCCATGTATTTCGGCGATCCGATCACGTACCCGGTCTTGGTCAGCTGTGTATCGCCGCTGCTGCGGGCCGCGGCCACGCCGAAATCCACGATCTTCACCAGTTGCTCGTCATTGATCAGGATGTTGGCGGGTTTCAGATCGCGGTGGACGATACCGGCATGATGCGCCACGGCCATGCCCGTGGCGATGTCGCGACCGAATCGCATCGCCTTCTCGATGGGCAGCGGCTCCTCGTCCTTCACCTCGTCCCCGAGGGTGTGGGACGGGAAATACTCCATTGAGATGGCATACAGCCCTCCCATATAGAGGAAGTCGTAGATCCTGATAACGTTCTTGTGTGTGATCATCCTCGAATAGCGCAACTCGTGCACGAAGCGCTTCATCATCTCCTCGTCGGAGGCGATGTTGGGATTCAGGAATTTCAGGATCAGATTCTCTTCCACGACCTGGTCGTTCATCAGCAGGACCGTGCCAAAGGCACCCTTGCCGATCTTCTTGATGAACTTGTACCGGCCTTCGATGACGTCCCCTGATTTCAGGTCGGTGATGTTCAGTTGCTGCTGGACGCCCCCCTGGCCTCCCATCATGGCGCCGATATTCCTGCCCTCGACCAGCAGTGTCTTGGTGGGTTCCGCAAATCGCTCTGCCTTCTCTGCCTCCCGTATCTGAGACGGGGAGAAGCGTTCGTCCAGTGTCTTGATCGCGGCGATGGCCGCCTGTCTGATGGCCTTGTCCGGATTCTCGAGATGTCTCGCTACGGCCTCACGAATCTCGGTGGCGCGATTCGAATCCGCCAGACGCGCCAGGGCGGCGATGGCTTCAACCTGCACCTCGCGCTCGGTGTGGTCCACCAGGTCCATCAACCTCGGGATGTGCCGCTCGTCGCCCAGCTTGGCGACGCCGCGGATGGCGGTCGGGATAGAACGGGTCTCGCCGTGAAGCATTTTCTCCAGCGCGGGCAGGGCCCGCGTGTCACCGATCTCGGCCAATGCGTCCGCAGCGCGTTCCCTGACCCACCAATCCGGATCCTCGGTGGCCTCGATCAGCTTCTTGACCGCTCTCTCGTCGCGGGTGCTGTTCAACAGCTCGATCGCGGCGCGGCGGATGTCGTCATTCTTGTCGTTGATGAGTTCCACGACTGCGTCCACGACCCGCGGTCCCCCGATCTTTGCCAGGGCGTCCGTGGCCCGGGCGCGCACCCACCAGTCGTCGTCGCCGAGGGCCTCCAGCAGGTCCTTGATGGAGCGCGGGTCGGCAATCTCGTTGAGCACCTCGACCGCTGCCCGTCGGGCATACTCCGAATCGTCTTTCAGAGCGACGATCAGATGCCGGACGGTATCGGGATGACGGTGCCTGACGATGGTCTCGACCGCCTTGTTCTGGACCTCGACGTCCGGGTCGCACAACAGGCTGCACAGGAGTTCGATATCCGGACTACCCTCCATGCGGCCGAGGGCGTGGATCGCTGCCTGACGGATCAGCTTGCTCGAATCTTTGAGTTGCCCCTGGATTGCCTGGAAGGCCTCGGGGCGATTCAATCTTGAAAGGATGTCGATGATATGAGCCTTGGCCACGATGTCCTTGCCTGTCAGCCGGCTCACCAGTTCAGGCATGTCATTCTCGCCTGCGGTCTCCGCGATGATCCTGAAAAGCACCGCTTTTTCGGTGGACTCCTCCTGATAGGCCTGGGTGAGTACGCGCCGTACGTCCAGTCGGCCTTTCTGGTGGGAGAGTGCCTCGCACAGGGGCGCCTTGGGGACCGACGCGTCTTTCAGGAAATCCAGGAGTCGATTGGCATTGAATCGCCGGCCCCGCCCGAGGGCCCATGCGACGGCGCCCACAACCTTCTGGCTGTCAGATTTCAGACCCCGGATCGCCTGGTCCAGGCTCTTGTCGGAGACCACCCGTGACAGCAGGTCCGCCATCCGGCGGGTCCCGGCCTTGTCAGCTGTCTCGATGCCTTCGACGATCTTCTTGACAGCTGCGCCGCCCAGCAAGCGAAGGCTCTCCACGGCCTTCTTCCCATCGCTGTCGTCGAGATCGTACTGCTGGTCTATCTTGGCGATCAGCCGGCTCGCACGAATGCCACCAAGGACGTTCACGGAGCCCTCGAGGCGTCGTCGCCGCAGGGGCGCGCTGTCACCAAGTCCGGCGGCGCGTGGGGACGGGGCAAAAACCGCTCGGGCAAGCCCCGGAAAGTGACGGGCAAGCTCGCGCTCCACGGGGTCCCGCGACCTGAAAAATGTCCTTTATTCCACCCGCCGGAAATCATCACAGCTACCTTACACGGCACCCGCAAGTTCGCCAAGCATACACGGCCCCCGGGTCAGGGCCGGATTGGGCTACAATTGCTCGCTCGTCTGGTCTCATCGAATCCAATCCGGAGGAGTCCCTTGAGTGAGTCATTGGAGTCGAGCGTCCGCTCGGCCATCGCCAACTACACAGACCCGGTGCTGGACAAGCCGTTGGAGGACGTCGCCACCGTATCCGATGTGAAGATCGCATCGGGGGCGGTAGAAGCCTCCGTCTGTCTGTCCTTCCCGGCCTCGCGGTACGCGCCCGTCCTCGGGGCTGCCCTGGAGGAGAAGCTGCGGACTCTACCCGATGTCGAACAGGCGACAGTCAAGGTCGAGTGGGACATCCCCGCAGCACCGGTCCAGGGCGGGGTTGAGCCTCTGCCGGGCGTCAGGAACGTCGTGGCCGTGTCGTCCGGCAAGGGCGGCGTCGGCAAGTCCACGACAGCGGTGAATCTCGCCCTGGCGCTGGCCGCGGAGGGTGCGCGCGTCGGGATGCTGGACGCGGATATTTACGGCCCAAGCCAGCCCCGGATGTTGGGCCTCAGCGGTCGACGGCCCACCAGCCCGGACGGCAAGAAGCTGGATCCTCTGATCGGTTACGGTATCCAGTGCATGTCCATCGGCTTTCTCGTCGACGAGGACGAGGCCGTCGTGTGGCGGGGTCCTATGGCTACAGGCGCCCTGGTGCAGTTGCTGAGCGAAACACTTTGGGACGACGTGGATTACCTGGTGGTAGATATGCCGCCGGGGACTGGCGACATCCAGCTCACGCTGGCCCAGCGGGTACCGGTCAGCGGAGCCCTGATCGTGACGACGCCTCAGGATATCGCTCTCCAGGACGCCATCAAGGGACTGCGGATGTTCCAGCAGGTGGAGATCCCGGTGCTCGGCGTGGTCGAGAATATGAGCGTGCATATCTGCTCCCAATGCGGACACCGGGATCCGATCTTCGGGGAGGGCGGCGCCGAGCGCATGTCCCAGACATACAGTGTGCCGGTCATGGGCCGCCTGCCCCTGGACAGCAGGATCCGGCAAGAGGCCGATGGCGGCAGGCCGTCGGTGGCGTCTGATCCGGACAGCCCGGTGTCGGCGGCCTATATGGAACTGGCCAGGAGAACCGCGGCTGCCCTGGGAGGCCTGGCCGGAGGCGGCAGCCAGACATTCCCGAACATCGTCGTCGAGGATGACTGAATGAGCATCAAGTCAGACCGATGGATCCGCCGCATGGCGGCGGAACACGGCATGATCGAACCTTTCGAGGCCGGCCAGGTACGGACCGCGGCCGGCGTCCGGCTGGTGAGTTATGGGACCTCGAGCTACGGGTACGATGTGCGCTGCGCGCCGGAGTTCAAGATCTTCACGAACATCAACTCGGCGGTGGTGGATCCGAAGCACTTCGACGAGAGCAGCTTTGTAAACGTGAGCGGCGAAATCTGCATCATCCCTCCCAATTCCTTCGCGCTGGCCCGGACCGTCGAATATTTTCGGATCCCCCGCAGCGTCCTTACGATCTGCGTGGGCAAATCTACCTACGCTCGTTGCGGGATCATCGTCAATGTGACGCCGCTGGAGCCGGAGTGGGAAGGGCATGTGACTCTGGAGTTCTCGAATACCACACCGCTGCCAGCCAAGGTCTACGCCAACGAAGGCGTCGCCCAGATGCTCTTCTTCGAGTCCGACGAGGTCTGCGAGACCTCCTACCAGGACCGCGGCGGGAAATATCAGGGCCAGACCGGCGTCACGCTTCCGAAGACCTGAGCCACTCCTCTTCGTCGCGGACGAGGGGGCCCTCCAGGAGCCTGCCGTCGATTTCCACATGGTCGCCGACCATCCTGACCCTGCCCCTGGCCAGCCAACCGAGGACGGCGGGGTACATGCGGTGTTCCAGGGCCTGGATCCTCCGGTTGAGACTGTCCTCCGTGTCGCCTGGCCGGATCTTCAGCCGCGCCTGGGCAATCACGGGACCGCCGTCGAGTTCCGCGGTGACAAAATGAATGCTGGTACCGTGCAGGCTCTCACCGGCTTCCAGTACGCGGCGGTGCGTGTGCAGGCCCCGGTAACCCGGTAACAGTGACGGGTGCACGTTGAGCATGCGGCCGCGCCAGCGCTGCACCAGAGGGCCGGTCAGGATCCGCATGAACCCGGCCAGGGCGACCAGGTCCGGATCGATCTCGTCCAGGATGGCTCCCAGGGCGCGGTCGTAGACGTCCCTGTCGGCGTAGCCTCTGGCCGACAGTATCCGGGTCGCGATCCCGGCCTTCTCGGCCCGCCGCAGACCATAGGCCTCCGGCTGGTCGCTGATCACGCTGACCACTTCGACCGGGATCTCTCCCCGGCTGGCGGCGTCGATAATCGCCTGGAGGTTGGTGCCGCCGCCGGAGATGAGGACGGCGAGCCGAGACGGTGGCGTCATCAGATAATGTCCACGGCTACCTCGCCGGCCGTGATCTCGCCGGCGACCCAGGCCGTCTCCCCGCAACGATTGAGCAGATCGGCCGCGGTTGCGGCGGCGTCAGCCGGCACGACGAAGGCCATGCCCACCCCACAGTTGAAGGTCCGCAACATCTCAGCATCCGCGACATTGCCCTGTTGCTTCAGCCATTCGAAGATGGGGGGCGTCACCCACGAATCCCGCCTGACAAGGGCCCGGCAATCCTCTGGCAGGACACGGGGCAGATTCTCCGGCAGACCCCCGCCGGTGATATGGGCGATCCCGTGCACATCCACCGCATCGATAAGCGCCAGCGTCGGCCGGACATAGATACGGGTCGGAGCCAGCAGCCAATCTCCGAGCGTGCCGCCCTCGAAGGCGTCGTCGAGCCCGGCCCCGCTGGCCGCGAGGATACGTCGGATCAGGGAGTAGCCGTTGGAGTGTGGCCCGGAAGATGCGACAGCGACGATCACGTCGCCGGGCGCCACCCGGGACCCGTCGATGATCCGGTCCTTCTCGACGATCCCCACGCAGAACCCGGCGAGGTCGTAGTCGTCGTTCTGGTACATGCCAGGCAACTCGGCGGTCTCTCCACCGATCAGGGCGCACCCGGCCTGGCGGCACCCTTCGGCGATACCCGCAACGACCGCGGTCGCCGTTTCCACGTCCAGGCGCCCGGTGGCGTAGTAGTCGAGGAAGAACAGCGGTTCGGCACCCTGCACGATGACGTCATTGACACACATGCCCACCAGATCGATGCCTATGGTGTCGTGTCTGCCCATGGCAAGAGCAAGCTTGAGCTTGGTGCCCACGCCGTCCGTCCCGGAGACCAGGACAGGCACCCGGTACCCGGCCGGCAGCGCGAACAGGCCCCCGAACCCTCCCAGTCCGGCCAGCACCTCCGCCCGGCGGGTGGTTGCGACCAGGGGTTTGATCCGTTCCACCAGCGTGTTGCCGGCGTCGATGTCCACGCCGGCGTCCTTGTAGGTGAGGGGAGATTTGTCTGTCATAGGCGCGGGCATCCCAGGGAGATTTCCGGGTCTTCGGCAGCGCATTCGACCGACCCGGGGAGAAAGCGAACTATGGTATTTTACATCACCCCTCTGCCCGGAAAGTTAAAGGGTGACCCACTCCAACCGCCACTTTACCCGGCCCCTGTGGCTGATACTCGTCCTGGGCTTTGTCGCTGCGCCCGACGCACTGGCCGTGGCCGTCCAGGGTCTTTACCAGGCCGAGGTGCCGATTGAGCAGGATACGCAGGGCATGAGGGCGGCCGCGTTCAGGGAAGCCATGGGCATCGTCCTGGTCCGGCTCACCGGTCGCGCGGACGCGGCGGCAAGCCCGGAGACCGAGGATATCCGCAGGGCTGCGGAGCGCTATGTTCAGCAGTACCGCCTGACTCGGGAAGGCAAGCTCTGGGTATCGTTCGACAGTGCCGCCCTGGACGCCGCGCTGGCAGAGCGCGGTCTTCCGATCTGGGGCGTCGAGCGGCCCGCGGTTCTGCTGATCCTGGCCGTGGATCAGGGCGGTGGCCAGCGTTTCGTGCTCTCCGCCGAGGATGAGATGCCGAATCCGGTCGCGGCGGAGCTTCGCGACAGGATGCTGGGGTTGTCGGACAATCGGGGAGTGCCCATTATCCTGCCGCTGATGGACGCTCAGGATCAGACTGTCATCTCCTTCAGCGAGGCCTGGGGGGGCTTCGACCAGGCGCTGGAATCGGCGGGAGCGCGTTACGGTACGGATTCTGTCCTTCTCGGCCGGCTGATGATGGACGCAGAGTATCGCGTACGGTGGACCCTTTTCTCCCGCGACCAGTCCTACCGCTGGACCGGTGGTGTGGATGACGGAATCAACGGAGTCAGCGACCGGCTGGCCCAGCGTTACGCCGTGACCACGGGCGCTGCGGTGGAGGGCGAGATCGGGCTGGCGGTGACCAACGTCTCTTCGCTGGCGGATTACGCCAGGGTCCTCGCCTATCTGGAGAGGCTGACGGCAGTGCGGGCAGTAAATGTGCGCCGACTCCGAGACGACACGGCCGTTTTCGGCCTGCAACTCATCGGCAGCCTCGAGAACGTGGATCGTGCCATCCGCCTTGGCAGCCTGCTGAGCCCCGAGGCAGGCGCAAGGCCGGACTTGCCGACGATCGGGGTTCCGGGTTCCAGACCGGTCGTGCTGACCTATCGACTGCTGCCTTGAGACCCCGGGATATACCAAACGCGCTCTGCATCCTCAGGATGCTGATGGTCGCCCCGATCGTCTGGTGGTTGCTGTCGGGATCCTATGCCTGGGTCCTGGTCGTGTTTTTCGTGGCCGGGTTCACCGACGGTCTGGATGGTTTCCTGGCCAAGCGTTTCGAGTGGCGATCGAGGCTGGGAGGGATCCTCGACCCACTGGCCGACAAGCTGCTGCTTGTCAGTTCCTTCATCACACTAGGGTACATTGGCCTGGCGCCACTCTGGTTGCTGGTGGTGGTGGTGGCGCGGGATCTCATCATCGTCGCCGGCGCCGTGTCCTACCGCCTGTTCATCGGCAAGTTCGAAGCCAGTCCGACAACGGTCAGCAAGGCGAACTCGGCCTTGCAACTCCTCTATGTCCTCGGGGTCGTCGCCGATGCGGGATTCGCAGTGCCGGGCCGGCCGGTGGTGGATCTGATCGGCTACGGTGTGCTCGCCACAACTGCAGTGAGCGGCATCGACTACATGGTGACCTGGGGTGTGCGCGCCTGGCAGGCCGGTCATCGCTCGTGACAGGCTGGGGACCGTGAAGCAGATCCCCTTGCCCGTCAAGCTCCGGGATACGGCAACCTTCTCTACCTACCGGGCCGGTCCCAACGGTGTTGCCGTTGACTACCTGCGCGCGCTGGCGAAGCGCGGATCCGGGGCCGGTGCCTGGATCTGGGGGCTGGCAGGCAGCGGCAAGAGCCACCTGCTGCAGGCCGTCTGCGCCGAAGCCGCGGAGCACGGCCACCGAGCCGCCTATCTGCCCATGACCGAGTTCGGGCCCATGGGCGCCGAAGCACTCGAGGGCTGGGCAGGAAACGCCATCGTTGCGGTGGACGAGGTGAGCGAGATTCTCGGCGACGTTCAACTGGAGACCGCCCTGTTCATGCTCTACAACGAGCTGGCCGAGACTGGCGGCGCGCTGCTGGCGGCAACCGCGGCGCCGCCATCGGCTGCGGGGGCATCCCTGCCGGATCTGCGCTCCCGGCTGGCGGCGGGGGCGGTTTTCCAACTCGTCCCCCTGGACGAGGCGGATGCCACCGTCGCGCTTCAATGTCGCGCCCGGAGCCGCGGGCTGGATCTCCCCGTGGAGACGGCCCGATACCTGCTCCACCGGGTTCCGCGGGATATGGCGTCATTATGCGACTGGCTGGATCGTCTGGACCTTGCCTCTCTGGCCGCTCAGCGACGACTCACCGTGCCCTTCGTGCGTGGCGTGCTGTCGGACGAGGGCGCCGGCCCGGGTTAGGATCCTGGACGTGCGCTGCGGATTAGCCTGATCTGGGCGGCGATCATGAGCAGGGTCAGGACCAGTGCCACGGCTGCCCAGACCCTCGAGGCCGGATTGGCCACCAGTTCCATGACTGAGAACCCGACGTAGAAGACCCCCGCCAGGCTGCACCAGCTCGCCGCGTTGCGGCGACCCCGGAACAAGGCCGGCACGACGGGAAGGATCGGCATCCAGGCCAGCAGGACGGCAGCCGGCGGAGGAATTGCAGTAACCGGGACCGCGAAGCCCAGCCAGATCGCGAGCCACGACAGGAGCAGCACCCCTGTCAGGCCGGCCCCTGCTGATGGGGTCAGGGACGGCAACGGCGGCACGCCTTCATCGACCCCGCGCGTTGCGGAGAGCAATGGCGATGCCGGCTACCCGCTCACCCAGGACCCGAGCCAGGGCGCGTTCGTGCTCGGTCAGGGCTGAGGAGGGTGGTTGGCCCGCCACGTGGCTGGCGCCATAGGGTGTACCACCGCTGCGGGTCTCCGAGAGCGCAGTCTCCGTGTATGGGACGCCGACGATGAGCAGGCCGTGATGCAGCAGGGGGATCATCATCGACAGCAGCGTGGATTCCTGGCCCCCGTGCATTGTCCCCGTCGACGTGAACACGCCGGCTGGTTTGCCGACAAGCGCTCCCGACAACCACAATTCCCCGGTCGAATCGAGAAAATGCTTCATCGGGGCAGCCATGTTCCCGAAGCGGGTCGGACTTCCCAGGATCAGACCGTCGATGCCCGCCAGATCTTCCAGGGTGACGTAGGGGGGCCCTGTCTCGGGGATGCCAGGGGCGGCGGCCTCGGTGACCGTCGATACCGGGGGCACCGTGCGTACCATCGCCATGGCGCCGGCAACCCCCTCCACGCCTCGGGCGACCTGCCGGGCCAGCGCTTCGGTGGCGCCGGTCCGGGAGTAATATAGGACCAGGATGGTGCTCATCCGGCGATGATCTCCAGCACCCGTTCCGGCGGACGACCGATGCGGGCTTGTGTCCCGCAGACCACGATGGGGCGCTGCATCAACCTGGGATGTCGCGTCATGGCATCAATACGTTGCTGTTCGGTAACGTCCTCCGCGCCCAGCCCCAATTCACTGTATTCGGCCTCGCCGGTTCGCAGCAGGTCCGCCGCGCTGATGCCGAGCAATCGCAGCAATCGC
The DNA here is from genome assembly GCA_024640085.1 of Gammaproteobacteria bacterium. Classification (GTDB taxonomy): domain Bacteria; phylum Pseudomonadota; class Gammaproteobacteria; order Steroidobacterales; family XN24; genus JAHEFR01. The sequence continues at coordinate 94,350 of JAHEFR010000001.1, forward strand.
CCCAATTCCCCGGCATCGGGAGGCTGATTCAGGTACTCGATGACTTCAGGCTCGATGCCCCGGTCGCGCAGCAATTGCAGAGTCTGCCGGGACTTTGAACAGCGGGGATTGTGATAGATCGTTACTTTCATGATTTGCCTTGTGTTTCTCATGATCGGCCCCGTCGGCCGCTATGGTGACGGAGAGTCGTATGGAGTATATTTCGCGGAGTTTCACACCATCGCTGGCGTGAACGGTACAACAACCGATGTTCAGAACCATAACAAGATCGCTGGCAGGAATTGCCGGACTCCTGGTGTTGCTGGTCCTATCCGCCTGCGCAGCCCCGCCGGTGCAGGAGATGAGCGATGCCCGGCAGGCGATCCAGGCGGCGCAGTCAGCAGGCGCGCAGAAATATGCGCCGGTCGTACTGCAGCAGGCCATGGATTACCTGAACAGCGCCGAGCGGAAGCTCGAGAAACGGGCGTACAACGGCGCCAAGAATGACGCTCGTCTGGCCAAGCAAAAGGCGACCCACGCCCGATCCATCGCCGAGACCATCGGCGGCGCCAACTGAGGCGGCGCAACTCGACCCATGCCCCGCAAATCAGGCACCCCAGCCCGTCACCGTGGCTGATTGTTGTCGCCGATGCCTAGTAAGCGGCCGGGTACAGGGAGTCTTCTTCCGGGCCAGTACCGCCCGGCAGGCCCGCGCCCTCGGTATCACCGGCCACGCTATCAATCTGCCTGACGGCCGCGTGGAGGTCCTAGCCTGCGGGTCAACCGAGGCAGTGGACACGCTTTGCCGATGGCTCGGGAGGGGACCGTCCGCTGCCCGGGTGGATGAACTCGCCGTCGAGATGGCGGAATGTCCCGGCGGGGTTCCCGCGTCGTTCACGACCGGTTGAGCCGGTTACTGCTGATACCACTTTTCGCTGAGTCGGCGCATGACCCGGTCCGGATACCAGCGCTTGCCGGTGCTGCCGTTGTACCGCGACAGGGTCCGCGACAGATCTCCTGCCTCCATGTCGTAGTAGTACCGCAGGATGGTGCAGCCATAGCGCAGGTTCGTCCCGATCTCGAACAGGTTGTCGTCGGGGCGCCCGATCTCGTCGACCCAGAAGGGCATCACTTGCATCAGCCCCCGGGCGCCGGCCTCCGACAGGGCGAAACGGTCGAAATTGCTTTCCACGTCCATGACCGCGAGGACCAGTTCCGGCGGCAAATCCACGCGACTCGCCTCCGCATGGGCCAGCCTCAGGATCGACAGGCGCTCGTCGTCTTCCGGGACCTGCCGGGCCAGTCTTGCGGACATGTCGGTCAGCCAGACCTGAGCGTCAAAACGGTCCACGAAACTGTCCGCTTCCGCGGCTGCGCTGGCCAGCCTCTGCTTGAGCAGCGGGTCGACCTGGCCGGGGTCCGCTGAGGCGGTGGCGGACAGGACCGCGGTGAGGAGGAGGACTCGCAGGATCATCGGTCAATCTGTCCCGAGGCCCTCGCGGACCAGCCTGACGGCGGTGTCTGCCAGTCCCTCGCAGGGAAGCCGACCCGATTCTTCCTGCCGGCGGTGCTTGTATTCCACCTGACCTTCATCCAGGGCCCGCTCGCCGATGACGATGCGGTGAGGGATGCCGATGAGATCGCAATCGGCGAATTTCACGCCCGGGCGCGCGTCCCTGTCGTCGTAGAGGACCTCGATCCCTCGGGCCCGCAGTTCATCGTACAGGGACTCCGATGCCTCTTTGACGCGAGGCGATTTCTGCAGATTGATCGGTACCAGCACTACCTGGAAAGGGGCGATGGGTTCCGGCCACACGATGCCCCGATCGTCATGGTTCTGCTCGATGGCGGCCGCCACGAATCGCGTCACGCCGATCCCGTAGCATCCCATCAGCATCGGCCGATCCTGGCCGCTGTCGTCGAGCACCGTGGCACCCATTGCCTCGCTGTACTTGCGTCCGAGCTGGAACACGTGACCGACTTCGATGCCCCGGGCGATCTCCATAGGGCCTGATCCGTCAGGACTCTGATCGCCGGAGACCACATTTCTCAGATCGACGAACCGCGGCTCCGGGAGGTCCCGCTCCCAATTGACACCAACCAGATGGGCATCGTCTTCGTTGGCGCCGGTCACGAAGTCCGCCATGGAGGCTGTGGCATGATCGGCGTAGACCGGGCAGGTCAGACCTACCGGTCCGATGAATCCCGCCTCGCAGCCGGCGGTGGTTCGGATGGCGTCTGGCCCGGCCATCTTCAGGGGCGCCGCGATACCATCGATCTTGGCAGCCTTGATAGCGTTCAATTCGTGATCGCCGCGGATCACCAGGGCCACGGGAGTGCCGTCCTCACCGTCCACCAGCAGCGTCTTTACGCACCGCGCCGGGTCGATCTCCAAATGGGCGGTCAGTTCGGCGATGGTTCTGATGCCGGGGGTGGCAACCTTGTCCAGGACAGCGGCCGGCGCGGGACGCTCGTCCCCGGGCGCCAGGGCCCGGGCCATCTCGACGTTGGCCGCGTAGTCACCGTCCACGGCGTAGGCGATGGCGTCTTCGCCGGAGTCGGCCAGGACATGGAATTCGTGGGAGACGCTGCCGCCGATGGCTCCTGTATCCGCCTCCACGGCTCGGAACCTGAGCCCCATGCGTGAGCAGACGGCGGCGTAGGCCTCGTACATGCGGCGATAGGTCTTATCGAGGCAGGCCTCGTCCAGATGGAAGGAGTACGCGTCCTTCATGATGAACTCCCGGGCGCGCATCACCCCGAAACGGGGCCGGATCTCGTCCCGGAACTTGGTCTGGATCTGGTAGTAGTTGACGGGGAGCTGCCGGTAGCTTTTCAGTTCCCGACGAGCGATGTCCGTGATGACTTCCTCGTGGGTCGGGCCGAGGCAGAAGCCGCGGTCGTGCCGGTCGGTGAACCGGAGCAGTTCCGGCCCGAAATGGCTCCAACGCCCCGATTCCTCCCAGAGCTCCGCCGGCTGGACCACCGGCATCAACAACTCCAGGGCGCCGGTCGCATCCATCTCTTCCCTCACGATGCGTTCCACTTTCCGCAGGACCCGCAGGCCCAGCGGCATCCAGGTATAAAGGCCCGAGGCGAGAGGCCGGATCATGCCGGCCCGCAGCATGAGCTGGTGGCTGACCACCTCCGCACCGGCGGGCACTTCCTTGAGTGTGACGAGGGGATATTGAGAGAGACGCATCGGGATATCCTGGGCGCTGGTGTAGTCTTCAGGTGGATCGCTGCGGGCCGTATTGTAAGCGGTCGGGCGAAGTTTGTACTGTCGCCGCCCACAGGCTGGCGCCGGCGGAGGTGGAGACGGAATGCGCAGGTATTACGACAAGGACATCGATCACGACTGCATCAAGGGATGCAAGGTGGCCGTGATGGGCTTCGGGGCCCAGGGCCGGGCGCATGCCCGGAACCTGGCCGATTCCAGCGTGGATGTGGTCGTCGGGCTGCGCGCCGATTCGCCGTCGCGGAGATCTTGCGAGGCCCTCGGTCTGTCGGTGGCGGACCCCCGGGAGGCCGCAATCGCAGCCGATCTGGTTGTGATGCTTGTGCCAGACGCGGACCAGCCCGCCCTGTACCGGAGCGTGCTCGAGGCAGCCATGAAGCCCGGGTCGGCCCTGGTTTTCGCTCACGGCTACAACATCCACTTCGGCCACATCCAGCCGAGGCCCGACCTGGACGTGATCATGGTGGCGCCGCTGGGGATTGGGGAACAGGTGCGCAGGACCTACGTCGCGGGCGGGGGTGTCCCCGCCCTTCTTGCCGTGTCCCGGGATGCGAGCGGCAGAGCGGTTGATCTCGCGCTCGCTTACGCGGGCGCCAACGGTCATGGCCGCGCCGGCATCTTCGAGACGAGCTTCCGCGAGGAGACCGAGACGGACCTGTTTGCGGAACAGGCCGTGCTCTGTGGCGGCCTGACGCACCTGATCGTCGCCGCGTACGAGACCCTCGTCGGCGCGGGCTATCCGGAGGAACTGGCGTACTTCGGCTGCCTGCACGAGGTCAAGCTCATCGCCGACCTCGTACACAGCCGGGGGATCGCGGGAATGCGGGGATCCATCTCCAGCACCGCCGCCTTTGGCGACTATTCCCGGGGGCCTCGGGTCATCAACGATCGCAGCCGCGAAGAGATGGCGAAGATGCTCGAGGAGATTCGCAACGGCGAGTTCGACCGGGAACTCTCCGCCGAGGCCCGTGCTGGATTCCCGGTACTCCGCCGCGAGCGCGCCCGGGCCGAATCTCATTCCATCGAACAGGTGGGTAGTCGCCTCCGTGCCATGATGCCGTGGCTTGACGAGGACTAGGGCTGGTCCGGCGCCGTCATTGGAGCCCCCACGATGTGGCGCGCGGTGTGCGGATGGGTCTAAAGTGTAATCCTTGGCCGGGGATATCCCGGCACTGAACAGGAGGGCGTAACCATTCGCCGGGGAATCTACCTTCTGCCGAATCTGATCACGACGGCGGCCCTCTTTGCGGGGTTCTTCGCTGTTGTCGCGGCCATGGACGGCAACTTCCACAAGGCCGCGGTGGCGATCTTTGTCGCCATGGTGATGGACGGTCTGGACGGCCGTGTCGCACGCCTGACCAGTACCGAGAGCGATTTCGGCAAGGAATACGACAGCCTGGCGGACATGGTGTCTTTCGGCATGGCGCCGGCGCTGGTCGTATACCAGTGGGGTGTGGTGAATCTGGCGGAATACGCCTGGCTGTGGGGCCGGCTTGGCTGGCTTACGGCGTTCTTCTACGCGGTGTGCGCGGCTTTCCGCCTCGCCCGGTACAACACGCGATTCGGTCTGGCGGACAAGCGGTTCTTCGAAGGTCTTCCGAGTCCGTCGGGCGCGGCTGTCGTGGCGGGGATGGTGTGGCTGTGCACCAAGTACGATTTCATTGGGCCCGTGGCATTTGCTCTGGTATTTGTCATCACGGCCGCGGCCGGCGCGCTGATGGTGAGCAACTTCGCCTTCTACAGCGGCCGGGATTTCAATCTGGGTGAGCGTATCCCGTTCGCATATCTCCTCGTCATCCCCGCGGTGTTCATGGTCATCTCCCTGGATCCGCCGCTGGTGCTGTTCGGACTGTTTTCCCTCTATGCCCTGTCCGGCCCCATCCTGAGCGGCTACCGGCTTGTCAGGCGCCGTCGCCGCCGGGCCGAGAGGGACCAAAGCAAGGCCGCCTGAAACCGCAGATGGACCCTGTTCGCACTCGTTATCTCGAGGCCATGGGCATAACGCCGTGGGTGGCTCGGACGGCGACGCCGGATCAGCGTCGTGACTGGCAGGAATTGCGGCAGAGCGTCGCCGGATGTGTGCTCTGCCCGCTGCATGAGGGGCGCACCCAGACCGTCTTCGGGGTGGGGAGCGAGTCTGCCGACTGGATGGTGATAGGAGAGGCTCCAGGTGCAGAGGAGGACCGTCTCGGCGAGCCTTTCGTCGGCCGTGCCGGCCAGTTGCTGGACGAGATGCTAAAGGCTCTCGGGCAGTCCAGGGAAACGGCGTTTATCGCGAATATCCTGAAATGCCGGCCGCCGAACAACCGGGACCCCCAACCCGAGGAGGCCGCCTGTTGCGCGCCCTATCTCGAGCGTCAGATCGAAATGGTGGCGCCCCGTATCATCCTTGCGGTGGGGCGTATTGCCGCTCAGAACCTGCTTTCGACGGATTCCCCGATCGGCCGCATGCGCGGCCGCGTCTTCCACTATGGCGCCCGGCGCGTGCCGGTCGTGGTCACGTACCATCCGGCCTATCTGCTGCGGCGGCCTTCGGAGAAGGGCAAGGTCTGGCGTGATTTGCTGTTCGCTGCCAACCTGGTCGCCGGGTCTTCTCGATGATCGCCCGCGTCATCGCCCGCGCACCACTGCTGCGCCGGATGCTGGCGGCCGACATCCCCGCCGTGGCGGAGATGGAGAGGCAGGCTTACGAATTCCCATGGACCGAGGGAATATTCCGGGACTGCCTGAGGGTTGGCTACGACTGCCGGGTCCTGGAAGGCAACGGCGGGGCGCTGCAGGGATACGTCGTCCTTTCGGTGGCCGTCGCGGAGGCCCATTTGCTGAACCTGTGCGTACATCCCGACCGCCGCCGCTGTGGCCTTGGCAGGGACATGCTGAATCACGCCATGATTACGGCGAGAATCGCCGGAGCGGAGCGGATGTTCCTGGAGGTGCGGCCTTCGAATGCGCCGGCACTGAAGCTTTACGACGAAGAGGGATTCGTCTGTATCGGGCGTCGTCCGCAGTACTACCGGTCGCGCACGGGCCGCGAGGACGCGGTCGTCCTGGCGCGGGAACTGGGTAAGGCATGATCCTGCCGCGGGCTGGCGCCTGAGGTACAATACGCCGCCCTGATTCCGACCCCTGACCATGAATCCGAATACCGACGCCATCCGACGTCGGCGGACGTTTGCGATCATCTCGCATCCGGATGCCGGCAAGACCACTCTCACCGAGAAGCTGCTGCTTTTTGGCGGTGCCATCAAGCTGGCCGGAGCAGTGAAGGGTCGCAAAGCCGCCAGGCACGCCACCTCGGACTGGATGGCCATGGAGCAGGAACGGGGTATCTCCGTGACGTCCTCGGTAATGCAGTTCCCGTTCGAGGACAGGATCGTAAACCTGCTGGACACGCCCGGGCACGGCGATTTCTCCGAGGACACTTATCGGACGCTGACCGCCGTCGATTCGGCGCTGATGGTCATCGACTGCGCCAAGGGCGTGGAGGAACGCACCATCAAGCTGATGGAAGTCTGTCGCCTGCGCGACACGCCCATCGTCACTTTCGTCAACAAGCTGGACCGTGACGGCCGCGAGCCCATGGAGTTGCTGGATGAGATCGAGGAGGTCCTCGGCATCCGCTGCTGCCCGATCACCTGGCCGATAGGCATGGGCCGGGATCTTCGCGGTGTATATCACCTGCTGGAGGACCGTATCTACATCTATCGTCCCGGAGAGCACGGCGCCCTCGGCCGGACAGAGACGATCGACGGCCTGGAGGGAGAGGCCGCGGCGGCGCTGCTGCGACACCAGGCCGGGACCTTTCGCGACGAGGTCGATCTGATCGGGGGAGCGAGTAACGAGTGGGACCTCGAGGCCTACCTGTCCGGCGAGCTGACACCGGTGTTCTTCGGATCCGCCATCAACGCCTTCGGCGTGAGGGAACTGTTGTCCGCATTCGTGGACTGGGCGCCCGCGCCGCGATCCCGCCAGTCCCTGGAAAGACAGGTCCGGCCGGATGAGGCGGCGTTCTCAGGTTTCATATTCAAGATCCAGGCGAATATGGATCCCGCTCACCGGGACCGCATCGCCTTTCTCCGGGTATGCTCCGGCCGCTACCACCCCGGGATCAGGCTGCGTCATGTGCGCACGGGCAAAGAGATCCGGGTCGCGGACGCCTTGACGTTCCTGGCCTCGGATCGCCAGCATGCGGAGGACGCTTGCGCCGGAGACATCCTCGGCCTGCACAACCACGGCACCATCAATATTGGCGACACGTTTACCGAGGGCGAGTCACTGCATTTCACCGGCATCCCGAATTTTGCTCCGGAGTTGTTCCGCCGCGCCATCCTGCGGGACCCGCTGAAAATGAAAGCCCTGCAGAGGGGCCTGGATCAGCTATGCGAGGAGGGCGCCACCCAGCTCTTCAGACCCCTGAGGAACAATGACCTGATCCTCGGTGCGGTCGGGCCGCTACAGTTCGATGTGGTGGCCTTCCGTCTGCGGTCCGAGTACGGCGTAGACTGCAGCTTCGAGAACGTTGCGGTCGCCACCGCGCGCTGGGTCGACGCAGACGATCCGTCGCGGTTGAAGGATTTTGAGCGCAAGGCCCATGAACACCTGGCGCGTGATCACAGCGACGCGCTGGTCTATATCGCGCCCACGCGGGTCAACCTCAACCTGACGGAGGAACGCTGGCCAGAAATCCGCTTCCGGCCGACCCGCGAGCAGGCGGCAGCCTGATGATGACCGCCGGTTCCGCGAGTCGGTATAGTATCGGCACCGTGGGCTGGCTGGCATGTGCGAAGGGTGGGGACAGGGCATGCTGAAGGTGCTTCTCCGCAAACCGGTGCTGGGATGGGCTCTCTACGACTGGGGCAACTCGGCCTTCGCCACCACCGTCATGGCCGGTTTCTTCCCGGCGTTCTACAGTTTCCTCAGTACGGATCTCAGCACCAAGGACTCCCAGTTCTGGTTCAACATGACGCTGGCCGGAGCCAGCATCGCGGTCGCGATCTCCGCACCGATCCTGGGCGCCGTCGCCGATCGTGGCGGCAGCCGCAAGAAGTTCCTCGCCACCTTCGCTCTGCTCGGTGTCGTGATGACTGTGTCCATGGCCTGGGTCAACGCCGGTCAGTGGCAACTCGGTCTTCTGTTTTATGCCATCGGCACCATCGGCTTCTCCGGCGCCAACGTCTTCTATGACTCCATGCTCGTCGATGTCGCCGGCGAACGTGAGTTCGACATGGTCTCGGCGTTCGGTTACGGCATGGGTTATGTCGGCGGCGGACTGCTGTTCCTCGTGAATGTGCTGATGATCAATGACCCGAACATGTTCGGCATTGGGGACCGGATCGGGGCAGTCAAATGGTCCTTCATATCCGTGGGAGTGTGGTGGGCCGCTTTCACGCTCCCGTTGCTCTTCTCGGTGCGGGAGACGCCGACGGAACATAAGGCGCCTCCCTTGCAGGCTGTCCGGGAAGGCATGGCTCAGTTGATCGGCACTTTCCGGGAGGTTCGGCAGTTACGGGTCCTGCTCCTGTTCCTGGTCGGGTACTGGCTTTACATCGACGCCGTCAACACCGTGATCAAGACCGCCGTCTTCTTCGGGGATCGGGTGCTGAGCCTGCCCGCCGCCGACCTGATGAAGGCCTTGCTGGTGACACAGTTCGTGGCCTTCCCGGCGGCTCTGGCCTTTGGCTGGCTGGGGCAGCGGATCGGCCCGCGGCGGGCCATCCTGATCGGTCTGTCCGTGTACGTGGCGGCGTTGTTTTATGCCTGGCGCTGGCTCAGCGACAGCGGAGACTTCTATCTGCTAGCGATCTCCATCGGACTGGTCCAGGGCGGCGTCCAGAGTCTCAGCCGATCCCTTTACGCCCGCCTGATCCCGGTGTCCAAGACCGCGGAGTTCTTCGGATTCTTCAACATGGTAGGAAAGTTTGCCGCAATCCTCGGTCCGCTTCTGATGGCGGTGACGCCCCTGGTGCTCTCCGGGGCAGACCAGCGCGACAGCATCCTGTCGCTGAATCTCCTGTTCTTCGCGGGCGGCTACCTTTTGTGGCAGGTCGACGTCGAGGCCGGAACGAAGGCGGCGCGGGAGATGGAGGACGGCTACGCCCTGCGGCCGGGGCCGGCGGCGGGACCGCCGGACTAGAGCCAGGCCGACAGAGTAAAACGGGCCTAGGGGCGGAACGAGCGCAGCAGACCGCGTATGCGATCGAGCTCGCGCGGGTCGGACTCCGGCCCGTATCGCAGGCGCACATAGCCGGTGGTGATCCGGCGGATCGCTCCGGCGTGGGCTGGCAGAAGCCCGGCGGCCCTGCTCGAGAAGTCCTGTGGACCTTCCCACGGTTCTCGGCGGACTCCCTGTCTCGCGAGACGGTCCGTAAAGCGGCGGTAAAGCCGCAGGAGTTCGTCAGGGGTCGGCGGCCGATATCGCCATGCGAGCCATGCGGTGAGTCCGACCAGGATGATGCCCAGACCGATCGCCATCGCCGCTGTGAGCGAACGCCAATCGGGATCGCCCACTCCCATGCTTCGCAATAAGGCGATCTGGCGGTCCGGCCCGTAGCCCAGGACCCATTCGTTCCATGCGCTGTCGATGGCGTCCCAGCTGATCTGGAGGCGTTGCAGCAGTGCGACGCGGCGAAGGATAGATCCCGGTGCAGCGTCGCTGGCGGGCACGGCGTCCGCGAGTCCCAGCTCGATCCGGTTAGGCGCAACGGCGGCGGTCGGATCTACACGAACCCAACCCTCACCGGTCAGCCACACCTCCGCCCACGCGTGGGCGTCCGACTGTCTCACCGTGAGCCGATTGCTGATCGGGTTCAGGTGTCCGCCCTGGTAGCCCGTGACCACGCGGGCCGGGATCCCAGCGGCCCTCATCAGCACGGTAAAGGCGGATGCATAGTGCTCGCAAAATCCGCGCCGGGTCTCGAACAGGAATTCGTCCACCGGGTGGGCGCCGATCAGCGCCCGCGGGCGGAGCGTATAGACGTACTCCTGCTCGGTGAATCGCCGCAGGGCGGCGGTCACCAGATCTCTGTCGGCCGCATAGTCACGCCGCAATTGCCTGCCGAGGTCTACCGTCTGCGGGTTACGTCCCTCGGGTAACTGCAGGCTCCAGGACCGGATCCAGTCGCTGATTTCCGGATCGATGACCGCTTCAGGATAGGAGATGACGTCGTAGGCAGTCAGCTGGTCTACGGGTCGTCGCGCTACAAGCTTGTAGTCGAAAGTCATAAAGGCGCGGACGCCGGTCCAGGACTGGGGGAAGTCCAGGGCCAGTAGCCAGGGCCGGTCGTGGGGCTCCAGGATGATGCGGTACCGGATCTCCGGACCCCGGGGCTCTGTCACCGACCGCCACATGGGCATGCGGCCGGCTTCACGCCAGGTGGCGCCGTCGAACTGGTGCAGGACGGGCCCGCGCCAGTACCGCTGCCGCGGCGGCGGCACGGGACCCTCGAAAGTCACCCGGAAAGCCACATCGTCCGAGAGGCTCAGGGCATTGATGCTCCCTGGTGACATTTCGTCATCCAGGCCGGTGCTTGCAGCTCCGCCCCGGGTCGGCATGGACCAGAAGGGGCCGGGCACCCGGGGGAATAGCAGGAACATCAGCAACATAACCGGCATGGCGAGACCCACCATTCTCGCCACCAGGCGGGTGGCGGTAGCGACCGGCAGGGGCCGTTCCTCGCGCACGACTTGCATCAGTGCGACCGTTGTGAGCCATACGGAAACGGCCATGTATGCGAGTGTCCACATGGCCGGTTCGAACAGGAGTTGGGCCATGACCAGGAAGTAGGCAATGAACATCAGCACCTGGAAATCGCGTTTCCGCGAGGTTTCCAGCAGCTTCATGTCCATCATGACCATCAACAGGGCGCTGCCGGCCTCGATGCCGTTGATGGTGCCGTAGGTGGCGTAGACGCCGACGAATACGATCAGGGCGAGGAGCATCCGTAACCATCGCCACAGAGGCGGCCAACGTCTGACGGCCGCGGTCAGTCGCCAGCCGAAAGCCGCAAGGGTCAGGACGGTGATCCACACCGGCATGCGCGGCAGATGGGGCAGGGCGCTGCATGCAAGCGCTGCCGCCGCCCAGCAGAGCCTGGTCACCATGCTGCCTGCGTCAGCCACGTGGGCTCCCTGGATATTCGGCCAGCGCCGTCAGGCAGCGGTGACGGTGACGGCGCCCGATAGCGGGCGGGAAATGTGACGCGGGGAGGCGCAGCCCGTAGGCATGGCCTTCCGAGTGGGCGTCGATGATCCAGCGGCAGAGCTTCGACAGTCGGGCCTCCGGGTCCATTCCCTCGAGGGCATCCCAGTCCATCCAGTGGGTCGTGACATCGGTACCGGCGAACTGCTTCACCAGCAACTCGCCGTCCCGGGCCGCCGCCTTCCAGGCGACGTGCCGCGGCGAATCCCCGGGCCGGAAGGCGCGGAGGCCGGCAAAATCGTCCTCGCCGCGACGATCGTCCTGGGCGCCCCCCACGTCGGTGCTGTCCGGCGGTGGCGGTTCCGCCGGGACCGCGGGCTTCGGGTAGACGACCCCCGACAGCTCCGGATGGAGCCAGGTCCAGCAAGTGAACAGGCTGAACGGGAACCGGGTGAACACACGGATGCCACTGACCGGTTGTCGACCGCGCCGCCGCGTCGGCAGTTCGATCCGGACGGTGGCCGAATCGCCAGGTTCCAGTTCCACCGGATCGGCAATCTGGTCCTCGCATGCGAATCCGAGTTCATAGCGGGCGCCCCGGGAGGGGTTTTCGACGATCAGTTCCAGTGCCAGTGACTGGCCCGCGAAAGCCGGTTTGACCGTATACCCGCGGAGCTTCAGACCGACAAGATTCTGGTGGCACCAGTGCATCGAAACCAGGCCAATCCCGGCCAGCAGGAAGGTCAGGCCGAATCCCATGCTGCTGTTGTAATTCATCGATGCAAGCAGCATCGCGAACAGGACCAGGCCGAAGCCGAGGCCGAGCCCAGTCGGGAAGATATAAGTGCGCCGGCGGTGGAGGACGACAGGGTCCGGGTCGATGCCCTGGCGGCGCTTAGCCCAGGCTCTCGCCCGCTTCTGGATCCAGGCGACGGGTCGGTCGAGCTTGCGACGCAACCTCGCCATCAGGGTATCGGCACTGCCTCCAGCAGTGTCCTCGCGACTCTGTCTGGATCAGTGACGGATCCGTCCTGGCGGGACCGCAGCCGGTGGCCGACGACAGCAGGCAGCACCGCCTGTACATCCTCGGGCAGAACGGCGTTGCGATGATGGAGCATGGCCCAGGCCTGGGACGCCCGCAGCAGGGAGATCGCTGCCCGGGGCGACAAGCCGGACTCGTAGTCCGTCTCTTCCCTGGTATGACGGACAATGGCCTGCAGGTAGTCGAGCAGGGCGTCCGAGGTGAAGATGCCGGGTACCCTCGACTGCAGTCGGTCGATGAGATCCGGGGTGATGGCCGGGTTGGCGACCGCGAGCATGGCCCGGCGGTCGTCCCCCTTGAGCAGGACACGCTCCATGGCGGGGCCCGGATACCCCAGCCGGATCCGCATGAGAAAGCGGTCGAGCTGGGACTCGGGCAGCGGGAATGTGCCGATCTGATATGTCGGGTTCTGAGTTGCGACGACGAAAAAGGGCTGGGGCAGCGGGTGTGTTTCGCCGTCAGCCGTGACCTGGCCCTCCTCCATCGCCTCCAGCAGTGCGCTCTGTGTCTTGGGTGTGGCGCGGTTGACTTCATCGGCGAGCACGAGATTGGAAAAAATCGGTCCGCGGTGAAACCGGAACCGATTCTGGTCCCTGTCGTACACGGAGACACCAGTGATATCCGCGGGCAGGAGGTCGCTGGTGAACTGGATGCGCTGATAGCTCAGACCGAGGATCCGCGCCAGCGCATGGGCCAGCGTCGTCTTGCCCACGCCGGGAATGTCCTCGATCAGCAAGTGCCCCTGCGCCAGCATGCAGGCCACGCACAGTCGAACCTGGACGGTCTTGCCCAGAATGATCTCGTTCAGTGCCGATATGGCGGCGTCCAGGTGCCGAGTCTGCTCGGCGACGCCAGCGCTATCTTCGGGCAGAGCGATTTTTCCTTGCATCGTTTCAGGAAACCTCGAGGCCGGCCATGATTTCGAGTTGCTGGTCGATCTTGCCAATGGCTGCCCGCAGTTCGTCAGCCCTCGCCCGCTCTTTCGCCACCACGTCTGCAGGCGCGTTGGCCATGAATTTGGCGTTGGCGAGCTTGCTGTCAGCCTTGCTCAGATCAGAGCCAAGCTTCTCACGCTGTCGGGTGAGCCGAGACACTTCCTTCTCCACGTCGATGAGACCGGCCATGGGGACCAGGATGGTGGCATCCCCCAGCAGGGCGGTGGCAGCGGGGGGCGCTTGCTCTTGGGCATCCAGCAGGCGGATTTCGCCGAGCCGCGCCAGCCGGGTCAGGAAGCGATCGTGCCGCTTTAGCAGGGATCGATCACGGTCCGACGCGTTCTGCAGCATGACGGGGAGATCCTTGCCCGGCGGGATCTGCATTTCGCCGCGGATCTGGCGTGCGCCGAGGACGAACAGCCGGACCCATTCCAGATCCGTCTCGGCCACCTCGTCCAACGGGTAGGCCTCGGGGTCGGGATAAGCCTGGGTACTGACCGTCTCGCCGCTGGCGCCGGCGAGGGGGGCCACTCGCCGCCAGATCTCCTCGGTGATAAACGGCATGACCGGATGCATCAGCCGCAGCAGGACTTCGAGCACTTCCACCAGAGTGCGGCGGGTGCCCCGCCGCTGGGCGTCGGTGCTGTCGGCGCTCTGCAGGATGGGTTTGGATAACTCCAGGTACCAGTCGCAGAACTCGTTCCAGGTAAACTCGTACAGGGCCCGAGCCGCCAGGTCGAGCCGGTAGGCGTCGAACGACTCCAGAGTAGTGCGGATGGTCCGGCCGAGCCGGGAGCGGATCCACTGGTCAGCCAGGCTCAGCTCCACGTCGCCCTCCGGCCCGCAGTCATGCTCTTCCGTATTCATGATCACGTAGCGCGAGGCATTCCAGAGCTTGTTGCAGAAATTCCGGTAGCCCTCGACTCGTCCCAGGTCGAAACGGATGTCCCTGCCGGTCGTCGCCAGCGCCGCGAAGGTAAATCGCAGGGCGTCGGTGCCGAAGGCGGGGATACCGTCGGGGAATTGTCGGCGGGTGGCCTTCTCGATGCGTTTCTGCAAGTGGGGCTGCATCAGACCGGTGGTCCGCTTCGCCACCAGCGTGTCCAGATCGACACCGTCAATCAGATCCAGCGGATCGAGGACGTTACCCTTCGATTTGGACATCTTCTGACCATCGTGGTCGCGGATCAGACCATGGATGTAGACCTCCCGAAAGGGTACGTCGTCCATGAATTTCAGCCCCATCATGATCATCCTGGCGACCCAGAAGAAGATAATGTCGAAACCGGTGACCAGTACGCTGGTGGGGTAGAAGCGGGCCAGCTCCGGCGTCGCATCCGGCCAGCCCAGGGTGGAGAATGGCCAGAGGGCGGATGAGAACCAGGTGTCCAGCACGTCCTCGTCCTGCTCGAGGGCCACGTCGGCGCCTTTCCGCCGTCGCGCCAGGGACGCCGCATCCTCTTCGGTGCGCGCCACGTAGATGTCGCCGTCGCCGTCGTACCACGCCGGTATTCTGTGACCCCACCAGAGTTGTCGGCTGATGCACCAGTCCTGGATATTGCGCATCCATTCGAAATAGGTCTTGGACCAGTTCTCGGGCACGAAACGAATGCGGCCGTCCTCCACCGCTTCGATGGCCGGATTGGCCAGGGATTCGATAGCGACGTACCACTGGTCGGTAAGATACGGCTCGATCACCGCGCCGCTGCGGTCCCCCCGCGGGACCATGAGGCGGTGGTCCTCGATCTTCTCCACCAGGCCCATGGAACCCATGGCCTCGACCACCCGTTCACGGGCCTCGAACCGGTCCAGGCCACGAAATGCGTCCGGGGAGTTTTCGTTCAAGACGGCATCGACGTCGAAAATGTTGATCTTTTCGAGACCGTGGCGCTCGCCGATCTCGTAGTCATTGAAGTCGTGAGCCGGGGTGATCTTGACGCAACCGCTGCCGAATTCCGGGTCCACGTACTCGTCGGCGATCACCGGGATCAGCCGCTCGGCTAGGGGCAGGCGCACCTGCTGGCCGATGAGGTGACCGTAGCGTTCGTCATCGGGGTGCACGGCCACGGCGGTATCACCGAGCATGGTCTCTGGCCGGGTGGTGGCCACCACCAGGTGTCCGCTACCGTCGGCCAGCGGATAACGGAAGTGCCAAAGGTGCCCCGTTTCCTCCTCGGACAGCACCTCCAGGTCCGACAGGGCCGTGTGGAGTACAGGGTCCCAGTTGACCAGTCGTTTCCCTCTGTAGATCAAGCCTTCGTCGTAAAGCCTGACGAACACCTCGGTCACGGCCCGCGACAGGCCCTCGTCCATGGTGAATCGTTCCCGGGACCAGTCGACCGACGATCCGAGTCGCCGCAGCTGGTTGCCGATAGTCCCGCCCGAGTGCTCCTTCCATTCCCAGACGCGCTCGACGAAAGCCTCGCGGCCGATGCCGGTTCGGGTCTTGCCTTCTGCGTTGAGCTGGCGCTCCACCACCATCTGGGTGGCGATCCCGGCGTGATCCATGCCCGGCTGCCAGAGAGTATCGAAGCCCTGCATCCGCTTCAGCCTGACCAGGCTGTCCATGATGGTGTCCTGGAATGCATGTCCCATGTGCAGGGTGCCGGTGACGTTCGGTGGCGGGATCATGATGCAGTAGGCCGGGCCCCGACCCGAGGGAGCGAAGAAACCTTTCTCCTCCCAGAACCGGTAGATGCGGTCCTCGATCTGCTCCGGGCTGTAGGTCTTTTCCATCCGGGGGTCCTTGCTGCCTGCGCGGCGTCGGCTGGCGATTATATCGGAGGGGGGAGCCGCGGGCCCTCAATCCCCCGAATCGAGGTTTTCCCGGAGGACTCTTTCGATAAGGGCGGGCAGTTCTTCACGCAGGCGATTCGAAACCTGTTCGACCAGGGCCGCCTCCATATCGCGCATGGCGTGGTCCAGAAGGCGGTCGGCCAGATCCCGGGTCAGGCTCGTGAGTTCCGCCTGCACGGAGGCCAGCTGATCCTCGGTAATCCTCGGCGGCGGTGGCTCCTCGGCATCCTGCAGCACAGGGATATCCCGGGGCACCGCCGTCACCGGATCGTCTAGGATCGGCACCTCTGGTCGGGCAATGTCGTCATCCGAACTCAATGGCCGAGCCTCACAGGTTATGGGTCTCCAACTCGTAGCCGCGGTCGCGATAGAAGCGGAAACGTTCCCGGGCAAGCGCCTTGTCGGATTCTTCCCCGCTGACGATCTCGGCCACGCGCTGGAACTGGCTGAAGAAGCCCGGAACGGCGCCAGACAGGTTGATCAACAAGCCGTCATGGGGGTCAGGCATATCGCCGTGACCGATCACGATCGGCGTCAACTGATCCCGGTCGCACTGTCGGGCGTCCTCGGCTGGCAGATGCGGGAGGAAGCTGCCGTCGCGGAAAGTCCAGAGCAATTCGTCCAAACACGCTGTTTCCTCGGCGTCGTCGGTATGGATGTAAATCCTGAGGCCATGGCCGAGCGCCTTCTCTGCCAGCCTGCACGCGAAGACCTGACGCTGTCGGCCGGAACCGGCATTGAGCACATAGAAGTTGACGCGGGTCATCTGTGCCCGGGATCCCGGCTCTATGCCGCGTCGAGAAGAAACTGGACCAGCAGGGGGACGGGTCGGCCAGTCGCGCCCTTGTCTGAGCCGGTCCGCCATGCCGTCCCTGCCACGTCCAGGTGCGCCCACTCCAGCCCTTCGGTGAAACGGGCAAGAAAACAACCGGCGATGAGCGCGCCACCCTCACGACTGCCCACGTTGGCGAAGTCGGCAAAATTGCTCTTGAGGGACTGATCGTATTCCTCGGTGATCGGCAGCCGCCACGCCGGATCCTCGGCGGCGATGCCGGCCCCGAGGAGCTTGCCGGCCAGCTCGTCGCTCTTCGACATCAGTCCAGACATGTGATGACCCAGGGAGATGACGCAGGCGCCGGTGAGGGTGGCGACGTCGATGACGACGTCGGGGCGGAAGCGGCGGGTGTATGTCAGGGCATCGCAGAGGATGAGACGGCCTTCCGCATCGGTATTCAGTATCTCGATGGTCTTGCCGGACATGGATTTGACGATGTCGCCCGGCCGCGTTGCCTTACCGCTCGGCATGTTCTCGCAGGCCGGTACAACGGCCACGACATTGATGGCGGGTTGCAGCCTCGCCACGGCCGCCATGGCGCCGATGACGCCCGCCGCGCCGCCCATGTCGAACTTCATTTCGTCCATCCCCGGCGGTGGCTTAAGGGACACTCCTCCGGAATCGAAGGTCACGCCCTTGCCCACCAGCGCGACTGTCTTGCCACCGGGCTTGCCCCGGTAGTTGAGCACGATCAGCCTGGCGGGCTCGTCCGTGCCGGCAGTCACGGACAAGAGTGCCCCCATGCCCAGCTTCTTCATCTGGGTTTCGCCAATGATGTCCGCCTTCATCCGGCGAGACTTACCTGCCAGCTTGCGAGCGAACGAGGCTAGGTAGGACGGCGTACAGCGATTGGCGGGCAGGTTGGCGAGGCGACGTGCCACCCCCGAGCCCTCGGCGACAGCCTCACCGTATTCGATTCCGCGGGCGGCCTGGGCTCGCCCCTTGGCATCGTCCAGGTGGATGCCGAGTTTCTTCAGCTTGAGGTCCTTGGCCTTGTTCTCGGTCTTCAGTTCGTCGAACCGGTAGAACGCGTCTTCGGCAGCCTCGACGCCGTGTCGGGCCCTCCCGTACGCGTCCATCCCGGGCGTCGCGAGCAGGAACACGGCGTCCGAGGCCCCGAGACGCTGCAGCTGACGGGCGGCTGAGCCGACGGCGCGGCGATATTGTTTGATGCAGTAACGGTCCCTCTTGCCGCAGCCGACGACGAGCATGCGGCGCGCCGCCAGGCCGTCGGGCGCAGACACGACCAGGGTTTCCCCGGCCTTCCGGGGGAGGTCGCCTGCCCGACGCAGGGCCTTCAGAAGATCGTCGACGGCGCTACCCGGACCGCTCTCTGGCCCCGTGCTCGATCCGTCGTCGAACAAGCCGACTACCAGGCAGCCGGTCCTGATCCGCGCGGTGGCGCCGCTCCTGATGAAATACTGCATAGACCTGTCTCCTGCCGACTTCCCTGGCTGGTCGGCATACTCTGCCGCGATTGAGCCGTCGCCCGAACTGATTTACCGTTGCAGCAGCCGCAACCGGGCGCAATCGGCGTCCCGAGGACGGGCAGCGAAGCCGGTGGGCTGGCCATGAAGTCTCAGAGTCTATCTGATATCAGGAATCCCGCGAAGAACGCAGGGCAGGACCGGTGACCGGAATAATCGATCGATACGTCGTACGAGAGGTCGTCCGCACCTGTGCAGGAGTGACGCCGGTGTTGTTGATCATCCTCGTCGGGACCCAGTTTGCGCGGGTCCTTTCGAGGGCGGCGGCAGATCGATTGCCCCGGGACGTCATGTTCCAGCTTATGGGACTGAAGACCGTCGAGTACCTCACGGTCCTGGTCCCGCTGGCGGTCTTCTTCTCCATCGTGCTCGCACTCGGCCGGCTGTATCGCGACAGCGAAATGACCGTGATGGCCGCCTGCGGAGTCGGTCCCGCCAGGCTCTATCGACCCGTTCTGCTGTTCGCCGGCTTCACCGCGGCGATGTTGGCGTGGCTCGCGTTCGATGTCCGCCCGGTGGTGGCCTACCGTTCGCACGTGGTCAAGCTCGAGGCCCAGCGCGATCTGCGCGCGAACCTTATCACGGCCAGTCGTTTCCGCAGTACGCCGGACGGCTCGCTGGTGTTCTATGCCCGGGCGGCGGAGGAAGACGGATCGTTGCGAGGCGTTTTCATCCAGAGGCGACGCGGTGACACTGTCGAACTGGCCGTGGCTACCCGGGGCGTGCAGCGGCCCACCGCCGACGGTCAGGGCAGGGAATTGATCCTTTACGACGGCCGCCGATTCGTCGGCACCCCGGGCACTACCGATCTCCGTATCGTGGATTTCGAGGAACATGGCATCCCCGTCGTTCTGCCGCAGGCGGATACCCGACCTGACGACCCGGAGATGGTGCTGACCACGGACCTTCTGGCGACCCGCACGGCTGAAGACTGGGCGGAACTGCATTGGCGCCTGGCCTCGCCGATCTCCCTCATGATCCTCGCTCTGCTTGCCGTTCCCCTGTCCCGCAGCGGCAGCCGAGCCAGCCGCTACGACCGCTTGGGCTACGCCATACTGGTCTACCTGATCTACAGCAACCTGCTCGGGGTCGCCTATTCCATGGTGGCGAAGGAAAAGATAGCCCCTTGGCTTGGATTCTGGTGGGTCCACGTACCACTTGCGGCGCTGGCTTTCGTGCTAATGGCGTGGCAGTCCGGCTGGCGACCGCTGCGCGGCCTCAGGCGTGCCTCGTGAATATTCTGGATCGCTATCTGCTAAACACCATCGCCAGGAACAGCCTGATGGTTATGCTCGTGCTCCTGGCTCTGTCGGGTTTCATCAATCTGGCGGATCAACTGGAGGACGTGGGCGTCGGGCGCTTCGAGACCGTCGATGCATTTTTCATGGTGCTGTTCCTGTGGCCCCAGCATGCCTTCGAGATGTTTCCCATGGCCGTGCTCATGGGCGCCATGTTCGGGCTGGGAGCCCTGGCCAACCATAGCGAGCTCATCGCGATCCGGGCGGCGGGAGTCAGCCTCTCCAGGCTGGCTCTGGCCACGCTCCTTGCGGGAGTCGTCCTGGCGGCGTTCGCCGCGGTGATCGGGGAATTCATCGTGCCCCCGGCAGAACGGTTCGCCCAGACCTACAAAACAGAGTTGGAGCAGGAAAAGACGTCCATCAGCCGCCTTGCCGGCGCCTGGTTTCGCGATGGGCCGAGAATCGTAAATATCCTGCAGGTGCAGGGCCAGACGCGGCTGCTGGGTGTCTACACGTACGAGTTCCAGCCGGACGGAAAATTGCTGGCTGTGGGACGGGCGCCGACTGCCGAGTTGATCGGCGACAAGAGCCTGTTGCTGAAGGATTACGCCGTGACGATGGTGGAGGGCGATGTGGCCAGCGTCGAGCGTGTCGGTCGGAAGCAGATCGATACCGAGTTGGCCGCAGATCTGCTTGAGAGTTCCGTGATCGAACCGCAGTCGATGTCGGCGGGGAATCTGCTGGAGTACGTCCGATATCTGAAGGATAACGACCTGCAGTCGGTCCGGTACGAGCTTGCCTTCTGGTCGCGCATTGCCAATGTGGCCGCGGTTGCCCTCATGTCGTTGCTGGCCCTGCCGTTCGTCTTCGGCACGCTGAGGAGCGGTAGCCAGGGGGTGCGATTGCTGATCGGGGTGCTCGTCGGTGTGATCTTCTTTCTCGCAGGTGGCGCGCTGGCCGACAGCGCGACTGTGTATGGCATCCCGCCGGTCGCCGCCGCCTGGATTCCCGTGGCCCTGCTGTTGATGGCGGCGGGGATCGGACTGTTCAAAGTCCGCTAGCGTCTCTTGGGCAGCCGCTGCACCCGGGTGCCGGCGACTCTGTCATGCCAGGTCAGGGCCTCGGCGTCGACCAGTGCCCAGAGGAACCCGAGGCCGAGACAGGCCAACGAGATGCAGGCTGCGAGGAAACGGCCGGCGCAGGCCCCCCATGACAACTCCCCGCCGTCACGTGCCACAATTTTGATGCGCCAGGCTTTCATCCCCGCCGTCTGACCGTCCCGCTTCCAGAAGCCGATGAAGAAGATGGCGGCCACCAGGAAAAGCAGGCACTGGAACCATGGGCTGCCGGTCGGGACGGGTGTTCCGCCCCGTAAAGCGAGGGTCGCAAAGCCAGTAATCATCCACAGGGCGGCGATCAGCAACAGATCGTAGAACAGGGCGGCGATCCGCCGGACAAGATAGGCGCGCGCAATGGGGGGGGGCTGATCGGTCATGGGAGCGGAGCTTAGCCTGTTACAGGCGTCAGTCGACAAGACACCCCGCCGGGCGGCGCCAAACGGGCGTCACCAGCGTCGTCGACGGAGCACCGCTGCAAGTGACAGCAGCGGAAGCCACCAGAGCGAGGCGCCGCCGCCCCCGCCCGATCCACCCGAGGGTGGCGGAGTCGTCGGTGGGGTGACCGCGGTCTCACGGCAACCGTCGGGCGCCGCAGGGGCTGGCGACGTGGGGTCCGAGGCCACGAACGGGGCGAAACTGCAATCCGTGCCCCCCAGGTCCGTCGGGCTACCGTCCTCGTCTTCGTATCCGACCCAGTGGCCGTTGCTCCAGTTCACCGACGTGGCCGGATCGGCGTCGAGGCGCGAACCGGTGATGTCCCTGGCGTCGACGGCCACGATCATGGCGACGGGTGTCGCCGCCGGGAATGACGCGGGCACGATGAAGCCGGTCTCAAGGGCGTCGTCGCTGTAGCGCACGACGCCGTCCTCGCCGATTGCGGTGCGCCAGGACAAGGCGTCGCCCGACACCGTCTGGTCGCTGGTCGCAGCAAGCGCGGGGAACTGCAGCCTGATGTAAGGAAAGACAGGCACCGACAGCCCCCGGTAATTGGTCAGGACGCCCTGGGCGTTGCGCCAGCGCATGGGCCTGTTGAAGCCCAGCCACAGGCGGTAGCTGCGGCCGGGGACCAGGGCCCGGTTGATTCCCACATCCAGGCGGCGGCCGGCGCCTTCCGCGACCCAGGCGGCGTCGTAGCGGATCTCTCCGGTTTCGGCATCCCGAATGCGGGCCGCCCGCAGAGCCGGCTTGCCTGCCTGGGTGTAGAAACCGGCCAGCAGCATGTCAGCGATCTCGTCCCGCATCCGGGCGACCTCGCTGTCCGGCAGGATGAATCCGCTGTGGCCGTGGTCCGTCCCGAAATCGCCTGGCTGCAGCGGCTCGATCTCGAGGGTCCAGGAGGGGATGCGCAGCGTGCTGGCAAAGTAGTCGGCCGTCGTCCCGATGAGATTAGTGGATGGTCCGTAACGGTACTTGCCGTTGAGAACTGAGCGCATGACGCTGACCAGGTCCCGGGTGATCGCATCACGCCGGTTGTCGCCGATGAGCGGCGCCAGGAAGATCCGGGAGAACGAGTGGGCATCCGTGAACATGCGCAGGCGATTGGCCGGCCCGAGGTCGGCTGCCGCCAGCAAGGCCGCTGACTCGGATTCGCTCTGGGGCTGCGGTCCCCGGTAGACCAGGCTTATACGGTTGTTGCTGGAGCCGCCATTCTGTCCGAAGCCCCTCGGATGGTTTCGGTTCAGATCCACGCCATAGAAATTGTCGGCGGTAAGGTCGATGTCCTCGTCCACTACGCCACCGCTGGACGGGTGTCGCATGTTCTTGCGCCGCATTCGACCATCCCGGGGCTGGAGTTCGCTGGCCGTGGTCCGGTCGGGGAATCGCTGCGCCTGCAGGAAACCGTCCACGTTGAGCACCGGGACGATGACCACGTTGAAGTTCTCGTGGAGGTACTGGCCGAACCCCCCGTCGTTGGCGATCTCGGTCAGTTGCTCGAAGACTTCCGTCACCGCTTCCGGTGACTGCCACTCCCTGGCGTGGATCGTACCGTTGATCAATGCGGCGCCCTCGGTGACGCCGTCCACGGTGCTGCTATTCGTATCGCCGATTCGATAGGCCCAGATATCCCGACCGGCGGCAGTCTGGCCGACGATGACGCCCTCGACACCCGTGGAAGCCGCATCCAGGCTCTGATGGCGTTCGTGCAGGCTCTGGTAACTGCGGAATCCGTCGATTCCCGTGAGCGAGTCCACCGGTATGGGCACGTCGAAACCGAGCGCGATGTTGTTGCCCGTGTTGTCGTTCCGGGTGTAGGTCAACTGGACGTCCCGGCAGCTGGGATCATCGGGGTTGACGATGTCGCCGAAGTCGTCGAACACGCATACGGCGCTGGCCAGCATGGGCAGACCCGCCAGCGCCACGCCCATCGATATCCTAGCGATTAATCGCGTAGCCACGTGGGCACCTCTGCCACCAGTCGGGGCGGCGCCTCCGGGTCGTGGGCGAAATCCGCAAGCGCCTTTGCGGCAGTCTGCGACGCGCTCAGTCTCAGACCGAGGAGGGCGTGACGACGGGTCGCCTCGTCTGTCTGCGACCCGAGCACGTTGGAGAGCCGCGCGATGACCTCATCATCTCCGAGCCGTGCCAGGGCGGCGGCCGCGCTGGGCCCGGACGCCGCCCCCAGGGCGCGAAACAGGAAGTTCAGGGCGTCGGGTTCCGTGGCCGCCAGGCGTCCGAGCGCCAGGACGGCAGCCGAACCGACGTCGTCTCTGGCCGAGGCGATCACCAGCAGCGGGACGGATTCTCCGCCCCATGCGGGTGACTGAATCTCCCTGATCGACAACAGTGCGGCGTCCGCTGCCCCCTCGGCCAGCACCTTTGACATCAGCGCCACGTCCCGGGTCCTGGCCGCCACCGCGGCCGCGAACATGCCCACCGGTTCGCCGTCGTCGAGGGCGCTCATCAGCGCCGGCTGGAAGATCGCCAGGTACCCGGGCGGTGCTTCCCGCACCGCGTCGACAGCGCCTTCGCGCTCCGCGTCCGAGGCCCGGGCAAACGTTGCGACAACGGCGAGATCGCCGGCGGCCAGGGATCGGGCCGCTCGTGATCTGGCGGCGTCTTCGGACCACGCTCTTCTCACGTAGCGGGTGGTGGCCGTGAAGTCGTAAAGCGGCCTGACCTCGCGGTAGCCGTGTTCGTCGGTCCATATCAGGGTCTGGCTCTCGTAGTTCCCCAGTTCCCTGATCTGGTTCTCCAGGGCGGCGTCAGGCTGCACCCCGGCGGCGGCCATTATGCCATCGTGCAGGAGGCGCTCCCGGGCCGGATCGGCCAGCCCGGGTTCCGCCTTCATCGTGGCCAGATGGTTCGCAAGACCGGCGGCGTCTCCGTCCCGGGCGAGGACATCCGCTTTTCTGGCCATGGACTCGTAACGGGGGTCCGCGGATGCTTTCATTGCCTGCCCGAGCGACATTGTCTTGGGTCCGGCCGCGGCGGAGGCCGCCAGCAGCACGGCGATAATCCCGACAAATTTCAGCGGACTACGCATCAGGGCACCAACGTACGAATTTCTTCGGAGTTTATCCCGAACCCAGGGCTACCAGCAATCGCAAGAGGTTCAGCTACCCGGCGTTTCCTTATCAGAGCCTGTTTTGGCCCTTATAGTTCTCCTCGGAGTGATCCCGGACGCCGCCAATCCCGGGAGGTCCGGTCATAATGGGTCCCCCATGAAGACATACCATCCGGTCGCGGACACAGCGATTGACAGTCGGGGTCGGCGGTGGCGCAGCGCCGCGGTAGTGGCGGCGATCCTGCCCGTTTTGTTGGGGGCTTGCGAAAGGGGGGCGCCCGTGACGCCGATCGAAGAAGGTATATCTCACGACCTGGCCGAGCAAAGAAAGGCCACGATCTCCGATATCCGGTACGGCTTTTCCCTCGTGGTGCCGCCTGACGCCGGAGTCCCCGTCACCGGTACGGCTGAGGTCAGCTTCTACTGGCACGATCCCCGTTCGCGAGGCGTGGTGCTGGATTTCAACCGCGCCGAGGAGCGTGTGCGATCGGTGACCGTCAACGGGAAGTCCGTGGAGCCGGCTTACCAGGCGGACCACCTGGTGATTCCGCCGGCGGAGCTGGACGCGGATGCCGACAACCGGATGGCCATAGAGTTTGTTGCCGGCGACGAGGCGCTCAACAGAAACGAGGAGTTCCTCTATACCCTGTTCGTGCCCGACCGCGCCCATTTTAGCCTGCCGGTATTCGATCAGCCGGATCTAAAGGGTCGGGTCTCCTGGACGCTGTCTCTCCCGGACGGGTGGGCGGCCATCGCCAACGGGCCGGAGACGGGACGATCGGCCGTAAACGAAGATACGCTCTCGGGCGTGGCCGGCGTAAACGTGGAATTTGCCGAGAGTGAGCCGCTGCCGACCTATCTGTTCGCGTTCGCTGCCGGGCGATTCCAGATCGTGCGGGACGAACGGGACGGGCGGGTTATGGAGATGCTGCACCGGGAGACAGACGCCGACCTTCTGGCCCGGAACAGTGAAGAGATCTTCGATCTGCATGGAGCCGCCCTGAGATGGCTTGAGGACTACACGGGTATCGAATATCCGTTCGCCAAATTCGGCTTCGTCCTGATCCCTTCCTTCCAGTATGGTGGCATGGAACATCCGGGAGCCATTACCTATCGAGCCTCGTCCCTGCTGCTGGAGGAGAGCGCCACGCAGGATCAGCTGATGGGGCGGGCCTCGCTGATCGCCCACGAAAGCGCCCACATGTGGTTCGGAGATCTGGTCACCATGGCCTGGTTCGACGACGTGTGGACCAAGGAGGTCTTTGCCAATTTCATGGCGGCGAAGATCGTGCATCCCGCATTCCCCGATGTGGACCACGACCTGCGTTTCCTTCTGGCGCATCATCCCCGCGCCTATGCCGTGGATCGGTCCCGCGGCGCCAATGCAATCCGCCAGTCGCTGGAAAATCTCGATCAGGCCGGCACGCTCTACGGGGCAATCATCTATCAGAAGGCACCCGTGGTCATGAAGCAGCTCGAGCGCATGATGGGCGAGACCGCGCTGCAGTCCGGCCTGCAGGAGTATCTGTCACGCTACGCCTATAGCAACGCGACCTGGCCACAACTGATCGATATCCTGGACTCGCTGGACGATGCCGACCTGGCGTCATGGAGCAAGGTGTGGGTCGACGAGGCTGGCAGGCCGACTGTCACCGTAGATCGCGTCTCGGATGGGACGGGACCCGCGGGTGTTTCCCGGCAAGGCGGGGGCTTCATCCTGAGCCAGTCCGATCCCAGGGCCCGTGGGCGCGTCTGGCCTCAGCGGCTGGCGCTCGAGGCCTACGACGTGGGCGCCGATCCCGTACCCAGGCTGGCCATTCGCCAGGAAGCAGACCTGGCAGGCGACCCGATCGCATTCATTCCCGGTGCGGCTCCCGAAGGGTCGGACTGGATGGTCATCGCCAACGGGGCAGGAGTCGAATACGGCTTGTTCCGTCCCGATGTCCGATCCCTGGACCTGATGCTCTCCAACGGATTGAGCGCGGGCGCGCCGGTGGTCCGAGGTACCGTCTGGCTGACGCTTTGGGATGCCATGCTGGAGGGCGCAATAGCCCCCCAAGATCTGCTGCGTTCGGGGATGGCGGCGTTGTCCCTTGAATCCGAGGAGCAACTGGTGGCGCGGATCGTCCGTGACATGTCGCAGGCCTACTGGAGGTTCCTGCCGCCAGAGAGTCGGGCGCGATGGGCGCCGAGATTAGAGACCGCGATCTGGTCAAGCCTGCAGACGAGTGCCACCAAGACCCGCCGGGCCACCCTGTTCGAGTCCTACGTCGATATCGCGACCACGGCGGCGGCGACGGAAAGACTTGCGGGATTGTGGGCCGGAGACGACGAGGTACCCGGATTGGCGTTGTCGGAAAAGGATCATATCGGTCTGGCCCGGGCCCTGGCGCTCAGGGAGGCGCCAGGTTGGCGGGAAATCCTGGCCGCCCAGGAAGCCCGGATAGACAACCCCGACCGGCTGGCAGAGTTCCGTTTCCTGCTTCCCTCCCTGGATGCCGACCCGGCCGTGCGCGGAGAATTCTTCGAGTCGCTGCGGGATCCGGCGAACCGACTCAGGGAACCGTGGGTTCTGCAGGGACTGGAGAATCTGCACCACCCGGTGCGGGCGGCAGATGCCGTGCGGTTCGTGCAACCATCGCTGGAGATGCTGGAGGAGATCCAGCGGACCGGTGATATTTTTTTCCCGGCCGGATGGATGACCGCGACCCTGAGCGGTCACAACTCACCGGAAGTCGTGGATATCGTCGACGGTTTCCTGCTCGCCCGGCCGACCTACCCTCCGAGACTGGCTCGGAAGATCCTGCAGGCGCAGGATATGGTCGAACGTTCCGCACGCACTGTATACGGTGCAGCAGCCCTGTTCGATGACTGAGGGGATGACTCGCACCCGTCGGCTGCGCCGCCTGCGCGTTGTCTCGCCCGACAGCGTCGGGCTCGGCTCGAACCGCGCTGGTTCGCTTCGCTCATCACCGGGTTCTCAGCCGCGTAGGGTGCCCGATATCTGAAAAACCCGACCGCTGGCCGGGCCTTTCAGATATGGCGCTCCCTAGGGGATTCGAACCCCTGTTGCCGGCGTGAGAGGCCGGAGTCCTTACCACTAGACGAAGGGAGCGGCGCCTGATCCAAGGCTCCCGGGCAGGCCGTTTCTGTGGCGTCAGGCCTCAGGAGGCGTGGTATTATACGCCCGGAAAAACAAGGCACAAGCGGAACAAAGGCTGTTTGAACGACTCACCTGATACCACGCGCCGAGTCCCGGTCATCATCCCCCGCCCAGAGCACAATGTCTCGCGGGCACAAATTTCCAACAACGCTCTCAAGGTCCTTTACCGTTTGAAGGACGCGGGGTTCAAGGCGTTTATTGTTGGTGGGGGGGTGCGGGATCTGCTCCTGGGGCGGGAGCCCAAGGATTTCGACGTGGCTACCGACGCCCACCCCGAGGAGGTGAGGCGCCTGTTCCGTAATTGCCGGCTGATCGGCCGGCGGTTCAGGCTGGCCCACGTCCATTTCGGCCGGGACATCATCGAGGTGGCGACATTTCGCGGCGGCCCGGTGCAGGAGGACGAGCCCCATCACGTGACTACCGACGAGGGCCGGATCCTGCGCGACAATGTCTACGGGGATATCCACGAGGATGTCTGGCGCCGCGATTTCACGGCCAACGCCCTCTACTACAACATCGCCGATTTCTCGATCTGGGACTATGTTGGCGGAGCCGAGGACGTGCGTGAGGGTGTCATGCGCCTGATCGGCGACCCGGAGGAGCGTTACCGGGAAGATCCGGTCCGGATGCTGAGAGCCGTGCGCTTCGCGGCCAAGCTCGGCTTCCGTATTGACCCGGCCAGCGAGGCGCCCCTGTTCAAGCTGGGAGAGTTGCTCGCGGTCATGCCGCCGGCGCGCCTGTTCGACGAATGCCAGAAGCTGTTCCTGTCCGGTCACGCGGTCCAGTCTTTCGAGCACCTGCGCCACTACGGGATTTTCCGCCTTCTCTTCCCCACCGCGGATGCCGAGATGGACTCCCTCGAGGGCGAGGTCTTCCGCGCCCTGGTCCTGAAGGCGCTGGAGAACACGGATCGGCGGGTGGCGGAGGGCAAGCCGGTGACGCCGACTTTTCTGTTCGCCGTATTCCTCTGGGGCGCGGTCACCCGCATGGCCAAGGAGCTGCGGGAGGCCGGTGGCGCTCCCATGCAGGCCTTGCTCGACTCGGCAGACACCATCCTCCGGTCGCAACAGCGGCATATCTCGATCCCGCGTCGCTTCGGTGTGCCCATGAAGGACATCATGGCGATGCAGCTCAGGTTCACGCACCAGCACGGTCGGCGGGCGCTGCGGACTATGGAACATCCGTCTTTCCGCGCGGCTTACGACTTCCTCCTGCTGCGGGTCGAGGCGGGAGACGAGCCCGCGGAGACGGCGGAATTCTGGACCAAGCTGCAGGACATGGATTCGGAGCACAGGCGATCGGCCGTCCAGCCAAAGCGCGGCCGGACAAGGAAGCGGCGGCGGCCGCCACGCCGAAAACGTCCCGCCGGTTGACCCGATCATGGGCTACGGCAACCCTGCATACGTAGGGCTTGGCAGCAACCTGGACGATCCCGTCGGTCATGTTCATCGCGCACTCGCCGAGCTTCAGGCCGTGGAGGGATGCGAGGTCACCGCAACGTCGCCCCTGTTCCGCTCCGCACCCATGGGTCCCCCCGACCAGGGCTGGTACGTGAACGCAGTGGCCGCACTGGAGGTTGCCCTCGGTCCCCGCGCGCTCCTCGATCGCCTGCAGGCGATCGAGCAGGTCCATGGCCGCAATCGTTCCGGGCAACGCTGGGGGCCCAGGACCCTGGACCTGGATCTTCTGCTCTATGGTGACCGGGTGATCGACGAGGCCGGGCTGCAGATTCCGCATCCGGGGCTGACAAAGAGGAACTTCGTCGTCTACCCTCTGCTGCTCGTCGCACCGGAGCTGGTCCTGCCCAACGGCAGGCCTCTGTCCGAGGTTGCGTCGGCGCTGGATCATAAGGGCCTCGAGCGTATGGACAACGAATAGATGGGTGCGCGGCAACCAGACAGGGCGACGAGAGTCCCGCCGAGATTCATCGCCTTCGAGGGTCCGATCGGTGTCGGCAAGACGAGTCTCGCCCGGAAGGTCGCCGCAAGCCTCGAGTGCGAACTGCTGCTGGAACGGGCTGAGGAGAATCCCTTCCTGGAAAGGTTCTACAAGGATCCGGTCCACGCGGCCCTGCCGACCCAGTTGTACTTCCTGTTCCAACGGGCCCGCCAGATCCAGGAGATGCGGCAGAGCGATCTGTTCGCGCCAGTCCGGGTCACTGACTTCCTCCTGGAGAAGGACCAACTCTTCGCCAAGCTCACGCTCGAGGATCAGGAATACAGGCTTTACGAACAGATCTACCGGCATCTCGCCATCGACGCCCCGGTGCCGGACCTGGTGGTGTACCTCCAGGCGCCTGTGGACGTGTTGATCGAACGGGTGCGCCGCCGGGGGCTCGATTACGAGATCAACATCCAGCCGGACTACCTCAGGCGATTGAGCGAAGCCTATCTACAATTCTTCTATCGTTACGAGCGTTCGCCGCTATTGATCGTCAACGCGGAATCCATCGATCCGGTCAACAATCCTGGCGATTTCAAGATGCTCCTGGACCGGATCATGACCGCCGGCCCTGGGAGGGAATTCTTCAATCCAGCCCCCTTCAGCGCGGACTGAGGGTGGCGTTGATGTTTGCGGGAGGGTGGTCCATGCTCTTCCGCTTTGCTGTTGCGAGGGCGGAATCATGAGCCTGTACGGCCATCTGCAGGAGCGCCGGCCCGACGAGAAGCCGGTGACCATCTCCACCCTTGCCCGAATGCGGGCCGAAAGCGTGCCGATCGCCTGCATCACCGCATACGATGCCAGTTTTGGCAATCTGGTGGACATCGCCGGTGTTGACGTCGTGCTGGTCGGGGATTCGCTCGGTATGGCGATCCAGGGCCACAGCACCACCGTGCCGGTCAGCATGGATGCCATGGTCTATCACGCCCGCTGTGTCTCACGCGGACTGCAGCGACCCCTCCTCATCGCCGATATGCCCTTCGCCAGTTACGCGCTCCCGGAGATGGCATTCAACAATGCCGCGCGCCTGATGCAGGAAGGCGGCGCGCAGATGGTCAAGCTTGAAGGCGGCATGGTGCAGGTGCGGACCGTCGAATTTCTGAGCACCCGGGATATCCCCGTGTGTGCGCACATCGGCCTGACACCCCAGTCCGTGCACAAGCTGGGAGGATTCAAGGTCCAGGGCCGCGAAACCGGCGCGGCGGAGCGTATGGTCGACGAGGCGAAGGCCCTGGAGGAAGCGGGGGCAGACATCGTCCTGCTGGAGTGTGTCCCGTCGGACGTAGGCGCCGCCGTCAGGGCCGCCGTGGACGTGCCGGTCATCGGAATCGGGGCCGGGCCCAAGGTCGACGGCCAGATCCTCGTCCTGTACGACATCATCGGGCTGACGTCAGGGCGTAAACCGCGGTTCGTGCGTGACTACTCCGTGGAGACACAGAATCCGCTACAGGCCGTCCAGGCCTACGTGGCATCGGTCAAGGACGGCAGCTACCCGGCGCCGGAGCACTGCTTCAGCTGAGCCCTCAGGGTCCAGGCAATCACCGACCATGGAAGTCTTTGCCACGATCGAGGAGCTGAAGTCGGCCGTCAGGGCCTGGCGGCGGGAGGGCCAGGTCATCGGCTTCGTACCCACCATGGGCAACCTTCACGACGGACACCTGTCACTGATCAACGTCGCCCGGTCGCGGGCCGACCGGGTGGTAGCCAGCATCTTCGTCAATCCGCTGCAGTTCGGCGAAGGAGAGGATTTTTCGAGCTACCCGCGGACGGAGGATCGGGACAAGACATTGCTCGAGGAGAACGGTTGCGACGCCTTGTTCATGCCGGCGGTCAGGGAGTTGTATCCGGAGCGGGGCATGCCGGTCACCATCGTAGAGGTGCCCGAACTGTCAAACATCCTCTGTGGCGCACACCGGCCGGGGCATTTCCGTGGTGTCGCCACCGTTGTCGCGAAGCTCTTCAACCTGGTGGAGCCGGACCTGGCGGTGTTCGGCGAGAAGGACTATCAGCAGCTGGTGGTCATACGGCGCATGGTCGAGGACTTGTGTTTCCCGGTGGAGATCGTCGGCGCGCCCACCGGTCGCGAGGACGACGGGCTGGCCATGAGTTCCAGGAACCAGTATCTGACCGAGTCCGAGCGCAGGACCGCACCGGCCCTGCATCGGGAACTTGCCCGGGCAGCGGGGGCCATCGCAGATGGCGAGCAGGATTTCGGCAAGATCTGTGACCGGTCCCTGGCGGCCCTCTGGGAAGAGGGGCTGAAACCGGATTATTTCGAGATCAGGCGCGCTTCCGACCTGGCCGTTGCCGGCGAGGAGGACAGGCACCTCGTCGTGCTTGCCGCTGTCCGGCTTGGGCGGGCCAGATTGATCGACAACGAACGGATCGATCTGATCAACAGGAACTAGCCGCCTCCGTCCGACCTCCGCGGCCGCGCTTCCCCGTGACGGGCCAAGGCCCATTCCACGTGTTCGCGTACCACCGCCGACCGATGGTCGAGCCGCGCCTTGAGGGCGCTGACGATGGCCGGGCTGGTGGTCGCGTTGCCGAGCGCAACCGCCAGGTTCCGCAACCATCGCTCGTGCCCGATGCGGCGGATGGCGCTACCGGCTGTAAGTTCCAGGAACTCATCCTCGCTCCGGAGGAAGAGATCCACCAGCGCCGGGGCGTCCAGGCCATGGCGGGCGCGGAAGTCGGGTTCCGCGCTTAGTCGGGCGAACTTGTTCCAGGGACAGCAGAGCTGGCAGTCATCACAGCCGTAGACACGATTGCCCATGGCTGCCCTGAATTCCTCAGGGATGCTTCCCTCGTGCTCGATGGTGAGATAGGAGATGCAACGGCGCGCATCCAGTTCCCACGGCGCCACGATCGCCGCCGTGGGGCACACGTCGATACAGGCACGGCAGGTGCCGCAATGCTCGCTGGCGGGCGCGTCTGCCGGCAGGGGCAGGTCGGTATAGATCTCGCCCAGGAAAAACCAGGAACCGGCGTCCCGGTTGATGAGATTCGTGTGCTTGCCGATCCATCCCAGGCCGGCATTGCGGGCCAGCGCCTTCTCCAGAACCGGCGCACTATCGACAAAGGCCCGATAGGAGAACGGCCCCGCTGCCTCGACGATCCGGTCCGCCAGCCGCTGGAGCCGTCGCCGCATGACCTTGTGGTAATCGCGCCCCAATGCATATCGGGATATGTACGCGACCCGATCCTGTGCCAGCAAAGCCTCCGGGTCGGCAGCCCCCGGCGGCAAGTAGTCCATCCGCGCCGATATCACGGTTACTGTCCCTGGGAGCAGCTCGGCCGGGCGGCTGCGCCTGCGCCCGTGCCGGCTCATGTAATCCATGTCGCCGTGTCGGCCCCGGGCCAGCCAGGCTTCGAGTCGCGCCTCGTCGGCACCGAGATCGGTTCCGGCAAACCCGATCTGCTGGAAGCCGAGTTCGCTCCCCCAGACCCGGATCTGCTTCCCGAGTTCGCGCAACCGGGGTTCGCTGAGTTGTTCGTCGGCCATAGCCTGGATGCCGGTGGAATCCCGTTGCGACCAGTATAATCCCGTATATGAGCGACCTCCCCGTAAGCCTGTACTCCCCGTCCCAGGTGCGGGAACTGGACCGCCGCGCGATCCAGGACCACGGGGTTCCGGGTTATACGCTGATGACTCGCGCGGGCGAATTCACCTATCGCGCCATACGCGAGCGATGGGGGAGCCGGCCTCTGGTGGTCGTGTGTGGCGCGGGCAACAATGCCGGCGACGGATACGTCATCGCGCGTCTTGCTCTGGAAGCCGGCTGCCCCGCCCGGGTGGTCTATCTGGTCGAGCCAGATAACCTGAAGGGAGACGCCGCCCGGGCCGTTGCTGATTACGCCGAAGCCGGTGGCCAGTGGGAGGCATTCAACGGCAAGCTCTCGGGCGGCGAGGTTGCGACTGTCGATGCGCTGCTGGGCACAGGCCTGGATCGGCCGGTCAGCGGCCGCTTTGCCGACGCTGTTGCGGCCATCAATGCAGGTAGCGGGCCCGTCCTCGCGGTCGACGTGCCGAGTGGACTGAACGCCGACACCGGGGCTGTCATGGGCACCGCGGTGCGGGCCGACGTCACCGCCACGTTCGTCGGTATGAAGTGCGGGCTGTTGACGGGGAAAGGGCCGGAGTTCTGTGGCGCCGTGCTCTACGATTCCCTCGGTGTCCCGCCAGAGGTCTTCGACGGCATGGAAGCCAAAGCGACCCGGTTGACCGCGAATGACGCGATTCGTGCCTTGGCGCCTCGACCTCGCGACGCCCACAAGGGCATCTCCGGCCACGTGTTGATCGTCGGCGGTGGCCCCGGGATGCCGGGTGCCGCCAGGCTGGCCGGCGACGCTGCCCTCCGGTCCGGAGCGGGCCTGGTCAGTGTCGCGACCCGGCCCGAGCATGTGGCGGCAGTTGCTGCGGGACGACCGGAACTGATGTGCCGGGGCGTGGACGACGGTCCGGCCCTGGCGCCGCTGCTGGAACGGGCCACCGTGGTAGCAGTGGGTCCTGGCCTCGGCCAGACTCCGTGGGCGAAAGACCTGCTGAAGACCGTTCTGGCGTCGGCGTTGCCGGTGGTACTGGATGCTGACGCTCTCAATCTACTCGCCGGGTCGCCCACGGACCGCGGCAACTGGATCCTGACGCCGCATCCCGGCGAGGCCGCGCGTTTGCTCGGTCAGGACACGGCGTCGATCCAGGAAAACCGCTTCGGCGCAGTGAAGGAACTGGCCGCCAGGTACGCCGCCGTGGCCGTACTCAAGGGCGCCGGATCGCTGGTCTGTGATACGTACGGACACATCAGCCTGTGCGACGCGGGTAATCCGGGGATGGCCGTGGCGGGCATGGGGGACGTACTCACGGGCGTCATCGCCGGCCTGCTGGCTCAGACCCACGATCCCGAGACATCTGCGCGGGTGGGCGTGCTCTTGCACGCCATGGCGGGCGACGACGCCAGCCGCATCGGTGAGCGCGGCATGATGGCGAGCGACCTGTTGCCCTGGATCCGCCGACACGCCAATCCCCGGTCGTGAACGTGGAACTTCCGGAGTCCGCGGCCACCGAGCGCCTCGGCGGTCTGATCTCCAGGGCGGCGATGCGGGTCCCGGGCGGCTGGCTGATCACACTGGAAGGCGGGCTTGGGGCCGGCAAGACGACCCTGGCACGCGGATTTCTCAGGGCCCTGGGGTATGCCGGCCGGGTGCCGAGTCCTACCTACACCCTGATCGAGCCTTACGAGGTCGCCGGGAGGCGTGTGCTCCATATCGACCTGTACCGGCTGTCGGACCCTGGGGAACTGGAGTTCCTGGGATTCCGCGATGCCCTCGCCGACGAGGCGACGGCGCTGATCGAATGGCCGGAGAGAGCCGCCGGCGCGCTGCCTGACCCGGATCTGCAAGTCCGTCTTGAGATCGCGGGCACGGGCCGGAGGGCCAGCGTCGAGGCCGGGAGTCCGCGCGGCAGCATACTCATCGAAAACCTTTCTCTCGATAACTCCGACGGCGATCGGCTAAACGTTCAAAGGCCCTAGAGACCTTGACAGGAACCGATCGTATCTCACTATTTTCACGGGGAATATTGCAAGTCGATCGATAGTTTGGTTAAAGTGTCGGCGAGATATCGTCACGAACTGTCAGAAATGCCTGGAAAAATGTTCAGGTTGGTGATTCTGGCGGTCGCCTTGCTGCCGGTTGGGGCAATCGCGGGGGCGGCGGCGGAAATCGAGGGGGTGCGGCTTGACGGCAACGTCGCAAACACCCGCCTCGTGGTCGAATTGACAACGCCTGTCAGCCACACCCTGTTCGCGCTGGAGAATCCACCGCGCATCGTTCTGGATCTCCATCAAGCCCACGTCAGAGGTGATCGCCTGCAGGGTGTTACCGGGCACGGACCGGTGACCCGCGTGCGTTCGGCCAACCGGGATAACGGTGACGTCCGTATCGTCCTGGATCTGTCCTCCCCCACGAGGGCTCGCAGCTTCCTCGTCCCGCCCGACGGTCATCTCGGCCACCGGCTCGTGGTGGACCTCCCCGTCGGACAGGCTAAGGGGGCGGGGGCACCTGCCAAGACGGTGGCGCCCGAGGGTCGGGATCTGGTGGTCGCCATCGACGCCGGGCACGGGGGCAAGGACCCCGGCGCCATGGGGCGTGGCGGAACCCGGGAGAAGGACGTGGTCCTGCAGATCGCGAAACGGTTGGCCGCGAGGATCGACGCCGAACCCGGGATGCGCGCTTACCTGACCCGGGACGGCGATTATTTCCTCGCGCTGAGACAGAGAATGGATCGGGCGCGGGCCCGCCGCGCCGACCTGTTCGTATCGATCCACGCGGATGCATTCAAGAACAGGAAAGCCCGGGGGTCGTCCGTCTACGTCCTTTCCACCAAGGGAGCTACCGATGAGGCGGCTCGCTGGCTGGCCGAGAAAGAGAACTCAGCCGATCTGGTCGGCGGCGTCACCCTGGACGACAAGGACCAGATGCTCGCCTCGGTATTGCTCGACCTGTCCCAATCGGCGGCCATCGACGCCAGCGCCCAGGTGGCCGACAGGGTGATCGGCTCACTCGCTACTGCGGGCCCGGTCCACCGAAAGGATGTCCAGCGTGCCGGGTTCCTGGTGCTCAAGTCGCCGGATATCCCGTCCATCCTGGTTGAGACGGCCTTCATATCGAATCCGTCCGAGGAGAAACTCCTGAAAAGCGGCAGGCATCAGGACCTGTTGGCCTCAGCCATCATGCAGGGTATCCGTGGCTATTTCCGCGACAATGCGCCTCCGGGCAGCCTGATTGCCATGCGTCAGAGTGTGCAGGCCGTCGACCCTGTCCAGCACGTAATCGCCCGGGGAGAGACCTTGTCGGGCATCGCGAGCCGATATCGCGTCGACCTCAACGATCTCAGGCAGCACAACGGCATCAAGGGAGACCGGATCCGGATCGGCCAGGTCCTGAGCATCCCTCGCGCCTCGGGGTCCTGAGGCTCCGCCGGACTCGGCGGAATCACTCCGATTCCGGTATCCTGCGGATCGCATCATGTCGATCCGCAAACTACCCGCCCAGCTCGTCAACCAGATCGCCGCAGGCGAGGTGGTCGAGCGGCCCGCGTCCGTACTCAAGGAGCTGTTGGAGAACAGCCTCGATGCCGGTGCCAGGAAGATCGAGATCGAAGTTGATGCGGGCGGACTGAAACTGTGCCGGGTCCGCGACGACGGCAGCGGCATCCCCAAGGACGAACTCGAAATCGCCCTGGACCGTCACGCCACCAGCAAGATCTCGTCGCTCGAGGATCTGGATCGGGTCGCCACCCTGGGGTTCCGCGGCGAGGCCTTGCCCAGCATCGCGTCCGTATCGCGGCTGGCCCTCACTTCCCGAGTGGAAGGCGTGGACTCGGGCTGGCGGGTCCGGGTCGAGGGCGGCCGCCCGGAAGCGGGCCAGCCTGCGCCCCATGCCCGGGGGACTACCGTCGAGGTCCGTGACCTGTTCTACAACACGCCCGCGCGACGCAAGTTCATGAAGACCGAAAGGACCGAGTTCGGACATCTGGACAAGGTGGCCCGTCGAATCGCCCTGAGCCGATTCGATGTCGCTTTCCGGCTTGTCCACAACCAGCGGGCGGTAATGGACCTGCGGGCGGCCGCCGACCAGTCGGCCATGGATCGGCGTGTCAGGGAGGTCTGTGGCGGCGAGTTCGTCGATCAGTCGCTCTTCGTCGATCACCAGGCGTCCGGGATGAGGCTGTGGGGATGGCTGGGCTTGCCGACATTCTCTCGCTCTCAGGCCGATCTGCAGTACTTCTACCTGAACGGTCGGATGGTCCGGGACAAGGTCGTCAGCCATGCCATCCGGTCCGCGTACGCCGATGTCCTCTACCACGGACGCCAGCCAGCCTACGTCTTGTACCTGGAGATGGACCCGGGTGGCGTGGACGTGAATGCCCATCCGACCAAGCACGAGGTCAGGTTCAGGGATTCCCGTGCGGTACACGGCTTCCTGTCCAGCACCGTCGACCGGGCGATCGCCGAGACGCGGCCGCGCGAGGGCGGGGCGGGCTCTGCACGTCTCGCCGCGCCGCTGCCGACGGCCCCGGAAGCCCAGCAATCGATGGGTTTTCACGTGGCGGAACGTGGAGCCCTGGCCGCCTTTGCGGAGTTTGCCCGTCCTGCGCCAGGCGTGCCGGACGCGGTGCCGGACCCTGATGCCGGCGACTGGCCCCTGGGGACCGCCCTGTCCCAGCTCCACGGTGTCTACATCCTGGCTCAGAACCGCCAGGGACTGGTGCTGGTGGACATGCACGCGGCCCATGAGCGGATCGTCTACGAGCGTTTGAAGCAGGCCATGGGGGAGGGCGCCGTCCGCGCGCAGCCCCTGCTCGTGCCGGTGACGCTGCGGACCAGTCGGGCCGAGGCCGACCTGGCCGAGGCCCACGAGAGGGATCTCGGCCGGCTTGGCTTCGAGATCCGACGCACCGGACCGGAATCGTTATCCATCCGCAAGGCGCCGGCGATACTGGCCGACGCGGATGTGGAGACCCTGGTGCGTGACGTCCTGTCCGACTTCGCCAGCCACGGCCAGACGCGGAGAGTGGAAGAGACAGTCAATGGATTGCTGTCGACCATGGCTTGCCACGGTTCCGTGCGGGCAAATCGCAGACTCACGATCCCGGAGATGAATGCTCTCTTGCGAGACATGGAACAAACGGAGCGCAGTGATCAGTGCAACCACGGGCGGCCGACCTGGACCCAGTTGAGATTGGACGAACTCGACCGACTGTTCCTGCGGGGCCGATGAAGCATGGCTGACCATGCGCCGGCGGTGGTGCTCCTGATGGGACCCACGGCATCCGGCAAGACCGATCTCGCCGTCCGGCTGCGCGACAGGCTGCCTGTCGATATCGTCAGCGTCGACTCGGCGATGGTCTATCGAGGCATGGACATCGGCACCGCCAAACCGGGGCCGGAAATTCTCGCGGCGCATCCCCACGCCCTGGTGAACATATGCGATCCGGCCGAGAGCTACTCGGCCGGCCGATTCCTCCGGGATGCCCGCCGCGAGATCGAACGCATCGTCGCGGCGGGGCGTGTGCCGTTGCTGGTCGGAGGAACCATGCTCTACTTCCGCACCCTCCAGCGGGGGATGGCGAACCTGCCGGAGGCCGCCCCGAAGATCCGGGCCGCGATCGACGCCCGGGCCCGGGAGGAGGGCTGGCCAGCGCTTCACCGGGAACTGGCCGAGGTCGACCCGGAGGCGGCGGCCCGGATCGAGCCCGCGGACGCCCAGCGAATCCAGCGCGCGTTGGAGGTATTCCAGATCAGTGGCCAGCCCCTGAGCCGTCTCCAGGCGAGGGATACAGAAGAAGTCGTCCCGTGGCGCTTCCTCAAGATCGGTCTGTGGCCGGAAGACAGGCGCGCAATGAGGGAGCGGATTGGCCGCCGGTTTCGCGACATGATGGATTCGGGTTTCGCGGAGGAGGTCAGAGCGCTGCGAAATCGGCCCGATCTGGGCCCCGGGGTGCCGTCCATGAGGGCTGTTGGCTATCGCCAGGTCTGGGCGTGGCTGGACGGTGAGAACAGCCGGGAGGAGGCGGTGGATCTCGCCATCACTGCCACCGCGAAACTGGCGAAAAGGCAGCTTACATGGATGCGTGCCGAGGCGAATCTGCGTCGATTCCCGGTCCCGGCCGGTAACCTGGAGGACGACGTGCTCGAGTACGTGAAGGCCCGTGACCTGACCTAACCCCGGCTATGCTAGAATCGCTTTGGTGACAAAGCCCCCGGAGCCCGCTTCGGGTCGGCGGCGCATATTCTAAAAATACTAATCGCCTATCCGAAAGGAGACCCAGATGGCCAGAGGGCAATCGCTCCAGGACCCTTTCCTCAACATTCTGCGCAAGGAAAAGGTGCCGGTGTCTATCTATCTGGTTAACGGAATCAAGCTTCAGGGCCAAATCGAATCGTTTGATCAGTTCGTGGTGCTCCTGAAGAACAGCGTGAGCCAGATGGTCTACAAGCACGCCATCTCTACCGTCGTCCCCGCGCGCAACGTCAGGATCCCGCTGCAAGACGGTTCCGAGGCGGACGAAGACGAAAGTTGACCGGGCCAACCCGGGAGGATACTTGTTCGAACGCCCCAAGCTAGGCGAGCGCGCGATTCTCGTTCAGGCCGCTGTCGGCGGCCGGCTCGGCCAGGATCAGATCACAGAATTCGAAGAACTGGCGCGCTCCGCTGGCGCCCAGGCGTGCGCGAGCATTTACGGCAGCCGCCCGGCTCCTGACGCGCGCTTTTTCATCGGATCCGGCAAGGTCGAGGAACTCGGTCTGCTGGTCCGCGAACACGAAGCGGAGCTGGTGCTGTTCAACCACGAACTGTCTCCCAGCCAGGAGCGGAATCTCGAGCGCGAGCTGCAATGCCGTGTCCTCGATCGCACCGGCTTGATCCTGGACATCTTCTCCCAGCGGGCGCGGAGCTTCGAGGGCAAGCTCCAGGTCGAACTGGCCCAGCTCGAACACCTGTCCACCCGCCTGGTCCGCGGCTGGACCCACCTGGAGCGACAGAAAGGCGGAATCGGATTACGCGGTCCCGGCGAAACACAGCTGGAGACGGACAGACGCTTGCTGGGACAGCGCATCAAGCAACTGAATCGGAAGCTGGAGAAAGTCAGGCAGCAGCGGGAACAAGGTCGTCGCACCCGGCGGCGCGCCGAAGTGCCTACCGTGTCGCTGGTGGGATACACCAACGCCGGGAAGTCCACCCTTTTTAACCACCTCACCGAATCGGGGGTCTATGTGGCGGATCAGCTCTTCGCTACGCTCGATCCCACATTAAGGGGCGTGGATCTCGGAGAGGGCCGGCGAGTGGTCCTCGCCGATACCGTGGGGTTCGTCAGGGACCTGCCTCATGAACTGGTGGAGGCATTCCGCTCGACTCTGCAGGAGACCCGCGAGGCGGCCCTGCTGCTGCACGTGGTCGATGCGTCCGACCCGAATCGGCGGGACCGGATCGCGCAAGTCGAGCGCGTTATCGCCGAAATCGGGGCCGAGGACGTGCCGGAGATCGAGATTTTCAACAAGATCGATCTGATGGACGAGCAGCCACGGCTGCAACGTGACGAGACCGGCCGCCCGGTCCGGGTCTGGGTCTCCGCGGCGGACGGGCGGGGCCTGGACCTGGTGCTGCAGGCAGTGAGCGAATGCCTCGATGAAGATATCTGTCGGGGTCGGATCCGACTGGAGGCTTCCGAGGCCCGTTTCCGGGCTGCTCTCTACGAGGAGGGTGGCGTCGCCACCGAGGAACTGGACGGCGAGGGCGGTTGGCTGCTGGACGTGGCGCTGCCGAAAAGGCGGTTCCGGTCGCTGTGCCGGCGGGAACATATTGACCCGGGACGATTGCAGGTTCGTCCTTGTGCGACCCGGGATGGCTACCTACAATCGCGCACCGTGGCCTGAAGGCCCCGGAGCAATGGGAAATCTGAAAATGGCCTGGAATGAAAAGGGCGGGGGCAACCCCTGGAACAGCGGCGGCGAGCAGGGTCCGCCGGATCTGGACAAGGTCGTCCGCGACCTGCAGCGTAAGCTCGGCAGGATTTTCGGCGGCCGGGGCGGCCGGGGCGGCCGGAGCAACGGTGGCGGCGGTGGCTCAGAATCGTCCTCGGCGGGGGCGGGCTTAGGCGTCATCGTCGCGGTCGCCGTGGTTATCTGGAGCCTGTCCGGAATCTACAAGGTGGACGAGGCCGAGCGAGGTGTCGTAACCCAGTTCGGGCGCTATCATGCCACCACGCTGCCCGGTCTCCACTGGCACATTCCGTTCCCGATCCAGACCGTCGAGAAGGTCAACGTGGCGGTGGTGGAGCGTTACAAGCACTCCACCAGGATGTTGACCTCAGACGAGAATATCGTCGTCGTGGACACCGTCGTCCAGTACCGGCGCGAGAAGCCGGAGGACTACCTTTTCAACGTCAGGGACCCGGAGGGGACGTTGAGCGAGGTCAGCGAGAGCGCGATCCGAGAGATTGTCGGCACCTCCAACCTGGACTTTGTACTCACCGAGGGCCGGGCCGACATCGCCCAGCGGACCAAGGACCTGATTCAGTCCACGCTCGATGCTTACGGCACCGGTTTGCGCGTCACCTCGGTCAATCTCCTTGACGCAAATTTCCCCACCCAGGTGCAGGCGGCGGTGCAGGACGCTATCAAGGCCCGGGAGGACCGGGACCGGCTGGCCCTGGAAGCTCAGTCCTACGCCTACGATATCCTGCCAAGAGCTCGTGGTAACGCTGCCCGGCAGGTCCAGGATGCGGAGGCCTATCGTGCCCGGGTCGTGAATGATGCCCAGGGCGAGGCGTCCCGTTTCGAGGCGCTGCTGACCGAGTACGAGGCGGCGCCCGGGGTCACCCGCCAGCGCCTCTACCTGGAGACCATGGAGGACGTGCTCGGCTCGACCAACAAGGTATTGCTCGACGCCAAGGCCAGCGGCAACGTGTTCTATCTACCCATCGACAAGCTCACGGGGTCCGGAAGTTCCGTCATCCGCGAGATGAGTAATCCGGACGCCTCTACCGCCGACCGCCAATCGGCCGGGGACAAGCCGGAACGGCGATCGCGGGAGGACCTGAGGTCCCGGGGAGGACGGCAATGAGCGGGCGAGCAAGTACCATCCTGGTTGTGCTGGCGCTGATCGTCGCCCTGGTCTCGGCATCGGTGTTCACGGTGGACGAGAGGGAATACGGGATCAAGCTGCGCTTCGGCGAAATACTGCGTACTGACTTTGAGCCGGGGCTGCACTTCAAGATCCCGTTCGTGAACAATGTCGTGAAGTACGACGACCGGATCCTGACTCGCAACAATCCCACCGAGGAGTTCCTTACTCAGGAGAAGAAGAACCTCAAGGTGGACTTCTACGTGAAGTGGCGCATCACCGATCCGGGGCAGTACTACCAGGCCGTGGGCGGTGACGAACTGATCGCTACCGGACGCCTGATCGAAATCATCAAGGACGGCATCCGGGCCGAGTTCGCTAAGCGGACCGTGCAGCAGGTCGTCACGGCGGATCGCCGGGAGATCATGGACGACATGATGGTGAAGGCGGGAGCGACGGCCAGAGAACTCGGAATCGAGGTAGTGGATGTCCGGGTCAAGCGCCTGGACCTGCCCGACGAGGTCAGCGACTCGGTGTTCAACAGGATGCGGCAGGAGCGGGCCCGGATCGCAGCTCAGCTCCGGGCCGAGGGCGCGGAGACGGCGGAGAGAATCCGCTCCGAGGCCGATCGTGACCGGACCATCATCCTCGCGGAGGCCTACAAGGCGTCCGAGGAGATCAGGGGATCGGGAGATGCGGACGCCGCAAACGTGTACGCGCAGGCCCACGAGAAGAATGCCGAGTTCTATGCGTTCTACAGGAGCCTGCAGGCGTACCGGCGTTCCCTGGGGGCGGAAGGCGACGTCTTCGTTCTCGGGCCCGACAGTGATTACTTCCGCTACCTGAACTCCCCGGAGCGCGACGCCGGGAACTGAGATCATTGCCCGGGCAACGGGTCACGGCAGATCCAAAATGGACTGGAGCGATTTACTGTCGGCGCTGGCGCTGGTTCTTGTCATCGAGGGCATCATGCCCTTCGCCAACCCCGCCGGCACCCGAAAGACCATGGCGCTGATCTCCAGCATGGGCGATCGGGCGCTTCGTACCGTGGGCGTGCTCAGCATGCTCGCCGGGCTGGTCCTGCTGTACGTGGTCAGGTTCTGAGCCCGAAACCTGAGGAGTCGATACGAATGTCCAGAAACGTGGTCGTCATCGGCACCCAGTGGGGTGATGAAGGCAAGGGCAAAGTCGTAGATCTGTTGACCGATCGGGCCGCCGCCGTGGTGCGGTTCCAGGGCGGCCACAACGCCGGTCATACGCTGGTCATTGACGGCGAGAAGACCGTTCTGCACTTGATCCCCTCGGGCATCCTGCGGGATGGGGTCGAGTGCCTGATCGGCAACGGGGTGGTGCTCGCAGTAGATGCGCTCATCGACGAGATCGACCAGCTGGAGGCCAAGGGCGTGCCGGTCGAGGAGCGACTGCGCATCAGTCCGGCCTGCCCCCTCATCCTCCCGTCCCACGTCGCCCTGGATAAGGCGAGGGAGATCGCCAAGGGCGCGCATGCGATCGGCACTACGGGACGGGGTATCGGCCCGGCTTATGAGGACAAGGTTGCGAGGCGGGC
The DNA here is from genome assembly GCA_024640085.1 of Gammaproteobacteria bacterium. Lineage (GTDB taxonomy): Bacteria > Pseudomonadota > Gammaproteobacteria > Steroidobacterales > XN24 > JAHEFR01. Next base: position 137,955 of record JAHEFR010000001.1, read on the forward strand.
GCTCCGAGTCTCAGACCTGTTCCACCGGGAGCGATTCGCCGCCAAGCTGGGCGAGATCCTCGACTTCCACAACTTCATGCTGCAGCACTATTTCAAAGTGGCGCCGGTAGACTTTCAGCGGGCGCTGGAGGATGCGCTGAACAAGGCCGACCGGATCCGGCCGATGGTCGCCGACGTTGCGCACTTGCTGGAACAGCATCACCGGGCCGGCGACAACGTATTGTTCGAGGGGGCGCAGGGAGCGTTCCTGGATATCGACCACGGCACCTACCCCTACGTCACCTCGTCGAACACCACGGCGGGCGGAGCGTGTACAGGGAGCGGCGTGGGGCCCCGTTCCCTGGATTACATCCTCGGCATCGTGAAGGCGTATACCACCCGGGTCGGCGCCGGGCCCTTCCCTACGGAGCTGTTCGACGAAATGGGGGAGCATCTGGCGCGCGTGGGCCTCGAATTCGGCGCCACCACCGGCCGCCCGAGGCGCTGCGGCTGGTTCGACGCCGTCGCGCTGCGACGCTCCATCCGCCTGAGCAGCGTCTCCGGATTGTGTGTCACAAAACTCGATGTCCTCGACGGGCTGGACACCATCCGCATCTGCGTGGGCTACCGCATGGGCGATCAGTTGAGAGACCTCCCACCCATGGCCACTGAGCACTATGAGCAGTGCGAGCCGGTGTACGAGGATATCCCTGGCTGGAAAGAATCTACGGTGGGGATCACCCGCCACCAGGCGCTGCCCGAAAACGCGAAACGGTATCTGCGGCGGATCGAGGAAATCGTGGAGACGCCGGTGGATATCATCTCTACCGGGCCCGATCGGGAAGAGACTATCGTGATCAGGCATCCCTTCGACTGATCGGACCCTAGTCGTACCCGAGTCTCGAGACCAGGGGCGCAAGCGTCTCCCTGATCGGTTCGAGCTGTTCCTCGTAGCGCCGCCATCGTCCGATCGAGGATCGATACAGGGGCCGCGATACTTGTCGGTAACTCGGGGTATCGATCTTGCTGCCCTCGATTCGCGAGCGATAATCGAGGACCGCCGGATCCCAATCCAGGCCCATGAATCCAATCAGGTCACGGAGATTGGGGGCGGGGTCCGTGACTAGGTCCTCGTACCTTACCCGCAGGTGCCGGATGGGTAGCCGGTCCAGGCTGTCCAGGGCCAGTTCCATGACGGCGACGTAATATTCGGCGGTGAGTTCCAGGTCCAGGAAATGGGCCATGGCCGTGTTGAGCTCGAAACGCTGCATGAAGCAGCTCAGACAGACATCGCGAGGATCGCGGATGACGAAAATCACCCGCGCGTCCGGGAACACGGCCGAGATCACCGGCAGGAAGATCGAGTGCAACGGGAGCTTGTCCAATACCACGGGAGAACGGCCGGCCCCAGCGTCTGCGACCCGGCGGCGATAGGCGTCAACGTAGCCCGATCGGACCGCCTCGGTGATGTGCCGCAGACGGTCCAGCCCGCCGTGAGCCAGGACGAAGTCCCGCTGTGCGTCTGCCAGCGTCTCCTGCTCCTCGATGCTCTCCACGGCCGGGTGGGCCGACAACATACGGTCGAGTAGCGTCGTCCCCGACCGGGGAAATCCCAGCAGGAAGAAGGGTCCTTCCGTTTCGGGTTCTGGCGTCCCGACAGCGTGATCAGCCAGGCGGTCGATCGCGGTGGCCAGCCGTCGGACGGCATCCAGGGAGTACGGGCCTGCGTCAATCTGGTAGGCGGCTTCTGCGGTCCGCGCCTGGATCCGGTTCGCCGCCGCATACTGCGCGAAGGCCTCGTCGGGCAGGTCGAGCGCGTCGAGGGAGTCCGCCAGCCGACTGCGCACGATGGCCTCGTTGGTCGTGCCTAGGGTGCCATCCTCAATCATGGATTCCAGCCGCTCCCTCGCAGATTGGTGACGGCCCAGCCGCCCGTCCACCTGTGCCGCGGTCAACCGCGCCACGACATTTGCAGGGTCCAGGGCCAGGGCGCGACCCGCTGCTTCCCCGGCGAGCTGCAGCTGGTTCAGGCGCTCCCGGATCTGAGCGAGGTTGGACCACGCATCGGCGAATCCCGGATCGAGAGCAAGGGTCCTCTCGTAGCAGGACACCGCCGCGTGAAGATCGCGCTGCTGCTCCTTGGTCAGGGCCAGGGTGTACCACGCAGGGGCGAAACCCGGCACCCGCTTCAGGCAGCCGCGCAACCACCGCTCGGCGGCCGGGAGATCGCCGGTCTCCATACAGGCCATGGCCAGGCTGTTCAACAGCCTCGGGCTGCCGGGCCGGAGCTCGTTGGCGCGCAGCAGCAGCTCCCTGGCGGCCTCCGCGTCTCCGGCCATTCCCCGGAGGACACCCAGCATGCCCAGCGCCTCTGGCTGCTCTGGATGCGCCTCGAGTATCGACTCGCACTCGCGGGCCGCTGTTCCGTTCTCGCCGGCCTGAAGGTGCCTCGTGGCCACGGCCAGTCGGTGCCGAATCGTCTCGTCTGGTGTCACGCCATGCCGCTCCCTGGCCGCAATGTAGCAGACCGCCCGGAGCCGGGCGAAACATTTGGTCGTCTCCGGTTGCTGGCCGGAACGGAGCGCGGTATGGTCGTGCGACATTTCCACCCGCATGTACTCATCCGGAACATGAAGTCGTCGAGTCGCGATTATCGAAGGCTGCTCCTCCAGCGGTTCAGCGGCCTGCTGGCGATGAGTCTTCTTCTGTCGCAGATCGCCCTCGCGCAACACGATCCCCTCCATGATCCCGGAAAGGGTGGGAGCCCGTGCGCGATCTGCATGGCCGGTCATCTTGCGGTGGCCCCACCCGCGGCGGCAGTCAAGCTCCTCCAGGCTGCGCCTGACTGTTTGGTCGCGGCGCATTGCCACGATCCCGTCACCCGACGACCCGTCGTCACTCCGCTCGCGCGGGCGCCACCCGGCCAGTCCTGATCCAACGAGCCCCAGGGGATGAGCGGCCGCTGCCGCTTGCCCGGCGTTGTCGCATCAGATCCGGAAGGAGCGTGCCCGCATGTCAGTCTACAGATATTTCCTGTCAACGGTGGCGGGTATCGTCGCCCTTACCTCCGTCTCTCCGGTGCTCGCCCAGGGCGTGATATCGGGCAATGAGTTCAATCCGGCAATCAGCCTGATACTGGACGGGCAGTTCTCTCGCTATTCGAACGACGTCGACGATTACCAGATCTCCGGATTTCTCCGGGACGAGGCTGCCGCGCCTGCGCCGGAAGGGTTCTCCCTGGGCGAAACGGAGCTGACAGCCAGTGCTAATGTCGACGATTGGTTCTACGGCTTCGCCGACATCGTCTACGAGGACAGCGAAGACGAGACCGAGGTTGAACTGGAGGAGGCCTACTTCGACACCCTGGCGCTACCGGCCGGCTGGGCCGTGAAGGGGGGGAAATTCCTCTCCGCCGTCGGCTATCACAATGCATTCCATCCTCACAGTTGGGACTTCGCCGACGAGCCTCTCGCATACCGGGCCATGCTCGGCGGCGCTTTTGACGACGTGGGCGCACAGGTCCGATGGCTGGCGCCGACGCTGCTCTTCCTGCAACTCGGGACCGAAGGATTCCGGGGCGCGAGTTTTCCCGCCTCTGGCGCGGCCAATGACGGCGCGGGAGCCTGGTCTGTGTTCGCCAAGGTCGGTGGCGACGTTGGAACCAGTAATAGCTGGAAGGCCGGGATCTCCTGGCTGAACTACAAAGTCGACGACTGGAATCAGGATCTGGATGACGGCGAACTGTCGTTGAACGGCGACGGTGACGTCGTGATCGGCGAGCTGGTCTGGAAATGGGCGCCGGGAGGAAACGCCTACAACCGGAACCTGAAATTCCAGGCTGAGTATCTCCATCGTGAGGAAAACGGTGATGCGGACATCCTCACCGGGGACGTGGCGAGCGCCGGCCGCTACGACATCAAGCAGGACGGTCTGTATGCCCAGGCCGTGTATCAATGGCGCCGTGGCTGGAGAGTTGGTATCCGTTATGACTGGCTGTCGGCAGACAATAACGTCGACGCGCTGCAGGTCCCGACCCCCCTCGACGGCGACGACAGGGATCCGGAGAGGTTCACGGTGATGGTCGACTACGCCCACACGGAGTTCAGCCGTCTGCGCCTCCAGGCCTGCCGTGACGACTCCTCGGATGACAGCGACACCCAGGTCGTACTTCAGTACGTATTGAGTCTCGGGCCCCATGGCGCCCATCAGTTCTGAGGGTCTCCCGTGAATAAGAGCAAATTGGTGTTACTCATCGCCCTGGCCTGGCTGCCGTTGAGAGCATCGGCCCTGGAGGTTTTCGCCTGCGAGCCGGAGTGGGCGGCCCTGGCCTCTGAATTGGGCGGAGATCGTGTCAGCGTCTATTCCGCCGTCACCGGGCGCCAGGACGTGCATGTCGTGCAGGCCAGGCCTAGCCTTATCGCCAGATTCCGCCAGGCCGACCTGGTGATCTGCACCGGGGCCTCGCTCGAGTCGGGATGGCTGCCGGTCCTGTTGCGGCAGGGCGGAAACCCGGCGGCTCAGCCAGGCAAACCCGGATTTCTCGAGGCGGCGACTTTCGTGCCGATGCTGGACAAACCGGTCAGCCTCGACCGGGCCCAGGGGGAGCTTCACCCCATGGGGAATCCCCACATCCAGATCGATCCGAGAAATATTCGCCTGGTGGCGACGGCGCTTACCGGACGTCTTGTCCAGCTCGATCCGGCTGGTGCGGATAGCTACACCGACCGCGGGCAGGATTTCCAGACCCGCTGGACGGCTGCGATCGCGGGCTGGGAAGCGCGTGGCGCTTCCCTCAGGGGCATGAAGGTGGTGACGCAGCACCGTAGCTGGACGTATCTGGAGAACTGGCTCGGTCTCGACGAGGTTGCCAATCTTGAGCCGAAGCCCGGTATCGAGCCCAGCACCAGCCATCTTGCGTCCCTGCTCTCCACCGTCGAGGGCGAGGACGTGGCGTGGATCATCCGCTCCTGTTACCAGAGCCCGCGGGCGTCCGAGTGGCTGTCAGCCCGGACCGGCATACCCGCCGAGGTCCTGCCTCACACGGTGGGCAGCGTCGATGACGTCAACACCCTGTTCGAACTGTTCGACGTCATCCTGGACCGGCTGGGAGCACCCCGGCAGTGAACCTGGAGACCCTCGATATCACGATCCTCGGACCGGGTTTCATCGCCGGACTGATCGTCCTCGCGACCCACGTGCCGATGGGCCGCCAGGTGCTGAAACGGGGAATCATCTTCATCGATCTGGCGGTGGCCCAGGCCGCCGGACTGGGTGCGATTACTGCCGGTGTCATGGGCTGGGATCCTCACGGGATCGGAGCCCAGGCGGCGGCGGTCATGGCAGCCATGGTCGCGGCCATCTTCCTTACCTGGACCGAGTCCCGGTATGCGGAAGTCCAGGAGGCGATTATTGGCGTGCTGTTCATCCTGGCGGCCACAGCCGGGATCCTCGTGCTCGCCAACCATCCGAAGGGAGGGGAAGAATTGAAGGACCTGCTGACCGGGCAGATCCTGTGGGTGGATTTGGCGCGTCTCGGTCCGGCCGCCGCCGTGACCGCCGCAGTGCTGGGAGCCTGGTTCCTCGCCCGGCACCGCCTGGGCCGGGCGGGCTTCTATGTGCTGTTCGCCCTCAGCGTGACCGTGTCGGTCCAGCTGGTCGGTGTCTACCTGGTGTTTGCCAGCCTCATCCTGCCGGCCCTGGCGGTGCGCCGGGCCCGCCCTGTTGCGGGGCTGTGGGCAGGCTACGCAGTCGGCGCATCGGGCTATGCTTTGGGGCTGGTTACCTCGGGTGTCTGGGATCTGCCCGCCGGGCCGATCATTGTCTGGTCCCTGGCCGCGGTTTCGTTCGGGGCGGCGATGGTGTGGTCGAGGGTCTGAAGTCTAATTTAGAACAAATATTAACAAATCAATATAACCTATTGTATTAAAAATTATTTATCTCAATCCTCTGTCCTGATATGCCGCCGTATCCGGCGGGTCATCCACCACACGCCGGCGACAACGAAGGGGACGGATATTCCGGCCGCCAGCGTGGGTCTGACTGGCACGCCGTAGGAGGCTGCTGCGTCGAGGGCGACCTTGATCAGGCCGACGGTGTAATAGCTGATGGCGGCCACCGACAGGCCTTCGACGGTCTGCTGGAGACGCAGCTGGAGCCGGGCCCGGCGATTCATTTCCGCCAGGACCTGGAGATTCTGGGATTCGATGGCAACGTCCACTTTTGCCTGCAGGAGATCGGTCGCGCGATCGATTCGGCGGGACAGGCTTTCCAGCTGATCCTCCACCGACTGACAGGTGCGGATCGCAGGCCCGAGACGCCGTTCCAGAAACTTTCCGATTGTGGACATACCGGAGAATTTAATCTCGCGGAGGTCGTCCAGTCTCCGGGTGACCAGATCGTAGTAGGCACGAGTTGCCGCGAAGCGTTGATTGGTCGTGGACCGGTAGCGTTCGACTTCCGCGGCAAGAGAGGTGAGTTCATCCAGGAGGCGTCGCTCCGTTGAGACATCGCCCAGGCCTCCGAACTCGTCCATGACGTCGGCAAGCTGACGGTCGAGCCGCGCCGCCCGCGGCCCGATGTCTTTCGCGTCCGGCAGCCCCAGCAGTGCCATGGTCCGGTAGGCCTCCAGCTCCAGCAGCCGCTGCAGCGTCCGTCCCGACTGGAACTCGCTCAGACCGGTGTTGCAGATGAGGATCCTGCCGAACCCGTCGCCATGCAGGCGCAGCGTCGTAAAAATCCGGGCCCGCTCATCGACGATCCTGCTACCGAACAGCGTCTGACCCTCGAACCAGCGTGACAGCTCTGGCCCGAACGGGTCCGGTCCCTCGGTTCTCAGCATCGTCACGTGGACGCCGGCGATCAGGACCCCCGGAGTAGATGCCAGCCAATCCTCCGGCACGATGTCCGCAGCGGTTTCCGCGAACGGCGGATCGCAGGATCCTGGCCTGAGGAAGGTGTACGAGGAAAATTCGGTATGCCGTTCCCAGCGCAGCTCGAAGCCGCCCATCTCCTGGTAGTAACAGCTTGCTTCAGGGTCGGGGAGATTGGCACCACAGCGACGGGCCAGGCGGGAGACGTGGTCGAAGGCAGCGTCGACGGCGCAGTCCCGGTCCTGGAACACCATGCTCGAGGCTCTGACCGGCGGGCGTATCAGGGGGGACGGGCGGGCATGGATCTCCTGGTAGAGAAGATGCCGGTGCGGATGCAATTCTACGCGGCCCACCAGGGACCGTCGGCGCGCTTCCTGGCCGGCCGTGGTCGCATCTCTGGTGTCGTGGCCGCTCATGTCGAACCCTCCCCAATGAAGCAACACAAGAATATGCCATGCCGCGGCTCCTTGCCGACCCGCCATCCGCAACACGGGCTGTCCATGTTCAGCGCAGACCTGCCTAGGTAGAATCCGACGGATGAGCCCTGCCGACAAACGACAGCGCCCGGACGAGGCCTCGCTGGATGGCGAACTGGACGCGCTGGTCGAGTACCTGGCGCGCCGCTACCACGCCGGCGCCGGCGGGTCGGTCGTCCTCTGGGAGCAGCTGCCTGACGCCGAGCGAAAGGTGTTCCTGTCCCGAGCGCGGCAGACCCTGGTCGCCATCCACGCCGGCGGGTACCGGATCACGCATTCACCTGAGGTCGTGGACGAGGGGGCCCCGGCGGGTCTCGCGTCGGACCCGGATGCCCTGAAACTCCGGATCGCGGAGGCCGAGCATTTCCTCCACGCGGGCGAACCATTGCTGGCTTTCAACGAAGTCCAGCTGGGTCTGGAGTCATGGCCAGAGAGTGTTCGCCTGAGACAGCTCCAGGGGCTGGCACTGGCACGGAGTGGGGCGACCCGGCGCGCCAATGCCGTGCTGCAGGCGCTTGCCGACGAAGGGGTGAGCGATGGCGAGACCCTGGGTCTGCTGGCCCGCACCCACAAGGACATCGGCCTTTCGGCCCTGGATCCCCGGGACAAGCTCGTGCACCTGACGGCGGCTTTCCGGATCTACGACAAGGCCTATCGCGATTCGGCCGAGCGTGGCCGGATGGAGGATGCCTATTACACCGGCATCAATGCCGCCACCCTGGCCCTGCTGCTCAACGATGAGGCCAGAAGCCGGCGTCTGGCGACGGAGGTCAGGGCATTATGCCTACAGGAGCTGGAGAAGCAGGTCTCCGACGACGCCGCCTACTGGCTGCAGGCGACCCTGGGGGAGGCGGCCCTTATTCTCGGTGAACTGGGCCATGCCCGTTCCGCCTACGAGCAGGCCGCGGGCCTGGCCGGCCACCGCTACGGGGATCTGGCCTCCACCCGGCGCCAGGCCAAACTGCTGCTGACCCATCGGGGCGAGCACGCCGAGTGGCTGGGGGCCGCGCTGGCGACTCCACCAGTCCTCGTGTTCACCGGGCATATGATCGATGCGCCTGGCCGCGGCACGCCACGATTTCCGCCAGAGCTGGAGGAGCGGGTCGCGATTTCCGTCCGCGACACCATCGATTCGATTCAGCCCCTGGCCGCCTACGGTTCGGCTGCCTGCGGTAGCGACATCCTTTGCCTGGAGGCGGTGATGGAACTCGGGGGCGAGACCCACATCGTTCTGCCGTTCCCGCCGGCGGCTTTCCGCGAAGTCAGCGTGGACTTCGCCGGGAGGGGCGACTGGGGACGCCGATTCGAACGCGTGATCGAGGCGGCGGAAAGTGTCACAGTCGCCAGTGATCACCGCGCCTCCGGCAGCGTCTCGGCCTTCGAGTACGCCAATCTCATCCTGACGGGCATGGGCAGCCTGAGGGCGGAGGGCCTGGGGGCAGATGTCGTCGGGCTGGCCGTATGGGATGGGCAGCCTGGCGACGGAGGGGGCGGCACCGGGTCTGCCGTGGAGCTGTGGCGACAGCGCGGATACCCGGTGGAGCACGTGCATCCAGGGATCCCGTCCGGACATGAGGGAGCGCCCCTGACGTCCTGCGCCGAGGACACGGGTGACGGGTTGCCTGTCAATGGATTCCGTCATGAGATCAAGGCCATGCTGTTTGCCGACGCTGTGGGCTACAGCAAGCTGACCGAGGACCAGATACCCATCTTCATATCCAATTTCCTCGGTTCCGTGGGACGGCTGAGCAAGCGAAGCGACCATCGACCCATCCACTCCGAAACCGCTGGCGACGGCCTGTACATGGTCTTCTGCAGCGTCGCCGACGCCGGGCGCTACGCCCTGGCCCTGAGCGAGCTGGTGCATTCCGTGGACTGGGTTGGGGAAGGGCTGCCCGCCGATCTGGACCTGCGCATCGCCCTCCATTGCGGACCGATTTTCTGCGGGACCGATCCCGTCACCGGCCGGCCTCTCTACACGGGCCCGCATACGAGCAGGACCGCCCGAATCGAGCCGATCACGCCTCCGGGCCAGGTCTACGCCAGCGGAGCCTTCGCCGCAGTCGCCGCGGCGGCCGGAGCCGAGGGCTTCGAGTTCCGTTATGTCGGTCGAACCCAGCTGGCCAAGAAATACGGGTCGCTGCCCCTGTTCCACGTCAGGAGCGCGGCGTTTCCACAGACGACTTGAACCGAAGCCTGGCCTATCGCGAGAGAGCTTCGGTTCGGATCGCCGCTCCGTACCCGAGAGCGTCGAAGAAATCCTGGTAGGCCTCCGGGTCCTCCACCAGTTCGCCGTAGAAATAGGCGCAGGCGCGCACCGAGTACTGTTCCGCGCCCATGGGGCGGACCATGACTACCAGTTGTAACCGCCGTCCGGACACGTACTTGGTGCCATAGGCAAGCCCCAGCGGAGGCTCGGTATCGTCCACGACGAACTCCAGGTCCTGCATGGCCGACATTACGCTCCGCAGCAGCGTCAGCTCGTCGCCGGCCTGCCACTGGCGCGTCTGGATTTCGCGCTGCCGGGCATAATCCCCCGGCAGGGTCATGACCGTTTCCGGCCCCGCGCCGGCATGGGCCAGGCAGGACAGCCCGAGGGTCAGCAGGACGATCAGCGTTTTCATAGCTGCTGCTGTTCGTAGAACAGGCTGGTGCCGAGCAGATCGAAGAACCGCTGAAATATGTCGGGGTCGTGGATGGGCTCCATCCGGGTGGTATTGCCGTCGGTGTTGAAGACTTCTCGCTGGAGGGTCAGCCGGACACGGAAGCCGTCTTCGCCGCCCGTGCGCTCGGGCATGATCAGCAGGCTGGCCCGCACTTCCTGCTCCTCGTCCCAGGCGGGTGGGCCCTGTCCGGCCATCAGGCCGATAGCGATGTAGCCAACGACCTGGACGGGATTCACCGCAGAGCCCCGCTTGGACGCCATCACGAGACCGACCTCGGCGTGGGTGCGACGCACGGTAAAGCCCAGATCCTGCAGGGCTGTGCCCGAGGCGGCCAGCAAGCGCTGTTCAGTGACGTCGGAGAATCGTCGGGTCTCGGTTGCCCGCCATGTGGGCGCGTCTTCGTCCAGTTCAAGGTAGTCATGGGCGGGCCACAGACCCTGGCAGCCCACCATGGCCATGACGACGAGGACCATGCCCCCGGCGCGGCTGCCCCGGGCGAAGGAGCCTGGTGTCCTCGTCGATTCCCCCACCCTGCTGCGGATCGCGGCGGGCATATCAATTCACCCGGCCCGCCGAGATGAATGACGACTGCTGCAGAGAGTTGAAGAAGGTCTGATAGACCTCCGGGTCGTCGATACGCTGGTCGCCCCGCTGAGCGTTTGCGCGGACCAGGACGGCGTCCTCACCCCTGGGGCGGACGGTGACGGTGAGGGTCACGAGGCCGTCCCGGGATCGTTTGCCGGTGACCGAACCGAGCCCGGCGTCCGCATTTTCGACCAGGAACCCGAGGTCCTGAAGCGTGTCGATGATATCCCTCATGACGTCGACCTCGTTGGTCGACTCGAAGACCCGGGACTGGTAGCTGCGCAACTCGAGCTGACTCTCGTCAGTATCGAAGATAGCCTTCTGTGGCGCCGCCGCGCAGCCGGTGGCGAGCAGTACCACCACCGCCAGCGTGATTCGCATTCTTGCCATGACGGTTATGCCTCCGGTCCCAATGAGCGGTGAATGAGCGGCGATCAGAATCGAGAGGTGCGATACGAGAAGTCCCGTACCGCGCCGATGTCGTCGAATCGGACCACCACCGTCAGTGTGCGCTGGGAGCTGCTCGATGCGCCGGATTTGGCGCCGAAAAGGCCGCCGGCCCCGCCGCCGGCTCCGCCGCTGGCTCCTCCGGCCCCGCCCAGCACGCCAATGGAGCTGTCCGAATAGACGCGATCGGTCGATATCCGGTCGTACACCCAGACCTCCCGACGGTCCTCGTCCGTGGACACGATGTTGGGCGAACCCAGGGTCTCGAGGACCTGGGCTGCGCTCATCCCCACCCTGATCCCGCTCTGGACCGAGCCCACAGTCAGCTCGTCCTGCTGGTTGGCCATGGTCCGGGCTTCCGCGATGTCCTCCCTGTGCTGGGCCGCGGTGCAACCGGATGCAATAGCGCCAGCAAGTATCAAAACTGCCACATACCGCATGTCTCGTTCCTCCCGTTCATGTCACACGTCGTCCCTGTCCCGGAGCATCGATCCACTCTCCGTCTCAGGGCTAAGTGTCCGCCCCGGGGGCTTACCGGGGACTTACAGGTGGGATACAACTGGATTTCAGGATTAGCGTCCCAATCCCGCCCGGCCGCGCTCCCGGAGAGGTACAATGCAGGCCGCCCCGGGGGTCGCTCCGCCGGGGCCTTCTTTTCGGAACTTGCACTTGCCCCCTTGCCTTTCATGAGCCGCCTAGTCCTCATCGCCAACTCGAATGCTGGCCGGAACCGCAGCCGCCCCGGGGTCATCAGGGCGCTGATGCGGGACATCGGCGCGACCTGCCTCGAGGCCGACGACTTGCCAACCATCCGGCAGGCAACCCGGGAGGCGATGGAGATGGGGCCGGAGGTGCTGGCCGTCAATGCCGGGGACGGCACCGTCCACGGCGTGCTGACGGAGCTGATGCGCCTGGATCGGCCGCCGCCGGACCTGGCCCTGGTGCCTGGCGGCACCACCAACATGACCGCCAACGATATCAACGCCAATGAGCCCCTCGAGTCCTCCCTGCGGAAGCTGGGCGAACTCAGCAAGTGGCCTGCAGAGAGGCGCAGCCGCGTCGGGCGGCCGCTGCTGAAAGTGAGCGGCGCCGGCGACGGGCCCCAGTTCGGTTTCTTCCTGGGCGCCGGGGTCGTGCTGGACGGCATGGAGCACTTCCGCAAGAAGATCGGCTCCCATGGCCTGCGCGGTGAGCTGGCGGCCGGGATTTCACTGCTGCGGGGCCTGTTCGGGATGGCGCGTGGCGACAGCGCCTGGACCGCCGGCCGGAGCGCCGCATTCTCGCTGGACGGGGAGGGCTCGCCTCACGACCGTCAAGTCCTTCTGGTGGCGACGTCCCTGGAGCGGCTACTTCTGGGTCTGAGACCCTGGTGGGGGGAAGGCCAGGGCGCCATCCATCTCACCTCCGTCCGTCGCCGGCCGGCTGCGCTGATTCGCCGTGCCCCGTCGCTCCTTTATGGCAGGCGGCACTCGAAGATGTCCGTGTCGGAGGGCTATTATTCCAGCAATGTGGACGCGTTCGATCTGTTTCCGGACAGCGCCTTCGCGCTCGATGGGGAGATCTTCCAGGTGGCTCCGGGGCAATCGGTACGGGTCGAGGCAACCGCACCGCTCCCGTTTCTCAATCTCGGTGCGCCGGGGGCCTGAGCCGCTCAGGACAACGTCAGGCGGAAGACCCGGGACCGCCGCGAACTGACTCTGGGAAAGCGCGACCACAGCTGGTGGACTCTGGTATTGGTCTCGAGTTCGTGATTGGTCTCGACGAACCTGACCCCCCGGGCCCGCAGGGTGTCGAACATGTCGGCCAGACCGATGGCAGTGAGGATGCCTGTCGGCACGCCTCGCCGCGAGCCGGCGAGCAGAAAATCCACCGCCGTCGGCTGCCGGTAATCCTTCAGGATGTGCAGGAATCCGAAGGGCAGGAGCCTGCCATTAGCCTTCTGGAAACCACGGCTCAGGTTCGGCATGCCGACCAGGAACGCAGCCAGTTCGTCGTCCTTCGAGTAAAGCAGCTTGACGAAATGAGGGTCGAGAAAGCTGAAATACTTGTCCGCGTAATAGTCCATCTGCCGGCGGGTCAGCGGAACGACGCCATACAGGGGTTCGAACGCTTCCTCCAGGACGTCCCAGAGAGCGTCCAGATGCCCTTTCAATTCCTTGCCGGACCGGCAGGTCAGTACCCGGTAGTCCTGGTAGCCGCCGTAGCGCTTCTTAACCTGGTCGACGAAGGGGATCTCGTCCGGGACGGCAATGCGATAAATGAGATAGTCGGCGTCCTTCTGGAACCCGTAGGCCTCGAGGAGTCTCTGGTAATAGGGGTGGTTGTAGCAGCCGCTAATGGTCGGCACATGCTCGAAACCTTCGATGAGGAGACCCTCCACATCCAGGTCAGAGAAACCGTGGGGGCCGGTCATTTCAACGCATCCCTCGCGGATGAGCCAGTCCCGGACTGAATCCAGCAGGAGATCGCAGACCGCCCTGTCGTCAGTGGTCTCGAACCATCCGAACCGGCCCCGCTTGCGGCCGAGTTTCTGCTCCTCGAGAGAGTTGATGATCCCGCAGATACGCCCGACCGGTTGGCCGTCCTTCATGGCGAGCAGCAACCTGACCCGGCTGACTTCGAAAACGGGGTTCTTGCCTGGGTCGAAATAGGCGATCTCGTCCCGGAACAGTTGCGGAACGTAACTGGTATTGCCCCGATAGTGGCCATAGGGGAAAGCCACCCAGCGCCTCAGGTCCCGGCGATTCTCGATCTCGAGTAATTCGAGGCTCATGGATTCTCGGGTGTCCTCATAAGGGCAGGGGAGGGATCGGCGCTCGCGAGCAGCCCAATCGATCCGGTGTCCGGGCCCGCGGGTATCTCCAGAGGCTCAGTAGAACTTCACCTTCTTGCCGATGACCCGGTCGCGGAGTTTCCAGTAAAGATTGTCGGGGCTTACCACTATGATGAACAGCCGCCGCATGCGGCCCTCGGGGCACTTGATCTCCCTGACCGCGTGCCAGGCATGGTCGGTGCGTTCGAAGATCAGGCTGTAGTTGCCGATGGAGCGGGCCGGTATCTCGGCGACGAAATCCTCGTAGCCAGGCGCGCTCTTGAAATCGAGCCTGCCGCCGTCGTCGAGCACCAGGGTATCGCCCCCCCAGGCCGGATCCCATTCGCCTTCTGCGTTGAAGTAGAACAGGTGGGACCCGTGCTCGCGTTTCGAGTCGGTGTGGGGTGACACGGAGCAGCCATTGGGCGTGTAGTGCCAGTGGAAGCGGAACTCCACCTTCTTGCCCCCCATCAGCCTGGCCACGGCCCGCCGGTACCTGTCGCTGCGGAGTTCGGCGATGAAGTCCTGCCAGGGCGCGGGGACATCGATTTCCGGGGTCCACTCCAGGGCATAGCGGTCATGGGGTTCCTGGCCGGCAAGGCGCCGGTATCCGAAGATTTTTTCGAACATCGAGATGTCCGGCATGTTGTCCAGGAGCCGCTGGTATCCGTCAGCCGTGATCAGCCCCTCGGGGTTCGCGTAGGGGAAGGGCATAGTAGATCTGAACGCCTTCGGATCGATGGCTTCCAGCTTTTCGAAATCCAGGTAGCGATTCATGATCATCTATGCCGCCAGGGGTGGGGTTCGATCGACGAGTTCGAGTGCATCGTGCCGCACGTGATTGTGCTTCATTTCGTCGCGTACCGTGGCCTCGTCGATGACGCCCTTCTCCAGGCACTCCCGCAGCAGGCCGAAGAAGAACTTCTCCTGATTGGGGTCCGGGTGGGGCTTGTAGCGGCCGAGCAGGCCGTACTCGCCGAAGACCTTGACGCGCAGTTCGTTCAGCCGGCCCAGCATCGGATATTTGCGGAGTTTGTCGGCCGGAACGAAGTCCACGGGTAGCCCGCTCTTCCAGGGCTGGGTCCGCCGCTTGGTGTTGTGCAACAGCTTGGTCTTCTCTGTCAGGTGGTCGAAGTCGTTCCATTCGTCTTCCAGATAGCCCACATTCTCCCGCGGCTCGTCACGGAGGACGATCCAGTCCTTGTAGTCGCGCTTGAACTCGAACATCTCTCCGAATTCCTTCTCAGGCTCCCAGTGTCGCAGCCTGGCGCAGTCCAGCAGCATCACGCTGGTCGCGATCTGCCAGGCCTTCTCCGACTTGTCGGATCGGTGACGGCCCATGACGGCCTTGCCGCCCATGTCCCGCGTGAGCAGTTCATGGATATCTCCGACAGCAAATATGTCGGGGTCGATCACGACAGCGCGCCCCTGGTGGCCCATCAGCTTCGGTGGCATGAACCTTAGCGGCGTGAACGATTGCAGGTCCGACATATGCCATATCCGGGTCGCTCCGCCTCGCAGGAAAGGCTGGCCCTCACGCTCGTGCAGGAAGGGGAAGTCCTTCACGTGCATAATCTCTACACTGAAATCGCCCCCGTGGGCCGAGTTCCGCTTTAATGAATAGGCCGACACCAGTGCGCCGAGCCACTGCCGTTCATTGGTCTGGATGAAAACTTTCATGTCCATCACGCAGCACTCCCTGCATCCAACATCGGTCCCGGCGAGGATTCCTTGCTGGTGTATCCGTAGGCGGGCAGCAGACGCTCGTCGACCATGCCGTCGATGACCGCGATTTGCTCGTCGTCGAAATAGTCCCGGTAGCCACCGACTTTCGCCTTGCGAACCTTGTAGGTATTGGGATCGCTGGTGTCACGGGCCTGCACCCGGCTGCCGCTGCGCCAGAAATAGTTCTGCGACTCCATCTTGCGCATGTTCTCGACCGTGGCGAATTCCACGGCGCCCTGGACGGCTTCTCTGTCGACGTCCTCGCCGAGAAACCCCATCAACCGGGCGAGCTGCGCTTCGGTGTCCGAGCGGAGATCTTCGTATCTCACTACCAGGATATTGTCGAAGTTCTCCAGTTCCCGGATCCAGCCGTTCATGTAGTCGATGATCCTCGGCAGGCCCTGGTTTCGATCCATGACGAAATCGTAGATGGAAATGTCCGCCTCGTGATCCGGATACTTGTTGAGGGCCTTCTTGTAGGGCCGCATGCGGAATTTCCACTGGAAAAACTGGGAGACGGCCACATCTTGCGGCTTGCGCACCAGCAGCACCGTCCTGTGTCGGTAGAAGTCCTCTCTGGAGCCCGGATTTCCGAGATAGGCGCGCAGGTAATTGTCGTGCGTGAAGAAGATCTTTGGCACGCGCCGGTCGAGCTTATGGAAGTTGTCGAAGCCCATAATGATGCGGTCCGGGAGCTTGCGGGCCAGTTGGTAGTAGCGGGAGATCATCACCCGCACCCAGGTCCGGCCACTCTTGCCGTAGGAGGCGAATACGTAGTCGCACCGCTGGAACTTCCAGTTATCCTCGCGGCCGCGTCGCCAGCGCTCCAGGGCGAGGCCTTTCTCCTCGCTCACGAACAGGGACGCCAGGCGTACCAGCCACTTGGTAATCCGTTTTGCAACGATGTGCATCGGATGTCTCCGGGGGCATCGTTAAAACGCGTATTTTACCAATAGTTTCCGGTCAACGTACGGGCGGAGAGATGCTGGCGCCGGTCCGCTTCCGGATGCCCAGCGGCGGCTTTCGGGCTACCGGGCCGGTCACGAGTGGCCCACGAACGTCTGGGGCTTCACGAGCCTCTATAATTGGTCGATTGACGTTACCGATCAGGCAGCCCGAGATGAAAAAAGTCGGCGATTTCTGGGTCCCGGACATCGACCTCCGGCGCTGGGCCAAGTGGGGAAAGATGCGGCGCAAGACCCTGGAATACTACGGTGAAGGCGCCGGGGCCAAGATTGACGATATTCGGGAGGCCCTGTCGCTCTTCGAAGGCGGCCGGGTGGCCATCGACGGCGGGGCCAACGTCGGCGCCTATACCCGTGTCATGGTGGAGCGATTCGAGACCGTGCACGCCTTCGAGCCGGCGCCGGATACCTTCGAGGCCCTGGAAAGGAATATCCACGACTGGGGCCTGGCCGATCGCGTCCACCTTTACCCGATGGCGCTGTCTGACAAGGAGGATATGGTCAGCCTCCAGGGCAAGTTCGCCCACCGGTCCGTCACGAGGCGGATCGTCGGCAAGGGAGATATCAGGGCCGTGCCCATCGATGCGCTGGAGCTTCCGGAACTCGATTTCCTGAAGCTGGATCTGGAGGGCCACGAATACAGGGCCCTTCTCGGGGCCAGAGAAACCCTTATCCGAACGCGGCCCTACGTCCTTTTCGAGGACAAGGAACACAAGGCCGGGCTATACGGAGACGTCGAGGGATCACACAACTTTCTCAAGTCCCTCGGCGCCAGCCTCGTCCAATGCATTGGCAAAAACAAGTTCGACTGGCTTTACGAATTCAGGTAAGGCCGGCGAATCGGGCTGGGATCGTGCATGTAAGTGGGCCGTGCCTTGTGAACCCCGTGCCGGGCAGCAGCAGCCGGAGGGACAACGCCCGAACAAGGCCCATGACGCGGAGATCCGCGGCCGGGCGAGTATTCTCAGATCCCGGGCTCTGAAAGTGGATTCGAGGTCCCCGACGGACCCGCGGCCGGGTCGCATTGGCCTTCCCGCAGGAGTCGGCCTTCCACCCAACCGGTGACGCCCTGAAATTCGATCCTGCACCAGCGTGGATTCTCCTCCAGCCGAGCCGCTCTTTCGGGTTCCGGCAATCCCTGGTACTCCTACAGGGACAGTCCACCCTTGCATCCCAGGTTCCTGATGCAGGTTCCGCCCGAGGGAATCTCGCCGATTGCCTCGGCCCGTGGCCCGGGTTCGGCGCGGATGGTCACCGCGCTATGGCAACCTGTGTCGGGGATCTGCCAGAAGTCCGGTCCGTCGGCGGTGGACCATGCGGCTGAGGCAATCAGCAGCAGCGCCGGAATCAGGGAGTATCGTCGCAAGGTTTCGTCCTTTCGTCCGCCCGTCGGATTGCCAGGCGCTCGGCCCGTCGCACAGTCAGACCCTTCCCCTGATGCCCTGGCGCTGAGGTAATTCCCACGGGAGATCGGAATGGTGCCGAGGAGAGGACTTGAACCAATCGCGCTCCGGTGCCCATCTTCGGAGGCGGCAATCCGGGCGCGATTCGGGCGGCGTGGTAGATCGTGAGGTGCCATCGCAGGCTGGAGGTTGTCCTCTCATCGGCCCGTCGCACAGTCAGACCCTTCCCCTGATGCCCTGGCGCTGAGGTAATTCACACGGGAGATCGGAGTGGTGCCGAGGAGAGGACTTGAACCTCCACGGGGTTACCCCCACTGGCACCTGAAGCCAGCGCGTCTACCAATTCCGCCACCTCGGCATGAGGATCCGGCGCCCCGGGGCGCCGCGGAGAGGTGCGGAAGGTTACTTTCCCTCCGGACCCCTGTCAATCGGGTCTCTGGAGGGCATTTTGTCGGCCAGGGTTACGCGTTTGAGCTCGAATTCGACCTTACCGAAGAAATCCACTTTCCCCCTGAGTTCCAGCGGGACCCGACTCGCAGGATCGAGGTAAACCTCCAGATCCTTGAGGCCGAGTAGCTCGAACTCCTCGCCCTTCTCCGGGTTCAGGGATCGGGCCCGGATGGAAATGCGGATCGCGGAGGTCTTGCCCGTGTATCGTTCCGTCCGGGCACCATTCACAGAGAAGTAATCCACGCGGACTTCGGCCGGCTTCTGACCGATCAACTCGACCAGGTGAACTTCGTCGCTGGCCAGCGCCAGTATGCTCACCCGGTCACCGGGGCGGGCGATGCTCGACGTTGCTGCCAGGTAGATCAACGAGGTGGCCTCGGCGATGGCCCCAGGTTCCGCCGAAGGCGGATAGCGATAGGTTTCCTCCGATCGCTCGCTCCAGCGGTCGGGTTGCAGATTGTCCTCGCCGGACCGCGGCCGCCTTGTCATGCGCAGTATGTGATCGTCGTCGAAGCGATAGATCCGGTGCTTCGGTCGGTTGCCGGTCCTGATCGAAGTCCGCTGCAGCGCTGCGCCATTCCCGGGGTCCATCAGCAATTCCACTTCATTGCGTCGCCCCAGGCCATCTGTGACGAAGCGGAGGGCCGTAATCCTGTCCAGATGCTCTGATTCGCGGGCAGTCATCGGGGTGACGAGGCGGGACGCGGCGGATGCGCCGGACAGATCCTCCAGGGTCATGGCCACGTCCATGGTGATAAGGAGTTTGGAAGCGGACATCTCGATGCCGGACCAACGGATCCGATCTGGATCGAAAACCGGATCGGCCGCGCGGACCGGGCCAGACAGGCCCGTCATGGTCGTCAGCAAGATCAGGAATGAAAGCAGGGACTTTCGCATCGGCTGGGCTGCCTTGGACTGCAAGCGGATTCCCCGGCGATTGCACCGGAACCGGGGCCGACGGTCAATCTGGGGTCAATCCCGTCAACTTCTGTTTGCGATCTGGACATCAGGTGATGAGACAGATCCGGATATCGTTCGTTCGACCTCGGCGCCCGATCTGCGCGGCAGTGCCCGGCAGCATTCAATCCTGCCAGCCCGGTGTCCTCGCCAGGCCCTCCGTCAGTCGACAGGCGGGCTGCCACCCCGGGAGCACCGCTGCCGGACTGCCGCGACAGACCCAATCCGGATGGCGGAGTTCCCGCAGTTTGCCGAGACTGAACATCGGCGAGTAGCCGATAACGAGGCCCGCTAGCGTGTTAAGGGTCGCCGGGATCCCGAGGAGGGCGGCCGGCATCCTGATCTGCCGAACCGGCCGGCCGGTGATGGTCTCAACTGCCCGGCAGACGTCGTTCCAGCCGTATCCGCCCGGCGTGCCGTCGTCAATCTCGAGCATGCCCGGTTCTGCCGCAGGACTCGTTGCCCACGTGACCACGGCGTCGGCGAGGTCCTCGACGTAGATGAGGGAGAACCGGGCGTCCGGAGAACCGAAAACCGGCGCCACGCCCCGGGCCATTGAGCGGAACAACGGGAGCATTTCTCGATCTCCCGGGCCATAGACGGCAGGCGGTCGAAAGATCGTGACCGCCATGGTCCCCGCATTGCCATGGACGGTCTCTTCGCCTTGTCGCTTGCTGGCCGCATAGGGCGAAAGGTCCGGCTCCCGCGCGGCCAGGGACGAAATCAGCAGAAAACGCCGGACACCAGCGTCCCTCGCCTCCATCGCGCAGACCCCGGCGGCATCGGCATTGACACGGTCGAATTGCGCACGGGTTACGCCACGGACCACGCCGGCGCAGTGGATCACGGAAGACGCCCCCGTCACTAGTCTGGCCAGCGCCGATCGATCGGCCAGGGAGCCCTCGACGACCTCGGTGGAGGGGGGCAGGGCCGGGAGCTTCTGCGGATTGCGGACAAGCAACCTGGTTGCCATCCCTTCCCGCTGAAGCCGGTGAAGGATGTGGAGACCGACGAAACCCGTGGCTCCGGTCAGCGCGACCAGGTTGGAGGTCATGAGCGGAGCCGGGCCAACCGCGTCCGGCCCGGGCAATTTCCGGATGCGCAAACGCAGCGGGGCACCGACTGGTGCCCCGCTGCTGATACTGACTGGCTGGGTTCCTGAATCAGACCGCAGCCCTCTCCAGGTCCACCATGTCCGACTTCGATGACGCCGGCAGCTGGTCTATGTAATTCTGCCTCGCCTTGGAGCGGGAAAGCTTGCCGGATGAAGTCCTCGGCAGGAAATGCGCCGGGACCAGCTGAACCTGGCACTGGACGCCCAGTTCCTTGCTGACCAGTCGTTCCAGGCGCTGGATGAGGCTGCGCCTTCGCGACTCGTTCCGGATACGGCATTGCACGACAAGCACCGGGACCTCCGAGCCGTCCGGGGCTGGTGCGGAGAACGCCAGCGCGTCTCCGGTCCGCACCTCGGGCTGCTGTTCGGCCAGGTATTCCAGGTCCTGAGGCCAGATATTGCGTCCGTTGATGATGATCATGTCCTTCTCGCGACCGGTGATGACCAGCCGGGAGCCGATCCGATATCCCACATCACCGGTATTGAGCCAGCCGTCGGCGGACAGTGTCTGAGCAGTGATCTCCGGCTCGTTGAAATATCCGGACATGACACTGGGTCCACGGACAAAAATGGTACCGGCGCAGCGCTCGGGCAGGGCGCGCCCTCCCGTGTTCCGGATCTCGACCTCGTAGTCCGGAAGCGGCTGACCGCAATGCACGAAGGACCTTGCCCGGCCGGAATCGTCCGCATTGTAGATGGGCAGGGCCTCCCCGGCGTTGGAGAGATGCTCGATATCGATGACGTCCTCCTGCACCGGCTCGTCAAGGGACGAGAAACTGATGGCCAGTGAGCACTCCGCCATGCCATAGCAGGGTAGGAAGGCGTCCTCGCGGAAACCGCTGGGGGCGAGCGCCTCGGCGAAGGCATGCAGCACGTCGGCGCGGATCATTTCCGCGCCCACGCCGGCGATGCGCCAGTTGCTGAGGTCGTACTTGACCGGGTCGCCCTCGCGCAGGCGCCGGGCGCACAATTCGTAACCGAACGGCGGGCCGAAGGAGATCGTGCAGCGGGTGCGGGTGAGAAGTTCCAGCCACAACCGCGGACGCATAGCGAACTCCCGCGTACCGAGGTAGTCGACAGAAGTCTGGCTGGCCACCGGTGTCAAAACGAGGCCGATCAGCCCCATGTCATGATAGAACGGCAGCCAGGAGAAGAATCGGTCTTCTGGGCCGACCTTGATGCCGTGCTTGACGATCCCCTTCAGGTTCTCGAGAACGGCTTTCTCTGTGATCAGGACGCCACGGGGGAAGCGCGTGCTCCCCGATGTGTACTGGATGTAGGCGATCTCCTCGCCCCTCAAGGGCTCGAACTCAACCTCGGCTTCGGGCAGGCGCGCGAACTCCTCGGGTGTACCGCAGAACTTCAGATCCAGTCCCTCCGCCGCGCCGGCGAAGTAGCTCTCGTATCCGGAAGGGGCAACCAGCATCGAGGCGGCAGAATTTTCCAGCAGACCGTGCAGCTGATCTACATAGGCGCTGCGGCTGCCGAGCGTGATCGCTGCGGTCAGCGGAACAGGCACGACGCCGGCGTACTGGCAGGCGAAGAAGAACACCAGAAATTCCGGCGTGGTCTCCGCGACCAACGCGACTCTCGAGCCTCGCTCCAGGCCGAGCGCGCGCATGCGACGAGCGGTGGCCATGGCCTGGCTACGCATCTCCGAGTACGGTAAGACCGACTGCAGGTTGCCGCGACCATCGTAGAAGTTCGCTCCCGCTTCGCCCTGGGCCGCATAGTCGAGCGCATCCGCAAGGCCGGCGAAATCCGCTGGCCTGAGTGGCTGTTTTCTATCCGTAGGTGTCGGGACCATACCCTCGAATACCTCCTGCTCTACCAAACGCTCGCGTAATCTCTTCAACACGAAATGCGCATGCAATCCTATTCCGCCCCGCATTGCCGGGGTTGGAAAATTCCGTCGCTATACGTTGTTTCGCGTCCGAACGCTGCACTGACCCTGTCCCGTGGGGACGCGACGTAACACTCTGAAAAAAGTGCTATTTCCACGTCCGGGACCATGCAAGTCAGAGTGCGGATGACGCAAGCGCTCCCTGAGTTCCTAGTTAACCGTTTGCCTTGCGGCGTGGCTCGCCACGCCGGCCAAATCCGATCCTGTGCCTTAAGTTAGCCGCATAATGCCCTGTTTCGCAACGCCTAAGTTGCTATTCGCCTGAATTCTTTCCGCCGGGGCCTTTACACGCCTGGCCATAAAATCGGCTTCCAGGCCGCGCCGCCAACCTGGGGCCGTGGGCAGTTATCCGCGCAATTTTACCTAACCTAGCTGCCGATGAAAGGGGAATTTTCATATTTCACTCAAATACGTTTTGCGGTGCACCCAAAAACCGCGAATCCGATAAGACGAAATGACAGTCAAAATCCCTCGCCTATCCGATGCGAGGGAGCTGGTGGGGAAGGGTAACGGGGCGGACGACAATTCGGGCGCAGCGCCGCGCGATCGGCAACGGTCTTGCGTTGTCCTGCCCGGTCACACAGGATGCGCCTGTCGCTGCGTTCGGGTGGTCGTGGCGACACGACACGTTTGCTGACGGCGGCCCCGCGGAGCAGCCGGAACAGGATCGATATCCGATGGAAAACACATGTTTCGATGCCATGGTTCTCGCCGGCAGCCGCGGCCCCGGTGACCCGGTGGCCAGTCATGCCGGGATGGTCAGCAAGGCTATGGTTCCGGTCGCCGGCACGCCAATGTTGCTCAGAGTCTTGTCCGCGGTAGAAAGCTGCCCGCGGGTGGCTCGGATTGTCGTGGTCGGGCTCGCCGAAGATGCCCGCCGGGATCCGATTATCGAAAGGAGTCTGGCCGGGAAGCCGTATGGGTTTCATCCTGGAGCAGGATCCCCGGCCGCCAGCGTCGCGGGTGCGCTGGACGACATGCCCGGCGATCGTCCAATCCTGGTGACCACTGCGGACCACGCGCTGCTGCGGCCGGATATCGTCGAATACTTCCTGGGTGCCGCTGAAGGGACAGGGGCGGATGCGGTGGTCGGCCTGGTGCCTTTCGAGCGTGTCGCCGCCATTTCCGGACAGACACGACGCACGGTGACAAGGTTGCGCGACGGGGCGGTCTGCGGCTGCAATCTGTTTGCCTTCCTGACTGCCCAGGGCCGCGATGTAGTCACGTTCTGGCAGCAAATGGAGCGGCACCGGAAGCATCCAGCGCGGATCGCACGCATGCTCGGAGCGAAGACCCTGCTGAAGTTTGTCTTCCGGCGCCTGACTCTGGCAGGCGCCATGGACCGGCTATCCAAGCTCGGCGGCGCCCGTGTCGGCGCGGTCCTGCTGCCGTTCGGCGAGGCGGCAATCGACGTGGACACGCCAGCCGATCTCGCCGTGGTGGAATCACTGGCCGGGAACCTGGGCCCTCAGTCGCCGGGCAAGGGATTCCAGTCCGGATCCCGCCTGAATCCGCCGACTTCGGGATCATAGCGACGGCTTTCATGGACTAGCCCGAAGTACCCGTCGGGACGCGGCGTCACGGTCCAGAGCGAATAGCGCGAGACCTGCGCGGCGGCCTCCTCGGTCGAGGACGCGGACGCCAGCCCGACGACCGGTACTGCTTCGCCGTCGGGGCCCTGGAGACGGTGGCTGGTGATCCTGTGGGTGTGCCCGTGGAGCACCAGTTCGGCGCCGTGGCGCCGGATGAGCGTCTGTACAGCGTCCGCGTCCAGCAACCGCTTGCGCCACTTGTACGCACCCGGGATCGGCGGATGGTGGATGATCATCACCCGGAAGAGTCCGCGCCGCCGTGTGGATTCGAGGAGATCGGCAAGACGGGCAAGCTGATCGTCTCCCAGACGACCGGTAGCCAGCAGGGGTGGCGTGGGCACGGCCGACGACAGCCCGATGAAAGCCACCGGTCCGCGCACCCTGAGGGAAGGGAAACAGACAGGCCCGTCGTTGGTATCGGCATCGGATGCCATGAACCGGGCCCACAGCCCGACCGTGTCCTCCCAGGGGGCTGCGACCAGGCGGTCGTGGTTTCCGGGGACCAGGCTGACCCGTTCGGCGGGGGCCAGGTTCAGCAACCAGTCCAGGGCGTCGCGGCACTCCCGCGGGAGGCCCAGGTTTGTGAGATCGCCGGAAATGGCCAGGTGATCCGCATCGGCGGTCTTCAGGTCCTCCACTAATGCCGCAAGGACAACGGGATCGTGCAAGAACCTGCGCCGCCGCCGCCATGACACGTAGCTCAGTATCCGTTTGTTACAGAGTTCGCTTACGGCCGCGACCCTCGGATCGGTCAGATGGGCATCAGTAAGGTGAGCGAACCTGAGCGGTTCGCCGATCTCGATCGCGGATGTCCTGTCGTTGCGCATGGGCGCTGCCACGGGATTCAGTCGGGGGGCGCAAGTATATAATGCGGCCGATCCGGTGGGCCTTTCCCGCCCCAGACGTGGCTCTCCCATGGACCGTCTCGATCGCATCATCCACGACCGCCTGACGGAGCCCGTCCCGGACGCGATCCGGGTGCTCACCGGTGAGATGCAGCGACGCTTCGGCGAGTCCGTGATGGCCGTCGTTTTCTATGGGTCGTGCCTCAGGAAACGGGATCCCCTCGATGGTGTGGCCGACCTCTATGTCATCGTATCGTCCTATCGGCAAGCGTATCCGACTCGGAGGGCCGCGTTACTGGCGGCGATCCTGCCGCCGACCGTCGGTTACGTGGAGCTGGATTCTCCCGCCGGCCAGGTCCGGGCGAAATTCGCCGTGATCAGCATGCGGGATTTTCGCCGCGGTACCTGCGGGCAATGGTTCCACTCCTATCTGTGGGGCCGTTTCGCCCAACCTTGCGCCCTGGCTTTTGCTCGTACCGACGCTGACGAGCAGGCGGTAGTGACGTGTATGACGGGGGCCTGCAGGACACTGATGAGGCGGACGTCGGCGCTGACACCCGTGCCCGCCGACGTCGAGGGATTGTGGATCAACGCCCTGGAACTCAGCTATCGCACCGAACTCAGGCCCGAGTCTACCGGCCGCGCCCGTGAACTGGTCGAGTCGAATCTAGGCTATTACAGCGACATTTCGACGGCACTGGCCCCCGAACTGGGCATGGCCGTGGTCGAGGGCGAGGGTGGACGCCAGGTCTTCTCGATCGTCGTCTCCCCCTGGCGCGTGGCGGTGGCCCGATTCGCGTGGCGGGTGCGCCGCGTCAGCGGCAAGCTGCTCAGCCCGGCGCGCTGGCTGAAGGCACTGGTGACTTTCGAGGGAGGGCTCGATTACGCCGCATGGAAGCTCGAGCGACATAGTGGCACTCGCGTCGAGGTACCCGATCGGGTCCGACGGCGGCCGTGGCTCCATATCTGGGGAGAGCTGTGGCGCCTGTATCGACGGGGTGTCCTTCGGTGAGCTCAGGAAGGATAGGGGCTGTCGGGTCGCGTCGCGCCGCCCGTTGAGGCGATAATACGCAGATCAGACCGTGCCGCGATTCACATCGCCAGCACGAAGCATTTGAATCACCATGGGGGATCCCATCGTGGACTACTGTGTATTCATCCACACCAACCACAAGCAGATTACAGGTGCGTTGGTGGCCCAGTACGCGCTCAAGCGGAACTCGGTCAATGCTGACAAGTTCGATGTCCGGATCATCGACACCGCCGACTATCCCTGGCTCCAGGAGCACGAGGGAAAGATGTATCTCCGTGACGGCGTCAAACGGGTATGGCTCAACGACGACTTGCAGTCATTCACGCCGTTGAGATTCATGCCGCCCAAGCTCATGGGTTATCAGGGTCGGGCGGTGGTCATCGATCCCGATATCTTCGCGGTTGGCGATGTGTGGGAGTTGCTGACCCGCGACATGCAGGGCAAGTCGATCATGTGCCGAATGCGCTCCGGACCGAAGGGCTACATCGACAAATGCATGGCCAGCAGTGTGATGCTCATGGACTGCGCCAGGCTCACGCACTGGGACGCTGAGCGGGATTTCCGGGAGATGTTCGAGTTCAGGCGCGATTACCAGCCCTGGATATGTCTGAAGCTGGAGGATCGGGACTCTATCGGATTTTTCGAGGACGAGTGGAATGATTTCGACCGACTGACCCGGCGTACGAAGATGCTCCACAACACCCGCCGCAGGACCCAGCCCTGGAAGACCGGACTACCGACCGACTGGCGTCCGGCGGAACGATTCCGGATGTTCCCGCCTGCGGCCTGGGTGATGAGGGCCCGGCGGCACCTTTTCGGTGAATACGCATTCCTCGGCAACTACAAGCGCCATCCCGACCCCAACCAGGAGAGGTTTTTCTTTGGGCTTCTCCGGGAGTGCGTGGAGAACGGAATCGTTACCGAGGAGATGATTCGGCACGAGATGGCGCACAATCATGTGCGTCACGATGCCATGGAACTCATCGAACGGACGCCGCCGCTGGCGCCCGCGCCGAATCCGCCGATGGAGTTGCCCGCCTGAGAGGGTGCGACCGACTCAGTCTGTTCCGGCATCGGCCTCGCCGAGCAATGACAGCACCCGACGGGCCGCCTTTCCGGCGTCCGGCACGGGCGGCGGTTCCCGATCCGGAAAAGTCTGCCCCAGCCACACCGCGCGGCCGGTCTTGATCAGTGCCTGGTGCAACCTGCCCACATCGCGGCGCATCCGGATGGGTGCGAATCGCTGGGCCAGGTGGTGCGTGATCGCCTTGTAGCGGAGCGCGTTGCCGAGCCTGGTGATCGCCTTCGAGCCACCGTTGTCGTCCATGTCGAAAATGTAAACCGGTCGCCGGGTGGCGCAGGCCTCGGTCAGCATGGACATGCTCTCGCCGGTGACCACGAAGCGATCTGCCGTCGCCAGGAACGCCAGGTAAGGGTTGGCTGCCGCGCCGGGCTCCCATTCGAACAGGAAGTGGGGTGACCGGACGACCGCAGCCATTTCCGTGGCAGCGTGCGCAGGGGTCCGAGCGCTGGTGGTGATCATGAGCGACCCCCCGAGGCCAGACGCCAGCGCGTCGGTTTCGAGCCCCAGGCGTCTGGCCTTGGCCCGATCGAGATGGAATCCGCCGGATTCCCCGCCGACGAGGACGGCAATCCGCGGGTGGGGCAGGTTTTCGAGGCGGGACGACCACTCGGCGGCCGCCTGCTCCAGCCTTTCCGGACGGATCCGGTGAAGCGGCAGATCGAAGCTCATCACGTTTGGGAATCCCGCCAGGTGGTACTGGGGCGTCGTGATCACCAGGTCGAAACGCTCAGGCCGGGCCCAGGGCCGGCCGATGTGGACCAGGTGCACCGGGTGGTCGGACTGGCGCTGTATCCATCGGGCCACTGGTTCGTTGCGTCGTCCGGCTGTGACGACCAGGCGAGGCCAGGGAGGCCGGAGCGCAGCGCGGCAGTCGTGGCGCAGGCCGTGAATGTTGGGGCCGAGCAGCAGATTGGTGAGCAACTCGGTCGAGCGATAGGCCAGGTGCTTGCCGACGTAGGGCAGCCCCAGGGATTCCGCCACCGAGATGACCTGATTGTTGTCCCCGGCCTTGTACCCGAGCAGCAGCCAGATCGGCGCCGCGTCATCGACCGTAGCGTGAATGACAGGCGGATTCATGGATGATATTGCGCTTTGTGCCCGCTGCAGCCCCGGCCATGCTACATCACAGCGCGGCGGCGAGCCGCCAGGGGTTATAATTCTGCTCGCCCTCGGCCGGCTCAGAGTGCCGACAGGCTGCCGAAAACAAGGGCTTCCCGGCGACCGGCCGGACGCGGGCCGGATCGTTTGCGGAGCCTCGTCGGCACCGACCTGGACGACTTTTCCACAGCAGGCGGACTACGAAGCATGATCCTTGTGACCTTTACCCGGGCTTACCCCTGGCAGAGCCTGCTGATGGTGGTAGCCCTGCTCCTCGCCGGGTTGGCCGAAGGCTCCAGCCTGTCTGTGCTGCTGCCGATTTTGAGCCTCGCCGTCGACTCCGGCGCCGACCCTGCGAGACAGCCGGAATTCGCCCGCTACGTCACCGATCTTCTCGGCCGGGTAGGTGTGACCCCGGACATCGCCAATCTGTTGGTGGTGGCCGTCGTCGGCATTGCCCTGAAGAGCGTCCTGCTCCTGGCCGCCGAGCGGCAGGTGGGTTACACCAAGGCCCGCGTGACCACGGACCTGCGTCTGCGCCTGCTCCGGGCGGTTATGACGAGCCGTTGGCACTACTTCGTCCACCAACCCGTTGGGCGGCTGACCAACAGCATGGCGACGGAGGCCTGGCGGGCGTCGATCGCCTACGAATTCGGCGTAGGCATCCTCGCCTACGGTATCCAGGCCGTCATCTACGGCACCGTAGCGTTCATGGTGTCGTGGCAGGCGACCCTAGCGTCCCTCGGTGCGGGTCTGGTCATCCTGTTCGTCTCCCACTTCCTGGTGAAGATGACCCGCAAGGCCGGCAAGCGTCAGACGGTCCTGCTCAAGTCGCTGCTGTCGCGAATGACGGACACGCTGCACTCGGTGAAGACCCTCAAGGCCATGGGCAGGGAGGGGTTGGCGGACGGGGTTCTGCAGACGGAGACGAGCCGCCTGAACCGGGCGCTGGAGAAAGAGGTCTTCAGCAAGGCCATGCTGACGGCGGCGCAGGAGCCGATGTTTGCCATCGTCATCGCCACCGGCATGTTCATACTGCTGGAGCGGTGGGGGATGCCCATCGCCGAGGTGCTGGTGCTGGTGCTGGTCCTGACACGGGTGCTGGCCCACCTGGGCAAGATCCAGAAGCACTACCAGAAGATGGTGGCGGCGGAGAGTGCCTACTGGTCGATGCTGGAGGCCGTCGACGAGGCCGATGCCCAACGGGAGGAGTATCGCGGCGCGGCCGCGCCTCACCTCGAGCGCGAGGTTGTTCTGGACCAGGTGAGCTTCAGCTACGAAGGCGCGCCGATCCTCAAGGACGTGGACCTGCGCATCCCCGCCGGCGGCCTGACCACCATCATCGGCCGCTCAGGATCCGGCAAAACCACCATCCTCGACCTGATCGCGGGCCTGCACGCCCCAGAGAGCGGAGAGGTGCGAATCGACGGGGTGTCGCTCGGCAAGGTCAATCTTCACGACTGGCGACGGCAGATCGGCTACGCTCCCCAGGACACGATCCTGCTCCACGACAGCATCCTGAATAACGTCACGCTCGGTGATCCGGAACTCAGCGAAGAGGACGCCCGGCAGGCCTTGATCAAGGCCGACGCCTGGGATTTCGTAGCGGAGATGCCCCAGGGTATGCAGACCAGCGTGGGGGAACGCGGCGCCCGCGTCTCGGCCGGCCAGCGGCAGCGCATCATGCTGGCGCGGGCTCTTGCCCATGATCCGCGAATCCTGATTCTCGATGAGGCGACAAGCGCCCTTGACAGTGAGAGTGAGGCGGAAATCTGCAAGACACTCAAGGCACTGTCGAAGGACATCACCATCGTCGCGGTATCCCACCAGCCGGCACTGGCCGGTTACTCGGATCGGGTCTACCGAATGGAGGGTGGCAAGGTCCTCGGTCCTGAATCGCCGAGCCCGGATTCCCGAACCGCCGCTGGCTGACCTGCGCGGCGCCTCAGACCGCGGTGCCGGCGGCGCGCCGCTCGGACAGCAAAGACGCGAAAGCCCCGATGATCCTGTCCACCTGCTCGGTAGTGTGGGCTGCACTCATGCTGCAACGTAACAGGCAGCTGGTGCTGGGAGTGGCGGGGGGAATAACGAGGTTGACGTAGATGCCTTCATCGAGGAGTTGATGCCACCACGACACTGCCTTCGTCGTGTCGTCCACGAATACGGCCACCACTGGTCCAGGTTGCGGACCAAGTCGGAATCCGGCCCGGGTGAGTCCGTCATAGAGACGGCGGGAGTTGTCCCACAATTTGTCCCGGAGTTCCGGCCGCTGGCGGATCAGCCCGAGGGCGGCTCGCGTCGATGCGACCACCGAAGGCGTAGGCGAGGCGGTGAAGATGTAGGACCGGGCCGTCATGCGGACGAGTTCGAGTTCCGGCAGATTGCTGACGCAGAATCCGCCGATGGAACCGAGACTCTTGCTGAAGGTGCCGACGACGAAGTCGATCCGGTCCTCGAGATCCAGGGCCTCCGCCAGGCCGCGGCCGCCGTTTCCGAAGACACCCATGGAGTGGGCTTCGTCCAGCAGCAGGCACGCGCCGTACTCGTCCTTGATCGCGACAATATCCGCGAGGGGGGACTGGTCACCCAGCATGCTGTACAGGCCCTCGGCCACCACCAGGGTATTTCGGCTGCGGTCGCCGAGGCGGCGCAGCCGTTTCTCAAGGTCGGCAGGATCGTTATGGCGGAAGCGGATGACCTCGGCCCCGCTCAGACGACAGCCGTCGTAGATGCTGGCATGAGAGTCGGCGTCGATCAGCAGGACGTCCTCGCGGCCTGCCAGGCTGGATACCATCCCCATGGTTGCCAGGAAACCGGTTGTGAATACCAGCGCATACTCCCGGCCGAAAAATTCTGCCAGATCCTTTTCCAGAGCGGCGTGAGCGGCGTAGGTGCCGTTTGCCATCCGCGACCCGGTGGTGCCGGTACCCTCCTCGGTCAGGGCATTTCGACCGGCCTCGATGCATTCCGGAGCGAAGGTGAGACCGAGGTAATTATTGGTGCCGGCCAGGATAGTCCTGCGCCCCTGCACGATCCCCTCCGTGGGTGAGAGGATCCGCTCCGTCACCACGCCGAAAGGCAGGGTGCCGTGCTGCAGCAGTTCGTCCCGGAGCCGGGCAAAGGCCGAGAACTTGTCCAGCAGACTCATGCGCCGGACTCGCCCGTGACCGTGACCAGCATCCTTGCGAAATCGCCGACCGTCTGTAGTTCCGGAAGTTGATTCAGGGGGAGGCTGATGTCCAGGGCATCCTCTACCTCCACAACCAGTTCCAGCATCTGGAGGGATCCCAGTCCCAGATCTCCTGCCAGCGCGTCCTTCTCGCCTGCCGTCTGCCCGGGCTCCAGGTGTTCTCCTAGGATCTGGCGGACGAGCTTCAGACAATCGTCATAAGTCGCCATTTATCTGTACCGTCAGTTTCGCGCGCCGTGCATCTTTTTCGCTGTTTTGCGCGGGGCAGGCCGGGGTCCCATCGAGTCCCCCGCCCCGAGGCCGCACCG
Organism: Gammaproteobacteria bacterium; assembly: GCA_024640085.1. Lineage (GTDB taxonomy): Bacteria > Pseudomonadota > Gammaproteobacteria > Steroidobacterales > XN24 > JAHEFR01. Next base: position 169,456 of record JAHEFR010000001.1, read on the forward strand.
CGCGCCGAACGTATGTTACCTCGGATGTCCGTGCGGGGTGAATCTCGATCCGGGAATCGGCGGGCCCGCGGGTTGGGCGGGCCCGCCGGAGGCCCCGGGGAGTGGTCGCTTATGGACCCGGCCCCGTAGTCTTGTTGGCGGGGACCGGAGCCGCCATCAGACCCCGCACGCGCTCGACTGCGCGTTCCAGATCGCCCGTGGGCATCCTGGTACGACGAGGCAATGCGCCTCCCATCCATGCCACCTGGCCGTTGTCGAGGAGCCGGTCGTGAAACAGGCTCAGATCCCGGGTCAGCCGCCGGTGACCGAATCGCATCAGTCCCCGGTACAGTAAGGCGCCCAGGCGGAAGTCATCCGAGTGACCGGGACCGGAATCGAACATATGGACCGGCTTGCCGGTCGCTATCGCCTCGGACAACATGGAGACGCTGTCGCAGGTGACGATCAGGTCGTCCGACACGGCGAGGATGCCGTAGTAGGGGTTGGTTTCCGAGTCCGGCGTCCAGCCATAAACGTAGGCGGGGCAATCAAGCGTGGCGCCCACGGCTTCGGTCGCGGCCGGGGACGTCCTGGCGCTGGTTGTTACTAACAGTGACCCGCCGCTCCGGTTCACCATCCGGTTCGCCTCGGCAGCCAGCCGCGCAGCGGTCCCAGGGCCGAGCGTGTAGGGTCCGCTGCTGCCGCCTATCAGCAGACCCGTGTAAGGGCGTGGCAGATGGCTGAAGGCGGGCGCCCAGCGTTCCGCCGCGGCCGCCAGCGTGTCCACGCCGACCCTGTGCAGGGTCCCGGTATTCTGGAGGATGTTCGCCTTTTCTGGCAGGCGATACTGCGGGGTTGTTATCACAAGATCGAATCGCTCGTACGAGGCCCATGGGCGGCCCACGTGGACGAGTCGGCAGCGTTCGCCGGCGCTTTGCCTGATCCACCGGGCGATCGGTTCGTTACGCATGCCGGCCGAGATCACGAGATCCGGCCACGGCGGTTCCAGGGCGCCAGACATGCGCCGATCGATTCCGGTCAGGCTGGTGGCCATGAACAGGCCGGGAACGAAATCCCAGGGCCGGAGACTGAGGTCCTTGATCACGTACGGCCAGCCCAGTGCCTCGGCCAGCGCCAGCATCTGGGTGCGCTCACCGGCCCGGTATCCCGAAACGACCCATACCAGCGGGGCGGCGGCGGACGCCGACGGTGGGTCCCTTGCTTGATCGTGGCTCTGGTCCATCGCCGTCCGTGTCGTTGTCTGGGGTCACGCCAACCTTCGGTCCCGGGAGCGGGGCGCGCAAGGGATTGTATTCCATGGGCCCTGCGACCCCCACCCACGCGCTTCCATTCGGCGGGCGGCGCGGAGACAATCGGGGGTCATGGTGGATCGAATTCCGGACTTTTCCCGTCGCGCTTCCGTGATTCCCCGGCCGGGCGATGGGGTGATCGGTCAGATTCTGGCCGCACGGCGGGCATGGCCAGGTTCGACAAGGGACGCCTGACATGGCCCGTCTGTTACTGGGGAATTCGTTACGCAGGGTCGCCGTCCGCTTCCCCATCATCCAGCGCATGCTCTGGCTGATAGAAGCTGGGTTCCTCGGGTTGCTGTTGTGGCTGACCAGTATTCTCCCCGCTGACATCGCCACGGCCGCTGGCAAACGGATACTCATGTGGGTCGGCCCGCGACAGGCCAAACACAGGAAGATCGAGGAGAACCTCGGGCTGGCTTTCCCCGACAAGACACCCGGGGAAATCCGTGCCCTGGCCAGGGCGGTATGGGGGAACGTCGGCGCGCTGCTGGCAGAATACGGGCACCTGGACGATATCTGCAGGCGCGGCCCGGACGAGCGCCTGGAGACCCGTGTCCTCGGTGACATCGAGGCGTTCAGGCAGGATGGCAGGGCAGGCATATTTGTCGCGGCGCATCTCGCCAACTGGGAACTCTGCGCGCCCGCCGTCCGGCGGTACACGCCGTCAGTTACCGGTATTTATACCCCGTTGCAGAACCCGTGGCTGGATCGGATGCTGTCGAAACGCCGAGAAGCCCTTGGGTGCCGGCTGATAAAGCGGGACGAGAGCATGCGCACCCTGATCAGGGAGCTCCATGAGGGTCGCTCGATCGGCATGATAATCGACCAGCGCGTGGATAGCGGCCAGCCGATCCCGATGTTCGGGATCGAGAAGATGACGACCATTGTCCCGGCCCGCCTGGCATTGCGGCACGATTACGAGCTGATACCGATCCGCGCGGAGCGACTCGAGGGGGCCCGATTCCGGGCCACCTTCTATCCCCCGGTCCAGCCAGACGATCCGGACGCGTCGGAAATCGACCAGGCGATCCAGATGACGGCCAAGATCAATGCCTTGTTCGAGGAGTGGATCCGGGAGCGGCCACAGGACTGGTTCTGTTCGAAGCGGCGCTTCCCCAAGGACGCCGTCCCGGCACGCCACTGACGGGCGAGAGCCAATCAACGGCGCCCTGAATAAGCGGCCACGGCCGGATTCCGGTGTGACAAAGGGGGACAGCCTGCCTCATAATTACCGGCTGGTTCCCCTGGATGGCGGACGCGTACCGCATTTTCGGGGGTGGTTCTGCCAGCGGTCGGCCCCATCGGCGATCGGTCCCACGGCGAGCGGCTCCACCAGCGGGTGGCATTATTGGCAGGTTGCTTCAAGTCCATGCCGGAACCCACACCGGGCCCGGCCCCGGCGGACGCGGCGCTCCGGCCTTCCACGACGGAATATCCCCATGATCGCGATCAGTGACGGCGTCAAGAAATGGTCGATCCTGCTGCCGACCTACCTGCTTCCGGCGGCACCCCGCGTGGCGCTACGGCGGCGTTACCTGGCCCGCCTGGAACTGGCGAAGGCCAAGCGCGCGCAGATGCTGATCATCGGTCACCCGAAGAGCGGCAACACCTGGCTGAAGGTCATGATCTCGCGGCTATTCCAGGTCAGGTTCGACCTGCCGGCGTCCCGGTTGATCAATACGGACGAACTGGCGTTGAAGCATCCGGAGATACCCCGGCTCGCAGCCAGCAATGGCTTCTATAGCTACGAGGGCGTCGTCGGGGACGCGTTGGCGCCGGATGCCCCGGATTCCGAGCTGCGTCATAAACCTGTGCTGTTCATCGCGCGGCATCCCTGTGATATCGCCGTATCGTGGTTCTTCCAGTTCACCAAACGGCAGTCGAAGCACAAGCAGGAACTGATCAATCACTTCATCGATCACCCGATCGACCGCAGGACAATTGAGATGTGGGACTTTGTTCGGCACAGCGACATCGGGCTGCCGTTCCTGGTTGAGTATCTGAACACCTGGGCGCGCAATGTGGAGCACCTGGAGCGAGGCATGATCCTGCGGTACGAGGATCTGCGCGCCAGGCCCGCAGAGAATCTCAGACGGGCTGTCGATCTCATGGGTTGCGAGTTCTCCAACGAAGAGATAGACGAGGCCGTACGTTTCGGCTCCTTCGACAACCTCAGGAAACTGGAGACTGGCGGTTTCTTCCGACAGGGTGGCATGACGCTGCGCAATCCGGATGACCCGAATACGTTCAAGGTCCGCCGAGGTAAGGTGGGTGGCTACAAGGATTACTTCACACCGGAGCAGGCCGAAGAACTGGAGGAGATCGTGCGCGTGCGCCTGTCGCCCTCCCTCGGATACACGACCGCCGGGCCGGAGCGTTCGGAGACGGCCGCAGTCGGCGCCTGAATGTCAGCGCCGGCACGACCGACACCCACCGGCGCCGGCATCTCGGACGCGGCCCGGCAGGCGGACGTGAACACCGGCGACCCGCCCAGAATCTGGATGGTCGTGGGCGACCGGCTCGGGGATAACTCCCAGGTGGAGAACCTGGTCTCCGGCCTCGGGCTCCCCTGCGAGCGGCGCTACGTCCGCGTCGAGGCTCCCTGGGTAAAGGGCAAGCCCAAAGTCATCCCGTCACTGCACCATATCGATCTCGAGACGTCCGATCCGCTTGAGCCGCCCTGGCCGGACATGGTGATTACCGTGGGCCGGCGCCTGTCCATGGTGGCGCTCTGGATACAGCAGCAATCCGCCGGGCGCACAAAGCTGGTGCTGGTGGGTAAGCCTTCAGGATCCCACAAACCGTTCTCGCTGATCGTAATCAGCGCCGAGGTCCAGATTGCGCCTCGCCCCAATGTGATGCGCATATCCCTGCCATTGTTGAAGATAGATCGGGACCGAATCGATGCGGCCGTCGGCGAGTGGAGGGAAAGGCTGGCCCCATTACCCCGACCCCTTATCGGCATCCTCGTGGGCGGTCCGACGAATCCGTTCGTATTCAATCGAGGCGTATGTCAGCGTCTGCTCAGAATCGCGTGGGAGGTGGCCGAGACAGACGGCGGCACGCCGTACGTGACCACGAGCCCGCGGACGCCCCCGCGGGTGGTCGAGGCGCTCCGGGAAGGGCTGCCTCCGGAGGCCCGATTCTTCGAATGGCGCCGTGGCGCCGAGGACAATCCCTACCAGGCGCTGCTGGGTCTCGCCGATGGGTTCGTGGTCACCGGCGACAGCATCTCCATGATTGTGGAGGTGGCGAAGCTCCGCAAGCCGCTCGCCATCTTCTCCTTGCCGTACGGCCTGCTCCACAAAGTGGACCGAATCCGCCGCGTTGGCGCCCGCTGGCTCTACCAGCCGGACGGTGCCGGCATGGACGGTTTCCGGCGCGTCCTGCGCCGAGCCGGTGGAGCGCTGGGCCTGCTGCCGCGGACACGGGATTTCACCGCCATTCACGATCTGCTATTCGATCGGGGACTGGCGGTGCCCGCCGGGTCCCCACTGGCTGAGCCTCGGGGCGAAGTGCCGAACGACCTAGAAGCGGTCGCGGAGCGGGTGCGGTCCTTGCTGGACGATCCGGGGAGAGTTTGAGCGGTCAGCCGCCCGGATGGATCAGGCGCAGCGCCTTCTTGACCGTCCGCGTGCCCAATCGGTCGATCCGCTGTTTCCACTGGGACAACCGACCGGACTTCAGATAGTTCATCTGAACCATCCGGCGCTCGCCTACGAAAGGCTTGTGGCCGTGGAAGGAGTGATCAGTGCGACGGAACGCAAGCAGCGTGCCACCAAGTGGCGGGACTTCCGCCGCATAGTCCTCGATATCGGAGTCCGACCGAAGCATCCGGAGCTGCCCTTCCTGATTGGTCCAGTCCACGTTGAAGTACACCAGGATCGTGATGATCTTGCTGGGATGATCGGTGTGTATATTGCCGTCGCTTCGTTCGCAAAACTTGCGAACAGTCAGGGTGGTTGGGCACTCGGACAAGTCCAGGTCGAACTTGCGGCCTATGTGGTCTGCGAGGTCGGGTCCCTCGAGTTCCTCGAGAAAGTGCCGGAATCGTGGGCCAAAACTGGTGTCCTCGGGGTTCAGGTTTCCGGGGCGATCGATGGCTGGATAGTCATCGTTGATCGGCGCCAGATCGCCAGGTCGGACACACCCTGGCACGACCAGATAATCGAAGGGATCGCGTTGTAACGGCGTAGCGTCAATGGCGTCCAGATCGAGCACGCTCATGGATAGGTCCTTGAGGGCGGTCCGCCCTGTCGGTAGGGATGTGAAAAGGTTACCGGGAATGGGTCCGGATCGCCACCCGGATCGCGGCGCCACGTGGCCCCGGAGAAGCGCTGGCGCGGGGGCCGGCACCCCACCGGGGCAGCGGCTCCCTGCGGCACGATTCAAGCCCCAACGTGGTATCCTTGCGGCCCCCGGAGTACGGTGCCGGCGGGGGACACGCCAGGGCCGCTCTGGGCGGGCCCCAGCCCGGATTCCCGGTGAGTCGGGAGCGTACTTCGCAACTCTGGTTTCATAGGACATCCAGCCGTGTGGGAAGCCCTGTCCAGGCACGCGATCCTCGCGTTGCTTTTCTTCCTTCCATATCCGCGACGCAAGGCCATCGACCGCCGTTTACGCGGACGCGGGGAGTACCGGAAGCTTCACCGGGCGGACTGGCTGCTGGTTTCCTGGGGGAAGAGCGGGCGGACCTGGCTCAGGGTCATGTTGTCCCGCATCTATCAGCTGCAGTTCGACCTGCCTGACTATCACATGCTGGATTTTGACAATCTCCACAACATGGACAAGCGGGCCCCCCGGATCTTCTTCACGCACGGCAACTACCTCCGGGATTACACCGGGCATGGTTACGACACCAAAATCGACTTCATGGGCAAGAAGATCGTCTTCCTGGTGCGGGACCCCCGTGACGTGGCTGTTTCCCAGTACTTCCAATGGCGTTACCGGATGAGGCCCAGCAAAAAGCGCCTCAACGATTATCCGCCCCATGGTGAGGATCTCTCGGTCTTCGATTTCGTCATGGACCCGGAACAGGGTCTGCCCAGGGTTATCAGCTATTTCAATGCCTGGCTGGAATGGGTCCCCAGGCTGGGCGATGTTCTCGTGATCCGGTACGAGGACATGCGCAGCGAACCGGGGGCAGTCTTGGCCCGGGTACTGGAATTTACCGGGACGCCGGGTACCGAGGACCAGATCCGCGATGCAGTGGATTTCGCCGCTTTCGACAATCTGAAGAAGATGGAGGAGAAGCGCTCCTTCCCGTTGTGGCGGACGGGCCTGAGACTGACGCCGGGTCAAAAGGGGAATCCCGACTCATACAAGGTGCGCAGGGCGAAGGTCGGCGGGTACCGGGACTATTTCACCGACCGAGAGGTCGAGTGTATCGACGCCATGGTGGACGCTGAACTCGCGCCGGAACTTGGTTACGGTCATGGGGCCGCAACGGCCAAACCAGGGGAACCCGAAGTCAGGCAGTTCCGGTAAGGCTCCTTTCCCGGCGCGGGGACAGGTCGATCAGGCTGCCAGCGGGGGCGTTCGTCCAAGTACCTCAAGCGCGTCGTGACGGATGTGGTTCTTGCTCATCTCGTCCCGCAGCCGATCCTCGTCGATGACTCCATTCTCCAGGCACTCTCCCAGCAGCCCGAAGAAGAACTGTTCCTGTTTCGGGTCCGGATGTCTTTGATAATGCCCGGCGAAGCGGTACTCACCGAAAAGGGCGCGCCGGGCCCTGCGGATCCAATGGCGCGGCGGAAACAGTCGGAATGTGTCCGCCGGCCTGTAATCGACCGGCAGGCCCGTCTTCCAGGGCTGAGTCTTGCGCTTGGTGTTATGGAGCAACCGGGTGTTCTCATCCAGGTGGTCAAAATCGTTCCACTCGTTGCCGAACAGACCGATCGTGCTTCGGTCCTCAAGCTTCAGGGAAATCCAATCCATGTAATCCCGGCGCAACTCGAACATCTCGGCGAACTGTTCCTCCACCCGCCAGTGGGTCAGCTGGCTGCAATCGAGCAACATGACGCTTGAGGCCAGCGCGCCGCGTCTGCCTTTCGAGCCAGATTTTGGCCTGCACATCAGTGCCTTACCGTCCATATCCCTGGCCAGGAGTTCCCAGACATCGCCGGCGGCGAACACGTCCGGATCGATTATCAGGGCCCTGCCCTGGTAGCCCATCAACTGGGGAGGCATGAATCTCAAGGGGGTAAAGGACTGGAGATCGTCGTTGAGCCACGGACGCCGCTCGCCGTCCCGGAGATAGAGCTGCCCTTCGCGTGCGTGCATGAAGGCCTGGTCCCGGGTATGGATGAAGTGCACGTCGAAGCGGTCGGCGTGGCTGCTGTTTCGCTTTAGCGAGTAACGCGACACGAGGGCCCCGAGCATCTGCCGGTCGTTGGTATGTATGAAGACGCAGGGTTTGCTTGCTTCCATCTCGGTATCTCTGACTAGGCCGTTGATAGACGTTCGTTTCAGGCGGAGAGGATCTCGGCGGTCGGCCGCGGGCCCGCCGCCCGCGTGGTGTACCCGAACAGCGGCGACAGCCTGGCATCGAGCAATGCCTCTATTTCCGCCACCTGGCGGTCATCGAAATAATCCCGGTAGCCGCCGACCTTTGCCCTGCGCACCTTGTATGAGTCAGGGTTCATCCGGTCGCGCGGTTTCATGCGCCCTCCGCTGAGCCAGAAACTGCCCTTCTGCTCCATCTTTCGCATGTTCTCTACCGAGCCGAACTCGACGGCGTCCCCGATTTCGGCATCACTTGCCGATGTTCCGATGAAAGCCAGGATAGTGCCGAGGGTGCCGCCAGGATCCGCCCGAAGATCCTCGTAACGGACCAGGAGGGAGTCCTCCATATCGGGAATATCCCGGGCCCAGAGGTTCATGAAGTCGATCGCCCGCACGAGGCCTGACTTCGGATCCATCACGAAGTCGAACAAATCTACGTCGCCGCTTCGCTCTGGGAACTCCAGCAGGTCGATCTTGCTCGGCTTCATTCGGTGCTTCCACTGGAAGAATTGGGAGACCGTCACGTCGGCAGGATGACGAACCAGCAGGACTACCTTGCGTTCGCCGTAATCCGACTTGACGTCGCTGCTGCCGGTGTAGTCCCGGACGTAGTTATCGTGAGTAAAGAAGACTACCGGGATCGCCGGATTCTTGCGGTGAAGATTGTCGAATGAAAGCAGGCTGTCCGTCGCCAGATTGTGCTTGACCTGGTAGACCCGCGACAGCATCACGCGTAGCCAGGTGCGGCCGCTCTTGCCGAAAGAGACGATGGTGCAGTCGGCGCGCCGCACCTTGCGGAACTGCTCCCGGCCACGATGCTTACGCTCGATGGCGATACGGCGCTCGCGGGGCAGGAAGAACACGGATCGCGTCACCACGAACCGGGATAGCTTCTTGATTACTGTGTGATACATCGCTGGGTGATCTCTCGGCCCTGAGGCAGGTATGCCAGGCCGATGTCCTGGCCCGTCCCGTCTGGTGCCGTCGTACGCCGGGAAATGGCATGTCTAGATCCCGTAATTACACTATTTGTGGCCGTCAGACTCAATCTCCGGCAGCCCCGCTCCCGGCGGGACTGCTAGAATTGGCGGCATGAAGGGTCGCTCGGCGTCGCCAACGAGAGAGACCAGATCGATCCTGTGCTCGCGCCCCGCTAAGCGGTGATCCAGCCGCCGCGGCCTCCCGGCTGGTCCGCATCCCGCGGCGTCGCCCCGCCACCCGGCATCGCCACGATCGGAGAATCGATGAACAAGAAAGGGTCACGTCGAAGGCGACGGTCCGAGGCGTCAACAGGAACTCGCCCCACCTCCCATCGATTCGAGATTCCGAGTCGGCAGCGCGTACTCGAAGTTCTTGGCGCGAGCGATGGTCCGGTTTCGGAGAAACGGCTGATGTCCAGCCTGGGCCTGCCTTCGAAGAAACAACAGACGGCGATGAACGCGAGGCTGCAGGCCATGATCCGGGACGGTCAGATCCTGGTGAACCGGAATGGACGGTTTTGCCTGGTCGAGCGTATGCCCCTGGTGACCGGTCGGGTGATCGGTCATCGGGACGGCTACGGGTTCCTGGTGCCGGACGACGGGTCCGACGATATATTCCTGGCGCCGCGGCAGATGCGGGAGGCCATGCACGGGGATCGGCTCGCTGTGCGCATCAAGGGCCGCGATCACCGCGGCCGCCCGGAGGGATCGATCGTCGAGGTGCTGGAGAGGAACACCAGCGAGGTGGTGGGCCGCTACGTCCGTGAAAGCGGCATCGGTTTCGTGGTGCCGGACAATTCCCGGTTGATCCACAGCGTGGCGATCCCGCCGCGAAAATCCGCCGGGGCGGAGCCCGGTCAGATCGTCGTCGCCCGTTTGACCGAACATCCCGGTAAGGACACTCAGCCGGTGGGCGAGGTGATCGAGGTCCTCGGTGCCGCCGATGCGCCAAATATTGAGACCGAGGTGGCCATCCGAGCCCACGGCATCCCGTTCCAGTGGGATCCGGATGCGCTGGCTGAAGCGGAGCGTCTGGGGAGCCGGGTGCTCCCCGGCGACAAGCGGGACCGGGAGGATCTGAGAGAAATCCCCCTGGTGACAATCGATGGCGCAGATGCGAAAGATTTCGACGACGCGGTATTCGCAGAGCGGGCCGGCATGGGCTGGCGGCTGATCGTCGCCATCGCGGACGTATCGCATTATGTAAAGCCCGACGGAGCCCTCGACACGAGCGCCCGGGAGCGGGGCACTTCCGTGTATTTTCCACGGCGGGTTGTACCGATGCTGCCGGAGAGCCTGTCTAACGGGCTCTGTTCACTGAACCCGCGCGTGGACCGGCTGTGCATGGCGTGCGAGATGCACGTGAACGACCAGGGCAAGGTCACAGTGTCGCGTTTTCTGCGTGGTGTCATGCGCTCTCATGCGCGGCTCATCTACGACGAAGTGGCCGTGGCGCTTGAGGACCGAGAGTCGACGGAGGCCCGGCGCCTGGCCAGTCTGATGCCCCGGCTGGAGGCCCTGAGGGATGTCTACCGCGTGTTAGCCGCCGCCCGCCGTCGCCGGGGCGCTATCGAATTCGAGATTCCCGAGGTCACATTCGCATTCGACAGGCGGCAACGCATCGCCCGGGTAGTGCCGAGAATGCGCAACGATGCCCACCGGGTCATCGAGGAGTGCATGATTGCCGCCAACGTGGAGGCAGCCCGTTTCCTGAAACGTCACCGGGTGCCGACCCTCTATCGGGCGCACGCCGGCCCGGAGGAGGACAGGCTGGAAGACCTGGCGGCGTTTCTGGAGGCCTACGGCATCCGCTTGCCGCGCCGCGACCGTATCGAACCGGCCCACTACAATCGGATCGTTGATCAGATCAAGGGCCGGCCGGACGAGGCTCTGATCGAGGTCGTCCTGCTGCGTTCGCTTCCGCGGGCTGTTTACCAGCCTGAGAACAGCGGTCATTTCGGGTTGGCTCTCCCGGAATACGCCCACTTCACATCCCCTATCCGTCGCTATCCCGATCTGCTGGTGCACCGGGCTATCCGCCATATCCTGGGCGGCGGCGGGGCGCGCGATTTCCTCTACGACCGGGCGATGATGGAGCGATTGGGGAGCCACTGTTCTTCCACCGAGCGCCGGGCTGACGACGCGACCCGGGAGGCCCTGGATTGGCTCAAGTGCGAGTTCATGCAGGACAAGATCGGCGAGGTGTTCGAGGCGGTGGTGACCGGCGTCGTGGATTTCGGCCTGTTCGTGCAGATCGCGGATCTGCAAGTAGAGGGGCTGGTGCACGTCAGCGGATTGGGGAGTGAATACTTCCGCAGGGACACGGTGCATCACCGGCTCGTCGGCGAGCGGAGTGGCCAGAGCTGGCAACTCGCGGACACGGTCCGGGTCCGGGTCGTGAGAGTGAACCTGGAGGACAAGAAAATCGATTTCGAGATGGCGGACGCCGACGCGGACAAGCGCCCTGGCGGCCGCCGGAGACGCAGGCGATGAAACGCCGGGGTCCCAGGAACGAACCCCGGGCCCTTGTCTACGGTATCCACCCGGTCCGGCATCTTGTGAAGAATTTCCCGGATCGGGTCGTCGAATTGCTGGTGTCCGAAGAGCGGGCAGACCAGCGTCTGGCCGCAATCCGGGACATGGCGGAAGGAGGCGGGATCCATCCGGTGCCAGTTTCCAGGCAGGACCTGGATCAGCGCGTCGATGGGGCTGCCCACCAGGGCGTCGTCGCGGTCATGCAGCCGCGACCGGCGGGTAACGAGAATGATCTGGCCGAGATCCTCGACAGGCGGGTCGAACCCCTGCTGCTGGTTCTGGACGGCGTCCAGGACCCGCACAATCTGGGCGCCTGCCTGAGAACGGCCGACGCCACTGGTGTCGACGCCGTCATCGCTCCGCGGGACCGGGCGGCCGGATTGACGTCCACCGTGCGCAAGGTGGCCAGTGGCGCATCCGAGACCGTCCCATTTTTTCAGGTGACCAATCTCGCCCGCACCATGCGGGACCTGGGCGAGCGGCGGATCCTGCGCGTGGGAGCCGACGGCGAGGCGCAAACCAGCCTGTTCGCGGCCGATCTGAATGGTCCCCTGGCGATCGTCATGGGTGCTGAGGGCAGGGGCCTCAGGCGGTTGACCCGGGAGCACTGCGACCTTCTTGTCAGTCTGCCGATGCTGGGCGTGGTGGAAAGCCTGAATGTCTCCGTCGCCACCGGTGTATGCCTCTACACGGCGTTGTCCCGGCGATCGGCCGACCCCGCCCGGCGCCTTGCCTCGGCCGAGGTCCTTGAGTAGAATCTCGCGCCCGGCCCGCAAAGGGCTTTGTTTATTTCTCCTTGCCACACCGCGATCGACGTAGACGGGTGGCTTTATCCGAGAGGAGCCAACATGCGTCATTACGAAATCGTATTCCTGGTCCACCCGGACCAGAGTGAGCAGGTGCCCGGCATGGTCGAGCGTTATCGCGCCATGGTAGAGGGCAACGGCGGCAAGATTCACCGCGAAGAAGACTGGGGTCGCCGGCAGCTTGCCTTCCCGATCTCCAAGATCCACAAGGCTCACTACATCCTCCTGAACATCGAGTGCGACAAGGCCGCCCTTGACGAACTGCTCGGAGCGTTCCGTTTCAATGACGCGGTGCTTCGGCATCTGGTCATCAACAGGAACCGCGCCATTACCGTTGCCTCTCCGATGGCCAAGACCAGTGAGAGCGAGGACCGGCCGACTTCACGGCGAGATGACGACAGGGGCGACGCCCGGGGTTCGACATCGAGCGCTCCTAGCGACGACGATTCCGTTGCCAAGTCAGACGACGACTCCGACGACGACTCCGACAATGACACCGGGGACGAATCCGCCGACGACGCAGACACAACGGAAGAAGCCGCCAAGGCCTCGGCCTGAGATCGGCCCCGCACCAGAGAGGAACAATAGTCATGGCACGTTTTTTTCGACGACGAAAGTTCTGCCGGTTCACTGCCGACGGCGTGGATGAGATCGATTACAAGGATCTCGTGACGCTCAAAAACTACATCACAGAAACCGGGAAGATCGTACCGAGCCGAATCACCGGCACGAAGACGAACTATCAGCGCCAGCTTGCGCAGGCGATCAAGCGGGCCCGTTACCTGGCTTTGCTGCCCTATACCGATCGGCACTGAGGCGGCCGGCGCCTGCGGGTCGCTGGAACGGCGTGAAGCAATTTGCCGAGTGGGTCACCCGGAGGGCTTATAGGGCTGGAATCATCGCTGCGGCTCTGGCCCTCGTGCCGTTACTCGGCGTAGCCGGGTCCGGGCTTCTGGTCCTGACCAGCCTGCGTCGCGGCAGCGGTGCTGCCTGGCTGGCGGCGGCGATCGCAACCCTGGTGCTGCTGGTAGCGTCGGCGGCCGGCGGGGCTGGAGTTCTGGCGGCGGCATTGGCCGGGCTGGTGTTCTGGGCGCCGGCGGTAGGGCTGGCGGAGATGCTGAAACGTACCGGCTCGCTCAGCGTCACGATGCAGGTGGCGATGACAGCGAGTCTGGTGCTGGCGGTCCTCTGGTCGCTGGCGTCCGGAAGCGGGTTGTCTGAGAACCTCGGGCGGCAGCTGACGCCCTGGCTGGCGGCCCGGGGGTTCGATTCCGAGACCATCCAGTCGCTGTTGCTGCTGGTGCCCGGGACCATGGCCATGACCTTGTTGATCGCCGCTCTGGCCGGGCTGTTTCTGGGGATGTGGTGGCATTCGGCCATGTCGACTCCTGGTGCCCTGGGGCAGGCATTCAGGGGCCTGAGGCTCGGCAGGGTCTTCGGCTGGCTCGGGCTGGCGGTGCTTGTCGGAGGCATTGCGACGGGGCAGACGATATTCGCCAACCTCATGGTAGTCGTGCTGTTCTCGTTCGCCTTGCAGGGCCTCGCCCTGGTCCATGCGTTCAGCGCGGCCCGGGGATGGCCTTCGGGCGTCCTGGCCTTGGTGTACGTCATGCTCTTGTTCGGCATGAGCGTGGTGGCCCCGCTGCTGGCGGTGGTTGGCATGGTGGACAATTGGCTGAATTTTCGGGGCAGACTCGCCGGTCCGCCCCGCGGTTGAATCAAGACACGGCGCCCGGGTCCACGACTGGACGCCAAACAGAGGATGAAACGATGGAAGTAATACTGCTGGAACAGGTCGAAAATCTCGGCGGTATCGGCGACAAGGTCAAGGTCAAGTCCGGCTACGGCAGGAACTACCTGATACCGCAGGGCAAGGCGACGCCCGCGACAGCCGATAACCTCGCCAAGTTCGAGGCGCGGCGCGCCGAGCTCGAGGCCCGGGCCGCGGCCGAGTTGAACCAGGCCGGCGAGCGTGCCGCCAAGGTCAGGGAACTCAAGCTGGTGATTCGCGCCAAGTCAGGCTCGGAAGGCAAGCTATTCGGTTCCATCGGTACGGTTGACATCGCCGAGGCAGCGGCCGCCGTCGGCGTGGAGTTGGCTCGCAGCGAGATCCGGCTGCAGGAGGGGCCGATCCGTGTGGTCGGCGAACACACCGTCGAAGTGCATTTGCACACAGACGTCAACGTCGAGATACCGGTCGTCATCGAAGCCGAGGAATAGTCCGGACCGATTACCCGGGTCCCGTCGTCGGCCTATGGTATCGTCGAGACCTGAAGTGTTGAGGACGGGGTCGTCGCGTGGCGGGAGCAGCTAAAAAGAGCAAGGCGACGTTTTCTGGTGCGGAAGGCATCAGGACGCCGCCGCACTCGACCGAAGCGGAGCAGTCTGTCCTCGGTGGGTTGATGCTGGACAATCGGGCCTGGGATCGGGTCGCCGATATTGTTGTATCGGAAGACTTCTATCGGCGGGACCATCAGCTCATCTTCGGCGCCATCGGGGATCTGGCCGATCGCGTGCAGCCCTGTGATGCGGTGACGGTTTCCGAATTTCTCGAACGCCGCAACGAACTCGACGACGCCGGCGGGCTGGCCTACCTCGGGCAACTTGCCAAGGACACTCCGAGCGCCGCCAATATCGTCGCCTACGCCGAGATCGTGCGCGAGCGGTCGATGCTGAGATCGCTGATCCGCGTCGGCGGCGAGATCGCCGCCAGCGCTTTCAGCCCGGACGGGCGCGACGCCGGCGACCTGGTCGACGACGCCGAGCGCCGGGTCTTCGAGATCGCCGAGCGGGGCCAGCGCAGCGGGTCCGGTTTCGTCCACCTCAAAAAGATCCTGCCGGGGACCATCGACCGGCTGGACGAACTCCAGAACTCGGAGGGACATATCACCGGTCTCCCCACCGGGTTTGATGACCTGGACCGGATGACCGCCGGTTTCCAGGGCGGTGACCTGGTGATCGTCGCCGGCAGGCCCTCCATGGGCAAGACCAGCCTCGCCATGAACATCGCTGAGCACGCCGCCATCAGCGCCGCCGTGCCGGTGGCGATCTTCAGTATGGAAATGTCCGCCGAGCAGCTGTCGTTCCGGATGATCTCGTCCCTCGGGCGGGTCAACCAGTCGCATCTCCGGACGGGCAATTTCTCCGACGAGGATTGGCATCGGATCAACGCCGCGGTGAGTCTCATGTCCGAGGCAAGGATCTTCATCGACGATACTCCAGCCCTGAATCCGACAGAGGTCCGGGCGCGCTGCCGGCGTCTCGCCCGGGAACACGGACTCGGCCTGATCGTGCTCGATTACCTGCAGCTGATGCAGGTTGCGGGAACTGTCGAGAACCGGGCCACGGAGATCTCGCAAATTTCCCGCTCGCTCAAGGCCCTGGCGAAGGAGCTCTCGGTGCCCATTATCGCCTTGTCCCAGCTCAACCGAAGCGTCGAGCAGCGTAACGATAAGCGGCCCGTCATGTCGGACCTGCGGGAGTCCGGTGCCATCGAGCAGGATGCGGATGTGATCGCCTTCATCTACCGGGACGAGGTCTACAACAAGGAGACCATGCGCAAGGGCATCGCGGATATCATCATCGCCAAGCAGCGCAACGGCCCCATCGGTGAAGTTCCGCTGACATTCCTGGGCGAGTACACCAAGTTTGAGAACTTCGTTCCGGACAACTTTGGAGACGAGGCCTTCGGGTGAACCGCGCCGCCCGCGCAACCATAGATACGGCAGCCCTACGTGCCAATCTGGCGGCCGCCAGAAAGGCCGCCGACGGCGCGCGGGTGATGGCGGTGCTCAAGGCGAACGCCTACGGCCATGGCCTCATCCCTACGGCGCGGGCGTTGGTGGACGCTGATGCTTTCGCGGTCGCGCGGATGGAAGAGGCAGCCGAGATCAGGCGGGCCGGGTTGGACCGGAGGCTGATCCTACTGGAAGGAGTGTTCCACTCCGAGCAGATGAGACTGGCGGCGCAACTGGACGCCGAACTGGTCGTTCATTCCGTCGAGCAGATAGAAATGCTCGAGCACTACGACGGCAGCCATCGGTTCCCGGTGTGGCTCAAGATCGACACGGGCATGAACCGGCTTGGCTTTGCGCCGGGATCGGCGGGGGATCTCGCGTCGCGCCTCGCGGCCTGCACATCGGTCGGGGGACAGCCGCGGCTGATGACCCATCTTGCCAGCGCCGATGTGAGCGCCGATCCTGTGACGACAGAGCAGATCCAGCGGTTTGCCATGGTGACTGAGGCCGTGGAGGGAGAGCGAACGGTGGCGAACTCGGCGGGCCTGCTGGCCTGGCCCGAAAGCCGATTCGACTGGGTGAGGCCGGGCATCATGCTCTATGGCGTGTCACCCTTCGAAGGCCGTTCCGGGGAGGAACTCGGACTGCGCCCGGTCATGAGCCTGGCATCCGAACTCATCGCCATCAAGACAGTTCCTGCGGGCGGGCGTGTCGGCTACGGTGGCATTTGGACGGCTTCCCGGGATACGCGCATCGGCGTGGCCGCCATCGGCTACGGGGATGGCTATACGAGGCACCTCGGTAGCGGGACCCGTGTGATGGTGAGGGATCACCCTGCCAGCCTTGTGGGCCGGGTCTCCATGGACCTGATCACTATCGACCTGGATCAAGTGCCCGAGGCACGGGTAGGCGACGAAGTGCTGCTTTGGGGCGGAGCCCTTCCGGTCGAGCGGCTGGCCAGAGCGGCCGGGACGATTCCCTATGAACTGCTATGTGGTGTTACCCAACGGGTGGCCATGCGCGTCGTATAGGACTCGGCCGGAAGCGCGTCGGTCAGTCCGTAAAGAACCCCATCTTCACGCCCGCAAGTTCGATGACGTCACTGTCTTCAAGTCGCCGGGCATTGCCGCCCAGGATATCGCCGTTGACGGTGGGGGATGTGTCTGTACCTTGCCCTGACACCTGCACGATGTAGTAGCCATCGGATCGACGGGTTATCGCCACGACCTGGCCGCCCGCGCGACCGAGTGTGGTGAGGGCCTTGACGAGTTCGAGTTCGCGTCCCGCGAATTGCCCGGTAAGGACCTGCAACCTGGCGACCCGCATTGGCACTCCGGTTGACCCGCTTTTCCCGCCCGCCGCTTCCTCGACGGCTGCCCGGGCATGGGACAGGGCAACCTCGTTCTGGGTGCGGGGGTTGATCACCATTGTCTTTTCGAATTCTTCGTTGGCGGCGTCGTCGGCGTTTTCGTCGGCGAACTTGATCTGATGCTGGCCGATGGTGATGACGTCCCCGTGCTGCAGGGCGTGCTTCTTGATAAGCCTGCCGTTGACGTAGGTGCCGTTGGTACTGTTGAGATCCTCCAGGAACGAGTCGTTGAGGATATTGATGATCAGGGAATGGTGGCCACTGACGGCGGGATTGTCGATTCGCACGTCGTTATCGGGGAGCCGGCCCACCGTGTACCGCTCCTTGGTCATGTTGTACTCGGCGAGTACCTGGCCATCCAGACTGAGAATGAGTCGCGACATCTTCGTCCCGCTTATCGGATAAGGCTCTTGATGCGGTCTACGAGCCCTGGTTTCTCCGCAAACGAACTCTTGACCTCGGCCAGCGATACAGTGACGTTGTCACGACCGCCATTCTCGTTCGCAAGCTCGATCAGTTGTTCAGCTACGGTCTGAAGATTAGCACTAAAAGTACTGATAGTTAAATGAATATCTTCATCTTCCACCATGTCTGTCAGGCCGTCCGAGCAGAGCAGGAAGATGTCCCCCGGCAGAACGGTCCCTTCCTGGACCTCGACCTCCACAGTGGACTCCACGCCCAGGGCGCGGGTGACGTAATTGCGATTAGTCGAGCGTTGAGCTTCCTCCGGCGAGTAGAAACCCCGATCTACCAGTTCCTGAAGTAGCGAGTGATCGAGGGTGAGCTGCTCCAGTCGATCGTCTCGATGGCGATAGGCACGGGCATCGCCGACATGAGCGATGGAGACCTTATCGTCATAAAACAGACAGGCCGCGAAGGTCGTCCCCATGCCCTTGCATTGCGGCTGGCTCTGGGCCGTCTGCCAGATGATCTTGTTGGCGCGGCTGACAGCATTCCGCAGAGTGATGCTCTGCCTGAGCAGACCGGATTCCGAATCGACCTCGCCGCGTGCTTCCCGGGCCACGCCATCGCGCACCAGATTCATGACGGTCTTTATGGCAAGTTCCGATGCAACTTCGCCGGCGTTGTAACCCCCCATTCCGTCCGCCACGGCGACCAGCCCGATATCCATGTCGGCGGCCGAGGCGTCCTCGTTGTGGTCCCTGATCCGGCCGGTGTCCGTATGATGGACGACGTTGATCTTGCCCCTCAGGCTTTGGCTGCCGCCGGGTTTCCCATTCATGCGGTCATCGTCCTGGCACACCCCCTCAGCACGGCTGCCATCTGGGCGCCGTCGGTGAACCGGTCCTCCGGTCGCTTCTGCAAGGCCTTGTCGATGATTTCGCCGAGCACCGGGTCAAGGTCACCGCGCACCTCCGACAGGGGCGTGTGAGGCAGTGCGATTATGCTTTGCATCAAACCCACCATCGACTCCGACCGGAAAGGCAGTCTACCCGCCAACAACTGGTATAGGGTAACACCAAGGGAAAAGAGGTCAGAAGTGGATTTTACCGATATACCGGCCAGCTGTTCGGGTGATTTGAAAGAGGGCGTGCCGAGCACGAGGCCCGTCCGGGTGCGTCCTGAATCGGTGATGTGGGCAAACCCGAAGTCGGTGATCTTGAGGCGGTCGGTCACCGGGTCATAGATGATGTTGGCCGGCTTTATGTCTCTGTGGATGACATTCTCTCCGTGGGCGTAATGTAGGGCGTCGGCCGCCCTGGCGGTCAGATCCAGCACATCCGATGCCGGTAGACGCTCGAGTTCCGATGCGTATCGGCTGAGCGGATGACCGTCCACCTTCTCCATGGCGACCCAGGCGACCCCGTTGTCCTCGCCGGTCTCCAATACCCGTCGTATGCATGGGTGCTGCAGCCGCGCCGCGGCCTCGGCCTCCCGGAAAAAGCGTTTCCGAACCTCGTCTCGATCCCGCGGTTCGAACTCGGTGGTCAGCGCGAGGGTCTTGATCACGACAGTTTCGCTCTCGGGCTTGCACGCGAGGTACAGCGCGCCCAGCGGCGCCTTGCCAATCTCCCGCTTCAGTTCGTATTGGCCAAACATACGCTAGAGCCTGCCAAGCTTTACCTTCGAAGTCCGGCCTTTCTAGCATCGGGCCGCCGCCAGAGCAACGACTCAATTAACACTCCGGGGTATTCGATTTCGGCAAGACAGGTTGCGTATCGCGAGGTACAGTCGACCTTTCGATACATTACGAGTGAGCTCGTGTCCCCTATGGCGAAACAGCGTCGCGAATTCGTATGCGGAGAGTGTGGCGCGAGTGCGCCCCGGTGGCAGGGCCAGTGCCCGGGCTGCGGGCAATGGAACACCTTGCAGGAGTCGGTACAGGCCCCGCGCGCTGACCGGAGGGCCGGCGGCTACGCCGGCGAGGCGCCCGCTGCGCTGGAGGCGATCGGCGAGGACGCGGACATCCGGACGCGGGTGGGCATCGGTGAGTTGGACCGGGTGCTGGGTGGCGGCCTGGTACCGGGGTCCGTCACGCTGCTGGGCGGCGATCCGGGGATCGGCAAATCGACGCTATTGCTGCAAGCGGGCGCGCGGCTGGCCGGACAGATCCCGGTGCTGTACGTCACCGGAGAGGAGTCGTCGCGGCAGGTAGCCCTGAGGGCTCGCCGGCTCGGTGTTTCCGCGGCGTCGCTGCAGGTCCTCTGCGAGACCTGTCTGGAGGCCATGCTCGCAACTGCGGGCTCGTCCCGGCCAGGCGCCATGATCATCGACTCCATCCAGACCGTCTACACGGAAACTTTGGACAGTGCGCCCGGGGCAGTAGGCCAACTCCGCGAGTGCACCGCCAGGCTGGTCCGGTTTGCCAAACAACGGGACGTGTCAATCTTCCTTGTGGGCCACGTCACCAAGGAGGGCGCCATCGCAGGCCCCAGGGTCCTCGAGCACATGGTGGACACAGTGTTGTACTTCGAGTCGGACCCCGGGAGCCGGCTGCGCATCGTCAGGGCGGTCAAGAACCGCTTCGGCGCGGCCAACGAGATCGGGGTTTTCGCCATGACCGAGGACGGCCTGCGCGAGGTCCGGAATCCGTCGGCGATCTTCTTGTCGGGCCACTCGGATCCTGTCCCCGGCAGCGTCGTGATGGTGGCGCGGGAGGGCAGCCGGCCGCTGCTTCTGGAAGTCCAGGCTCTGGTGGACGGGAGCTATGGCAGCAACCCGCGGCGGGTCGCCGTGGGGCTGGACGCCGGCCGGCTGGCACTGCTGTTGGCGGTTCTGCATCGCCACGCCGGTGTGGCGATGTACGATCAGGATGTCTTCGTCAACGTGGTGGGTGGCGTGCGCGTAGGGGAGACCGCGGCCGACCTGCCGGTCGTACTGGCGGCCCTGGCGAGTCTGCGGGACCGGGTCGTGCCGAGGGATACGGTCGCCTTTGGCGAAATCGGCCTGGCCGGGGAAATCCGTCCCGTACCGTTCGGCGAGGAGCGTCTGCAGGAGGCGTCAAAGCACGGTTTCACCAGGGCCGTGGTGCCGGCGTCCAACGTGCCCCGGACTCCCGTCAAGGGACTGGAACTGGTACCGGTCAGGCGGTTATCCGAGGCAATCGAAGCGATTTTCTGAGCCGCATCGCCGGATTCACTCCTTCGCTTCCGGTGGTCGCACCCTGACGGACTTGATTGCATTGCCGGCAGCCTGCATGACCTGCATGACGTATCCGTCGATGGTGAGCCTGACGCCTGCGTCCGGGATGGTCTCCATTCGCTCCAGGATCAGCCCGTTGAGAGTCTTGGGGCCTTCGACGGGCAGACGCCAACGCATGGTCCGGTTCAGTTCGCGGACGTTCGCGCTGCCCTGGACCACAAAGCTTCCGTCATCCTCGGGCTGAACCTCGCGGTAGACGTCCGAGGGGTCGGTGGTGAACTCGCCAACGATCTCCTCGAGGATATCGTCCAGGGTGACCAGGCCCTGGATATCCCCATATTCGTCGACCACCAGGGCGACCCTGCGCTTGATCCGCTGGAAGTTGACCAGTTGATGCTGTAACGGGGTCCCCTCGGGCACGTAGTAGGCGTCGCGGACGCGTTCTTCCAGGATAGCGGGAGACAGGTCGCCGTCGGCCACGTCCTTGAGAATGGTACGCAGATGGAGCACGCCGATCGTCTGATCCAGTTCTCCGCGATAGACCACCAGGCGAGTGTGCTGGCTGTCCTCCAGTTGCTCCACGATATCGTCCCAGTCGTCGTCCAGGTCGATGCCGACGATCTCGTTTCGGGGCACCATGATGTCGTCCACCGTGACCTTGCCCAGATCCAGGATGCTGACGAGCATCTGACGGTGACGTCCCGGGATCAGGGCGCCGGCTTCCGCCACTACTGTCCTCAGCTCTTCCTTGCTGAGCGTTTGTGCGGTGCCCTGGTCGGTCTTTACTCCGATGATCCTCAGCAGGCCGTTGGCCAACAGGTTGACGACCCAGACCACGGGGTAGGTGATGCGAAGCAGCGGTACATAGACGAAGGCGGCCGGAAACGCCAGCCGTTCGGGCCGGAGAGCAGCCAGGGTCTTTGGCGTCACCTCGGCGAAGATCAGGATCACCAGAGTCAGGATGCCGGCGCCGACCGCCACCGCCGCCTCGCCGCCGGTCCTGAGCGCGATGATCGTGACCAGCGACGAAGCCAGGATATTGACGAAATTGTTTCCCAGCAGGATCAGGCCGATGAGCCGGTCGGGTCGTCGCAGCAGGATCTCGACAAGCTGCGCGCCCTTATGCCCCTCCTTGGCGCGGTGACGCAACCGGTAGCGATTGATACTCATCAGCGCCGTCTCGGTGCCCGAGAAAAACGCGGACAGCAGAATCAGGACCGCGAGAACCCCAAACAGGGTTTCCAGCGTCACGTCGTCCAAGCTGCGGGACTCCTCCGGGAGGACAGTGGGGTTTTAGTGTGGTGCAGCCTTTCGCGGCCTGTCAAATGGCCGCTCCGGTCAGCCCCACTGGCGCTGCAAGATGACCTCGAGTACCAGACGGCTGCCGAAATAGGCCAGCACGAGGAGACCGTAGCCGGCCAGGGTCCAGTGGATGGCCTTGCGCCCGCGCCATCCCAGCCGCCAGCGCCCGACCAGCAGGATTCCGAAAACCAGGAGGGCGATGATCGAGAGGGCCGTCTTGTGGACCAGGTGCTGGGCGAACACGTTGTCAACGAATATCAGGCCGCTGAACACGGAAAGGGTCAGCAGAACGACCCCGGCGTGGATGGTGGTGAACAGCACCTGCTCCATGGTCACCAGGGGTGGGAGCACGCTGAGCCAGCCACCTGCGCTGCGCCGTCGCAGCGCCCGGTCCTGGACATAGACCAGCACTGCGATCAGGGCACCGACGGACAGCAGCGTATAGGCGATCACTGAGATAGCGATATGGGCCTTCATCTCCCAGCCCAGGCCCTCGAGGATATGGTCGAAATCCCCAACGCCGCTGGCCAGCGCGCCGAGAGCGCCGACCGGCAGCAACACAGCCCCGAGCCCGCGCAGCCGCGGGATGGAGGCTGCCAGCACGCCAGCGAGGGCCAGACCGAAGCCGATCATCGAGAATACGTTGGCGATGCTCAATTCTGCGCCCTCGGCCGTCCGCACGGAACCGGCCAGGAGGACGCCATGGAGCACCACGCCGAGGCAGCCAATCGCCACCGCGGGCAGGGCCCTGCTCGTAGCGACCGGGTCCTCGCGCCCATAGCGCAGCGCCGCCAGCATCCAGGCGGCGGCGAGGTAGCAGATCAGGATGGCGATACGAAGCACGGATCAGTCTGTTGGCAGGCGGAGTCGGAGCGAGTCTGATGATGTCACAAGGACGACCCCATTAGAAGGGACCGTGGACGTTATAATCCCTGCCTGGACGCGTCCCCGTTCAACTTCCGCGCCGAGGTCCAGGGTCCCCATGTTCGAGAGTCTTAGCGACAGGTTGTCCAGCGCCACCGCCGCCCTGACCGGCCGCGGACGGATCACTGAGGACAACATACGGGACACCCTCCGCCAGGTCCGCATGGCACTGCTGGAGGCGGACGTCGCCCTGGAAGTGGTCAAGGCTTTCATCGACAGAATCCGGGATCGAGCCGTGGGGACCGAGGTCACCAGGAGCCTGACGCCCGGTCAGGCCCTGATCAAGATCATCCACGACGAACTCGTCAGGACCCTGGGCGAGGAGAATGCCCGCCTGAATCTGGCGGCCCAGCCGCCGGCGGTCCTCCTGCTGGCAGGCCTGCAGGGCGCCGGCAAGACCACCACCGCGGCCAAGCTGGCCCGTTTCCTGACCGAGCGGGAGACGAAAAAGGTGCTCCTTGTCAGCGTCGACGTGTATCGCCCAGCGGCCGTCCTTCAGCTGGAGCGACTGGCGACCCAGGTCGGCGCCGGCTTCGAGCCCTGTGATCCAGGGGAGGCGCCGGTGGATGTGGTCCGGAGAGCCCTGGACACGGGCCGACGCAAGGCCTATGACGCGGTCATCATCGATTCTGCGGGGCGCCTGCACGTAAACGAGGAGATGATGGCCGAGATCCGGCAGATCCATCATGCGGCGCAGCCGGTGGAGACGCTGTTCGTGGTCGACAGCATGGCTGGCCAGGACGCCGTCAAGGCGGCCCGAGCGTTCGGCGAGGCGCTCCCGCTGACCGGCGTGATCGTCACGAAGACCGATGGCGACGCGCGCGGCGGGGTGGCGCTGTCGGTACGCCACGTCACCGGTCGGCCGATCAAGTTCCTCGGCGCCGGCGAGAAGATCGAAGCGTTGGAGCCATTCCACCCGGACCGGGTGGCGTCCCGGATATTGGGCATGGGGGACGTGGTCAGCCTGGTCGAGGAGGTGGAGCGAAAGGTAGACCGGCGCCAGGCGGATCGCCTGGCCAGGAAGCTCAAGACGGGCAAGGGTTTCGATCTCTCGGACCTGAGGGAACAACTCCTCCAGATGCAACAGATGGGAGGGCTCGGCGCCCTGATGGACAAACTTCCGGTCAACGTGCCTAAGGGCGTCGATACTACCGCTGGGGAGAAACAGCTGCGCCGCCAGGTGGCCGTAATCGACTCGATGACGGTGCGGGAGCGCAGGTTCCCACGTATCATCGACGGCTCCCGCAAGCGGCGGATCGCCGCGGGCGCCGGCGTCCAGGTCCAGGACGTCAACCGGCTCCTGAAGCAGCACAACCAGATGCAGAAGATGATGAAGAAGCTCGGCAAGGGAGGCATGGGCCGGATGATGCGGTCGATGCAGGGGCGGCTGCCGCCTGGATTTCGGCCCTGAAGCCGCTTCCAATTCGCAGAAAATGCAGTAAAATTACTCGTTTGACCCCTACGATGGCGCGTTGTGTGGCGCCACTGGGCTTTCGAGGATTATCCAAGATGGTGACGATACGTCTTTCCCGGGGCGGCGCGAAGAAGCGGCCCTTCTATCACATCGTGGTGACGGACAGCCGTAACCGCCGCGACGGCCGCTACATCGAGCGCATCGGTTTCTTCAACCCGATCGCCACTGGAAAGGAGGAGAAGCTCAAGCTCGACCTTGACCGGGCCGATTACTGGATGGAGCAGGGGGCACGTCCTTCCGAGCGGGTCGCGGGATTGATCAAGTCGGTCCGCAAGCAGGCCGCCTGAGGCGGTCTCCGGGTGGACCGCGCCGCGCCCACACGGGCGTACCGGCGGATCGTGATCGGCCGCGTGTCCGGAGTGTACGGGGTCCGGGGGTGGGTGAAGCTGTTCTCCTACACCGAGCCGATGGCCAATCTGCTCGATTTCAGGGAACTGCAACTCGGTAGCGGCGAAAAGTGGCGCCCCGTCGCGCTGGCGGAGGGCCGGACTCAGGGCAAGACTCTGGTCGGTCGATTCGAGGGTGTCACGGACCGGGACCAGGCCGTCGGACTGCTCGGCTTGGAGATCGCCATCCGCCGTGACCAGCTGCCCGGGACGGCGCCGGATGAAGTGTACTGGACGGATCTCATCGGCCTCGAAGTGGTCAATATCCACGGAGAGCCCCTTGGGACAGTCGATCGCCTTCTGGCGACCGGAGCCAACGACGTGCTCGTGCTCCGGGGCGAGACGGAACGGTTGATACCGTTCGTGCGGGGGACGGTGGTGAAGGAAATAGACCAGGAAGCCGGACGGATCGTGGCGGACTGGGATAAGGACTTCTGATGACCGGGCAACCGGCCATGCAGATCCGGTTCGTGACACTGTTCCCGGAGCAGGTCGCGGCACTGGCGGAATTCGGCGTCATCGGCCGGGCGGCTCGCCGGGGCCTGCTGGAGTTCGGAGCGGTCGATCCGCGGGACTTCACCGCGGACGCCCACCGGACCGTAGATGATCGCCCGTACGGCGGCGGTCCGGGTATGGTGATGAAGATCGAGCCCCTGCGGGGGGCGATCGTCGAGGCCCGCGGCCAACTTCCGGCTGGCAGCCCCTGCGTGATAATGAGCGCTCAGGGACGCGTGCTGGACCAGGCGCTGGTGAACGAGTTGGCGGGTTGTAGGGGGCTGGTGATCGTGGCCGCCCGCTACGAGGGGCCGGACGAGAGACTTATCGAAATCGAGGCTCAGTACGAAGTGTCCGTGGGAGACTACGTAGTGAGCGGAGGTGAACTGCCGGCACTGGCGCTGGCAGACGCGATCGCGAGGCTGGTGCCGGGGGTACTTGGCGATGCGGAATCCGCGGCGCAGGACTCCTTTGCGGAGGGGCTGCTGGATTGCCCCCATTACACCCGCCCGGAGGTGTACGAGGGACATGCCGTGCCGTCGGTGCTGATGTCCGGGGATCACGGCGCGATCCGGCGCTGGCGTCTGAAGCAGGCGCTGGGTCGGACCTGGCAGCGGCGTCCCGACATCTTGGAGAGGATGTCGCTGGACGAAGAACGGAAACGATTGCTGGAGGAGTTTATCGCCGAAAATGGCGAGGGCGAGACCGGCTGAGAACTGGAGACCTGTCATCAGGTGAGTGTCATGAGCAATATCATCGAAGAACTGGAACGGGAACAGATGACCCGCGAGATCCCTGACTTCGGACCCGGCGATACGGTCGTAGTGCAGGTCAAGGTTACCGAGGGCAACCGGGAAAGGCTGCAGGCCTTCGAAGGCGTCGTCATCGCCCGAAAGAACCGCGGCCTGAACTCTTCGTTCACCGTGCGGAAGATGTCCCATGGCGAGGGAGTGGAGCGCGTGTTCCAGACCTACAGCCCTGCCATCAGCGACATCAGCGTCAAGCGCAAGGGCGATGTGCGCCGGGCCAAGCTGTACTACTTGCGGGAACTCACCGGCAAGGCCGCGAGGATCAAGGAAAAGGTCTGACGCACGATCGGCCCGGTGCCCCGCGCAGCGTCAACCAGGGATACGATACGGACCGCGGCGGTCGCCGCGGTCCTGTTCCTGTCCGCCGGGTGCTCCATGTTGATCAACCGCGCCGTGGACAATGCGGCGGACAACCTGACCTCCGCCATCCTGAATCAGGACGATCCCGAGACCGTCAGGGACGGCGCCCCCGCCTACCTGCTGCTCATGGACAGCCTGGTGGAAGGATCTCCGGACAACAGTGACATCCTCCAGGCCGCGGCATCGCTGTACGCCGCCTACGCGGCGGTGTTCGTCATCGACGAGGAGCGCGCCGCGCGGCTGGCTGACCGGGCGTTCGGTTATGCCGAGCGGGGGCTGTGTGCCGCCAGGAAGGTCGGCTGCGGTCTGGCCGGTCTGTCCTTCGAGGAAATCACCGGTCGTCTGGGCGACTTCGGGAGAAGCGATGTGGCGCCCCTGTATACCTTCGCCGTGGCATGGCTGGTCTATATCCGCACCCATGCCGCGGACTGGACGGCCGTCGCTGATCTGCCCAAGGTCGAGGCCGTGCTGAATCGAATCCTGGTGCTGGACGAAAGCTTTGAGCGAGGGAGCGCCCACGCGTTCCTGGGCGTCCTCCAGACTCTTCGTCCGCCTGCACTGGGGGGGCAGCCCGAGGCGGCCAAGGAGAATTTCGAGCGGGCGATAGCGATCTCGAACGGCCGGGACCTGTCGGTGAAGGTAGAATACGCGCGCAGCTACGCCCGTTTGCTGTACGAGCGGGAGTTGCACGACCGCCTTCTGACCGAGGTTATCGAAGCCGATCCCCGTGAACCCGGTCTGACTCTGATGAACACCCTGGCGCAGCGCGATGCCGCAGAACTCCTCGCGAGCGCCGACGACTATTTCTGATTGAACCGATGGAGTGATGATGCCCGGACGACTGATATTCGCCGCCCTGGCCCTGGTTGCCGCCAATCTTGCGACGGCCGCGCCCCTGCAGATCAAGATCGCCACGCTGGCTCCGGAGAACTCGGTGTGGATGAAGCAGATGCGCGTCGGCGCCAAGGAGATCGAACAACGTACCGACGGACGGGTGACGCTGAAGTTCTACGGCGGCGGTGTGATGGGCAATGACAAGAAGGTTCTCCGCAAGATGCGTATCGGCCAGCTACACGGCGGCAGCTTCACGCCCAGCGGGCTGACGGAACTGTGCCCGGAGCTCAATCTCTACGGCATGCCGCTGGTGTTCGATTCCCTCGAAGAGGTCGCATACGTCAGGGAGCGATTCGACCAACGTCTGATGGGTTACCTGGAGGACGCCGGTCTGGTGGGGTTCGGCATTGCCGGAGGGGGGTTCGCCAGGATCATGTCGAACCTGCCGATCACGACCAAGGATGACTTGCAGGGGCGGAAGGTGTGGGTGCCCGAGGGCGACGGCTGGACCCTGTCCGCCATGAAAGCTATGGACCTGTCTCCCGTGGTGTTGCCCATCACCGACGTACTGACCGGTCTTCAGACGGGTCTCATAGAGGTCATCGGAACCCCGCCCGTGGCCGCGGTGGCCTTGCAGTGGTACACCAAGTTGAGCTATCTGACGGATTTTCCCGTGGTCTATACCTATGCCGTGCTGGTCATCGACAAGGCGGTGCTCGATAAGGCCCAGCCCGCGGACCAGGTGGTTGTGCGCGAGGTCATGGACCGGATCTACGCGGCCTTCGACGCCGACAGCAAGGCAGAGAACGACGGCGCGATGAAGGCATTGACGGCTAACGACATCCGTGTCGTCGAGCCGGAGTCCGGGGCAGTCCAGCAGTGGCGCGGGCGGGTCCTGGCAAATAATCTGAGCAATGCCGAGGCCGGTATGATTCCCCTGTCTCTCTACCAGGACATGCTTGCCACCCTCGACGAATACCGCTCCGGGGAGGGTGAGAAGACAGCGTCAGAGATACGCGTCGACTGATGCGATTGCGCTTCCAGGGCTGGATGGCGACCGCTTCGAACCTGATGAAGCGGGTCGAAGACGCCATGCTGGCCCTGTTGCTGGCAGCCATGATGCTCATCGGCGGCTGGCAGATATTCATGCGCAACGTCCTGGGCGTCAGCCTGAGCTGGGCCGACGAGTCTCAGCGCCTGCTGCTCCTGTGGCTGGCATTGCTTGGCGCCATGGCGGCCTCCCGGGACCGCCGCCAGCTCCGAATCGACCTTGCCTCCCGTTACCTGGCCGGGGTCCCGAAGCGGGCCCTGGAGGCCTTTGCCGACCTTCTGACCGCCGTGGTGTCCGGGATCATCGGCTGGTATGCACTGAACTTCGTACGCGAAACCTACAGCTTTGGGGACGTACTGGTCGGTAACGTTCCGGCGTGGATCGTCCAGGCGATCCTGCCTGTCGCGTTTCTGATGATTGCCTTCAGGCATCTGCTAGACGGCCTGCTGTCGGTCGTCGGACGCGCCCGAGAGCCGGAGATCGGTTCGTGACCCCAGTGTTCGTCCTGGGTCTGCTTGCCCTGGCGGGCGTGCCCCTGTTCGTGGTGATCGCTGGCGGCGCCCTGTGGGGATACCACCAGGCCGGCATCGACCTCCAGGCCATCGCCATCGAGGTGTTCGGCGTGGCGGAGATGCCGATACTCACCGCCATACCGCTGTTCACGTTCGCCGGTTACCTGTTGAGCGAGGGCGGGGCGCCGGCGCGGTTGGTCCGCGTCAGCCAGGCGCTGCTCGGCTGGCTCCCCGGGGGGCTGGCGATGATCTCCCTGGCCGCCTGCGCGGTGTTCACCGCGTTCACCGGGGCTTCCGGCGTGACCATCATCGCTCTCGGCGCGCTTCTGTACCCGGCGCTCAAGCAGGCCGGCTACCCAGAGAGATTCAACCTCGGGCTGATCACGACGTCCGGCAGTCTCGGTCTGCTGTTCGCGCCGTCCCTACCGCTAATCCTCTACGGCGTCGTGGCCAAGGTATCCATCGACGACCTGTTCGTGGCCGGGATCATCCCCGGCGTGCTTATGATCGTTCTGTTGGCTGGCTGGAGCTTCTGGGTCAATCGCCGCAGCGCGGTGCCCCTGGCGGATTTCTCGCGGCGTGAGGCCGCGTCCGCCCTGTGGGCCTCGCGCTGGGAGATCCCCCTGCCGCTCATCGTCCTCGGCGGCATCTACAGCGGCTACTTCGCCGTATCTGAAGCCGCCGCGGTCACCGCCCTCTATGTCCTCGGCGTGGAGATGTTCGTGATGCGCGAGGTGCCGTGGAAGCGGCTGCCCCGGATCATGCGGGAATCGATGGTGCTGGTGGGCGGCATCCTGCTGATCCTCGGCGTCTCCCTGGCCTCGACCAATGTCATGATCGACGCCGGGGTCCCGGAGATGCTCTTCGAAGCCCTCAGTGGCCTGGTGACCGGCCCGACGAGCTTCCTGTGGCTGCTCCTGGCCTTCCTGCTGGTCCTGGGCGCGATCCTCGACATCTTCTCGGCCATCGTACTCGTGGTGCCGTTATTGCTTCCGGTGGCAGCGGGTTACGGCATCGACCCGGTCCATCTTGGGATCGTCTTCCTGGCCGCCATGCAGCTCGGCTATCTCACGCCACCGGTGGGCCTGAACCTGTTTATCGCCAGCTACCGCTTCAACAAGAGCATCACGGGGATTTACGCGGCGACGATGCCGTTCCTGTTAATCCTGTTGCTGGCCGTGATGATCATCACGTTTTTCCCCGCCTTGTCGCTCGGACTCGGCCGCTAGGGCGGGGGCTCGCCTGGACGCCAGCCCATGAGGACGATCCCGACGCTGTTTGCCCTGACCTGCGCCCTCAGCAGCGCGACCGTTTCCGCGGACGGTGATCCGTTCCAGCAGCTCGCGGACATCCGCGTGCCTGACGGGTTCCACATCGAATTGTTCGTCGCGGATGTGCCGAACGCTCGCTCCATGACCCTGGGCGAAACGACCTTGTTCGTCGGCAGCCGCACCGCGGGCAAAGTCTATGCCATCCCGCTGGAGACCGACGAGAACGGGCGGCCCCGGGCGGGACGGCCGGTCACCCTGGCCAGCGGCCTCTACCTGCCCAACGGGGTGGCCTTCCGGGATGGCGACCTGTACGTGGCCGAGGTCAACCGCATACTGCGTTTCGACGACATAGAGACCCGTCTCGACCGGCCGGAATTCGACGTCGTGACTGACCGGCTGCCCTCGGACAAGCACCATGGCTGGCGGTACATTGCCTTCGGACCGGACGGCAAGCTGTACGTCCCCATCGGCGCGCCGTGCAATGTCTGCTCGCGGGCGGGTTACGCGGTGATCACACGCATGGACCCTGACGGCACCCACGGCGAGGTTTTCGCCGAGGGTGTGCGGAACACGGTAGGGTTCACCTGGCAGCCCGGGACCGGCGTGATGTGGTTCAGCGACAATGGCCGGGACCGGCTCGGGGACGATCTGCCGCCCGATGAACTCAACCGCGCCTCTGCGCCCGGGATGCATTTCGGCTTCCCCTGGTGCCATGGCGGATACGTCACAGATCCGGAATTCGCAGGGCGCGGTTGCGACGAGTTCACGCCTCCGGCGCTGCGACTCGGTCCCCACGTAGCGCCGCTGGGTCTGAAGTTCTATACCGGCGCGGCGTTCCCCGCGGAGTACCACGGCCGTATCTTTATCGCCGAGCACGGCTCGTGGAACAGGAGCGTGCCCATCGGTTACCGGATCACCCTGGTGGACGTCGCGGGGGACCAGGCCGACAATTACAGGGTGTTCGCCGAAGGTTGGCTGCAGGAAGACGGCGAAGCCTGGGGCCGTCCGGTGGACCTTCTGGTCCTGGCGGATGGCTCGATGCTGGTGTCAGACGACAAGGCGGGCCATATCTACAGAATCTTTTACATCGACGGCGGTCGCTGAGGGCTGATCATGTTGGCATTGCTGCGGAAGGTTGTGGGCGTGATCTGGGGCTTCCTGGACGGGCTGCGCAAGACGATGCATCTGATCCTGATGCTGTTTGTCCTTGTCCTGATTCTCGCTCTGCTGTCCTCAGCGCCCATCATCGTCCCGGACCCGTCGGCGCTGGTGATCTCGCCGACGGGAGAACTGGTGGACGAGCTGACCGGCACGCCGCTGGACCGGGCACTGGAGGACTTGGGCGGCCAGGAACGCGAGACCCTGGTCCGCGATCTGGTCGAGGCCGTCGATCGGGCCGCCGGAGACGACCGCATCCAGGCGCTGGTCTTGCGACTGGACGGGATGGGCGGCGCCGGCCTGACCAAGCTGAACCGTGTCGGCGATGCGATCGCCCGCTTTCGACAGACCGGGAAACGCGTGGTGGCGACCGGTGGCGGATATTCCCAGGGCCAGTACCTGCTGGCCTCGGCGGCAGACGAGGTCTACCTGCATCCCCTCGGTTCGTTGTTCCTGCGGGGATTCGGCTACTACCGCCTGTTCATGGGGGAGGCCCTCGACAAGTTGTCGGTGGACTGGTACGTGTTCCGCACCGGTGACCACAAGACGCTGTACGACAACCTGACGCGCACCGCCATGTCAGAGGCGGAGAAACAGGAGGCCCGGATCCTCATCGATCAACTCTGGCAGGCGTACCGGAAGCGGATCGCGGACGCCCGCTCCCTGAGTCCGGAGGCGGTGCAGGAGTTCTCCGACAGTTACCTCGACAGGTTACGCGGAGCGGATGGGGACATGGCGGAACTGGCCCGGCAAGAGGGTTTCGTCGATGAGCTGCTGGCCTACGATGAGGTCGAGCAGCGGCTGATCGAACTCGTCGGCGAGGATGCCGATTCAGGCAGCTTCCGTCAGATCGATTTCCGCGACTACCTCACCACCCTCCGCCTGACTGACAGGGCAGGTGTGGACGGCCGCGACGAGGTCGCCGTGATCGTTGCCAGCGGCATGATACTGGACGGGGACCAGCCCCCCGGCACGGTAGGCAGCGACAGCATCGCCACCCTGATCCAGGAGGCGCGGGATGACGATGCCGTCAAGGCGGTGGTGCTGCGGGTCGATTCCGGAGGTGGCAGCCAGTTCGCCTCAGACGTGATACTCGGCGAGCTCGAGCAGTTGCGGAAGACAGGCAAGCCGCTGGTGGTGTCCATGGGTGACACGGCCGCTTCGGGGGGCTACCTGATATCCCTGGCCGGTGACGAAATCTGGGCCAATCCGGACACGATCACCGGATCTATCGGCGTGATCGCGGCGGTGCCCGCCGTCGACAGGGCACTCGGACGGCTGGGCATGCGACTGGATGGGATCGGGACCACCCGTTACAGCGGGGATTTCAATCCTGCCTCCGGGCTCAGCCCGGAGGCGCAGGAGATCCTCCAGCTGTCAGTGGAATCCGGCTATCGTCGCTTCCTCGACCAGGTGTCGTCGGCCAGGTCGCTGCCGATCGATACGCTGGAAAATGTCGCCGGCGGGCGTGTCTGGACCGGTCGGGACGCCTTGAACCTGGGTTTGGTGGATGCCTTGGGTGACATGGAGGACGCCGTCGCGGCAGCCGCTGCAAGGGCGGAGCTCGCGCCCGGCTACAAAGTGCGCTATCTGCACAAGGCGCTGAGTTTCGGGGATGCCGTTGCCGTGCGGGCCTTCGGCCGCGTGGCCGCGGCGTTCCAGGCCATGGAACTGGCCCCCCGGGGCGACGGGCTGGTGGAAATGTGGCTGCGCCGCCTTGCCCCTGAGGCGCGGCGCGCCCTGGAGCTGCGGGATCCGCGCGGCCTGTATTACGACTGCCTGTGCGGGATCCGCTAGAGTGCGGCCGATAGAGTCAACAGGTCCCGGTCGGCTCAGACACTCCAGTCCAGGATGACCTTGCCCGACCGTCCGGAATTCATCACGTCGAATCCCTGCTGAAATTCCGCCAGGGGGAAGTGGTGAGTAATGATGGGCGTAACGTCCAGGCCGCTCTGTAGCATGCTGGCCATCTTGTACCAGGTCTCGAACATTTCGCGGCCGTAGATGCCCTTGATGACCAGGCCCTTGAATATGACCTGGTTCCAGTCGATCGACGTGTCACCGGGCGGGATGCCGAGCAGGGCGACCTTGCCGCCATGATGCATGGTGCGCAGCATGTCCCGGAACGCCTGCGGATTACCGGACATCTCAAGACCCACGTCGAATCCCTCGGTCATGTGCAGCTCGCTCATGATCTCGTCGAGGGACTCCCGGGTGACGTTGACGGCGCGGCTCGCGCCCATCCGGCCCGCCAGCTCCAGACGGTAGTCGTTGACGTCGGTGATAACGATATGGCGGGCGCCGGCATGCCGGCAGATGGCCGCCGCCATGATGCCGATGGGGCCAGCCCCGGTGATCAGCACATCCTCGCCCACCAGGTCGAACGACAGCGCGGTGTGGGTCGCATTGCCGAGCGGATCGAGGATCGAGGCGATATCGTCTGTGATCACGTCCGGCAGGACGAACACGTTGCTAGCCGGGATGACCAGGTACTCGGCGAAACAGCCCTGCCGGTTGACGCCCACCCCCACGGTGTTGCGGCACAGATGCCGGCGTCCGGCCCGGCAGTTGCGGCAGTGTCCGCAGGTGATGTGCCCCTCGCCGGAGACCCGGTCGCCAGGCTTCAGCCCCCGGACTTCACCCCCGACTTCCTCGATGATGCCGGAGAACTCGTGGCCCACTGCCATCGGCACCGGGATGGTCTTCGCCGCCCACTCGTCCCAGTTGAAGATATGGATGTCCGTGCCGCAGATCGCGGTCCGGTTGATCCGGATCAGGACGTCGTTGTGACCTGGCGCAGGCTCGGGGATGTCTTCCAGCCAGATACCGGGCTCCGCTTTCTGCTTGACCAGCGCTTTCATATGTTAATTCTTTTATTTCAGTTAATTACACCAAGTATCTTACCGACTTTCTCAAAGGCTGCCAGCGCCTGATCGAGGTGCTCCCGAGTCAGCCCTGCAGACATCTGGGTGCGGATCCGGGCCTGGCCCTTCGGGACCACCGGGAACGAGAACCCCACCACGTAGACGCCTTCGCCCAACAGCTGGTCGGCCATATCGCTTGCAAGCTTCGCTTCGCCGAGCATCACCGGGATGATGGCATGCTCGCCGGGCAGCAGGTCGAATCCCAGGGCCGTCATGCGGTCGCGGAAATACCGGGTATTGCGCCACAGGCTGTCACGCAGTCCGGCGCCGTCCTCCAGCAGATCGAGCACCCTTATCGAGGTTGCCGCGATCACCGGCGCCAGCGAATTCGAAAACAGGTACGGCCTTGACCGTTGCCTCAGCCAGTCGATCACTTCCCGGCGGCCGGAGGTGAACCCCCCCGAGGCGCCACCGAGGGCCTTGCCCAGGGTGCTCGTGATGATGTCCACGCGGCCCATTACGTCGCGGTACTCGTGGGTGCCGCGTCCCGTGGCACCGAGAAAGCCGGTCGCGTGGCAGTCGTCGATCATCACCATGGCGTCGTAACGATCGGCCAGTCCGCAGATCGCCTCCAGGTCGGCAATCGTGCCGTCCATGGAGAATACGCCGTCGGTGGCAATCAGTCTGGCAGCGGCATCCCCGCATTCTTCCAGGCGGGCCTCCAGTTCGGCCATGTCGTTGTGTGCATACCGGTACCGGCGGGCCTTGCACAGCCGGATGCCGTCGATGATCGAGGCGTGGTTGAGCTCGTCGCTGATGATGGCGTCGTCCGGCCCGAGCAGGGTTTCGAACAACCCGCCGTTGGCGTCGAAGCACGAGGAATAGAGGATCGTGTCCTCAGTGCCCAGGAAGTCGCTGACACGCTTCTCCAGATCCTTGTGCACCGTCTGCGTGCCGCAGATGAAGCGGACCGAAGCCATGCCGTAACCGAATTCGTCCAGGCCCCGATGGGCCGCTTCGACCAGGTCCGGATGATTCGCCAGTCCCAGATAGTTGTTGGCACAAAGGTTGATCACCTGCCTGCCACCCTCGATTTCGATGGCGGCCTCCTGGGGGGAGGAGATGATCCGCTCCGCCTTGAATAGCCCCGCGGGCCGGAGGGCTTCAGTCTCGTCGGCGAGCCGGCGGAGAAAAGCGCGATCCATGTCGATGCCTCCTAGGGAACAGCGTGAAATTATAGCAGCCGCCTTGGTCTACACTGTGTGCCGTGTGCCGCCCTGTTGCGGCGCTTGGGGAGGCGGGCGCGGGTTGCCGATGAATCGAGACGTGCGATTGGACAAGTGGCTTTGGGCGGCGCGCTTCTTCAAGACCCGGGGGCTGGCCCAGGAAGCCATCGCCGGTGGCAAGGTCCACGTCGACGGACAGCGGGCAAAGCCGTCCCGGGCGGTGCGTATCGGGGACCGGATAGACATCACCCGTGGCGAGTACCGTTTCGAGGTCACAGTGGACACACTTAGCGAACGACGCGGACCGGCTGCGGTGGCCGCGGGGCTCTACACGGAGTCGGAGGAGAGCACCGCGCGCCGACGCACCATCGCCGCGGAAAAAGCGCTGCAGCGCAGGGCAGCGCCGCGGCCGCCGGCGGGTCGGCCCGACAAGCGGTCCCGCCGCCGCATCATTCACTTCACCCGCAAGCGGGAGGGATGAGGATGGCGAGGCCAGAGACGCCGCTGGTGGCCGTGGACGTGATCGTGGAACTCGCCGACAGGGCCGACCGTCCGGTGGTGCTGATTGGGCGCCGCAATCCGCCCCTCGGCAACGCCCTGCCGGGCGGATTCGTGGACATCGGCGAGACTGTGGAGGCGGCGGCCGCACGGGAGACGTACGAGGAGACGGGTTTGCGGGTAGAGGACCTGCGCCTGCTGGGGGTCTACTCGGACCCGGCGAGGGATCCCCGCGGCCATACGGTCAGCGTCGTCTTTGCCGCCACCGCTGGCGGTATCCCCAGGCCCGGGGACGATGCCGCCGATGTGATCCTGGTCGATCCGCGGAACCCGCCGGACACTGTTTTCGATCATCATCGCATTCTGGCCGACTACTGCCGGGAGATGCGTGGATCGGACTGACGGGGACCGACTGCGTCAGCCGGGTGCATACCCTATAATCCGCGGAAAAGAAGAGGCTCGGCGCACACCGTAAAACGGCCGGGCTGCCAACCCCAGACCAGCAAGGGAGGGTGCTGATTTGCACGCCGCCACTCCGCCGACCACGCTGTCCGACAACTTCGTTTTCGCCGCCGATGGCCGGGCCTCGTCCGGCGTGGGTGGGCAGATCAACCAGTTCTATCTCGCCGACGAGAACGAAGTCATGCGCGAGATGGTGGAGCTGGCGCGAGTCAGCGAAGTCCGGAAACAGAGGATCCGCGATACGGCGGTGGCGCTGGTTGACGCAGTCCGGAAGAACCGGGGGAGGAAGGGTGGTCTGGACGCTTTCATGAAACAATACGACCTGTCCTCTCAGGAGGGCGTGGTGCTGATGTGTCTTGCCGAGGCGCTTCTGAGAGTGCCGGACAGGGAGACGGCGGACAAGCTCATCGCCGACAAGCTGCTCGCCGGTAACTGGCAGGAACACCTCGGCACCAGCGAGTCGGCCTTCGTCAACGCCTCGACCTGGGGATTGATGCTGACCGGACGGATCATCCGTCTCGACCGTGACACGCTGGAGCATCCGGGTCGTTACATGCGTAAGCTTGTGGCTCGGGCGGGGGAGCCCATGATCCGCGGTGCCATGCGGCAGGCCATGAAGATCATGGGTCACCAGTTCGTGATGGGCCGGACCATTGCCGAGGCGATGAAGCGTTCCCAATCCGACGATAATCGCAAGTACCGTTACACCTTCGACATGCTCGGCGAAGCCGCCCTGACGGCGGAGGACTCGCGGCGGTATTTCGAGTCGTATTGCGACGGCATCGACGCCATCGGCCGGGCCGCCGCCGCCGCGCCTTCTATCGACGCGGCGCCGAGTATCTCGGTCAAGTTATCGGCCCTGCATCCCCGCTTCAGCTTCGCTCAGCGGAACCGAGTCCTGGACGAGCTGACTCCGATGGTGACCGAACTGGCTCTCCGGGCCAAAAAGGCGAACATCGGGTTCACTGTCGATTCGGAGGAAGCCGACCGCCTGGAGTTGTCGCTGGAGCTGTTTGAGGCGGTCTTCCGGGATCCCAGGCTGGACGGCTGGGAGGGCCTGGGCCTGGCCATCCAGACCTATCAGAAACGCGGCCTGGCAGTGTCCCGGTGGATCGTGGACCTGGCCGGACAGGTGGGCCGCCGGATCGGCATCCGGCTGGTAAAGGGCGCCTACTGGGACGCTGAGATCAAGCGCGCTCAGGTGGATGGCCTGGAAGGGTACCCGGTCTACACACGCAAGCCCAACAGCGACGTCTGCTACCTGGCCTGTGCCCGGGTGTTGCTGGATGCGCCAGACCGGGTGTACTGCCAGTTCGCCACCCACAATGCCCATACCCTGGCAAGCGTCCTCCACGTGGCCGGTGACAACAAGGGTTACGAGTTCCAGCGTCTGCACGGGATGGGAGACGAGCTCTACGACGAGGTGGTCGGCGAAGACAAGCTTGCCCTGCCGTGCAGGGTGTACGCGCCCGTCGGCAACCACGAGGACCTGTTGCCCTACCTCGTGCGGCGGCTGCTGGAGAACGGTTCCAACACCTCGTTCGTCAACCGTATCGTGGACGAGGACTCAGCCATCGATGGCATCGTCGAGCATCCGGTGGACACGGTTGCCAGATTCGATTCCTTCGCCCACCCGCGTATCCCATTGCCCCGGGACATTTTCGCTCCGGAACGCAAGAATTCCAGAGGACTGAACCTCGCCGACGCCACCCGGCTACAGCCTCTGGCTGACGAGATGCAGCATGTCCTGCGCGGGCCGCGCAAGGCCACGCCCCTGGTTGGCGGTAGGGCGTTGACGGGGCGGGCGATGGATTCCATAGACCCGGCCGACACGAGGCGTGTGATCGGCCAGGTACTGTTCGCCGGGGAGGACGCTGCGCGGCAGGCCGTCGATGCCGCGGCCGGCGCTTTCGAGGCCTGGGACCGTCGCCCGGCCGGCGAGCGGGCGGCCATGCTGGATCGTGCCGCCGACCTGTTCGAGGCCAACGAGGCGGAGCTGCTTGCCCTGTGCATCAGGGAGGCGGGCAAGTCCCTCCCGGACAGCGTGGCCGAGCTCCGGGAGGCAGTGGATTTCCTGCGCTATTACGCGGCCCGGGCCCGGGAGGAATTCGTCCCGCCCCAGGTGATGCCTGGCCCCACTGGCGAGCGCAACACCCTGGAGCTGAACGGCCGCGGCGTGTTCTTCTGCGTCAGTCCCTGGAACTTCCCGCTGGCGATATTCACAGGCCAGGTAGCCGCGGCCTTGGCAGCCGGAAACTCGGTCATCGCCAAGCCCGC
This sequence comes from Gammaproteobacteria bacterium, assembly GCA_024640085.1. Lineage (GTDB taxonomy): Bacteria > Pseudomonadota > Gammaproteobacteria > Steroidobacterales > XN24 > JAHEFR01. The sequence goes on from JAHEFR010000001.1 coordinate 208,185, forward strand.
CGAACAGACCTCGCTGGTGGCCTTCCGCGCCGTACTGCTCATGCACGAAGCCGGAGTGCCCGGCGCCGTGCTCAATTTCCTGCCCGGCGACGGGTCGGAAGTGGCCGGCCCGATCCTGCCCGATCCGCGCATTGCCGGAGTGGCTTTCACGGGTTCCACAGAGACGGCCCAGATCATCAATCGCCGGCTGGCGGGCCGGGACGGCCCGATTGCCGCCCTGATCGCCGAGACGGGCGGCCAGAACGCCATGCTGGTGGACAGCTCCGCGCTGCCGGAGCAGGTCGTGCTGGACGCGGTGCATTCGGCTTTCAACAGCGCTGGGCAGCGGTGCTCGGCCCTGCGGACCCTGTTCTTGCAGGAGGACATTGCCGAGGACACGATCCGGCTGCTCAAGGGATATATGCAGCAGCTGGTGATAGGAGATCCTGCGTTGTTGCGCACGGATGTCGGTCCGGTGATCGACGCCGAGGCGCTCGCGATCCTGCGCGAGCATGACACGCGGATCACGGCCGAGGGTCGGCTGATCCATCGCTGCGCGCTCCCGGCCTGGTGCGAGCACGGCACCTTCTTCGGGCCGCTGGCGGTGGAGATCGACAGCCTCGAGCAACTGCCGAGGGAGGTATTCGGTCCGGTCATGCACGTTATCCGTTACCGTGCCCGGGACCTGGACAATGTGATCGAGCAGATCAACGGTACCGGTTACGGGCTGACCCTGGGGATTCACTCCAGGATCGACTCTCAGGCCCAGGAGATCGCGCGTCGCGTCCGGGTGGGTAATGTCTACGTCAACCGCAACCAGATCGGCGCAGTCGTCGGGGTGCAGCCCTTCGGTGGCCGTGGCCTGTCGGGGACCGGTCCGAAGGCAGGCGGACCCGGATACCTGCACCGATACGCTACTGAACGCACGGTGACCGTCAACACGGCCGCCGTAGGCGGCAACGCCAGCTTGCTGTCCCTGGACGCGGACTGACGCGCACCAGTGTCGCTCTCGGTATTCGATATCTTCAAAATCGGCGTCGGGCCGTCCAGCTCCCATACGATGGGGCCGATGCGGGCGGCGGCCCTGTTCGTGGCCGATCTGGCAGCGCTGGGACGGCTTGGCGAGGTCTCCAGGGTCGGAGTCCAGCTCTACGGTTCCCTGGCTCTGACCGGCCGCGGGCACTGCACCGATACGGCGGTGCTGCTCGGCCTGGAAGGCGAGGACCCTGAGACGCTGGATCCCGACGGCGTGGATGAGCGCCTGGCGCGCATCCGCACCGAGGCGCAGCTGCACCTCAAGGACGGACCGGTGATTTCCTTCGACGAGGGACTGGACCTGCTCTTCCATGAGGATCAGATCCTCCCGAGGCACCCTAACGGCATGCGTTTCACCGCCATGGATGCGGACGGTGTGATCCTCCACAGGGAGGAGTTCTATTCCCTGGGCGGCGGCTTCGTGGTCCGTGGTGAAGAAGAGGTCGCGGATACGGCGGATCTCGCCCGACCGCCCTATCTCTTCGATTCCGCCGCCGAGTTGCTGGTCCTGTGCAAGACGCACGGCCTGCGCATCCACCAGATCGTCATGGCGAATGAGACCGTCTGGCGATCTCCGGAGGAAGTCCGGGAGCGCCTGTTACGACTGTGGCAAGTGATGCGCGACTGCGTCAAACGGGGGTTCGTCCGGGAGGGTGTCTTGCCCGGGCGTTTGAAGGTTGCGCGACGGGCACCGGCGCTGTACCGGGAGCTGTGCGGGGACGGGGCCGCGGGCGACTTCATGGATTGGGTCAACGCCTATGCTCTCGCGGTCAACGAGGAGAACGCGGCCGGCGGGCGGGTCGTGACCGCGCCGACCAATGGCGCCGCCGGGATCGTGCCTGCCGTGCTTCATTACTATCGCCGTTTCGTCTCGGGAGCGGACGAGGAGGGCGTTCTGCGGTTCCTGCTGACGGCCGGGGCCATCGGCATGCTCTACAAGAAGAATGCTTCGATCTCGGGGGCGGAGATGGGCTGCCAGGGGGAGGTGGGCGTGGCGTGCTCTATGGCGGCCGGGGGTCTCGTGGCCGCGATCGGTGGCGACGATGACCGGGTCGAGAATGCCGCGGAGATTGGTATGGAGCACAACCTGGGGTTAACCTGCGACCCGGTCGCCGGCCTGGTCCAGGTCCCGTGTATCGAGCGTAACGCCATGGGAGCGGTCAAGGCGGTCAACGCGGCCCGCATGGCTATGCGGGGCGACGGCAAGCACGTGGTGCATCTGGACCAGGTGATCGCGACCATGCGGCAGACTGGCCTGGACATGTCCCACCGTTACAAAGAGACCTCCCAGGGTGGCCTCGCGGTCAACGTGACCGAATGCTGATGAGGCGGCGGCGCACGCAGCGTCACCGTACCGGCGAATAAACCGGGCGGTCAGCCGGCGAAGGGGCGCTTGGGATAGTCGAAGCGCAGGAAGCGACCCTGTCCCGGTGCCACCTCGCTCCAGTCGTCCACGTCGAATTCCACCTGGAAGGCCGCGGCCGTCGGCAGATTGTCGATCCTGACTTCTGACAGGCGGTTGGCGGCGTCGTTGAAGCCCGGATTGTGGCCCACCACCATGAGATGGCTGGCCAGGCTCTCCAGCGAGCTGACGATGGCCAGGATGCGTTCGGCACCGGCGTGATACAGGTCAGGCTCCTCGATGATCTGCCCTTCAGGGATGCCGATTTCCCTGGCTACCATCCGCGCTGTCGACAGGGCCCGGCGCGCCGGGCTGGAGATGATCAGGTCAGGGACGTCGCCGCGGGCGCGGAGCCTCCGCCCCATTTCCGGCGCATCCCGGCGGCCGCGCGGATTCAACGGTCGCTCAAAATCATCCAAGGCGGGATCGTCCCAGCTCGATTTGGCATGGCGCAGCAGGGTGAGTGTCTTCATGCCCGGGTTCCCTGCATCAGCCCCCACCAGCGGAGGCGCGGGCGGCTCGGGCGATCCGCTCAACCCGGTCGACGATGCGCAAGCCGATTTCCGCCACCACCGCCCGGTGGTCGGAGACGCCGTCCTCGAGGGCCCGGAACCCGACGAAGCGCAGAGGCTCGGAGATCAGGATCCAGTCGAGGCGTCGCCCCAGACGGGGATAGGTCACGATATCGTTGTCGGCGGGCTCGTAGGCGGTGAGACCGAGTTGGTCCGACAACAGCCGCAGCACCCCGTCTGCGGCGTCCCAGTCGGTGTTGAAATCCCCCATGAGCACCAGGGGCCGCTGGCGATCCGCCAGGGCCGCGACGATCTGTGCCGCCTGCTTCTTGCGGACCGAGCCGCGCAGGGGCTCCATGTGCACGGAGACCACGTCCAGGTCGACGCCGGCCTCCGGCCAGCGCACCGTGGCGACACTGAATCCCTTTGGCAGTGTCGCCGTTGCCGGAGCGAACGTGACCGCGCCATGGTCTTCCAGAGGCAGCCGCGACAGGACGGCGGTACCGTAGGCCAGACCGCTACCCCGGGCGTGGGTGGTGTGGACGCCCCAGCCGTACCCCATTGCGCGGGCCAGGTGGTCGACATGATCGAATCGACCGCTCCAGGCCGATGGCGCGTCGGCCTCCTGAAGGGCCACGACATCGGGCGACTCCCTTCCGATCAGCTCCTCGACCGAGTCCAGGTTGCGGTGCGCGTCTCCGGCATCCTGCAGAACCTGATGCACACCCGTACCCCGGCCGTGGGCGAGATTGAGCGTGAGCAGCTTGATCTGCGGCCCACCCGCGGCCACGTCCACGATCCGGTAATCGGAGTCCCGGGCGAAGACCGACGGCTGCGGGTCCAGCTGGTAGCTGACGCAACCGCTGGTGGCTGTCAGGACTATTGCGGCCAGGACCAGCCGACGGAAGAGTGTCACCGGGCGACCTCCGCCATGCTGCGACTCCGGGCCTCGATCTGGCCTCGCAGCCACTGAGCTGTCGGCAACACGGAGTCGTCGGGCAAGCGGACGGTGTACGCCCGGCCGGTCATCAAGCTCTTGGTGCCCGCGAGTTCGATGAAGTCCTCCACGGTAATGATGTCGCCCTTGCCGGCGAAATATTCGTACTTGCGGCGCATGTGCCTGGCCGCTTCGACACCATTATGCTCGCTACCATTGCGGACAAAAATGAAGCCGGAGTGTTCTACCCGGTCGAGAAGGTATTCGATCTGCTCCCGAACGGCTGGATCCGGGGCGTCGGCGGATCCGGCGTAGACCGGACCTGCGAGGACGGACAGCAGCGCCAGGCAGGCGACCCGGATTGCGATCGCGGTCGTCATGGGACTTCTACCTGGAGGCGCCCGCCATGTATGCGCACCGGGAAGGTCCGCACGTCCTCGTAGGCCGGTGGCGTCAGGGCCCGGCCGGTTCGGATGCAGAAGCGGGCACCGTGGCGGGGGCAGATAATCTGGTCGCCCTCGACCGGGCCGCCGGTCAGTTCCTCGCCGTCATGGGTGCAGACGTCCTCGATGGCAAAGAACTCTCCGTCGACGTTGAATACGGCGATCACCTCGTCGTCGGTCTCGACGACCTCATGGCCGCCGGGAGGGATCGCCTCCGCGGGCGCCACATCGAGCCAGTGTCGGTCGCTCATCCCTCTGTCCTTCTCAGTAGTACATGCCGGTCTGGAGGCGCGCCGCTTCCGACATCATGTCCTGCCGCCACGGCGGGTCGAATACCAGTTCGACGGCCGCGCGCTTGACCGTCGGGATGATCTCGAGCTTGCCCTTGACGTCATGGACGAGTATCTCGCCCATGCCGCACCCGGGTGCGGTAAGGGTCATATCCACCTCCACCCGCCACTGGGCATCGTCGAGCTTGACCAGATCGCAGCGATACACGAGCCCCAGGTCCACGATATTGATCGGAATCTCCGGGTCGTAGCAGGTCCTGAGCTGCTTTTGCACCAGTCTCTCCACGTCGTCTCGAGAAGCCCCGGGGGGCAGCTCGGGGGCCGGAATGACTTCCTTGCCGATGGCGTCCGCGTTCGTGCCGTCGATTCGGAACAGGCTGCCGTCCACATAGATCGTGAAGCTGCCACCCAGCGCCTGGGTGATAAATCCGTTGGTCCCCCGGCGCAGGATGACCTCGTCGCCGGACGGGATCAAAACCGCCGGGCAATCCCTGTAAAGCTGAACCGGTTCGCTGTTTCGGCCGTACATCGAGCGAACTCCCCGTTACTCGGTGGTGACGGTCTGACCGCCTGTCAGTGCGGTCTTCATGGTATGCCAGCACAGGCTGGCGCACTTGACCCGGGTGGGATACTCCCGTACCCCTTGCAGGGCGGCGAGTTTACCCAGTTCGGACACATTCGCAGCTGCCGATTCGCGCCCTGTGAGCAGGTCGTGCATGCGCTCGAACAAGGCCAGGGCCTCGGACTGCGTCTTTCCCTTGAGGCTTTCGGTCATCATGGACGCCGAGGCCACCGAGATGGCGCAGCCCGATCCCTCGAAGGCCACGTCCTCGATAACATCGTCGGCGAGGCGCAGGTAGACCCTGAGCTTGTCGCCGCACAGCGGGTTGTGGCCGTCGGCGGTGCAGCGCGGCGGCTCGATCTCGCGGAAATTCCGCGGGCGGCGGTTGTGATCAACGATCACGTCCCGGTACAGATCCTTCAGATCCATCAGGCGAACATCTCCTGCGCCTTGTTCAGCGCTGCCGCCAGCCGCTCGGTCTCCTCCTCTGTGTTGTAGAAGGAGTACGAGGCCCGCGCCGTCGCCGGCACGCCGAAAAACTCCATCACGGGCATGGCGCAATGATGCCCGGTGCGGACAGCGATCCCCTCGGCGTCGACGATGGTGCCGATGTCGTGGGGATGGATGCCCTCCAGGACGAACGACACGACCGCGGCCTTGTGCTCTGCCGTGCCGATGATCCTCAGGCCCGGCACCTCCGACAACACCCTGGTGGCGTGCTCCAGAAGCTGTGCTTCCCTGGCGGCGATGGCGTCCATTCCGATGTCCTCGAGGTAGTCGACGGCGGCGCCGAAGCCGACGGCACCGGCAATATTCGGGGTGCCTGCTTCGAATTTCCACGGCAGGTCATTGTAGATCGTCCCCTCGAAACTGACCGCCAGTATCATGTCGCCGCCGCCCTGCCAGGGCGGCATCTCCGCCAGTATGGCCTCGCGTCCGTAGAGCACTCCGATGCCGGTGGGACCGCACATCTTGTGGCTCGAGAACGCGTAAAAATCGCACCCGAGTTCGCGGACATCGACCCGCATGTGCGGCACCGCTTGGGCGCCGTCCAGGAGGACGGCGGCGCCGGCCGCTTTAGCCATGGCGGTCATCTCGCGGACGGGATTGATGGTGCCCAGGGCGTTGGACACGTGCCCCACTGCCACCAGCCGGGTCGCTGGCCCGAGCAGGCGCTCGAATTCGTCCAGTCGGATCTCCCCCTTCTCGTCGATAGGCGCTACCACGAGCGTGGCTCCGGTCTGCTCGCAGACCATCTGCCAGGGCACGATGTTGGCGTGGTGCTCCATGCGGGAGACGAGGATCTCGTCGCCCGGCCCCAGCCGCGGCCTGGCCCAGGCCTGGGCCACCAGGTTGATGGCTTCGGTGGTCCCGCGGGTCCAGATGATTTCCTTGTCGGATGCCGCGTTGACGAAGGCGCGGAGCTTGCTCCTCGCCCCCTCGAAGGCGTCCGTGGCCCGCTGACTGAGGGCATGCACACCGCGATGTACGTTGGCGTGGTCGGAACGGTAATACTCGGCCACCGCGTCGATCACCTGAAGCGGACGCTGTGACGACGCCGCGTTGTCCAGGTAGGCGAGGGGATGGCTGTTGACCGCCTGGTGGAGGATGGGGAAGTCGGCGCGGATGCGCGCCACATCCAGACCGGGCTGCACGATATTTCCGGCGCGGGCGCTCACGCCTCGTCCTCCACGCCGTGGCCTATCATCCGCGCGTCCGGCAGGGCACCCGCGATACGTGCCTCGATCCGCCGGCGCACGGCCGCCAGGGGAATCCGGACCGCCACTGTCTCCGCGAAAGCGAAAGTGAGCATGTCTCGTGCCACCTTCCGGCTGATGCCGCGCGAGAGCAGATAAAAGAGCGCGTTGCGGTCGAGCTGGCCCACGGTGGCCCCGTGGCTGCACTTTACGTCGTCTGCGTAAATCTCGAGCTCCGGCTTGGTGTCTACTTCCGCCTCCCGTGACAGGAGCAGATTTCGATTGGACTGGTGCGCCTCGATCTTCTGGGCGTCCGGGTGCACCACGGCCTTGCCGTTGAACACGGCCCGTCCGCGGTCGTCCACGACACCCCGGTACAGCTCGTCGCTGCGCGTCTCCGGCGCCAAATGGTCGACACGAGTGTGGTTGTCCACGTGGCGCTTGCCATCCACCAGGTAGAGCCCGTTGAGGACGACCTCGGCGCCAGGTTCCGCCAGGCTCACTCCGACATCGAGACGGGCCAGAGCCGCGCCGAAATGCAGATTGTGGCTGATCAGCCGGGCGTCTCTTTCCAGCCACCCGTGCAGTCCGCCGATATGGAAGCCGGTCGCCGGTTCCTCCTGCAGGCGGTAGTGCTCCACTACGGCACCATGGCCGAGGCGCAATTCGGTGACGGCGTTGGTGAGATTGCGGATCTCGCCGCGGCCTGTGTAATGCTCGATGAGGACGAGTGCGCTTTCGGGGGCCGCGTCGACCACCACCCGCGGATGGGCGGCAACGGGACTGCCGCCGTCCAGGGACAGGAACATGAGGTGCAGTGGCCGGCTCGGCGCCGCCCCCGGGGACACGCCGATGAAGACACCATCGCCGACAAAGGCCTGGTTGAGCGCTGCCAGGGGATGGGTGTCCACGCAAGCGATCGATCCGGCGATCTCGAGCGCCCGGTGGCCCCGCTCGGCCAGGGCGTCGGACAGGGGGACAATTTGCAGGCCGTCATCGCCATCCAGGTCGGAAAGCTCCGGGACCAGCCGCCCGTTAATGAAGACCGCCCTCAAGCCGTCGAGACCCTCGATATCCAGTGCCGCCAGATCCTCTGGCCGCGGTGCCCTGACCGGCCCGGCGGGGCGGAATTCCCGGCGGGCGAGGGCGCGCAGCGAGGTGTACTTCCAGGCCTCGCGTCGCCCGGCGGGCAGGCCGGAAGCTTCGAAGGCGGCGAATCCACGCGCTCTCAACGCCGTGGCGCCATCATTGCCAGGACCCCGGTCGGCCCAGGTGGCTGCGAACGATGCCTCGGCCGGCGATAGCCGGCGTTGGTCCCGTGTTGCTGGTGCCGTCGTCATACGCTGGCTGCCTCTCGCAACCAGTCGTAGCCGCGATCTTCCAGTTCCAGGGCCAGGGTACGATCGCCGGTCTTGACGATCCGGCCGCCGGATAGCACATGCACATAATCCGGTTCGATGTAATCCAGCAGCCGCTGGTAATGGGTGACCATGACGATGGCCCGTTCTGGGTCCCTGAGACTGTTGACACCGGCAGCGACCACTTTGAGCGCGTCGATGTCCAGGCCGGAGTCGGTCTCGTCCAGTACAGCGAGCCTTGGTTCCAGGATCGCCATCTGCAGGATCTCATTGCGCTTCTTTTCACCGCCTGAGAAGCCTTCGTTAACGCCCCGGTTCAGGAACGATTCGTCCATGTGCATCAGCTCCATGCGTTCCTTCACCAGCGCCAGGAATTCGAAAGCGTCCAGCTCCGGCTCGCCGCGATGGGCGCGGATAGCATTCAGGGCGGCCTTCAGGAGATAGGCGTTATTCACCCCGGGGATCTCAACCGGGTACTGGAAGGCCAGGAAGACCCCCCGGCGGGCCCGCTCCTCCGGCGCCAGGGCTAGCAGGTCCTGGCCGTCGTATTCGACGGTCCCCTCGGTGACCTCGTAGCCGTCGCGGCCGGCCAATACGTTGGCCAGGGTGCTCTTGCCCGATCCATTAGGCCCCATGATGGCGTGGACCTCGCCGGCCCCGATCTCCAGGTCGAGGCCTGTGAGAATGGCCTTGTCGTCCACACGAGCGTGCAGGTTCGTGACTTTCAGCATGTTGAAACTCTCTGGTTCGACGCCACGGTCAGCCGATGGCGCCCTCGAGACTGACGGACAGAAGATTCTGGGCCTCCACGGCGAATTCCATGGGCAGCTCGCGAAATACTTCCTTGCAGAAGCCGTTGACGATCATATTGACGGCATCTTCCTCGGACAGCCCGCGCTGCAGGCAGTAAAAAAGCTGGTCCTCGCCAATCTTCGAGGTGGTGGCCTCGTGCTCTACCTGGGCTGTCGGCTCTTTAACTTCCACGTAGGGGAAGGTGTGGGCGCCGCACTTGTCACCCATCAACAGGGAATCGCACTGGGTATAGTTCCTCGCCGCCTCGGCCCCCGGCAAAACCTTGACCAGTCCACGGTAGGCGTTCTGGGCCCGTCCGGCCGAGATGCCCTTGGAGACTACGGTGCTGCGTGTGTTGCGGCCGATATGGATCATCTTGGTGCCCGTGTCGGCCTGCTGGCAGTTGTTCGCCACCGCCACCGAATAGAACTCGCCCACGGAGTTATGGCCGCGCAGGATACAGCTCGGATATTTCCAGGTGATGGCGGAGCCGGTCTCGACTTGTGTCCAGGAGATCTTTGAATTATCGCCGCGGCAGTCACCGCGCTTCGTAACGAAGTTGTAGATACCGCCGACGCCGTTCTCATCGCCCGGGTACCAGTTCTGCACCGTCGAGTATTTGATCTGTGCGCCCTCCAGGGCGACCAGCTCCACGACGGCGGCGTGCAGCTGGTTCTCGTCCCGCATGGGCGCGGTGCAGCCTTCCAGGTAGCTGACATGGCTGCCCTCTTCGGCGACGATCAGGGTGCGTTCGAACTGGCCGGTGTTGGCTGCGTTGATGCGGAAATAGGTGGACAGCTCCATGGGGCAGCGGACACCCTTGGGGACGTAGACGAAGGAGCCGTCGGAGAAGACCGCCGAATTGAGGGTGGCGAAGAAGTTGTCGGAGTAAGGCACAACGCTGCCCAGGTATGCCTCCACCAGATCGGGGTGATTCTTTACCGCCTCGGAGAAGGAGCAGAAGATCACGCCGGCCTCCGAAAGTTTCTCCTTGAAGGTCGTGGCCACGGACACGCTGTCGAAGACCGCGTCCACCGCGACGCCGGCGAGGATCGCACGCTCGTGCAGGGGGATGCCCAGCTTCTCGTAGGTCTCAAGCAGCTTAGGATCGACCTCGTCGAGACTCTTGGGTCCGTCATCCCTGGATTTCGGCGCGGAGTAGTAGGAGATCGACTGGTAGTCGATGGGCGCGTGGTGTACGTGGGCCCATTGGGGTTCGGTCATGTTCAGCCAGTGCCGGTAGGCCTTGAGGCGCCATTCCAGCAGGAACGCGGGCTCGCACTTCTTGGCCGAGATAAGGCGCACGACATCCTCGTTGAGCCCGGGTGGGACCGTATCGGCGTCGATATCGGTGACGAAACCGTGCTTGTACTTCTTCGCGATCAGGTCCTGGACGTCTGGGGATCGGGTTGACATGGGAGTCCTCTGTCTCAGCGGCTTGCGCCGCGGGCGGTCGGGCCGGTATCGGCGCCGGCGGCTTCAGCCAGGTCGAACCGGGGTCGCGGCGTCCCCGGGCTGCCGATCAGTTGGTCCAGGCTGACGTCTTTCAAGGCGAGCCTGATGGCGGTGTTGATGCGTTGCCACGCCGAACCGACGCGACACACAGATTCCAGCTCGCACTGGATGTCCGCGCTGCTGCAGGCCGTGATGGCCACTGGCCCCTCAAGGGCGTCGATGACGTCGGCTGCCGAGATCTGCTCGGCGGGTCGGGCCAGTTGGTAGCCGCCCTGGGCGCCCCGCACGGATGTAACCAGTCCAGCTTGGGCCAGGAGCTTCAGCAATTTGCTCACCGTGGGCACGCCCAGACCGGTGCGGGAGGCCACATCGGCAGCGGTGTGGAGTTCACCCCCCGCCCGCGCCAGATAGGCCAGGATGACCGTCGCATAATCGGTCAGCTTGCTCATTCGGAGCATGGCCGGATCTCCGGAAATTCAAAGAGTACCATTTTAGTGCTATTTGACCCGCGAGGAAACCCCCGGCCGAGATAAAAGCCCATTCCGGTAGCCCGCCCGAGGTGTGCTAGCATCAATAGCTGCTGCAGGACAAGCGGCAAGAGGGATGGTCATGGAAGCGAACACAAACGCCGCCGGGGCCCGGCAGGTGGGGACTGTCGTCGGCGACAATATTGTCGTCATCCGCGATCTGCATTATTCCCGTGGGCACCGGAAAATTTTCGACGGGCTCAATCTGGAGGTTCCCCGGGGCCGCGTCACGGCCATCATGGGGCCGAGCGGCACGGGCAAGACGACCCTGCTGCGTCTGATCACCGGCCAGATATTGCCGGATCAGGGCTCGATCCTGGTCGAGGGTCGAGACGTGGCCAAGATGCGCCGCAGGGAACTCTACCAGTACCGAAAGCGTATCGGCATGCTGTTCCAGAACGGCGCCCTGCTCACGGACATCAACGTCTACGAAAACGTCGCCTTCCCGCTCAGGGAACATACCGACCTGGCGGAGCGGCTGATCCGCCACATCGTGCTGACCAAGCTGCATGCGGTGGGTCTGCGCGGCGCATGGCAGATGATGCCTTCGGAACTGTCCGGCGGCATGGCGCGCCGCGTAGCGCTGGCCCGGGCCATCGCCATGGACCCGGACCTGATCCTGTACGATGAGCCCTTCGTCGGCCTCGATCCTATCTCCATGGGGGTTATCGTCCGGCTGATTCGCAGGATGAACGACGCCCTTGGCCTCACCAGCATCGTGGTGTCCCATGACGTTGACGAAATCTCCTCCATCGCCGATCGGACGTATCTGATATCCGACGGCAAGGTGGTCGCCTCCGGATCGCCCGAGGATCTGCAGGAGAACTGCTCGGCAGTGGTGATGCAGTTCATGAACGGCATGGCTGACGGGCCGGTGCCGTTCCATTACCCGGCCCCGGATTACGACGCCCAGCTGCTCGGGCGGGATGGCTGACGGAGCCCCCCGTGACCAGGATTCTCCGGGATGTGTGGTACTCGTTGCAGGAGTGGCTGCAGACTTTTGGTGCCTGCCAGCTTTTCCTCATCAGGATCCTGGCGGGCTGCCCGGCGGCATTCCTGCGGCCCCGGCTCATCATCAAGCAGGTTCACGACAGTGGCGTGCTGTCGCTGGCCATCATCGGCATCTCCGGTTTCTTTGTTGGCATGGTGCTCTCCCTGCAGGCCTATAACTCCCTGACGCGATTCGGGGCCACAGAGTCCATCGGCGTGCTGGCGGCGCTGGCGCTCACCCGCGAACTCGGGCCGGTGGTGACGGCCCTGCTGTTTGCCGGGCGCGCCGGCACGGCTCTGGCCTCCGAGATCGGTCTCATGCGTGCGACGGACCAGCTGTCCGGCATGGAGATGATGGCCGTCGACCCGGTCCGCCGCGTAGTGGTCCCCCGCTTCATCGGCGGCGTGATCGCCATGCCTCTGCTGGCGGCCATATTCAGCGCCATGGGCCTTTTCGGCGCGTGGCTTGAGGGCGTCGTGCTGCTCAATGTGGACGAGGGCGCTTTCTGGCAGCAGATGCAGGACCAGGTCGATGTGTTCGACGACGTCTTGGCCGGAATCCTGAAAAGTTTCGCCTTCGGTGTCGCGGCCAGCCTGCTGGCAGTGTTCGAGGGCTACAATTCGATACCCACCGCAGAGGGCGTGAGCCGGGCGACGACGCGGACGGTCGTGTTGACGGCCCTGTCCGTGCTGGTCCTCAATTTCATGCTGACCGCGGTGCTCATCGGGGAGGTGTAAGACATGCAGCAGACTCGTGCAGTGGAATTCGGCACCGGGTTGTTCGTATTCCTCGGAATCGTCGCCCTGTTCTTCCTCACGACCCGGGTGACTAATTTCGACAGTTACGAAGGTGAAGAGGGCTACACGCTGACGGCACGATTCGACAATGTCGGATCGCTGAAGCTGCGGGCGCCGGTCGCCATGTCGGGTGTGAAGATCGGCAGGGTGACGTCCGTAGTCTTCGACGACGAAATGCTCGAGGCGGTGGTGGAGATGCGCATCGACTCCAGTTACGACAAGATCCCCAACGATTCAGACGCCAGCATCCTGACCCAGGGCATTCTGGGCGGCCAGTACATCGGGCTCGAACCGGGTGGATCGATGGATTTCTTCAAGGACCAGGACGAGATCCAGTTCACCCAGTCGGCCCTGGTGCTGGAGAAACTGATCAGCAAGTACCTGTTCAGCCAGGCGGACAAGCCGGAGGAATGATTATGGCCAGGTTATCGACAACGCTGCTGGCGACAGTGCTCCTGGCGTCCGCATCCAACGCGGGTAGCCAGGTGACCGTCAATACCACTACGCCCGACGAAGTTATCCGTCAGGCATCCAGCGAGATGCTCGACGCCCTGAATGCCAATCGCGAGTTGTACAAACAGGACGAGGGCGCCTTGTACGCGGCCGTCGACGACATCCTGTTGCCCCGGTTCGACCGGATGTATACCGGCGGACTGGTGATGGGCAAATACTGGCGGCGGGCCACACCGGAACAGCGCGACCGGTTTATCGACGCCCTCTACCATTCACTGCTTAGGACTTACGCTTCCGGCATCCTGGAATACCGCGGTGACGAACTGGATGTCCTCCCGGTGGAAGGGGATCTGGACGGCGGCAAGGCCGTGGTGGAGACACGGGTCGTGCTGGACACGGGTGTGGTGACGCCAGTGAACTACCGGATGCGTCTGGTCGACGGCCGCTGGAAAGCCTACGACGTCATCATCGAGGGCATCTCCTACGTGAGCAACTACCGCACCCAGTATGCAGAGGAGTTCCGGGCCAAGGGGATCGACGCGGTGATCGCCGAACTGGAGGCGAAGGCGCGCGGAGAGGCGGAGGACAAGGGCGCGACGGACCAGGCGACAAAATGACCCAGGCGGTCGAGTTTGAAAACCTGGGTGACGGCAAGTTCGCGCTCCACGGCGAACTCACCTTCGCCACGGCCACCGGCGCGTTGGAGACGAGCAAGGAGTTGTTCGCCGACCACGCCAGGATCGAGCTGGATATGTCCGACATCGAGGATGGCGACAGTGCTGGGCTGGCGCTGCTGCTGGAGTGGGTCAACTGGGCGCGGAACTACGTGCGGGAAATCCGCTACATCAATATCCCGCGCGAGATCATCGCCATCGCCCAGATCAGTGAAGTGGACGACATGCTGACCAAGGGCGAGCGCTGGACCGGGATAATCTGAGCCGCCCCACGGCTGAACACGGAACAGAGAATAACAAAGGGGGGAACGTTGGGCACCGATCGGGCCAGGTCATCCGCTGACACGCCTGTCCGGGCATTGCTCGCGCTACTCGTCCTGGGCTTGTCCGGCTGCGCGGCGTACCACGCCGGGCCGGATGGCGAGACCCTGGATCCCCTGGAGCCGGTCAATCGCCCCATCTTCACGTTCAACCGATTCCTGGATCGCTGGATCATGCGGCCGGTGGCCAAGGGCTACGACAAGGTGACACCGCGGCCAGTCAAGTTCGCCGTCAGCAATTTCTTTGTCAACTGGGAAGCCCCGATCTACGTCGTCAATCACGTGCTGCAGGGGCAGATCGGCGCGGCCGCCCGGCAGACCGGGCGGTTCGCCATCAATACCACCCTCGGCCTCGGCGGAATCATCGACGCGGCACGGGACGCCAAGCTGCCCGCCGAGCCCACCGGCTTCGGCACGACGCTGGGCAAGTGGGGGGTGCGTGACGGCCCGTACCTGATGCTGCCGCTGCTCGGGCCGTCCAACCCCCGGGATGCGCTCGGCATGTGGGCCGACCTGCAGATCGATCCGATCTACAACTACAAGAACGCGAGCCGGCGGGACAAGCTGCTGATCCTAAGAATCATCGAAACGAGAAGGAAGCTGCTCAGCACCGACAAGGCAATCAACGAAGCACCCGACCCGTATATCTTCGTCCGGGAAGCCTACCTGCAGAATCGGCGATACAAGATCAAGGGTGAGGCAGCCGACGAAGGCCTGGACGACTTCGAGGCCGATTTCGAGAAGATGCTCGAAGAGGAGCAAAGCGGGTCCGATAGCAGTCAGTGACCGCTGTCGCGGCGACGATCAGCCGTCCCTAGTGTCGTCTTTGGATTTTTCCGGATGGTCCTTCGGTAGATAGGGCAGAAGCTCCGCCCGGCGGGCCTCAAATCTTGCTTTCTGCACCGGTTGGAGGTCCGGCTGGGCAAGGGCCAGGTTGAGCTGTTCCACAGCCAGTACAACGTTGCCGTTTACCAGGAAGTACTCGGACATGTAGTAGTGGGCTTCCGCCTGCTGCCCGGCGCCGCCCGCCGCGTTGGCGATCAGACGGATCTGGGCGGCGGTCGGCGGCACGGTGTTGAAAAGGTCCAGCAGGATCGCATGGGCCCGGTCATACTCCTGGGCCCACATCAGAGCTTCGGCGTAGCGGACGGTGAGGGGCACGTTCCTGGGGAATAGCGTCAGCGCGTTCTCGAACACGATCACGCTCTCGTTTGGCTGCGCAGCGGCCATCAACGCCTGGCCCAGTCCGGAGTGGTAAGCGATGACGGAATCATCACTCTCCCGCAGCTCGTAGAAGATCTTGACCGCCTCCTGGGGGCGACCGACACGGATCAGGGACAGGGCATACCCGTAGCGCAGATAGGGATAATCCTCGGGGGCGTTCTTCAGTTTCTCCTTGTAGTACAGGACCATCTCCTCGGCGTTGTCCGCCGTGAGGACTCTGAGCCGCTCCCGCATCAGCATGTATTCACGGCTCTCGCTCACGTTCGTCGGCGGCAACTGCTCTGCCCGCGCCCGGGTCTCGGCGATACGTGTCGAGGACACCGGATGAGTCAGCAGAAATTCCGGGACGCGGTTGCCCAAGGAGCCGCTGAGCTTGCCCATGGTCTCGAAGAAATCGGGCATGCCGTTCGGATCGAACTCCGAATCGTGCAGGATCTGCAGTCCTACGCGGTCGGCCTCGTACTCGTTGAGCCGGGTGTAGTTGATCGATTCCTGGACCGCGTAGGCCTGGGCGCTCATGGCCGTGGCCTGCACCACGTTGGGGTCGGCTCCGCCGATACCCATCAGGATTGCCGCCAGGATTGCGGCGCCTGCCAACATGCTGCTCCGACCCTGGGCGACTGCCCGGCGGGCGATGTGTTTCTGGGTGACGTGGGCGATTTCGTGGGCCATGACGCCGGCCAGTTCGCTCTCACGCCGGGTCTCCAGGATCAGGCCTGTGTTGACGCCGATGTAACCGCCGGGCAGGGCGAATGCGTTGATGACCTGGTCCCGGACGAGGAAGAAGGTGAACTCGTGGTTTCCTTCATGAGCATGCGCCGCCAGTCGGTGACCGATGGAGTCGATGAACTCGTCGAGTTCAGGGTCCTCGAGTATCTGGCCGTCCAGGCGCAGCCTCAGGAGGACGCTGCGCCCGATCTGCTCAGCCTGGGACTTGCTGAGGATAGAGTCGGCGGGGTTGCCCATGTCCGGGAGGTCGAAAGCCGTTGTGGCCAGCGCTGGTGGCGCCGGGGCGGCGAGAACCACCAGCGCCATCGCGACAGCCGTCAATAGAATCTTTCGGATCATGGACATAAGGAGCGCCCCAGACGGTAGACCAGACGCTCCGCAGGTGGTTCCGTAGGCTTTATGATGCCGGAATGTGTCCCAGGCTGATAGAGTCGGCAGGTCCTAGAGGGTCTCCGAAGCATAGTCGGCCAGCCGCGACCTTTCTCCCCTGAGCAGGGTCACGTGGCCGGAGTGATTCCACGCCCGGAACCGGTTGACCACGTAGGTCAGGCCGGAGGTGGTTTCGGTCAGATACGGGGTATCGATCTGCTCGACGTTGCCGAGGCAAACCACCTTGGTGCCAGGACCCGCCCGCGTGATCAGGGCCTTCATCTGCTTGGGTGTCAGATTCTGGGCCTCGTCGAGGATGATAAAGCGGCTGAGGAAAGTCCGGCCGCGCATGAAGTTCAGTGAGCGGATCTTGATCCGGTTCCTGAGCAGGTCGTTGGTTGCGGCCCGACCCCAGTCGCCGCCCTCCTCACTCTGGGTCAGCACCTCAAGATTGTCCATCAGGGCGCCCATCCAAGGCTCCATCTTCTCTTCCTCAGTGCCCGGGAGGAATCCGATGTCCTCGCCCAGCGGCACCGTCACACGGGTCATGATGATCTCCCTGTAACGGTTCCGCTCCAGGGTCTGAGCCAGCCCAGCGGCCAGGGTCAGTAACGTCTTGCCGGTCCCCGCCGGCCCGAGGATACTGATGAAATCCACCGCTTCGTCCATCAGAAGATTGAGGGCGAAATTCTGCTCCCGGTTGCGAGCGGTGATCCCCCAGACGGAGTTTCGGTCGCCGCGGAACTGGTGAACAAGTTCGATGACCGCAGAGTCTCCATCTACGGAGCGCACGATGGCCTCGAACTGGCTTTCGTCGGCAGCGTAGACGAACTGGTTCGGCGTCCACCCGGTCGCTTGGGGGCCCTGGACCCGATAGAAGGTCCGGCCCTGTTCCTGCCAGGAATCCATCTCCCGGCTGTGTGCGTCCCAGAAATCCGCCGGCAGCACTGAACTCCCGCTGAACAGGAGATCCAGGTCGTCCAGGGTCTTGTCATTGAAATAATCCTCGGCATGGACGCCGATGATGGTTGCCTTGATCCGGAGATTGATGTCCTTCGAAACCAGGGTGACCCCCGCCTCCGGATGCTGTTCCTGGAGCGACAGGCAGTATTCGAGGATGGTGTTGTCAGCGCGGTGACCGGGCAGAGTATCCGGGAGCAGTGGTTGGGACAGACGGGTCTGGAAGAATAAACGGCCGGGTCGGGCGTTGGCATTGCCATTTAGGCGGTGCTCACCGGGTAGCTCGATGCCGCTATCTATTCTGTGTTTGTCGGCCCCCTGCACCAGCTCGTCGATAAAGCGGCTGACCTGGCGCACGTTGCGGGCGGATTCCGACATGCCTTTCTTGCCTGCGTCGAGTTCCTCGAGCACCACCATTGGCAGGTAGATGTCGTGTTCGTCGAAGCGGAAAATGGCCGTGGGGTCGTGCATCAACACATTGGTGTCGAGCACGAAAATCCTTCGTCGTGGCTCGTCAGTCACGGTAACTGAATGTCCTCCGGAAGGAGATGGACGAATGAGCGGCGGGACCCGGCGGGTCTACAGGGCACGCACGGCCTCCAGAACTTCTTCGGCATGGCCGTTCACCCGAACCTTGCGCCATTCCCTGACCAGGACACCGTCCTTGCCGACGAGGAAGGTGCTCCTCTCGATGCCGAGGACCTTGCGGCCATACATGAACTTCTCCTTGATCACGTCGAACAGTTTGCAGGCCGTTTCGTCGGCATCTGACAACAGTTCGAAGGGTAAGCTGTACTTCGCCTTGAAGTTGTCGTGGGACTTGAGGCTGTCACGGGAGATCCCATAGATCTCAGCGCCAGCGCCGGCGAATTCCGGGTAGAGATCCCGGAAGTCCTGGCTCTCTCTGGTGCATCCAGGCGTGTTGTCCTTTGGATAGAAGTACAGCACTACAATCTTACCTTTCTTGTCCGCCATGCGGAATTCGGCGTCTGAGGTCCCAGGAAGTTTGAAATCCGGGATCGGCTTGCCTATTTTCACATTGGTCATCGCATGCTCCGACACATCGCTAATCGGGTTCAGCCTTTGACAGGCTCCATAATCGCGTCCAGGTTCAGTTGATCGCAAAAATCCATGAATTCATCCCGCAAGGCGGCGATCTGTATGTCCCCCGGCACATTGATAGTCATCTGCACTGAGAACATCGGTGCGCCGGTGTGGGCGGCGGCGTAGCTGCGGGTATTCATCTCGGCGATGTCGATCTCCCGGTTGGAGAAAAAGGTCGCCAGGTTGAAGACGATCCCGGGCTGGTCAAGACAGACTACGTCTACCGCGTAGGGCAGCATGTTCTCACGGCGCGTCCGCGTCTCGGTACGCTTCAGGGTCACCGTCAGGTCGGAGGTTTCGCCGACTTTCTTCAACTCGGAATCGAGCCGGGCCAGGGTGTGCCAGTTGCCGGAGACCAGCAGTAGCATAGCGAACTCGGACCCCAGCGCCGACATCCTGCTCTCCACAATATTGCCGCCGCATTCGAGCACGGCGCGCGTCAGATCATGGACGACTCCGGCCCGGTCGGTACCGACGGCCGTGATCACGGTTAGCTGCTGCATCTGTGAATTCTCGAGGGGCGGTCGCCCGACAGAGGGATTCTCATTCCGGGAGTGTACCCTGTCTACGGCGACGGGGAAAAGCCGGGTGTGTCTTGCCACCGTGCGCCCCCGAACGTACCATGCCGGGCCATCCCACGGGGGGAATCGGCGCAGATGTTCAGAGGCAGTTTGGTAGCCCTAGTGACGCCCATGACGGCGGACGGGGCGCTTGATTTTACAGCCCTGGACCGGTTGCTGGAGTTTCATATCGCCGCGGGCACGGACGCGGTGGTTATCGCTGGCACCACTGGCGAAGCCCCGACCCTGGAGGCTGATGAACTGGAGGCGCTCGTGGCCCGAGCCGTCGCGACCTGCGGCGATCGCATGCCAGTGATCGGTGGCAGCGGCAGCAACTGCACCCGCAAGACCGTGGACCTGACCCGCCGGGTGCGACGGGCCGGGGCCAAGGCTGCGCTGGTCGTGACTCCCTACTACAACAAGCCGCCCCAGCGGGGGCTGGAATCCCACTACCGGGCCGTGGCGGACCAGGGGGGACTCCCGGTCATCATGTATAACGTGCCCGGCCGCACGGGCTGCGACCTGCAGCCGGAGACGGCCGCGGCATTGGCCAGCCACCCGGGGTTGGTAGGCCTCAAGGAAGCGACGCCGGATCTGGCGCGGCTGGCCCGGCTCCGGGAACTGTGCCCGGAAGACTTTTGCCTGCTGAGCGGTGACGACGCGACTTCCCTGGGATTCATCCTCGGCGGAGGGCAGGGGGTCATTTCGGTGACCGCCAATGCCGCGCCCCGGCTGATTAAGGGAATGTGCCAGGCCGCCCTGGCGGGAGAGGAACGGAAGGCCCGGATGATCGACGAACGACTGAAAGACCTGCATGCTGCCTTGTTCTGCGAGCCTAATCCCATTCCCGTCAAGTGGGTGGTGAAGGCTCTGGGACTGATCAGCGCAGGGATCCGCTTGCCGTTGTCCTGGATGGCGACCGAGCATGAGGCGCGGGTCCGTGCCGCCATGGAGAAGGCTGGACTCGGCGAACCGGCCCCGGACAACCCTTGAATTCTCCGCTGAGATTTGTCGGCGCAATTGTCCTGGCCGCTCTGGCGGCGCCCGGGTGCAGCTTGTTCAAGGATTCCGACAAGCCCGATTGCGACGTCCACAGGGACTACCAGCACGCCAAGACAGAACAGCCCCTGCGTGTGCCCAGTGGACTCGAGGAGCCCCCGGCGACCGGCAACATGCCGCTGCCGTCTGGCCCCAGGGAGGCGGTGTCGGTCGGTCCGGACGGAAAGTGCCTGCCGTTTCCGCCAAGCTACTATGCCAAAGCCGGCCAGACTAACGATCCCAACCTGCCAGTGGCCCAGGAGATTGGTGCCCCCGAGGGCGGTGGCGCGGCCGCAGGCGACCAGGCCCCCCTGATCAGCGGCGCCTCGGTGCTCACCAACGAGGTGGCGGGGTTTCTGCGTTTCTGGGCTGAGGTGTGGTCGTCAAGGAACGCCGAGGATTACTTCCGCTTCTACGCCTCCGACTTCGCTCCCCCCGGTTATGACGATAACGAAGAGTGGAGATTCACTCAGCGCGAACGATTCAAGGTCCCCGCGGTCACCGGGATCGAGCTGAATTCAGTGGAGGCCACGGCCCAACCGGACGGTAGCGTCAAGGCAAAGTTCGTGCAGCACTTCGGCGTCTCGCCGGACATCCGGTCCGTTCTGAAGGAGATGGACCTGAAAAAGGGTGGCGAGATGGGAGGTTGGACGATCACCAGCGAGCGGATCCTCGATGTCCTGTGATCCGTTGCATCAACTATAAGGCTCCGGTAAAGTCCATCGCCCCAAGCGTCGGAGAGGTGGCCGAGCGGTCGAAGGCGCTTGCTTGGAAAGCAAGTTTACGGTAACCCCGTAACGCGGGTTCGAATCCCGCCCTCTCCGCCAAATTCTCACACTCACCTGAGAAGTTTGGCTTTTACCCCCCGCCACGCTGAAAATACCGCTCAAACCGCGCCATGAATTTCTGGCGCTCTTGCGTCCAGAGCCCCAAAAACGTGAACCGCGCCTCGAGGTAGGGCAGCCGCAGTGAGGCGATGGTGCGGTACCGCTGGGGGCCGAGGTCGATGATCACGGTACGGTCACCGTCTCCGATCCGCACCGGCGAATGTTTTCTGACATACATCGGTCCGACGGGTATCAGCCACTCAGTCATCCGAGAGAGAATGCGGACGACAACGGGACCGTCTGGATCTCGACAGCGGTCGATTCTTCGCAGGAATCCAGTCAATGCGCTTAGGTAACGGTCTTTTCTTGGCAAAGGGGGGGTCATGACAATCACCGGCGGGTGCTTCTGCGGGCGAGTCCGATATGAGGTGGCTGCGCCCCTTTTCAATGCGAGAAGCTGTCACTGTTCGCGTTGCAGAAAGGCCTTCAGCGGAGCAGGATCGGCCTACGCGGAAGTCGTGCCGGGGTCCTTCTCATGGGCGGTCGGCGAGGAATCGTTGAGGCGTTACGAATCGGCGCCGGGATGGGGGCTGTGCTTCTGCGGTACTTGCGGCACCACCCTTTGCGGACTTCACCAGGGCGCCGTGCACGGCGTCACACTGGGTAGCATTGACGGCGATCCCGGCATCGAGATCGCGATGCATATCTTTGTTGGTTCGAAAGCCCCGTGGGACCACATCGGGGGTACGGCGCCGCAGTTTGATGAGATGCCGGAATGAGACAGGAGGCAGTTTCCCGCCCGTTGCCGGCCTGCGCCACGCACAATGATCGAGCCAAGAGGGAGCTATAGCGATGAATGGGAGAAGGGAGATGCCCAAGCGCGCCGACTTTACCAGTATCGAACAAGGCACGAAGCGCGATTGGGAGATCATAAGCGCCCGGTTTTCAGAACATGCGAAGGAACTTCCGGACCGCATACTGGCCCACCTGCGTTTGCTGGACGGTGACTTCGGGGGATTCCCCGTGGACCGTCTGCAGCACTCGCTGCAGACAGCGACCCTGGCCCATCGCGACGGCCGTGACGAGGAATACGTGGTCTGCGCTCTCCTGCATGACATTGGCGATACCCTGGGGCCGTACAACCACGCCGATGTCGCGGCTGCCATCCTGAAGCCGTTCGTGTCCGAGGCGAACCACTGGATGGTTGAGCACCATGGGATCTTCCAGGGCTACTACTTCTTCCACCACATAGGCATGGATCGTGACATGCGGGAAGCGTTCCGCGGTGATCCCGGTTTCGGGCAGACGGAGGAGTTCTGTGCCCGCTACGACGGGCCCGCCTTCGACCCGGACGGAGAAACCCTTCCGCTGGAATTCTTCGAGCCCATGTTGCGTCGCGTCTTCGCCCAGCCGAGGGACTCGATCTACCGGTCCGCTCTGGATAAGTGAATGCTCAAAACCCGCGGAACTCTTGTCACGCTCTGGCGCGAGCGAACGCAAAAGCCGTATCCGCAGCCGGATCGCCCGGCCCTGATCATGTACGAGGATTCAATTGGAGGGGAGGCTGAATGCTCCGGATAAGAGGCTTGGATCATGTCGTGATTAGAGCGAAAGACATGGAAGCGATGATCGGGTTCTACCGCGACGTTCTTGGATGTACGGTGGAGCGGGAGTCGTCGCCCGAATTCGGACTGGTGCAGTTGCGCGCCGGGGAATCATTGATCGATATCGTCTCGGTCGACGGAGAACTCGGGCGGAAGGGGGGTGCTGCGCCAGGCAGGGAAGGGCGGAATATGGATCACTTCTGCGTGAGCCTGGATGGCTTCGAGGAGGAGGAGATCCGCGCGCATCTGTCCCGATTCGGTGTTCGGGGCAGCGCTCTCGAGACCCGATATGGCGCCCAGGGCAATGGTCCGTCAATATACGTACGAGACCCCGAAGGAAACACCGTCGAGTTGAAGGGACCTCCCGACTGAGATCGGCGCCGATGAAGGACATTCCCTATCGCTGACCGGCCCGGGCACCTGGGGGTTGACCTCCCACCGGGGATCGCTGCGAATGGCAAGCCCCATGCGCAGCGGATCAGGCCAGACGTCGAGGCCCGGGAAACTGTGATGAGCCGCTGGACATGCCAATGAAAGACAACAATCTGATCACTAATTTGTCCGAGCCCCTCACCGACGCTGGTGGTAACGGAAGGAAGTTCGAATTTCGCAGGCGCCGCCTCGGAGAATCGATCGGCCTGCAGAAACTGGGCTGCAGCGTCTACGTCGTCCCGCCCGGCAAGTGCGCGTTCCCATACCACGCTCATTCCCTGACCGAGGAGATGGTCATCGTCCTGGAAGGCTCGGGCACCTTGCGCCACGACGGCCGGGAATATCCCATCGAGGCGGGGGACGTGATTTCCGCCCCGGTCGGGGAGGCCCATCAGATTGTGAATATTTCCGGGGAGGACCTGCGTTATCTTTGCATCTCGACCGCCGAGACCGTCGATGTGGTGACCTACCCCGACTCCGGTAAGGTCGGAGCCTACTCGGAGGCCTACGGTGAGACGCTCTGGCACATGACCCGGCTCGGCGATGCGACCGATTACTACGACGGCGAGGAATAATCCGGACGCCGGAACCGAGGTGATATTCGATTCTATTTGACGCCGCGGACCACCCGTTAAACGAATGGCTTGCCCCGGTCTATGTCCCGTACAGGAAGGCTTGAGGTGCAGACAGGGGACGAAACGATCATCAGAACCGCGGATGTAAGCGTCCGCATATTGACGCTCGAACCGGGGGAAATGGGACCCTGGCATTTCCACACGGAGGTCGTGGATAACATGTTTTGCCTGTCCGGGACCATTGCTGTGCATCTGAGAGATCCGGGTGAGGAATGTGTGCTGGCAGCCGGACACCGCCTCGAGGTCCAGCCGGGACGGACGCACCGGGTTGCCAACACAGGTGTCGAGATGGCCAGCTACCTGCTGGTGCAGGGCGTCGGGAAGTATGACTTCAACGTCGTCGATTGAGGAACGAAGCGCCCCGGAACCGCGTGGAGGGGGATCGGAGACTGACGACGGAGACCTCCCGCGATCCGGGCCGGGTACCACGGGCGGCAGCGGCAGGTGCTTGCGGCGCTGGCGGGCCATGCGCCGTGCCCAGGTCAGGGTGCTGCTGACAGTCGCCGGATTCCCAGTGCGTGTGCTTGCTCAGGAATTGAATGCCACGATCATCTGGCTTTTCGTCGGGGCCCCGCTTATCGCGATCATGGCAACTGTGGTGGCGGGCCTCGTTGCGCAGAGCTGGAAGGTTCTGGCCACCGGTGTCGGTTCGATCGTATTCTGGATCGCCTGGTACTGGGTCGCCGCGCAGTACGCGGAGAGAGATGTCCTGTTCTGGATACCCATTGTAGCGATTCACGTTCAGGCCGCGGCCAGCGCGGGATGGCTGCTCTGGCGCCTTGTAAGGCGGACTGCTCAGTGACAGCAGACGACCCGCGTCATCGGGTACCCGAGCGTGCGCAAGCACCCGCCAAGCGACGCGACCGGTTCTGCGGTCGCCTCGTCGCCCGTCAATGCCTGAAAAGTATCGTTGTTCCATGTGTCGAGACTCAAGACGAATGAAATTCAACAGCCCCCTGAGCCCCGACAAGGCGGACCGCCTGATCCGTCTGCTGGACCTGGGGCGGGACGGCCGCGTGCTCGATGCAGGCTGTGGTCAGGGAGAGTTCCTCATCCGCGTGATAGAACTCACGGGTGCCTCTGGTCTTGGTATGGACGTTGACTCCGGTTCGATTGTGGCGGCCCGGAAGAATGCCGAGGGCAGGGTTCAGGCGCAGCGGTGCGAGTTCCGGGTGTCCGACGCGCAGGATGAGGTACCGCAGGACGGCTCGTTGGACGTGGCCGTCTGCCTGGGTTCGACCCACGCCTTCGGGATGGGGGAAGCGGCCTATCCAAACACGATCAGGCGACTGTCCAGGGCTGTCCGGCCAGGCGGCCGGATTCTGGTGGGCGAGGGGTACTGGAAGACACCACCGGCGTCCGAGTACCTGGAACTGATCGGTGAGCCGGTCGGGATCTACCGGGATCATGCGGCCAATGTTTCATTTGCAGAGGGGCAGGGTCTGGTTCCCCTTTACGCTGCTGTTAGCAATGACGACGAGTGGGATCATTTCGAATGGACGCACCGGATGAGGATCGAGCTTGAGTCGGTTCTCCATCCCGGCGACCCGGAGGTCAAGGCGAAGGTCCGGAGGAGCCGCGTCTGGCGGGACGGATACGTCCGTTGGGGCCGCTCGACCATGGGCTTCGGGTTCTACCTGTTCATGAATCCCCGTGTGGCAATATGACAGTAAGCGACCCATAACATGCGAGGCAGCATCCGGTAGGGCGCTGGGGAGGTGAATATGGGCTGGCTTCAGAGAATTCATGGACCGATAGCAGGTGGCTCGATGGCGTCGACAGCCTACAAAGGTCGGCGGCAGCGTCATCGCGCGGGGCCGCTGACGCCGAATATTCTCCTGGCCAGCCTCGGCTGGTCCTTCCTCATCGCCGCCGGGCCCCTCCCGGCGCGGCTCTTGCGAGTGGTTCGATCGGCGATCCGTCGACCCATCCTCGTGGCGACAGGCTGAATTGCGCCCATGTACCTGTGGCTCAAGCTGATCCACGTGCTGGCCGTCGTGGCTTTTCTCGGCAACATCACCACCGGGCTCATCTGGCACGCCC
Source organism: Gammaproteobacteria bacterium (assembly GCA_024640085.1). Taxonomy (GTDB): domain Bacteria; phylum Pseudomonadota; class Gammaproteobacteria; order Steroidobacterales; family XN24; genus JAHEFR01. Next base: position 233,934 of record JAHEFR010000001.1, read on the forward strand.
ATGCCGCCCGCAGTGGCGATTCGCGACTGCTGGTACACACTATGGATGGCATCATCCGCAGCGACCGGCTGATCACCGTGCCTGGCGTCATTGTGATTATTCTCAGCGGCGTCGGCGCAGCCATCGTTGGCGGCTACCCGATCCTGGGCACACCATGGATATTGTGGTCCCTCATACTGTTCGGTGTCTCCGGCCTCGTTTTCTCCCTGCGTATCGCCCCTCTCCAGAGGCAGCTCCTTCATCTGGCCCGGACAAGCAGCCACTCCGGCCAGTTCGACCGGGAAAGCTACCAGCGCCTTGCCCGGGCCTGGGAACTGTGGGGCGCGGTGGGGCTGCTGACGCCGGCTGCGGCACTCGTGCTCATGGTGCTGAAGCCGGGCTTCTAGGGTCCGGTGCATCACCGCAAGAAGGCGGGGGCCAGTCGCCCGCGGTGCATAGGCTCTTTCCCCCAGCTTCCATACCGCGCGGCGGCTTCCGATCTCCGGCAGGCGCCCGGCGGCGGGCAACGGCCCGACTAACCTCTCCGGCCGGCGTCGATTCGCTGGTAAGCTTCCCCGGCGGGAGATGGCATGCGGATGGAAGGCTGGTTCTACAAGGATCTTGGCGACGCAATGCTGGCCGGCGAGGCGCTGGACCAAATCGATAGGCTGTTCCAGTCCAGCGGCAGTTCCGTCAGGCGCCCGGGGACGCTGGCGGTGTTCGTGAGACACTGTTCGGAGGGCCGCCTGCATTGCCGGGTGGAGGTGTTCTTCCCGCCGCCGGCGGCGGCTTTGGCGGAGGCGTTCGGCGCCCGGCCATGCGCCCGGCCTTCGGCGGACAACCTGAGCTTGCTGGTCGGACCGGAAGGCGCGTGGTCGGAGTTCTTCCCAGAGCGTCGTCCCCGCTAGCCGGCTCCCGGACGGCTCGATACAAAGGATTCCCATGGGCAATCGGATCAAGCAGATTCTGGAGAGGATCCGGTACCGGATTGACCAGGCTTTCGCCCGGAAGTTCGTCGGGCAGTTCCTGCTGTTCCTGACCCTGGTCACCACTGTCACGCTCATCGGCGTCACGGCCATGTTTTTCGGCCTGTTCTCCGAAGAGAACAGGCATATCCATTCCATACCGCGGGAGATCGATTCGGGGTTCTGGGACTCGGTATGGTGGTCCCTGAATCAGGTAATGCGGTTGCAGGGATTCGAGCAGGCTTACGGCGCCACCGGGCCGGTCCTGGCGTACTCCCTGTTCCTGTCCGTGATGGGGCTGATCGTGTTCAGTGTCCTGATCTCCCTGATCAACAACACCATGCGCGCCCGTATCGAGGCACTGCGCAAGGGCGACACACAGGTGCTGGAGCGCGGCCACGTGCTGGTGCTGGGATGGAGCAACAAGGTTTTCTCGGTCCTGCAACAGATCGCGCGTCTGCAGCCGGGGACCAAGGTCGTCATCCTTGCCCCCCGTGAGATAGACGCGATGCAGGAACAACTCCGGATCGCCGACATCCACCGGGAGCGCATCAAGGTCATCCTGCGCAGCGGGACGCCGAGCAATTACGGCGAGCTGGACCGGGTCGCTGTCAGGTGGGCAGCCAGCGTCATCGTGCTGGCGACAGACGCCGACGACAGTGAGGCAATCAAGACCATGGTGCTGCTGACGTCCCGCCGGGACTGGCCGGGAAGGCCACCGACCCTGGTCTCGGAGATCGCTCTGGAGCAGAACTACGAACTGGCGAAGATAGCCGCCCGCGAGCAGCTGCACATCGTTTCCTCCAGTCTCGTAATCAGCAAGATTATCGTGCAGACAGTCCGCAATCCTGGGCTGGCGGACATATACGCGGAGATATTCTCTACTACGGGAAACAGCCTTTACGTGCAGTCCATCCCCGACTGCACTGACCGCACGATGCGCGAAATCGCGTACGGGCTCACCGATTCCGTGCCGGTGGGCATCACCTGGGACGAGACCCGCGACGGCTCGGTCCGGCACGCCGCCGGCCTCAACCCGGAGCCCGACTATGATGTCGCCAAGGATGAACGGTTGGTGCTGTTGACCCGACACCTGCCGGCAGCCTATGTGCCTGCCGGCGAGCTTCCCGAGTCCAGGATCTACCGCGAAGGCGGCGTCGCGCCCCACGTCCCCGGGCGGGTGCTGGTGATCGGCTGGGCGGGCCTGATCTACGATATCCTGCTGGAGCTGGACGCCCATGCCAGAAGCGGCACCGAGGTCACGATCCTGTCGGGCGTCGATCCGGAAGAAGCACACGAAAGGATGACCAGTCACCACATGGGGTCATTCAGGAACCTGGCCCTGGTGTTCGTCAAAGGTGACGCGGTCCAGCGGGCGGCCTGGGAAGATATCGAGGTCGGCGGATTCCAGAGCATCGTCGTTCTGGCGGACGAATCCGTGGACCAGGGGGACAAGGACACCAGGACGCTGCGGATACTGCTGCGGCTGTCGGATCTCCGGAAAGACGCCCAGAGCCGCGCCCACACGGTGGTCGAACTGCTGGATGAGAACAACCACGAATTGCTGTCCGATCTCGGCGTGGACGACGTCGTCGTCAGCCCGGAGATTGTCAGCGCCCAGCTGGCGCAGATCGCCCGCCAGCAAGTGCTCGCGCCGATCTACCGGGAATTGCTGAGCGCCGGCGGTGTCGAGATCAGCCTTCGTCCCGCTGGGGACTATGTCGAACTCGGGGCTGAGTGCCGCTTCGATGACCTGCTCTACGCCAGTCAGCAGAAGATGGAGATAGCCCTCGGGCTCCGCCTCGCCGAAGCCGGGGGCGTTGTTCAACTGAATCCTTCACGACAGGCCACGTGGCGGCTGGGGGAGCAGGACAAGGTGATCGTGCTGGCCCAGCAGGTTTACCGCTAGGACGGTTTACGATCCCGTCCCTGGACGGTCCCGCAGGCGGGACCGCCTCGCGGCAGTCCCCGGTCCGGGTCCTGCTCAGGTGCCGCCGAGGAATTTCCCGATCTTCTCCAGCAGGCGGTTGAGATTGACCGGCTTGGTGTCATAGTCGTCGCAGCCAGCCTCGAGGGCCTTCTGCTCATCGCCAGACATGGCGTGGGCGGTCAGCGCGATCACAGGAATCTTCTGGGTGGCCGGGTCCGCCTTGATGCGGCGCGTAGCCTCCCAGCCATCGATCACCGGCAGGCTCAGATCCATGAGGATAAGATCCGGCGAGCTTGAGGACGCCATATCGACGCCTGCCTGCCCGTCGACCGCGATTTTTACGTCGAAACCCTTGCGGGTGAGTCGACGCGAAAGCATATCGCGATTCATCTCGTTGTCTTCTACCAGCAAAATCTTACTCATGAGGCTTCTCGGTCACTCTATCGGGTGAATCTTCGCTAACGTCGGTTCGTGCTCGTCGTCGCCGGTATTGCACGACGCGACTGCATGGCGCACGCGCTCCAGCAAATCTTCCCGGGTGTAGGCCTTTTTCTCCAACACCTCTTCGACGCTGCCCGCCAGTCGGTTGCGGTCTTCCTCGGTCAAGTCCTTGGCGGTCACGACGATGACCGGAATGTCGTGGCAATCCGGTCGAGCACGCATAGCCGCGAGGAAGTCGAAGCCGTCCATGACGGGCATCATCAGGTCCAGAAGGATCAGCCGGGGCTTGGTCGCGTCCAGGACTCCCAGCGCCTCCTGGCCGTCGCCGGCCTCCGATACGGACCAGCCACCCTTTTCCAGCGTGCGCGCCATGACCTCACGGGTCTCGAAATCGTCTTCGACGAGCAGTACGTTGCAGGATTCGCCGGTACGGTAATAGCGAGACAGCACTTTGTGCAACTGTTCTCGGTCCACCGGCTTGGTCAGGTAGTCCACGGCGCCGAGCGAATATCCCCGAGTGCGGTCCTCGATCATGCTGAGCATGATCACCGGGATGTTGCGTAGCCTCGGGTCCGCCTTCAAGGCGCGTAGCACCGCCCAGCCGTCCATCTCCGGCATCATCACATCGAGGGTGATGGCCGCCGGGTGAATCTCGTGAGCGATCTGCAGCCCTTTCTGCCCGCTGGTCGCCGTGACGACCCTGAATCCGTCCTTTACCAGGTAGCGCTGGATGATCTCGCAGGCCTCGGGGTCATCGTCGATAACCAGGATCGTGGAGTCGGGCCGGATCTTCCTCAGTTCCTCCAGACCGGCCCGGGAGACTGCCCGGTCCGTCTCTGCTGTCGAGGGCTTCGTCGCAGACCCCGGCAACTCGGCCGGGATTCGCATGGTGAAGGTGGATCCCTTGGCGAGTTCGCTCTCGAGAGTCAGGTCCCCTCCGAGCAGCTGGCAGAACCGCCGCGAAATAGTCAGCCCGAGGCCGGTGCCGCCGTAATCGCGTGTGGTCGATCCGTCGGCCTGGGTGAACTCCTCGAACACGGCGTCGATCTTCTCCGGCGCGATCCCTATGCCGGTGTCGCTGACCGCGAACTGCAGCCAGTCCTCGCGCGACTCCTGGCTGCGATCCACGCGCAGGGTCACCGTGCCCTCATGGGTGAACTTGGCGGCGTTGGAGAGGAGGTTGAACAGCGTCTGCCGCACCTTCGTCAAGTCCTGGTAGGCATGGCCGAGATCCTCGCCGCGCTCGATCAGCAGCCTGTTGGCGTTCTTCTCCATCAGCGGGTGAGCGGTGGCGGCGACGTCATCTATCATCGAGTCGATATCGATCTGCTCGGGGAATGCCTCTACCTTGCCGGACTCGATCTTCGACAGATCGAGGACGTCGTTGATGAGGGTGAGCAGGTGCGCGCCGGCCTGGTTGATCTTCTTCAGATCCGGGACGAAATCCTCCTGTCCAGTGTCCTCGGCATCCTCGATCAGCATCTCGCTGTAGCCGAGGATCGCGTTCATCGGGGTGCGCAGTTCGTGACTCATATTGGCCAGGAACGCGCTCTTGGCATGATTGGCGGCATCGGCGTCGTCTCGCGCCTGCCGCAATTCCGCTTCGGCGATTTTTCTGTCGGTAATGTCGCGGAACACGATCACCGCCCCGATGAGCGTCCCGTCCTTGCGGAGCGGCGTGCTGGAATACTCCACGTCGAAAGATGAGCCGTCCTTGCGCCACAAGACCTCGTCGTCGATCTTCGAGGTCGTGCCGTCGGTGAAGGCTGCGTGCATCGGGCACTCTTCCACCGGATAGGGGCGGCCGTCGGCCCGGCTGTGATGGATGAGACCGTGGATGCCCTGGCCGAGCAGCTCTTCTTTCGCGTAACCGACCAGGACGGCAGCGGCGCGGTTGATGAACATTACCCGGCCCCTTGCGTCGACGCCGAAGATTCCATCGCTGGTGGACTCGAGCACCAGCCGGTTGCGTTCCTCGGCCTCGGCCATGGCCTCGGCTACTCTATGCCGCTCGGTGATGTCCCGTGCCACACCGAGAATGCCGCCGATGATGCCCTCGGAGTCGCGGAACGGCACTTTGGTGGTCTCCAGCAAGTGCTCCGATCCGTCCGGATAGGAGACCCATTCCTCGCGGGTGCGGCGCTCGCCGCCCTCGGTCACGAGGCGATCCTGCTCGCGGAAGTCATCGCCGATCTCGTCGCCAAACAACTGATGGTCGGTGCGGCCGACGATCCGCTCACGCTCGCGGCCCATGAACGCGGCGCATGAGGGGTTGCAGTGCAGGTATCGGCCTTCCAGGTCCTTGACGAAGATCAGGTCCGGGATGGTGTCCAGGATCGAGTCCAGCAGGATGCGCTGTTCCGCGAGGACCTGCTCGGCCCGGCGTCTCTCGGTGATGTCGCGGACGACGCTGGATACCAGCATCCCTTCCGATGTCTCGAGGGGACTGAGGCCCACCTCGATAGGGAACTCGCTGCCGTCGGCCCTGAGGCCACACAGTTCCATGCCGCTGCCCATGTCCCGCCGGCGCGGCTGGCCGAAGAATTTGCGGACCTGACCGGCGTGACCGTCGCGGAATCGTTCGGGCACCAGCATATCCACCGACTGGCCAGTCATGGCCTCGGCCGGATAGCCGAACGTCTTCGTGGCCTGGTCGTTCACCATGACGATCCGCGCGTCCTCGTCGACGATGATCATGGCGTCTGGCGCGGACTCCATCAGGCGGCGGAAACGGGCCTCTCCCGCCCGCGTCTCCGCCTGCGTCCGCGCGACCAGGCCGGCGACGAACCACATAGCGAGCGCGATCAGTGCCAGCGTGCCGAGCATGGTGCCAGCGAGCCACCAGGCCTGGCGGCGAGCGTCGGCCAGGACCTGGTCCTCGGGGAGGAAAATGGCGAACGACCAACCGGCGGACGGGAGCGGCGCGAAGTAGGCAAGCTGGGGCCCGTCCGCCGCGTCCTTGAGACGGGCCATCCCGCTACCGCCATCGATCATCTGTCTGGCCAGGGCAACGGCGCCGGGTCTGTCGGCCGCCTGCTCGAAAACCGTGGCATTGCCCTCGGGGATGCCTTGAGTCCGATGGATGTAGCGGCCTTCGGGGGTCAGGATGGCTACGTTCAGGTCTGTGCCGATGAATTCCTGCAGGGGGGCGAGAGGGATGTCGATGGTGGTCACGCCCCGCAGGCGGCTATCCCTGAAAAACGGCACGCTGTAGGTGGACATCATGATGTTGCCGGCGCCCTCGTCGAAGTACGGTTCACTCCAGACGGGACGGCCGGACGTCGCCGGGTCATGCCACCAGCGGATATCAGGGTCGTTCAGGTAATCGTAGGTGCTGGCAATATCGAGTCGCTGCAGCCCGGTTCCGCTGACGCCGTCGCGATATACATATGGGCAGAAAGCGCTGTGCTCGTCGAAACCACCGGCAACGAATCCCATGGCGGCGCCATAGATGAGGGGATCCTGGCGCACGCCGTTCTCGAGCAATCCGTAGATTTCATCTTCTGTCAGGTTGTCCAGCAGGGACACGGCCTTCGCAGTTTGCTCGGCTACCTGGGCGACCCGGTGCAGTTCACCGTCGAAACGTTGGGAGAGGGTAACTACCGTGTTGGCCATCTCCCGTTCGCTGTTGGCGATGGCGCGTTCGGAACTGGCAAAAAGGTTGATGCCCAGGATCACCAACAATATTGCCGTGATGGGCGCGAGGGTCACCGTCAAGAGCTTGCCGCGGGTCATGGCGCGACGAGGTCTGTCTGTCCCCGCGCTCACGCCGGATCGGCCCTGCTGCAGAAACTCCGCGGGGGATGCCCCGGGCGTCGTGCCGAGCTGTCAGGCGGACGCCCGCAAATGATCAGTAGCCCGGTGAGTTTCATTGCTAGCCTGCCTGTCAGAGAGTGAGAGTCCGAGAGGTCGCGTGGCAGACAGGTCCGGTGAACCGCTGCCGCGTCCTGCGTGAGTCAATTATCCCCAATCCGTCCGCGTTTGTCCGCGCGGGTATCGGGGACAGGTACTCGAGGCGAAAGCACATCAGTTTTTGTCTCCGGGACTGCCCCGTTTGGCGTCCGTTCCGGCGGAGGGCTCGAGATCACCCGGTTGATGTGGCAGAAGCGCGATCTGACAAGAGACAGATCTTCAGCATATCGGGAGCCTTGCGGAACAGACGGTTGTCGCGCCGTCGGGCCTCCCTGGGTGCGATCGGCTGAATATAAAAGTATTCAATCTATACAATTAGATATCGGTAATATTTAATCTAATTTCTATACAAAGGACTTTCCCGCCCGAGCTGAAAGTCGGGCAGGGGGTCCGACGGCGACGCTGGGGTAGCGGTCCACGGAATGCGCCAGGCTTTCTGATAAAATCTCTCGGCCGCGCCGAGGGCGTCCGCCGAACTGTCGGACCCCTCGATGTGCACAGATCGATCGATGGTGGTCCGTGCCGGTCCTCCCGCGACGGTTAACCGTGAACCCCGTCAGGCCCGGAAGGGAGCAGCGGTAGCGGGGACGCCGGGTGCCGGGATCAGGCTGGTACGGGCCGCCCCCATCCATGCCTTGCGAGACCGGCAAGGGCCCGTTGGCCGGCCGCCTCGATTTGATACACTCCGGGGCTCGAATTACCGGTGGAGTTCAGATGAGCTATCAGGCCCTGGCGCGTACGTGGCGGCCCCGCACTTTTGCCGAACTGGTGGGGCAGGAGCACGTTGTCAAGGCCCTGGTCAACGCGTTGGACGACGAGCGTCTCCACCACGCTTACCTGTTCACCGGTACGCGCGGCGTTGGCAAGACCACCATCGCCAGGATCCTGGCCAAATGCCTGAACTGTGAGAAGGGTGTGACCTCGACGCCCTGCGGTGAGTGCAGTGCCTGCACCGAGATCGATTCGGGCCGCTTCGTGGATCTGCTTGAAGTGGACGCCGCCTCGCGAACCAAGGTGGACGACACAAGAGAGCTGCTGGAGAACGTGCAGTACACGCCGACCCGGGGACGCTACAAGGTGTACCTCATCGACGAAGTGCACATGCTCTCCAACCATTCCTTCAACGCCTTGCTGAAGACCCTCGAGGAGCCACCGCCCCACGTCAAGTTCCTCCTCGCTACCACGGATCCGCAGAAACTGCCGGTAACGGTCCTGTCACGATGCTTGCAGTTCAATCTCAAACGGCTGCCGCACTCCATGATCTGCGATCGCCTGGAGAAAGTGACGGGATCCGAGTCCATCGATGCCGACACGGGCGCCCTGGATCAGCTCGCCACCGCGGCGGACGGCAGCATGAGGGATGCCTTGAGCCTGCTCGACCAGGCCGCCGCGTACTGCCATGGCAGCCTGACTGAAAAAGACGTCCGGGCCATGCTGGGCACCATCGACCAGGACGCAGCAGTCAGGATTCTCAGGGGCATCGCCGCGGCGGACGCGTCCGAGTTGCTTGCGACGGTGGCCGAGCTGGACGAGATGGTGCCCGACTACGGCGCCGCGATAGACGAGCTTGCATTACTGATCCAGCGGACGGCATTGGCCCAGGTGGCGGAATCCGTCCTGGAAGAGCTGGGGTCGGTGGCCGACGCGGTGAGTGAATTCGCTGCCGCCATGTCTCCCGAGGATCTGCAGCTGTATTACCAGATTGCCCTGATCGGCAAACGCGATCTTCATCTGGCGCCGTCGGCGCGGGCGGGTTTCGAGATGATCCTGCTGCGCATGCTGGCGTTCCGGCCGGCGGAGGCCGACGGCGGCGCCGTGACCGCGACGCCGGCAGTGGCGGCCCGTACGGCAGGCGAGAAACGGCGAATGGCGCCAGCGAGGACCGTATCGTCTGCCACGCCCCGGTCCGATGTCGCCGGGACCCGGGGATCTCAGGCCGGCAAGTCGGGCGCAGTCGGGATCGAGGGGCTGGAGTCCTGGGAACAGGCCATCGATGGCCTCAGATTGTCGGGCGCCGTACGGCAACTGGCCAGTCACTGCCAGGTCAAGAGCGTGGACGAAGGCGTCGTCACCCTCGTGCTGGATGAGGCGGCGTCTCATCTGCAGACGGGTACCCTGCAAGAGAAATTTCGCCAGGCTTTGTGCGACGGGCTGGGGCGGGACGTGCGAATCCGTATCGAGCTTGGCCAGCCGGGTGCCGAGACGCCGGCGCAGAAGCTGAACCGGCAGGAAGCAGAGCGCCAACAGGCGGCGGAGCAATCTATCGACCGCGATCCCAACGTGCTGGCGATACAGAAGGCATTCGATGCGACGGTGGATCCGTCGTCTATCAAACCCGCGAGTCATTGATTCGGAATTGATCTGGAGGGAAGCGATGAAAGGTGGTCTGGGACAGCTGATGAGACAGGCCCAGCAAATGCAGGCCGATATGCAGAAGGCTCAGGCGGAACTGGGTAACCTCGAGGTCACCGGCAGCGCAGGTGGGGGCATGGTGTCTGTGACCATGAGTTGCAAACACGAAGTGCGCAAGGTCTCCATCGACAGCGCCATGATCGGGGAGGATCGGGAGATGCTGGAGGACTTGATCGCCGCCGCCACCAACGATGCGTTGCGCAAAGTCGAGCAGACGGTCCAGGAGAAGTTTTCCGGGCTCAGCTCCGGCATTTCGTTGCCCCCCGGGATGAAGCTGCCCTTCTGATCTTATGAACTATTCCCCCCTGGTCTCGCGCCTGATCGAGGCCCTGCGATGCCTGCCGGGCGTCGGTCCAAAATCGGCGCAACGCCTCGCGTTCCACATCCTCGAGCGGGATCGGGAAGGGGGCAGGGCGCTGGCCGCGGCCATCGCCGAGGCGGCCGCGGCGGTCGGCCACTGCCGACGCTGCCGCATGCTCACCGAGGTCGAGCTCTGCCCGATCTGCCGCTCTACCGGCCGCGACGAGTCGTTGCTGTGCATCGTCGAGACCCCGGCCGATGTGGTGGCCGTGGAGAACTCGGCGGGCTACTCCGGGCGCTATTTCGTCTTGACCGGCCACTTGTCCCCCCTGGACGGCATCGGGCCGGAGGAGCTTGGGCTGGACCTGTTGGAAAAGATCCTGGACGAGGAGTCGGTAAAGGAAGTGATCGTCGCCACCAATCCGACTGTTGAGGGCGAGGCGACGGCTCACTATATTGCCGAAATCTGCGCCGCCCGTACCATCCGTGCGACGCGCATCGCCCACGGGGTGCCCCTGGGCGGCGAACTCGAATATGTGGATGGAGGCACCCTCTCTCGCGCCCTTTCGGGTCGGCAGTTGATCGATCACGGCTAGGAGCTAGATACCGGGCGCGAGGTTCTCCATCAGCCGTACCAATCGGCGATAACTCTCGTATCGCCGCGCCGGCACCGCTCCGGAAGTTACGGAGTCCTTGACAGCGCAGCCCGGCTCCTTCATGTGGAGGCAGTTGGAGAAGCGGCACTGTCCTGCCAGATCAGCGATCTCCCGGAAGCCCATGGCGACGTCCCTGACAGGCACCGGGGGCGGGGCGTAGTCGCGCACGCCGGGTGAGTCGATCAGTTCGCCGCCGGTCGGCAGCAGATGGAGGACCGATGCGGTGGTGGTGTGACGACCCTCGCCGGTAGCCTCTGAGAGTGTGGCCGTGCGAATCTCGGCATCTGGCAGCAGCGCATTGATTATCGATGACTTGCCTACGCCGGAGTGTCCCACCAGGATGCTGGTGTGACCGGCGAGTTGCCGACCGAGTGCCTCCAGCCCCGATGACTCGCGGGCGCTGACCCGCAGCACCGGATAGCCGATGGAGGAGAACTCGGACAGGTCGAGGGCGGCGCCGTCCGGGTCCAGATCTGTCTTGTTGTAGGCCAGGCACGCCCGGGCGCCCATCAATTCCGCGGCGGCCAGGTAGCGGTCGATCAGGAAGGCGTCCGGCGGCGGCGTGGGAGCGGAGACGACGATCACCTGGGTCAGGTTAGCAGCGAGCACCTCCCGGTCGCCTTTCCGGCTGGGCCGGGCCAACTCCGTGGTCCGCGGATCGATATCCGTCACCAGTCCGTCGCTGTCGTCCTGTGGGCGGCGCCAGATGACGTGGTCCCCGCAGACAGGCCGCAGGCGGCGGCCGGACAGGATGCAGGGGTGCCGTCGACCGTCCTCGTCCTCCACCAGGACGTGCCGGCCGAATGCAGCCACGACCCGGCCGGGCTCGGTGCTGGCATGGGATTCGCCGTCTCGGGACGAGACCGTCACCCGGCAGATCCCGCGGACAGGTGTCCATCCTGCCGCACAAGACAACCTGTCGTCGAACGCTTTGCTAGAATCTTGGCGCCCTCGTCGCGATGGAAGCCCAACATGCCAACAGACCCGGAAAACCTGATCTGGATCGATCTCGAGATGACCGGGCTGGACCCCGGATCGGACAGAATCATCGAGATTGCCACCGTGGTGACAGACAAGCAACTGACGGTGCTGGGAGAGGGACCGGTCCTGGCGGTGCATCAGGACGACGAGACGCTGGAGGCGATGGACGACTGGAACACCCGCCAGCACAACGGCTCCGGCCTGGTGGAGCGGGTGCGTCAGAGCCAGGTGGACGAGGCCGAGGCCCAGGCGCGTACGCTGGCCTTCCTGGCCGCTTTCCTCGATCCGGGTCAATCGCCCATGTGCGGCAACAGCATCTGTCAGGACAGACGATTCCTGGCCAGGTGGATGCCGGAACTCGAGCGGTTTTTCCATTACCGGAACCTGGACGTCAGCACCCTCAAGGAGCTGGCGAGCCGTTGGCATCCCGACGTGGCCAGGGGATTTTCCAAGGAGTCGTCCCATCTGGCGCTGAGCGACATCCACGACTCGATCGAGGAACTTCGCTACTATCGCCGCTCGCTCTTCCGGCTGCCATGAGCCGCCAGGCGCTCCCGGAAGGCTGGCAGCCGCCGACCTTCGGAGATGTGCAGGCGGCCGCGAGGATGCTCTCCGGGCGAGTGCACAGGACACCGGTGCTGACGTGCGCTGCCCTGGATGAGATTCTCGGCGGCCAGATCTTCTTCAAGTGCGAAAACTTCCAGCGCATCGGTGCCTTCAAGGCACGCGGCGCCATGAACGCCGTCTGGTCGCTGGGGGAGGAGGCCGCCGCCCGGGGCGTGGCCACCCATTCGTCCGGCAACCATGGCGCGGCGCTTGCCCTGGCGGCCCGCAGCCGAGGTGTCCCGTCCTGGGTTGTGATCCCCGAAGATGCCCCGCAGGTCAAGAAAGACTCGGTGGCCAGGGAAGGAGCGACGGTGGTCTCTTGCCGGCCAGGCCTGGCGGCGCGGGAGGAGGGACTGGGCCGGATCGTGTCGGAGACCGGCGCGACGCTGGTGCATCCCTACGACGATGACCGGATCATCGCCGGCCAGGGGACGGCAGCCCTGGAACTCATGGCTGACGTACCCGGCCTGGACCTTATCCTCGCCCCCATCGGTGGCGGAGGGCTGATTTCAGGCACGGCGATCGCCGCCAAGGGGCTGGATCCAGCCCTGCAAGTCGTGGCCTGCGAGCCGGCCGGCGCCGACGATTCCCGCCGGTCCTTCGTCGCCGGGCGCCGGGTGCCGATCGAATCCCCACAGACCATTGCCGACGGGCTGCGCGCAACCATCGGCGTGCGCAATTTCGCTATCGTGACGGAGATGGTTGACGACGTGGTCACGGTCACGGAGGAGGGCATCGTCGAGGCCATGCGGTTCGTCTGGGAGCGTCTCAAGATCGTGATAGAGCCGTCCTCGGCGGTGCCGGTGGCCGCGATGCTGGAGGGGGCGTGCCGGCCGGACGGCCGGTCCGTCGGGGTCATTCTGACCGGCGGGAATCTGGACCTGGAGGCGCTGCCCTGGGGGTGATCAGTTGCCGGCGGAGATCGCCGATGCCGGGGTGGTCGACGACCCGCCGACCACAGCTACCTTCTGTCCCGATCGCAGGCGCTCTGCACCTCGGATCACCACTACGTCGCCCGCATCGACTCCACTGGTCAACTGGATCATGCCGCCGGCGCCCAGGCCGGTTGTGACGGTCACGCGTTCCGCGGTGCCGTCGTCGCCGACGCGGAACACCGACGTACCTTCTCGCCTCAGCACCAGGGCATCACGCGGGACCGCGACGACCTCGATGGGCTCCGCGCTGGGTACCGCCAGTCGCACGGATTCACCCACCCGCCAGGGGGAAGACGGCACGGTCGCGCGAATCTCGAACAGATGGGAGCGGCCGTCGCCGAATGGGACGATGGTGCGGATCGTCGCCGCGCCTCGGGAGCGGTCTCCCTTTACCTCCAGTTCATCACCCTCGGTCACGTATCCCAGGCTGGCCAGCGGGGCCCTCGCGACCACTTCCAGCGAGTCCGATTGAATCAGCCGCACTACCGCGTCGCCGGGGGTTGCGTGCTCGCCCGGGCTCAACATTCTTTCCGTGACGATGCCTGGGAAGGGAGCGACAATGTGAGTTTTGGCCAGCTGGACCTCGATCTGGTTGAGGCGCGCTTCGCCAACCACCAGTTCGCTGGTGGCGGCCGCCAAGTCCGATTCGGTCTGGTCGAGCAGGTTCTTGGCGGCGACATTCTCCTCTTCCAGGGTTCTGAGGCGGCGGACTTCCCGATCGAGGAAATCGCGCTTGCTTCTGTCCCGGGCGATCAGCCCTTCGAATTCCGCCTTTTGAAAGCGAAGGTAGCTGTCCTCGATCTTCGCGACGGTTTGGCCTTCCTTGACCAGAGTGCCGACCTCGGCGATCCAGCTCAGCCTCCCGGGGACCTCGGCGGCGAGACGGGCGTCATTCCGGCTGATAACGGTGCCGGGAAGCTCGAGCCGCGGCGAGAGCACCGTCAGCCGTGCCTCAGCCACCTCGACCGGCGCCGGCGGGGGGCCGTTCTGTGCATGAGCCAGGCCGGCGACAATGCAGGTCGCGAACGCGGTCAGGATACGACGCTTGATCGACATGAAGGTCCTCTTCGAAACAGTCGAGATGGATAGCCGGGCCGACAGAGTTTACAGCCCCTAGTCGGAAGGACGTCTCTGGGCGTATTGTCCCTGGGCCGCACCAGCCGCGACCGGCGACGATTCCATCGCCGTTTCGCCGAGCCTCAGCAGGCTGGGTAGGAGTATAAGCGTGAACAGCGTGCTGACGCTCATGCCTCCGACGATCACCGCCGCCAGTCCACGGTAGAGTTCGGTTCCGGCGCCAGGGATCAGCAGCAGCGGCAGCATACCGAACAGGCTGGTCATGGTGCTCATCAGGATGGGGCGGAGACGGTATCGCACTGCCTGTTCCACGGCGTCTCTCCGCGGAGTGCCTTCGCGTTCCGCTTCTCGCGTCTGGTGGACGAGCAGGATAGCGTTGTTGACTACCAGCCCGGTCAGCGTGATGAAACCGATCATCGTGAGCAGGTCCATGGGCTGGAACGTGATGAGATTGGTAACCCTGAGAGACACGACGCCACCCACGATCGCCAGCGGCAACGCCAGGATCACCAGGAGGCTATCCCGGAACGAGCGGAACAGGGCGCTCATCAGCAGGTACAGGATGGCGATCGCCAGGGCCAGACTCTCCGCCATGTTGCGGATGGCCGTGTCCTTGTCGTCCGCGGTCCCCTGATAGCTGATGTCACCGTCTTCGGGGAGATGATCCCGAATCATTGGGTCCACCTGCTCCTTGATGAGATCGATGGAGGTGCCGAGCGGCATGTCCGACGGGGGCGTCACCTCCAGCGTGATGGTTCGTCGGCGGTCCACGCGACGGATCTGGTCGGGGCCGGCGGTCCGCTCGAGCTCCACCAGCTCTCCCAATGGCTGAACGCTGCCGTCCGGTGTCATCACGGGCGTGGCCATCAGTTGCTCCGGAGTGGACCAGTCGGTGCCCCGCAGGATCACATCCAGGCGCTCGTCGCCGTCAAAATAGTCCCCCACGTAGAGACCGTCGCCCAGCGCCCGGATGACCCTGGCGATCGTCTGGCGATCCCAGCCGGACTCGACGATGCGCCGTTCCCTGGGCAGCAGGCGCAACTCGGGATCGACGAGTTCCACCCCCGGGATCGGCCTGACCCGGGCTCCGGGCATGGCCTCGGCGATTGCCCCCATACCGACAGTCGCGGCGCCCAGCATGGAGTCGATATTACGGCTCTGGATGTTGACGTCGATGGACCGGCCACCGCCCAGCCTGCCGAATAGCGACGCGCGGTTCACGAATGCAAGCGTATCGGGCAGTCCCCGGAGTACCTCGCCGTTGAATAGCCCAACAAGTTCGTCCACGTCGTCCCGGTCCTCCGCCCTGGCCCCCATGAAGCCGAAGCGGCCGAAAATGCCGAGGAAGTAATTCTGGATCGCGGGCTGTCGTTCGCCGTTGAGGAACGGCGTCAATCGCTGGTTGATCACGCCAGCGATCTCCTCCTTGGCTGAATCCACACTGATGCCTGGCGGCGGCAGGATGATGCCGAAGAGGAAATTCTGCTTGCCCTCGGGGAGGTAATCGGTCTCCGGCATGAGCGCAGCGGTCGAGCCCACCGCGATCGAGATGAGACCGATGATCCATATGATCCGCCGGCGCGGCGTATCCGTAAGCCGCATGACGAGCTTTGTGCCGTTGCGCCACCAGGACTGGTGGGGATCCTTTAGCTCGACATTGCGCAGCCAGCTGGTGGCCGCTGTCGGGATGATGGTGACGGCGATAATGAGGGAGGCGACGACAGCGATGGCCATGGCCAGGGCCAGGTCAGCGAACAGCTGCCCGGCGATATCGCGCAGGAACACGATGGGCAGGAAGATGGCCACGGTAGTGGCCGTGGATGCAACCAGGGCGCCCCAGACCTGGGTGGTCCCCGAAAGCGCGGCCTCGTCGCTATCGACACCCTTTTCCTTCAGGCGGACGATGTTCTCCAGCACAACGATCGCGGCATCCAGCACCATTCCCACGGCGAAAGCCAGCCCGGCCAGGGAAATGATATTGATGGACCGGCCGGCGGCATTCAGGGCGATAAAGGTGATGAACAGCGACACGGGTATGGCCAGGGCCACCATCATGGTGGCGCGGAATTTCCGCATGAACCACCACAGAATCGCTACCGCCAGGAAGATGCCAAGCATCAGGTTGTTGCGGAGCATGGCCACCGAGTCTGTGATGTAGACGGTCTCGTCGTAGACCTGGGTGATGGACAAGCCGGCTCGGGCGACCGGGCCTTCGTTGAGTTCCGCGACGGTCCGCTTGAGTTCCGCCATCACCTCGAGGACATTGACGTTCTGTTCCGGCTGGGCGTTCATGGCCATGGACGGACCGCCGTTCTGATTCAGCGTCCCGGTGGGGTCACGGAGCACCGTCTCGACGGTCGCGATGTCGTACAGGTGGACCGGCTGGCCGTCCCGCCAGGCCAGCACCATGTCGTTGAAGCTCTCGACGGTGTACTGGCCCGAGAAACGCACCGTGAAGGAGCGCCGGCCAACATCCTGGAACCCCCCGGAGACGTCGGTATTGTTACCCGTCAGCCGGGCCAGGGTGGGTACGTCGATGCCGAGCGCCGCCGCCCGGTACGGATCGAAGGTGATGCGTACCTCGCGATTCCTGCCGCCGTAGATATCGGCGGTGGCGATCCCGGGGATCTGCTCGATCCGGGACTGAACGACTTCCTCGACGAAGTCTTGATAGCTGGTGATGTCGCGCTCGTTGCCGGGTAGCGGCCGGATGGCGAACCAGGCGATAGCGGTGCCGAAACGGCCGCGGCCCGCGTAGATGATCGGTTCGTCCACGTCGGGCGGATAACTGGGCACACGGTTGAGCCGGTTCATGACCTCGATGAGTGACCGCTCAAGGCGAGAGTCGACGCCGAAGTACAGAGTGACCGACGCGTTGCCACGGCTGGCCGAGGACTCGACCTTTTCAAGGCCCGGAAGACCACGCAGGGCGTCCTCCTGGGGCTCGACGATCTCGGCTTCCACTTCCTCCGGAGCGGCGGCGCGCCAGCTGGTGCTGATCTCGATCAGTGGCCGCTCCACGTTCGGGATCATCTGGATCGGCATGCGGACGAGGGCAATCGTGCCGAACATGACGACCATGATGATGCCGACGATGACGGCTACCGGATTACCGATGGCCGGGCGAGTGAGATTCAATTTGAAGTCGCTCCGGACGGGGTACAATCGTGCAATTGTAAACTTTCGGACAGAAGTCTCGCGAAGAAATTCCGCCGCCGACCGCAATTAACGGTCCGCTGGCCGAACTTCGCCGGGCTGTCGATGTCTGCTGATGGCAGGGACCGGATCGAGGCAAATGGCGGGGCACTGGCTTTCACTGGGACGAACGCTGGCGCTTGCCGTCGGGGCAGTAGTGTTGGCTGTCGCCTGCGATGGCCGGGAGGGCACTGCCAGTTCTCCGGAGATGATGCCGGAGATGGACGTCTATCTCGTCGAGATGGCCGGTGACCTCAACCAGCCGGCATTCGGCGAGCCGAGGAATGTCACCGCTCGGCCCGGTTACGACAATCAGCCGGTCTTCCTGCCGGATGGCGCAGGCTTCCTGTACACCGCCTATATCGACGAGCAGGCGGACATCTACCGGTTCGAGATCGCCGACGGGAGCATCCACCGCGTGACGGCCTCGACGGCCGGGGAGTGGGCGCCGGCCCTGACGCCGGACGGCGCCGGTTTCACCATCTCCCGCAACGAGCCAGAAGGTTTCCAGCGGCTGTGGCGGTTCCCGATGGACGGACGATCTCCCAAGGTGATTCTCCGCGACATCACCGGCGCCGGATACCATACCTGGGTGGACGACAGCACGGTGGCCCTGTACCTGCTGCCGGAGCCCGCCAGGCTGGTGCTGATTGACGTCGATTCCGAGGAGCGCCGGGTCGTCGCGGCCAACGTCGGCAGATGCATCCAGCGCGTTCCCGGGCGGCGAGAGCTCGCCTACGTGGACAAATCGGATCCGGATGCGTGGCTGATCAGATTCCTGGACCTGGATACCATGGAGGTCACCCGTTCAGTGCCTACCCTGGAAGAGCGTGAGGACTTTGCCTTCGCGGCCGACGGGTCCATCCTGATGGGCAAGGAGAGCAAGGTATATCGCAACCTGCCCGAGACCATTGACTGGCAGCTCCTGGCGGACTGGGGAGGGCAGCTCCCCGGGAGCATCACCCGGATCGCACTGAGTCCGACCGGACGGCATATGGCATTCGTGGTGTGGCAGAAATCCAGCGATGGCTGATAGGATCGCTGATAGGTCGGATGCGTTGGTGGTCCACACCGGCGGATGTCACTGCGGGGCAGTGCGTTTCGAGGTCCGGGCGCCGGCGGAGCTGGAACTCCACGAATGCAACTGTTCCATCTGCGCCACCAGCGGCTACCTTCACCTCATTGTCCCGGCGGACAGGTTCACCCTGCTCCGCGGTTCGGGGTCGCTCACGGAATACCGGTTCAACACGGGTGTGGCGAGGCACCTGTTCTGCAGCGTCTGCGGCGTAAAGTCATTCTATGTCCCGCGGTCCAACCCCGACGGGTACAGCATCAATTTCCGCTGCCTGGATCCGGGGACGGTTCAACATCACCGGATCGTGCCCTTCGATGGCCGGAACTGGGAGCGCGCGGCCGGCGCCCTGACCCATCTGATCTAGGGGTGACGTCGCCCCCAATCCCGAACAGGATCGGGATTGCGGCAGAGGCGATCTGACGTCTCTGGTCCACTGGCATGATCCATGACCAAGGGCCGCCGGGCGGGGCGTCATGGTACCGGCGTGGGCCTGTCCCAGGTGGATCCGGTTCCCCCGTATGGCCGGGGGGTGGGATCGGCGCAGGGTCGGGTTAGAATACGCATTCTTGGATCTACCCGGACAATCGATCTATGCGAGCTCTCATCGCCCTCGCGGCCCTCTTGATACTTCCCGCCATATCCGCCGCTGAATCTAAATTCGTGGAGGTCGAGGTGACGCTGAGGACCGGACAAGGCACGGAATTCAACATCGTCCGTATGATCCGCTCTGGCTCCGCCGTGGAGGTCCTGGAAGAGGACAGGCAGAAAGGCTATACCAAAGTCCGGACCCCCGAAGGGGCCGATGGCTGGATCCTTTCCCGCTATCTCACCGACGCGCCGATCGGACAGGAGCAGCTGGTCGCTGCCAGGCAGAAGGTCGACCAGCTGACACGGGAAAATCGTGAGCTGACTGGCGAGCGAGACCGGTATATGAAAGACGCGGATGCTCTCGCCGAAGAGCTGGCGCGTCTGAAGGACCTGTCTTCCAATGCACTCTCCCTCGAGGAGACCAACAAGCAGTTGCGATCCACGCTGGTCCAGGACCAGAAGACCATCGAACGGCTGCAGGCGGAAAATCAGCTCCTGATCTCCAAAGGCAGTCGGGAATGGTTCATCGCGGGTGGTGGCGTGCTCGCTTTCGGTATCTTTCTCGGCGTCGTACTGCCGAGGATCCGCTGGCGTCGCAAGCGCAGCTGGAGCGACCTGTAGCGGGGCGATCTTGCGCGTACCGCACGCCAGCCGAATCCAGGGGAACCCGGGGTCAATCCCGGGCGGAAACCACGGCGGAGGCTACCACCCGGGTAAGGATCAGCCGGACCATGCGAGCGGCTGCCGGGACACTCCGCCTGCCTGTCAGACCTCCTGACCTGCCAGGAACATCCAGGTCTCGATTACCGTGTCCGGGTTCAGGGAGATGCTCTCGATGCCCTCGTCGAGCAGCCACCGAGCAAAATCCGGATGGTCCGACGGTCCCTGGCCACAGATGCCGATGTACTTGCCTTGGGCCCGGCAGGCCCGGATCGCCATCGAAAGCAGGCTCTTTACCGCGTCGTCCCGTTCGTCAAACAGATCCGCAATGATGGCGGAGTCCCGGTCCAGGCCGAGAGCGAGTTGGGTCATGTCGTTGGAACCGATAGACATGCCGTCGAAGTACTGCAGGAACTGATCGGCGAGCAGGGCGTTCGACGGGATCTCGCACATCATGATGATCTTCAGTCCGTCCTTGCCTCGCTCGAGCCCGTTCTCCGCCAGCAATTCGGTGACCTGCTGCGCTTCCTTGACGGTGCGCACGAACGGCACCATCACCTGGACGTTAGCGAGGCCCATGGTCTCGCGGACCTTGCGCAGGGCCCGGCATTCGAGGTCGAAACAGGGGCGGAAGGACTCCGCTACGTAGCGGGAGGCGCCGCGGAACCCCAGCATCGGGTTCTCCTCGTGGGGCTCGTACCGGCTGCCGCCGATCAGGTTGGCGTATTCGTTTGACTTGAAGTCGGACATGCGGACGATCACGGGCTCAGGCGCAAATGCCGCAGCGATGCACGCTACGCCTTCGGCCAACCGGTTGACGAAGAATTCCAGTGGGTCGTCGTATCCGGCCATCTGGCCGCGGATGGTCTTTTTCAGGGGGTCGTCGAGGGAATCGAACTCGAGCAGCGCTTTGGGATGGACGCCGATCATGCGATTGATGATGAACTCCAGGCGGGCCAGACCAACGCCACGATTGGGGATGCTGCTGAAATCGAAAGCCCGGTCCGGATTGCCAACGTTCATCATGATCTTGAGCGGGATCTCAGGCAGCTTGCCCAGTTCGATGGTCTGTTCCTCGTATTCCAGGATGCCTTCGTAGATACGCCCCTCGTCACCTTCGGCACAGGAAACGGTCACCTCCTGACCGTCTTTCAGAGTCCGGGTGGCCTTGCCGCAGCCGACCACCGCCGGGATGCCCAACTCGCGGGCGATGATGGCTGCGTGGCAAGTCCGGCCGCCGCGGTCGGTGATGATGGCCGAGGCGCGCTTCATGATCGGCTCCCAGTCCGGGTCCGTCATATCGGCCACCAGTACGTCGCCGGGCTGGACCCGGTTCATTTCGGAGACATCACGGATGATCTTGGCGACACCTGCACCGATCTTGTGGCCGATGCTGCGGCCGGTGACCAGCACCTCGGACCGGCCCTTGAGGTGGAATCGCTCGATCGCGCCGCGACGGCTCTGCACCGTCTCGGGGCGGGCCTGCAGGATATACAGGCGGCCGTCATCGCCGTCCTTGCCCCACTCGATGTCCATCGGGCAGTCGTAGTGCTCCTCGATGATTACGGCCTGTCGGGCCAGTTCCATGACGTCCTCGTCGGTCAGGCAGAATCGTTGCCGGTCCTCGGTGGCCACGTCGACGGTCCGGGTCGGGCCGTCGTCTTCGCCATAGACCATCTTGAGAGCCTTGGCGCCAAGGGTGCGCCGCAGGATCGGGTAGTGGCCGGCAGCCAGGCCCGGCTTGTAGACGTAGTGCTCGTCCGGGTTCACCGCGCCCTGGACCACGGTCTCCCCGAGGCCCCAGGCAGAGGTAATGAAGACCACATCCCGGAAACCCGATTCGGTGTCCAGGGTGAACATGACGCCGCTGGCGCCGATATCGCTTCGGACCATGTGCTGGACGCCTGCAGACAGGGCGACCTGGCTGTGCTCGAAACCCTGATGGACCCGGTAGGCGATGGCCCGGTCGTTGAACAGGGACGCAAAAACCTCGTGGACGGCGACGATGACATTGTCGAGGCCCCGGACGTTGAGGAAGGTCTCCTGCTGGCCCGCGAATGAGGCCTCGGGCAGGTCCTCGGCCGTGGCGGAGGAGCGCACCGCCACGGCGATGGGCCTGCCCTCTGACATGGCCTGCCAGGCACGCTCCAGCTCCTCATACAGCCGTGGTTGCAACGGAGTCTCGCGGATCCAGCCGCGGATCAGGTGACCGGTCCGAGCCAGCAGGTCCACGTCGTCCACGTCCAGGCCGTCCAGGGCGTCGTGGATTCGCTGTGCCAAGCGGTCCTGCGCCAAAAAGTCCCGATAGGCGGCTGAGGTGGTGGCGAACCCTCCGGGCACCGCGACTCCCAGCTTGTCCAGGTTGGAGATCATCTCTCCCAGAGACGCGTTCTTGCCCCCGACGGACTCCACGTCCCCGATGCCCAGTTCCTCAAGCCGCAGTATGTATGGCTCCACTTGTCGCCCCCTTGGTTTTGCCTCAGCGGCAATGCAAAATGCCCGCGGGCAATCGAGTCACCGATCCGCAGGTCGCATAATGAATCATCGGACAGTTTTCTTCGTGTCAGACCAGACGGGAATCACTGCGGAGACACTCGGGCACAGCCTGATGACGCAGTTCGACGGCCTGAGATTTCGGAGCGTCACTGTGCCATTTATCGACAGCGTTGACAAGGCAAGGGAGACGGTCAATCGCATCAATCTGACGGCCGAGGTGGAAGGGGCCAAGCCCATCGTTTTCGCCACGCTGATCGAGGATGAGCTTCGGGCGGTGCTGAGCCAGAGCAAGGGGCTATTCCTGGACTTTTTCGACGCTTTCATCGGTCCGCTCGAGCGTGAGCTGGAGGTGCGTTCCTCGCACACGGTCGGCAAGGCTCATGGGGTCTCCAACACCACGGCCTACGCCCGGCGCATCGACGCGATGAATTTCGCCCTGGATAACGACGACGGTGCCCACACCCGGGATTACAATCGGGCAGACATCATACTGACCGGTGTCTCCCGGTCGGGAAAAACGCCGACCTGCCTGTATATGGCCCTGCATTACGGTATTTTCCCGGCCAATTACCCCCTGGCGGAGGAAGAGTTCGAGAAGGGCGAGCTGCCGGAGGCGCTACAGGCGTTCCGGGACAAGCTGTACGGGCTGACCATCTCTGCGGAGCGGCTGGAGCAGGTCCGGGGCGAGCGCCGTCCCGGGAGCCGTTATGCGTCCGCCCAGCAGATCAGTTTCGAACTTCGGTCGGCGGAGGCCCTGTTCAGGAAGAACGGGATCCCGTACCTGGACACCAGCGAGTGCTCCATCGAGGAGATCGCGAGCACGATCCTGCACGGCAAGGGCTTGCTGGACCGAAACGGTGAGCCTGTCGGGGCGGAGTAGGGGATACTGTCACGCCCGCTGGGCACCGGTGAGTCATTCGCGTCCGGTCGAGTGTGGACTGGGGGCATCGCTCTCGAAGCTTCGAGACATGATCCGATGAATCTCGCCAGGGAGAGGAGATTGTGTTGCCCGCCACCGGTGTCACGGACCTGTAACAGACAGCCATCCTCGGCTCAGATAGAATGAGAATTGATTGTATTTGTGCCCCTGTAGCCGCCCGTTATCCCCGAAAGGAGAATGTTTTGGTGAACGTCGCCGGACGACTGCTGATTCTGATTGCCTCGATACTGCTGGCTGCCCCCGCACTTGCGGCGGACTGGAAGGCCGCTCCCATCCCCCCGGGGCTGGTCACGCCGGACCGGGCGGATACGCGCATCGGCGGGCTGGAGTTCAATGACGGCGTGCCGACTGTCGCAAGCGCCGAGAAGGTTCGGGATGCCCTCGACTTCACCCGAGCCCTGAACGTGTACAACAACAGCTTCCGGGGTGCGTCCGCCTACGCCATCGGCGAGGGCTTCCACAGTGTCGGGGCGGAAGACAATACGGTGATGATCTTCTCCGACCTGATGGACGCCAGGTCGCTGTTCCTGACGGCCAACGCCGACACCGTCTATTACGTCGCCGTCGTAAACCTGTCGACGGGACCGATGGTCATCGAACAGCCTCCGCGCGGTCTCGGCACCATCAACGATATGTGGTTCAGCTGGATTATCGATATCGGTCTCCCCGGCCCTGACCGTGGCGAAGGCGGCAAGTACCTGCTCGTGCCGCCCGGCTACGATGGGCCCCTGCCCGACGGCGGCTTCTTTGTCGCCCACTCGAAGACCAATCGCGTGCTCTATGCAGCGCGCGCGTTCCTGGACGATAACGATCCGAAGCCTGCGGTCGAGAACATCAGGACGCATCTCAAGATTTACCCATACACGCCGGGCGGTATTGGCACGAGCATCGCGACCGCGCTGGAGGGAACTGTCCGGCTGGCAAAGAATCCCCCCGTGCCGGAAACAAAATTCATCGAAGGAAGCGGCAGGACATTCAACACGATCCCGCCCAGCGATTTCGGTTTTTTCGAAATGATCAACGCGAACGTGCAGCAGGAACCGGCGAACAGCTACGATGTGGAACTGGCCGGGCAACTGGCGGCCATCGGCATCGTCAAGGGCAAGCCGTTCGATCCCGACGCGCGGATGAAGAAGATCCTCACCGATGCCGCCGCAGTGGGCGATGCTGCCGGCCGGGTACTCAACTGGCGCTATGCAATGCTGCATCCCGAGTGGTCGTATTACCCGGACTCACACTGGGGCAACATGTTGTTCCAGGGTGGCGCCTTCTTCGAGACGCCCCCACCGGCCTTCGAGGACGGCATGTTCAAGCCCTACCCGCCCACCGGCGCCCGCACGCTCGATTCCCGCGTCGCCTTCTATTATGGCTACACGCTCGATTCCCCGGGCATGATCATGCGCATCCCCGGGGTCGGCTCCCAGTATCTGATGGGCTTTCTGGACTCCGATGGCAATCCGTACGATGGCGGCAAGACTTACAAGGTCACCTTGCCCAAGGGCATCCCGGCGAAGGCCTTCTGGTCCTTTACCCTCTATGACAACCAGACGCGCTCGATGCTCGACACACCGCAGCGCTACCCTCGCGCCGGCAGCCAGAGCTATCCGTCCCCCGCCGCCAAGGCCGATTCGGACGGATCGACCACGGTCTACTTCGGCCCCGAGCAGCCCAAGGGCGTGGCGCGCGGCAACTGGATCCAGACCATGCCCGGCAAGGGCTGGTTTACCCTCTTGCGCCTGTATGGTCCGCTGCAACCGTTCTTCACGAAGGAATGGCGACCAAGCGAGATCGAACTGGTGAAGTGACGTGGGCGCCGGGGTGGCCAACAACCTCGGGTGTCAGACGGTGGCGGTCGGCGAGCTGAGCCCGGTCAGGTCTCCAACGGAGGCAATTGACCGGGCAGCTTGGGACAATGGCGCGTTCAGCTCGACCGCCGGGCGGCAGAGGAGGGGGCCGTCCTCGATCCGTCGCTCCAGGTAGATCCTGAGCGTGGCGCCGGCGGTGCCGGTGCCGGACAAGCGGAAGACGATCCTCGAGTCGTCTTCGAACACAACCCGGACCCCCTGATGCCCGGAGACGCTGCCGTCCACCGGGTCCTCGTATTCGAAGACGTCTGCCTGCCGTATCGGACGACCGTCGCAGCGCGTGCCGATCATTGTCGACACCGACGCCTCCAGACGTGCCAGCAGGTCGTCGCCGATCCCAGCGTCGGCGATGAAGTAGTCCTCGCGGCTAAAGGCGTTGCGGCCGAAGCGACGCCAGTGGGCCTGGATTATCTCCGGCACGGACTTGCCGGTGACCGCGATCAGGTTCAGCCAGAACAGCACGGCCCACAGCCCGTCCTTCTCCCGCACGTGGCTGGAACTGGTGCCGAAGCTTTCCTCCCCACACAGGTCGATCCTTCCGTCGTCGAGGAGGTTGCAGAAAAAGCGCCAGCCTGTGGGGGTCTCGTAGCAGGGGATGTCGAGGGCTGCTGCAACCCGGTCGACGGCCCGGCTGGTCGGCATGGACCTGGCGACGCCCGCCAGGCCCTTGCGGTAGCCGGGGATCTCAGTGGCCATCGCAGTCATGACGGCCAGGCTGTCGCCGGGGGAGACGACCATCCCCGGGCCGAGGATCATGTTGCGGTCTCCGTCGCCGTCGGAGGCGGCCCCGAACCGCGGCGGATCGTCCCCTGTCATCACCGACATCAGATCCGCGGCATCCACCGGATTCGGGTCCGGGTGCCCGCCGCCGAAATCCGGCAGGGGCACGGCGTTCAATATCCAGTCGGCAGGGAGGCCCAGCCTGCGATGGAGGATCTCGGACGCGTATGGCCCGGTGACGGCGTGCATCGCATCGTATCGCGCAGTGAAGCCACCTGCGAACAGCGATCGAATACCGCCGAAGTCGAAGAGGCGCTCCATCAGGGCCGCATATTCCGCCACCGGGTCGACGATCTCTACGGTCAGAGGTCCGTAACGGGACTCACCTGTCCGGTCGAGGTCGACCGGTCCCACCGCGGCTGTCAAGTAGCGGCTGATCGAACGGGTGTGTCGGTATACCGCCTCCATCATGCTTTCGGACGCCTGACCGCCGGATGCGGTGTTGACCTTGATGCCGAAATCGCCGTCGGGGCCGCCGGGATTATGGCTCGCCGTGAGTAACAGGCCGCCGGCGGCCCGCCGGGTGCGGATCAGATGGGAGGCTGCCGGAGTGGACAGGAGACCGCTTCGGCCGATGATCAGGCGCTCTACGCCGTTGCCCGCTGCAATCCTGGCAAGCGTCTGGATCGCCTGGTCGTTGAAATAGCGCCCGTCGCCGCCAGCGACGAGAGTGGCGCCCCGGTAATTGCCGGCGGCGTCGACGATGCTCTGAAGAAAGTTTTCCAGATACCCCGGTTGCTGGAAGACTACGACCTTCTTGCGCAGTCCGGCGGTGCCTGGCTTCTGGTCCGGGAAGGGGCGGGTGCTTACGGTTTCGGTGCTCAAAGATCCGACCGCGTTCGCGTTGAGGCCTGATTTGCTGTGTTATATTCGCGAGCATGATAGCAGACAGCCTGTTGCGGTTGCCTTGCCTTGCACGGCCCGGCAGTTTCGCCGCTCTGATGTCATTGTACGAGAGCAACTTTGTCAGGCTCGGCTGGCTGCTTGCTGATCCCCGCCGAATAGAGGGAAACATGGCCTCGGAGGCGGCAGACGACCTGCCTTTGTATCTGACGCTGGTCGAACGGAGTCGCTACACCACGACTGTCCGCATGACCTATTTCTTCGACGAGGAAGAGGGCAGGGTGGCCGATCCGGATCTCTCTGTCCGCGTCTACCACGACGCCCTGCTGGTGGAAGCGAGGGCCTGTACTCATCGCCATCGGCACGAGGCGCTCAAGTCCTTCGATACCAGGCCTGGCGCGGAGCTCTCGCGGCGCTGGGTCCGAAACGTCATGCTCAACAAGTGGCTGGAATACTGCGTCGAGAAAGGGCATCGTCTTCTGCCAGCCCGCGACATCGAGAATTCGTGACACGGTTCACGACGATTTCGTGACGCGGTTCATGTCTGACCTACGGGTAACTGTCCTAAAGTGTGCGACATAATGTGGCCGCCGGAATCGCGGCGCACGCATGGACGGGTTGCATATGTTTGGTGGACTGTTGATGGCGGCCAGCGATAGCAAGGGCGTTTTTGACGAACGGCTGCTGCAGCTGTTCCGGAATCGCGCCCAGCTGAAAAAGAGCCACCAGGAACTACAGAACCAGTACCACTGCCTCGAGGAAAAGCTCAAAAACTCCGAGGCTTCCACTCGCCGTGCAGAAGAGCGGCTGGATGCCATCGAACGTCTCATGGCCAAGCCCGAGGCCGGATACAACGGCATGGTCTACTTCCAGCTTCGCGCCCTTTGGCGGGCGTGTAATGACCAGCTACAGGCCTTTGCCGAGGATCTCCGCAAGCAGCAGGAAGACCGGGAGAGGAAGAAGCAGCTCCAGCGCTTCAACCAGAACCGCCAACACCGGATGGAGGAGGTCAACGACCTTATCATGCGGCTCAAAGACGACGCCGACGCCGCCGCCGAGGAGATTGTTGCCCTCGAAGAGCGCAAGGCGCGCCTGGTGGGAATCTGGAATTATTTCCGTCGCCGTGAGCTCGGAGCACGGTTGGGGCAAAAGCGTAGCGAACACGCTGCGGCTCGCGCCAGGATCGAGGAGATGTTCGATCGCAGGATAAAGATCGAGGGCGAACCCTGGCCCGAGTTTCCTGGACTGAGCGTGGAAGGCCGGAGGATTATCAACGTCGCGGTGATCGCATACGCACAACTTCTTTACGCCCATTTTTCCGAGAGCAACATCTCCCGGCTCGCCCGTGAGGCGGTAACCCGGCCAATCCAGGACCTCAAATACGGCTCGGAAAAGGAATGCACCTACCTGACAGGCAAGATCGAGAAGCTCATGCTCGATTTAAAGGGGCGTCATCTCAACGTGCCCGGTCTCAAGGAACTCGCCCTGGAGATACGTCGTCACGTCGAGTTCCGTAACGACGAGGAGACGGTGCCGGTGGCGGCGTCCCTCGACGGGATGGCGCTCGACGTCGCTGCCAGGGGGCCGCGTATCAACGTCATGATGGAAGAGTACTGGGACCTGTACGAGGTGTTTATCCGCTAGCGCGAAGTCCCTCCGGGCCCCCCGGTTTTCCCCGGAGGCTCGAAGTCCCCCGGGTGTTTCTTCACCAGGCAAATCGAAGTCCGATTGCTTTCCGATCCCGGTGTGATCCTCCGCTCTGCCGTCGGCTGGCCGCCTAGATCTCGCGACCTGGCTCGCCGGCCGGGGTCGGCACAGCGGTCCTCCTTGCCACCTGCATCACCTTCCTGCTCCAGCGGTTGAGGTCGTCCAGGACCGCGTAGAGGTACGGCACCAGCAACAATGACGTGAGGGCGGAAAAACCCAACCCACCGATGATCGCCCTGGCCATCGGGAAGTAGGGTGGGGCGCCGACGTCGTCACCGCCCACCTTGGTGGTGCTGATAGCCAGCGGCAGCAGGCCCAGGATGGTTGTGGCCACCGTCATCAGGATCGGCCGCAGCCGGTCGCGTCCCGCTTGCAGGATGGCCTCGTCTCGCGGCATTCCTTCCCGGCGCAGGTTGTTGATGTGGTCGACCAGCACGATACCGTTGTTCACCACGACTCCGATCAGGATCATGATGCCGATGGAAGCCATGAACGAGAACGTGGTGCCGGTGACGAGGAAGAACCAGAATACGCCGACTACGGAGAAGGCGATCGAGGTGATGATCGATAAGGGGTAGAGGGCGGACTCGAACAGCGCCGCCATGACGATGAATATCAGGGCGATGCCCAGGATGATGTTCTGGGCCATGATCTGCTGGGTCTCGTCACTGCGCTCGAAGCCCCTGCCGAATTTCCAGGAATAGCCGGGCGGGAAGTTGAAGTTGTCCATCAGGTTCTCGACGCCTGGCTTTACTTCGTCAAGCGAGATGTCGTTCAGCGTGGCCGAAATCACCGCGGCGGTCTGGCGGTCGACACGCTTGATCTCCTGCACGGCACGCTCGATGCGGAAGTCGGCCACTGAGCCCAGCCGGAGGCGCTGCCCACTGGGCGCGAACAAGGGGATGTCGGCCAGTTGCTCGAGGGACTGCCGGTCGGTCTCCCGGAACGCCAGGCGTACGTCCACCTCGCCGTCATCGCCACGGAAATCCCTCAGCTTCTGCCCGCGCAGCGCCACGGCCACCGCATCGGCGACCCCTTGCGGACTCAACCCGACCTGGGCGGCGCGGTCCCGGTCCACGGAGATCTGAATCTCCCAATCGCCTGTTCCTACATCGGAGCGGACGTCCTCCAGCCCCTCGACAGTTTCCAGTATACGTGCGACTTCGGGGCTCAGTCGGGCCAGTTCCTCGGTGGACTCGCCCATGATCTGCAGGCTGAATCCCTCTTGTCCGCCCTGCTGGTCCAGGTCGAAACTTGGCTTGCCGATGACGATGTCGGGCATTTCGTTTTCGATGCGGTCGATGATGTCCTTCGTCCTGACCGTGGCCTGGTCCTCTTCGGTCAGCAGGATCATGGTCTGGGCGCGGCCTTCGTCGAAGTAGCTGTATACGGAACGGATATCCAGTTCCTCCTTGTGGGAAAAAAGGAAATCCTCGAAGGTGTCCACCGCATTCTCGACCCGCGCCAGGGGGAAGTTGCTCTCCAGGTTGAACTGCATGAAAAGCTTCCGGCCGGCTTCCTGGGGAAAGGTGTCGAATTTGACCAACTTGATCGGCACCGCGATGCTGGCGAGCGTGAGCACGATCAGCCCCGCCGTCTTCCAGCGCCTGCTCAGGGTCCAGTCCAGGGCGTTGACGTATCGTTCGATCAGCCGACCCATCCGGGTGCCCGCCGCAGTGGGCGGCGGGGGCGGGATGCGGGACGCCAGCATGGGCACGAGGGTCTGGGCGATTACCAGCGACGCAATCATGGCGACCACGATGCTGACGGCGACGTGGGTCAGGAACACTGTGATGTCGGTCTGCGTCCCCCACAGGATCGGCACGAAAACAATGATCGATGTCGCGGTCCCGGCGACCACGGCCAGCCCCACCTCCCTGACACCCATCACGGTGGCCTTGATCGGCTCATCCGGCATCATCTGCCGGTACCTGAATATGCTCTCCGTTACCACCACGGCGTTGTCTACCAGCATACCGACCGCCAGCATCAATCCCATCATCGACAGGATGTTGAGGCTGATGTCGAAGAAATACATGAAACCAAAGGTGATCAGGATGGAGAATGGCACCGAGAGCACCACGATGATGGTGGTGGCCACCTGCCGGAGGAAGAGGAACAGCACGATAAAGGCCAGCGAGGCGCCGATGGCGCCGGACTTCGTCAGATCAGACAACGAAGAAGTGACGCCCTGAGCCTGGCTTTCCAGTTCGAAGATATTGATGCCGCTCATCTGCGGGGTGTCGCGCGCAGCCTCGACGGCCTTCAGCACTCGCCCGGCCACGTCAACAAGGTTAGAGCCTGGCTGCTTGAAGATGTCCAATCCGATGGCATAGGAGCGGTCCAGGTGTCGCCCGTAGTTTCGATCGGGTGTACGCAGATCGACCTCCGCGATCTCGCTCAGACGCAGATTCTCGCGGACCAGGATGTCCTTCACGTCCTGGAGCGAGGCCAGTTCCCCGATCGGCCGCACACTGAATCGCTGTTGGCCATCAGTCATGCGGCCCGCACTGACGGAAAAATTCGCTTTCTCGAGGCGGTTGCGTAATTCGTTGAGATCGACCCCGTGGGCGGCGACCCGGTCGGCGTTAAGTAGTATGCGGATTTCCTTGGGATCGACGCCGTACAATTCCACCCGCGAGACGCCGTCGATCCGCTCGATGGGGCGTTTGAGATTGCGGTCCAGCATCTCGTAGCTGTCGGACAGATCCCGGGCACTGGATATACGCAGGGTGAGGATGGGTTGGTCGCCAAAGGACCCGGTGAACATGATCACCCGATCGACGTCCGCCGGCAGGTCGTCTCTTATCGCGTCCACTTTGGCCCGGGCCTCGATGCCCTTCGCGCTGACATCCTCGTCCCAGTCGAACTCGAGGAAGATTTCCGCCTGGTCCTGACGGGAGGTGGATCGCATCCTCGCAACCCCGCTCAGGGTGGCCAGTGACTCCTCGATAGGCCGCGTGATCTGGCGTTCGACTTCCTCGGGGGTGGACCCGGGGTAGGGCACCTGGACAAAGATGCCGGGGAACTGAATGTCGGGGAATTTCTCCAGCGGGAGCAGGCGGACGGATACCAGGCCGATCAGCGCCAGCGCCACAAAAGTCATCACCGTTGTGACCGGGCGCCTGAGCGCAAATTCGGTATGTTTCACGTCCCGGCCTCCTGCGTCCCGGCGGCGGTGCCTCGGGGAGCTTCCGACCATTGTTTGCGATCTATCAACGAATAGACCACGGGGATGACCAGAAGTGTCAGCAGAGTGGATATGATTAGGCCCCCGATGACGGTGATGGCCATCGGCGCGCGGACCTCCGAACCCTGACCGAAACCGAGCGCCATGGGCAGCAGGCCCAGGGTCGTGGTAAGGGTTGTCATCAGGATCGGCCGCAACCGTGCTCGGCCCGCCTCCATCAACGCCTCGATGCGATCCACGCCCTCGCGGCGTAGCTGATTGACCAGATCGATCAGGACGATGCCGTTATTGACAACGATCCCGGCCAGCATGATCAGTCCGATGAATACCACCACGTTGACTGTCGTGCCGGTGAGGAACAGGGCGAGGATCGCGCCGACCAGGGCCAGCGGTATGGTGAACAGGATGACGAAGGGGTGAAGCAGGGACTCGAACTGGGAGGCCATGACCAGGTAGACGAGGAAGACGGCCATGATCAGCGTGAAGACCATCGACCGGAATGACTCGCTCATTTCGGCGCTCTGGCCGGAGACGGTCGTGACCACGTCGCCGGGCATGCTGGTGTTACGGAGGATGTCTCCGACCTGGGTGACCGCCGTGGCCAGATCCCCGTAAGCAAGGTTGGCGGAGATCACCGCCACCCGGGCCTGATCGCGGCGCCGGATCTCCGCCGGGCCAAGCGCGGTCGTGATATCCGCCACCGCTGTCAGGGGGATCGGCCGATCGCTCTCCGGGTTGACAATGAGGTTTTCGATTTCGGTGATAGAGGACTGGCGCGTATCGACGCTGCGCACGAGGACATCGATCTTCTTGTCGCGCCAGGTATACCGGGTCGCGACGTCGCCTCTCACGTTGCTGACAACGACGTCGGCCACGTCACGTACTACGAGGCCGAGGCGGGCGGCGCGTTCGTGATCGAAGAGGATCTGAATCTCGGGATTGCCTTCCTGGATCGTCGACTTGACATCCGCGAACCGGTCGGACTGGTTCATCCTGGCCTCCACCGCCGATGCGACGGTGGACAGGCCCGCCAGGTCGTAACCGGTGATCTCGATCTCAAGTGGGGTGCTGAAGCTGAATAGCGCTGGGCGGGCGAATTCATAGTCCACGCCCGGGATGCGCTGCAGACTGGCGCGCATGGCGGCCATTGCCTGGTCCTCCTGCTGCCGGCTGGCGTCCGGACCGAGCTTCACATTGAGCTCGCCGGTATTTTCGCCTGCGTCCACCGGGCTGGCATCCAGGCGGTTGCCAGTGCCTGCAACCGAGAAAGTCAGGTTGACGCCGGGGAGGTTTCTCGCGAGTTCGTCCACCTGCATCATGACTCTGTCTGTCTCGACCAGCGGTTTTCCCGGGGGCAGCCGGATCTTGACCGAGAACTCGCCCTGGGCCAATTGGGGGATCAGTTCCTGACCCAGTCCGGCGACCAGGGTCAGGCTGCCGAGAAAAGTCGCCAGGGCTGCCAACAGGACCACGGCCCGGTGCCGCAGTGACCAGCCGAGCAGGCCCGGATATGCTCGTGCGATGGCCCTGTACATACCCTGGAACAGCCAGACTAGGGGGCGAAGCAGCAGCCCCGTCAGCCGCCCGATCAGCCGGAACGCGACAGAGATCCAGGAGATCACCTTAGCGACACCACGGGTGAAACGCGCCGGCGGACTGCTGTCGCTCATGTCGGCAAATCGCGGTTGTCCCCCCATGGCCGCGAGCATCGGGATCAGAGTCAACGCCACCAGCAGCGAGAAGATCAGGGCGAAGGTCACTGTCAGGGCCTGGTCACGGAATAGCTGGCCGGCGATGCCGGAAACGAACACCATGGGGAAGAACACCGCCACGGTAGTCAATGTGGCGGCTGTCACAGCGGTGGCGACTTCGCTGGTCCCGACGCGGGCCGCTTCCAGGACGCCGAGGCCCTGTTCCTTCTTGCGGACGATGTTCTCCAGTACCACGATGCTGTTGTCCACCAGCAGCCCGACCGCCAGCGCAATACCGCCGAGCGACATGATGTTCAGAGTGACGTCGGAGGCATACATCAGCACGAATGTGCCGACGACGGATACCGGAATTGCCACGCCGATGATGAATGTGGCCCGGGCATCCCGCAGGAAGGCGTACAGCACCAGGATCGCCAGAAGGCCGCCCAGCACCGCGGCGGATTTCACCTGACTGATGGCCTGCTGAATGAACACCGACTGGTCGTAGACGACCTTGAGTTCCGTGCCCGGCGGCAGCCTGTCGGTCAGCGCGTCAACCCTGGCCGAGACGCGGCGGGCAACCTGGACCGTGTTGGCATCGCCCTCCTTATAGGCAGCCAGTTCCACTGACTCGCGTCCACCGATCCGGGTAACGGCATCGCGCTCCTTATAGCCGCGCGTTACCTCGGCGACATCACGGAGATAGACCGGCCGTCCCTCTGGTGTAGCGATGATGGCATCGGCGATCTGGTCCACCGACTGGAATTCATTGATGGTCCTGACCAGGAAGCGCTGGGATCCCTCTTCGAGGCGACCGCCCGAGAGGTTGACGTTCTCGGCCCGGATCCGCGCTGCCACCGTCGCGATGGAGATGCCGAGCTGGGCGAGCTTCTCTTCGTCGACCAGGATCTGGATTTCGTCCTCGAAACCACCGCTGACCTTGATGGCAGCAGTGCCTTCGATCGATTCGAGATCGTTCTTTAGCTGGTCCTCTGCATAGCGGCGCAGGGCTCTCAGCTGGAGCAGGTTGTCTTCTGTGCCGACCGGAGCGGCCGCTTCCGGTGTGTAGACCAGCGCCAGCCGCTGGATCGGTTCGCTGGACGGATCGAAGCGAAGCAGCATGGGGCGATCCGCTTCCCTGGGCAGTTCGAGGATATCCAGCTTCTCGCGCACTTCGACGCCCGCGATGTCCATGTCCGTCCCCCACAGGAACTCCAGGGTCACGTCAGACTGATCCGAGCGAGAGACCGAGCGCACTTGCCTCACGTTCTTGATGACACCGACTGCCTCCTCGATGGGCTTGGTCAGGAGGTTTTCGATCTCCAGCGGCGCGGCACCGGTCAGCTCGGTCCGTACCGTGATGGTCGGGTAGGAGAGATCGGGCAGAAGGTTGACCTTCAGCCTGGACAGGGAGACGAAGCCGAACAAGAGGATGGCGAACGTAAACATCACGATGGTGACACGGCGTTCGGTCGCGACGTCTACCAGTTTCATGTTCTTCCCGTACCGGATGACCGGTTCATCGTGGTTGAGGTAGATGGCACGGGTGAGGCAGGCTCAGCCCGCTGCCGGTGTCTCTGCGGCGATCACCGTGACCTCGGCGCCGTCCTTGAGACCGCTCTGCCCCAGGGTTATGACGGTCTCACCGCCGGAGAGTCCCTCGACGACTTCCACGTTCTCGCCCATGGCATATCCGGTCTGAATTTTCTGTCGCCGGGCAAGGCCGTCCTCGACGATGAAGACCGATTTCTGCGTCTCGTCCTCCAGCACCGCCATCCGCGGCACCAGCAGCACGTTTTCGCGCTTGTCGTAAACGATCCGGAAACGTCCGAACATGCCCGGTTTCAGGCGCCCCGAGGGATCGGTGACGGCCAGTGTGACCTTGAAGGTGCCGGTTTGCGGATCCACTACGGGACTGATGCGCAGGATGCTGGCCACAAAATCCTCGCCCGGGGCCGCATCGACCGTCATCCGCGCCGGTTGCCCGGGCCTGAGCCTCCGGAATTCCTTCTCGGGCACGAACAGGTAGCTGAGCAAAGGATCCATATCGGTGATCCGGAATGCTTCATCGTTGGCGGAGATCGTGTTCCCGACTTTGATAAATCGCTCGGAGATGACGCCGTCGATGGGGGCGCGTATGTCCGTGTAGCTGTATTCGAGTCGCGCCAGATCATAGGCGGCCCGGAGGGAGTCGAGTTCGTACTTGATGCCTTCGAAGGCGCCGGCACTCACCAGTCCCTTTTCTTTGAGTTCGACAGTCCGGTTGTACTCCTGCTCCAGCTTCTTGAGGTTCGCCAGCGCCCGCTGCATCTCCAGTCTCAGGCGGTCGCCGTCCAGACGGGCCAGGATGTCTCCGGCCTTGACCGGGTCTCCTTCCTCCACCAGCAGTTGCCTGACTTCGCCACCTACCTTGGCGACGATGAGGGCCTCCTCCTCGGTTTCCAGTGACGCCGTTCCGGAATACATGGCGTACACATCGCCACGGAACGGGGTCAGGACCTCCACCGGTATCGGAGGCGTGTCGTCGTCATCATCCTTGTCCGCCGACGCAGACGTGTTCGCCGCGCCGTTGTCGCAGGCGGCGAGGGCGGCCGCGCAGAGGATGCCGATCAGCGGCCAGTACTTTGCGGTGGGACTGTAATTGTTCTGTCGCATGGGCAGATATCGTCCAAATTGCGTCCGCGGCCGGGTCAGATTCGTTGGGACTCGTCCGTATCCGAGACGGGGGTGCCGTCTCGAAGGGTACCCTGGCCGACCACGACGATCCGCTCGGATCCCTGCAAACCGGAAGTCACCTCGACGCTGCTGCCGCTCTCCAGTCCGATGGTAACCGTCCTCAGACGGGCGACCCCTTCCTCGACGACGAAGACGGCCGGCTGGGCATCCTCCGCAACGACTGCCTTCAGCGGCACCAGGATAGCGTTCTCGTGGACCTCATAGACGATTTTCGCACGAGCGAACATACCGGGTCGCAAATTGCCGCCGTCGTTATCGATGCCAAGCGTTACCTTGACGGTGCCGGTCTCGGATTCGACCCTGGGGCTGACGCGCAGGATGTTCGCCTGATGGCTCTCACCAGGCAGCGCGTCCAGCGTCAATTCTGCCGTCTGGCCGGTGTTGAACCGGAACAGGTCACGCTGGGGCACATGTAGATAGGCCAGGAGTTGGGTCGAGTTGCTGATCCTGAGCACGACATCACCCGTGGATACAGTGTTGCCGATACGCCCGATCTTCTCCGCGACCACCCCGCCGATGGGCGCGCGGATGTTGGTGTAGTCCAGTGACAGGTCCGCCAGCTTGTAGGCCGCGTCTGCGGCCTCGAGGTCGAAGCGGAGATTCTCGAACGCCCCTTCGCTGACCAGGCCCTGCTCGTGGAGCTGTACGTTGCGTCGGTATTCCTGGGACAGTTTGTTCAGGTCCGCCCGGGCCTGATCTCTCATCAGTTTCAGACGGCTCTGGTCGAGGCGCGCAACGACCTGCCCGGCCTTCACCGCCTGGCCTTCCTCGACCAGGATCTCGACGATTTCGCCGTTGACTTTCGCGACGACGGCCGCTTCCGCATCGGTTTCCAGGTTTACCGTGCCTGAATGGTAAGCGTAGGCCTCGCCGCGGGAAGGCGTTTGCGTGACCACTGGCATCGCAATGGTGCTCTCGCTTTCGGTGGCGACGCTGGCTTCCCCAACGCCGCAAGCGGACAGGACGGGCAGCCCGAGGGCGGCGGTCGTCAGGACCAGGATTCCTCGGCTTG
This sequence comes from Gammaproteobacteria bacterium, assembly GCA_024640085.1. Lineage (GTDB taxonomy): Bacteria > Pseudomonadota > Gammaproteobacteria > Steroidobacterales > XN24 > JAHEFR01. The sequence continues at coordinate 270,906 of JAHEFR010000001.1, forward strand.
ATCGTTTCATCGTCACGGTGGTTCCCCGATCGATAGCGATTGATGATTCACTTGAGTAGTGTTGTAGTGAAGTATAACACCAATCTCGCCGACCGCAATACTGCCGAGGCCGTCGGGCGATGGTTAGCCGTAACCAACTGTTTTTATTCGGGTTACCGTGTGCTGGCCAAGCCCCTCCGGCAGCCTCGCGGCGGCCGGAGGGGGTAGTGGATGCGCGAAATCCTACGGTGTCCGGTTCTGGGCCAGGCCGGCAGGCGGGATCTGAGACATGTCCGCGACCAGCTCGGCTGCGGTGTCCAGGATGATATCCGGGACCTCGTCTGCGGGGACGGCGTCCAGGGTTTGTGCCGGCTCGATCCCCAGTGCCGCGCGGCGCTGGTTGATCCGCTCCAGCTGTCTGTGGCTGGCGTCTTCGCGCTCCTGCTTCCGCTTCTCCATCGACAGCGAGATCGATCGGTGGGACATATCCTTCTTCTGCTCGTCGATCTCCTCCAGCAGGTAGACATAGTCGGGATCGGAATCTGACCGCTGGACCAGATTACCCGACAGGACGGTGACGGCCGACTGCAGGGGCTGTCCTGCCTTGTACTGGGTCGGATCGATCTGGTCCCACGGCAACGCCGAATCCCTGGAGCTCTCGCCGATCAGGTCCGTATCCACGGGAGAGGGCAGTTCGATATCGGGCGAAACACCCTTGTTCTGCGTGCTGCCTCCGGTCACCCGGTAGTACTTGCCGATGGTCAGGGTCAACTGGCCGAACTGCGGGTCGCGGCCCGGCGCATACCTGTCCAGCGGATACAGGTTCTGTACCGTTCCCTTGCCGAAGGTCTGCTGGCCGATGATGACACCGCGGTTATAGTCCTGGATGGCGGCGGCAAAGATTTCGGAAGCGGAGGCGCTGAAGCGGTTGACCAGCACCGCCAGGGGACCGTCGTATACCTTTTCCGGCACCGGGTCGTCGAGCACCTCGATACGGCCGTTGGTGTTGCGGAGCTGGACGATGGGTCCGCGGTCGACGAACAATCCACTGAGAGCGGTCGCCTCGGACAAGTGTCCGCCCCCATTATTGCGCAGATCGAGGACGAGTCCGTCGATACCCTCCTGCTCCAGTTCACGGATGAGTCGTTCCACATCCCTCGTGGTGCTTGTGTAGTCCTTGTCGCCCGCAGAGCGGGCGTTGAAATCCTGGTAAAAGCTGGGGACTGTGATGACACCCACGCGCAGCATCTTGTCGCCTCGCTTGATCTCGATGCGATCCTTCTGGGCCGCCTGGGCTTCGAGTTTGATCTTGTCGCGGGTGAGGGGAAGTAGGCGTTCCGACGTGCCCGGTGCGGCACCGGCCGGCAGGACCTGCAGACGGACAATGGTTCCGCCTGGGCCCCGGATAAGGTCAACGACCTCGTCGAGGCGCCAGCCGACCACGTCCACCATCTCGCCTTCAGTCCCCTGGCCTACGGCGGTGATCCGATCCTTTGGTTTCAGAGTACCGTCGATGGCGGCCGGGCCACCCGGGATCACGTTGAGGATCGACACATAGTCGTCCTCCACTTGCAAGGACGCACCGATGCCGTCGTAAGACAGGCTCATCTGGATGCGGTATTCCTCTGAATTACGCGGTGAGAAATAGCTGGAGTGCGGATCGAGCGTGTGGGAATAGGCATTCATGAAGGCCTCGAACACGTCATCCGAGTTGACCTGCTCGGTGCGTTTGAGCACTCGTTCGTACCGTGTCTGCAGCAGGTCTGCGGTCTCGTCCCACGACTTGCCGGCGAGCATCAGGCTGAGCGCGTCGTTCTTGACCCGTTTGCGCCAGATGTCATCCAGTTCCTCGGTGGACGTCGCCCACGGTGCTTCCGAGCGATCGAACTCGTAGACCTCGTCGATGCTGAAATCCGGTTCCGCCTCCAAGATGGTCAGCGCGTAGTCAAGGCGTTGGCGGGTCCTCTCCAGGTAGCGGGAGTACATGTCGAAAACCGGTTGGAGTTCGCCACGTTTGACCGCGTCGTCGAGGGTAAGCCTGTAGACCTCGAAATCCTCTATATCGCTGGCAAGGAAATACTGGCGATTGCCGTCCATGGTCTCGATGTATCGATCGAGCATCCGCGAGGAGACGGTGTCGTCCACTCGGATCTGGCGGTAGTGGGACCGCTCGAATAAGGTGGTCACCAGCCGGCTGACCTTGGCGTGCCGATCGGATTGCGCCAATTCGGGCGCATCGGCGCTCGCCAGAGCAAAGGCGGGACCGGCCGACAGGGCGAGGGCGAGCAGGATGACGCTCAGCCATCGCGGGCGGAAAATTTCCAGAATTCTGATCATTTGCTTACCGTGTGTTGTGGCAATGCGTGGGAGCCGTCCCAATCGTTGGGTCAAGGCTAGAGTGCAATTCCCGGCCGATCAAGGGCATTATTCGCAACTTCGTCCAACTCTGATTCAAGATACGTGCAACCACTGACGGTCATCACGGGCATCCTGCTCGGCACCTCGGCCTCGATCGCGGCGGGTCTGACGGTGGTGCTGTTCCTGTTTTTCATACTGGTGGACGAGCATCCGAGGCTGGCCACCGAGTTCGCGCCGCTGCAGGTCAGCACCGCCATCTTCCTGGTTATGACAGCGGTTTGCGCGGCCAGTTTCCTCGGACTTGTCCGGCGCGCCCGCTGGCGCTGGATCGCCCAGGGGGCCATGTGGCTCGGGCTGGGGCTGGCGGTGATGTACTATCTGCCATGAGGTTCGGGTGAACAGGGTCCAGGCTCCATGCATTACGCTGTACTGAAACTCCAGGCTCTGCGGGATCGCTGCCGCCGATTCCTGCCTGAACGGTGGGTGGTTTCGCCACGCAGTCACGCCGAGGGCCTCTACCCGCGCAAAGCCTCCAGGGCGGAGATGGAACTGTCGACGGATTCTCCGGCCTCGTCCTGGGTCGCCTGGGAAATCAGCGGAAGACAGCGCAGCGGCGCCCGAAGGAGCCGCAAGGGGCCGACTGAGTCAAAAGAGTGAGAACGGAGATCGGCCGCTCCCGCGGCTGCGTCTGCTGCGGTCCCGGTGTCGCCGGTCTCTCATCCATGCCACCAGCATCTTCCGTTGCTCGGCCAGCCATTTCTCCCTGGCGTCCTTGTCCAGCATGTGGCCCGAACCCTTCTGTTCTTCGGCCGCCCGCATCCGGCAGAAGCGGGTAAAGGCCTGTATCTCGAAGCGGAACTCCCGGCACACGAGTTCCACCATGATGGCGTCGTCGAGGAAACCCAGCCCCGGGACGTGGTCCGGGATCAGGTCCTCAGGCTCCGCGAAGTAGGCGAGGGCGTTCATTACCCGCTCGGTCTCTTCCTCGGGGAGCTGCCACTCCGCGTCTTCCAGCATCTCGAGGAGGATCTTGATGTTCTCGAGCCTGCCGCGGACGAAATCCGGCAAGTCCACTTTCTTGACTGATTCGAGGAGGCCGTGGGCTGACTGGAGCACCTCTTCGGTGGAATGTTCGGCAGCCACGTCCCCGGCCTCTCGCATGATCTTGCGAAAGTGGTTCAGGTCGGAATCGCGGAGCTCGAAGGTGACTCTGAGGCTCATGAGGTGTTCCCTGCCTGGTGATGTTGGGCAAGCCTAATCGGGACCCGGGATGCCGTCAAATGGGGAATCCGCCGTAGCGACACGGTGCGGTGATTGCGACGGGGCGACCGGGCGGCGAGATAGCGGGAGTGCCTGCTCGTGGCCCGGGTCAGTAGTATCGATATTGCATGGTGAACGATGCTGGCAGCCTATCCGGCCCGAGTGACGAATGACAGTGCAAGCGGATCCCCTCATTGCCCGGACCCTGAGCGACCTGAAGCGTCGCAAGGTTTTCCGTGTGGCCGGCGCCTATGGGGTCGTTGCCTGGCTACTGATCGAGGTGACGTCCGTCGTCCTGCCCGCGCTCCGACTTCCGGAATGGACGGTTACAGCAGTTGTCATCTGTGCATTGGCAGGATTTCCGGTCACCTTGCTTCTGGCGTGGTTGTTCGACCTCACCTCGGAGGGTGTGGTTCGGACCCGACCGGTAGCGGAGGGCGCGGCGGAGGTACGCAGGGTCGCCAGACGAGGTATAGATTTCGTCGTCATCGGCGTGCTGCTGGTCATCATCGCGTATCTGCTGTTTCACCAGGGATCCTCGATGTCCCGGCCCATGATCGGGCAATCCATCGCCGTCCTGCCTTTCGTCGACCTCAGCGAATCCGGAGACAACGAGTATTTCAGCGACGGGATTTCCGAGGAATTGCTTAATTCCCTGGTGGGTATCGAGGGCCTGCGGGTCGCGGCGCGGACTTCGTCATTCGCCTTCAAGGGCCGGCAGGAGGACGTGCGGGTCATCGGGGAGAAGCTCAATGTAGGCACGGTTCTAGAGGGAAGCGTCCGCCGGGCAGGCGACCAGGTCCGCATTGCTGCCCAGCTGGTAGACGTCCGGGACGGGTTCCCGATCTGGTCAGAAACCTACAGTCGGCGCCTTGACGACATTTTCGCCATCCAGGGCGAGATCGCCCGTTCTATCGCTGAGGCCCTCAAGCTCGAGCTCACCGGACAACGATCCGCGGGCCAGCAGGGTGGCCCGACCGGGAGCATCGAGGCTTATGACCTGTATCTGCTTGGCCGGCATCACTGGCACCGGCGTACGCCCGAGTCTCTGCGGCGGGCCCTGGACATGTTCCAGCAGGCGGTGGAGCGTGACCCGGAGTTTGCGCTTGCCCACACCGGCATGGCGGACACCTATCTGCTTCTCGACGGTTACGGGGATCTTTCGACCGAAGAGGCCGTGGCTTGGGCAGAGCCTTCCGTTACGCGCGCTCTGGCCCTGGACGCGGATCTGGCGGAAGCTCATGCGTCCCTCGGACTGCTGCGCCTGAACCAGGGCGACGGGGTCTCGGCCGAGCGCGCATTGCGCAGGGCGATCGAGCTGAACCCGAACTCCTCGATGGCGCATATGTGGCTGGGTCTGGTGCTTGACGGAACGACGGGCCCGCTGGATTCGACTGAGGAATTCCGTCGCGCCTATCAGCTGGATCCGCTCCATCCCGTGGTCAACCAGAATCTCGTGCGCGCCTACGCGTCCGTCGGGCGTCTCGAGGATGCCCAGCAGCTACTGCTCGCGATGACCGAGACCGACCCGGTCAATCCTGCTGTCTTTCCGGGTCTCGCCCGCCTCAACCGGTCCTATGGCCGGCTGGACCAGGCCGTACAGTGGGCCTTGCGTGGAACCCGGGAGCCGTCGCCCGCCGGGAGCCAGCTGGAACTGGCCCTCGCATTGCTGGAACTGGGGGATATGCAACGAGCGGAGGAAGTCCTGGACACGGCGGAGCGCAACACGCCCGGCAAGATCGACGTGGCATGGGCCCGGGTCCAGCTATACCTGGCCGCAGGACAGATTGACGAACTTGGGTACCTTGGGGATTCCCTGGTCGATGATGACGCCAGTGGCAAACACGAGGCCGCCATTCGCGTCCTGAAGGGACTCGCGGCGATACTTTCTGGAGACCCACGGAGGGGCGTAGATGATCTACAGGTGGGCCTGGAGAAGGTCGAAGGCTACGGGATGGATATGCCGGACGGAATAGGGTGGCGACTCGTGCTCGCTTACGGGTACGGGCTCCTTGGGAAAGAAGCACTCGCACGGGAGTCCCTGACGATGGCCCTGGAGCGCACTCGCGAAGCCCGGCTCTCCGGCTGGGCGATCCCGCGGCTGGCGGCATGGGAGGCGGTTGCCCTGAATATGGCAGGCCGGTCCCGCGAAGCGTATGACAGCCTGGACGCCGCCGTGGCGTCGGGCTGGCGAGGGTACGGTACGATCCGGTATTTTCCGCCGGCTGCCGATCTCTTCGCAGCGCCTGGGGCACAGGTAGCTGTGGCGCAGGTCAAGGGCGATCTCGCACGCATGGCCGCGAATATCGCAGGCTTGGATGCTGGGCAAGCAAAAACATCAGGGCGGATTCCGGGCGGATGATCCGCTAGACTCTGCAATCGACGATCAACAATCCATAATCAGGGGCAGTCAGACAGTGAACAGACCCGATTGCGCCACCGGGCGGGAATCCGGTCGCCTGTGGATACCGGGAGAGATCCGGTGAATCAGCGCCAACCATGCGCCGGCGAGTGGTCCACCGTCACCCGGTCTCTATTCCTGTATTTGCTCGTGGCCTGGCTCCTGGTCCGTTATGGTGCCTCGGCCAACTCCGATACGTCCCCGTCGGAACTCGTGTCCCTCGCCATCCTCGCCGGGTTCCCCGTCGCGGCTCTGGTGGCCAGCAGACTGGGGAGAGGCGCGGCCACCGGGCGGTGGAGCGCAGTCGTTATCGCAGTCGCTGCCGCATCGTCGCTTCCGGTGATCTGCATGCACGGTCAGAGTTCGCAGGAGCTATCCGAGGAGATCGTTCTCACTCCCGTGACATCTCCCGCCGGCACGCTTGCCGGAGCGGATTTGTCGCGGCCCCATGACGGATTGCGACTGCGCGTCCGGGGGCTTTCTGTCGAACTACCCGGCTCGGACAGATCATCTTCAGACGGACGCGCCGCGGAGATTCTTCTGGTGACGTCGGTCCGCGAGGGGCGCACGGGGGAGGAACTGGTGATTTCGGCAAGACTGGTCTCCTCAGAGTCCGGCGGCGTGATCTGGCAGGCGGAGTACACCGGAGATCCAACGGACCTGGTGGCGGTGAGGAGACTACTGATCAAGGCCCTTACGGAAGCGATGAGCCTGACGCGCGAGGGCGTTTCGGGCGGGCAAATCGTGTAGGGCGCCCCCGACGCAGGGATCAATTAATTTAGTTGATACTGATGTTGCGTCGCAGTATGCTCTCTGCAGATGATTTGACCGATTGGACGTCACGCGATGGACAACTGTCGACATTTCGGTAACAGACTGCGGATCAGCCACCGGCTGATCCAGATGGCTGACCCGGCGTTGAGCCGGCGTCACGAAGATGAGCCCAAGGCCCGTCGCGGAACGGTGGTCCCTGGCCGACGGCGCACAGACCGCCGCTACTGATCGCGCCCAGGATGCGCGCCGGCCTAGCGCCGGCCCGTCCTCCCAATGGGGATTTCGTCCCAGCCCCGCTTTTTCTTGGCCGGAACGGTGGTGGCGTTGTCGTAGGGGTTATCCCGCCCCTCGTAAGAGGAGACCTCCTGTCCCGGCCGCGCCCTGCTTGCCAGTGGCGTGCGCTTGGCCGCGCGGCCAATGGAGTTGTAGGGATTGGCTCCCTCGAGCCTTGGCTTGCTTGCGACGCGTTCGGACGGCAGTCTCCCGGTCGTCTCCGCCAGACCCCGCCGAATGACTCCGCCTGCCTCATCACGCAAAGGTTTATCTTTGGCGGCCGATTTCTTCTTTCGACCGAAGATCATCATAACCCTCCCCCCAGAGCGGTCTCGTGATCGATTTTCGGATTTCCCCGAGACTCAGTGTAGGGAACCGCCGATTGAGAATTTGTGACGACCGTCACAAATTGTCGGGTGGAGGAGATGGCGCCCGCTTTCTTCTGAGCGGGACAATTGCGAGTCTGAGGGCTTGTATCCCGAGCCATGGGCTTAGCACGAGGATCCAGGCCGGCAGGTATCCGGCTGCCAGGTCGGCGAAAATATCGCCATACAGATGCCCGATGCCATGGCCTTCGTCAGAGTAGGGGCCCAGTAAGGCCTGGCCGGTGAAATAGATCGCTATGGGTAGCAGGATTGCGCCGACAGCGATGGATGCGCCCGCGAGGATCAGTTCCTTGCGGATCCAGCGTCCCGTGGCCGGCGGCGGCCTCTCCTGGCCCGATGGCCCGTCGGAGTCTGGCTGCACTGTCTCTTGCATCATGTGCCGGTGTCTCTGACCTTGACCTGGATTCCGGAGAGAATGGTATCGCAGACAGAATTCGCCAGCCCGCGGATCTCGCGATCACCTGCAGGACTCAGTTTTCCGCTGCCCAGAATCAGCATGGTCAGCCCGTGGACCGCTGCCCAGCAGGTCAGAACGATCTCGTCCGTCGTCGATCCGGCAAAGACGGCACAACTGCGACCGTCGTCGATAATCCGGTAGATCTGTTCATAGGCCGCCTCGGCGGACGCGTGAAGCTCTGCGTCGATGTGCTCGGATTTCATCATGCCGCTGAACATGAGCCGGGTGCGTTCCGGGTTCTCGGTCGCCCAAAGCACATAGGCGACGCCGGCATCGCGAAGCTGCTTTACAGGATCGCCGGGGTGGCCCTCCCGGGCGGCGGCGATCATATCGCCGAGCTGATCGAACCCGGCCTGGGCGACGGCCTCCATCAACGCGGCCTTGTCCCGGAAGTGGCGATAGGGGGCGGCGTGGCTTACGCCAGCGCACTGACACACTTCCCGGAGGCTGACCCCGGCGGCGCCGCGATCCTCCAGGAGGCGTTCCGCGGCGTCTACAAGGGAACGATGAAGGTCGCCGTGGTGGTAGGGGCGGCGGAGGCGGCACTGTGATTTCGGGTTGACCATGGCCGTCGCAGTGTAACACACATGTTGACACCGTAAACATATATGTTTACATTGCCAACATAGCGTTACCTGCGCGGACATCTCCATGCTTTCGACTCTCACCCGCACGTTGCCGGCAATCGCCGCAATCGCCCTGGTCCTGACCGGCTGCGGAATGGATTCCAGCGCCGAGGAGCAGCATTCCGCTATCCGGTCTGTCCGGGTTGCCGAGGTCCGGGCCCTGGACTCGGCGCGGGAAGTGCGAGTCTCCGGCGTCACCCGCGCCGCGCGACGGGCGACCCTGTCGTTCCTGGTGTCCGGCACGCTTGTAGACCGCCCGGCGGATCTGGGGCAGACCGTACGCGCGGGTGAGCTCCTGGCCAGAGTCTCCAATCCTGGACTGCGTCCCGCGGTGGCCAGCGCCGAGGCGCGGCTGAGAGAGCTGGATGCGAGGGTGGAGCAGCTGGGGCGGGACCTGGCTCGGGCGAAGGATCTCCGCGGCCGGGGGTTGATCAGCCAGGGGGACCTGGAGCGAGTGCAGACCGACCGTGATGCGACGGCGGCCGCAAGGGATCTCGCCGCCGCCAATCTGGCGGAGGCGAGGAACCAGCTCGATGAGGCCAGCCTGCGGGCCCCCTTCGATGCAACCGTCGACGGCGTCTTTTTCGAGCCCGGAGAATTCGTCGGCCCCGGGCAGCCAGTGGTGCAAATCAGCGCGTCCAGAAACCTGGAAGTCCAGATGGAGATCCCCGAGTCCCTCATCGACAGGTTCGCGCCGGGAATCGACGTGGTCCTGATCATGTCCTTCCTGGATGAACGGGAGGTCTCGGGCAGGGTGGTCCACGTCGGTGACGCCGGGGGCGCCGTCGGCGGCTTGTTCCCGGTGGAAATCCGCCTGTCCGACGAGCCGGGACTGCGCCCGGGTATGACTGTCGAGCTGGCGTTCCCGGTGCGCAAGGACACGGGTCTGGCCGTCCCCCTTGCCGCCATCCTGGATCCCGGCACGGGCAGGCCCAGGGTTTTCCGCGTCTCCGAAGGTCGGGTCGAACCGGTGTTCGTCACCGTGGGTCAGCTGTTTGGCGAGGTGGTCGCCGTCAGCGGCGCCCTGCAGGCAGGTGACCAGGTTGTCGTCACGGGCCTGAGTTCCCTGACGCCAGGGCAGCGTGTCGAGGTCTTGCGATGAAACTGATCGACGCCGCTGTCCGCCAGCGGCGCCTGGTCCTCGCGGTGGCCGTGGTTCTGGCAGTTGTGGGGATGGCCGCATGGAACGGCATGATTCGGCAGGAAGATCCGTCCTTCCCCTATCGCGCGGGCTTCATCCTGGTGGCGTATCCCGGCGCCGATCCGGAGCGGGTCGAGCGCCTGGTGCTGGAGCCCCTCGAGGAGGAACTGGCAGAGATCGAGGAGATCGATTACATCCAGTCCACGGTGCGTTCGGGGCAAGCCGCCATCCGGCTGCGTCTGAAAGAATACGTCTACGACACTGACACCCAGTGGGACAGGATCCGGGTGGCGGTGGATCGGGCGAGCCAGGTATTTCCCGATGGCGTCGGCGAGCCGGTGGTGGACGATCGGCTGGTGGACAACGTGTCGGCCGTGATCGCCATCCGCGGGTCCGACGATCTTCTCGAACTGGCCCATGCGGCCGATCGCCTGGAGAAGAAGCTGTTCCGACTCGAAGGCGTGTCGCGGGCCGAGATCGTCGGCGATCCCGGCGAGCAAGTGACCGTCGCCTACAGGGACTCCACCGCCAGGCGGCTCGGGCTGACGCCCCAGTCCCTGGCCGGCCAGCTCAATGCGAGAAACCAGGTGCGGGGCGGCGGCACAGTCCTGGTCGCCGGCAAGACCGCTACCCTCAGACCAGAGACTGAGTTCCGGTCCATCGAAGAGATCCGTTCTGCCCCGGTGGCGTTGCCTTCGGGTATCACGGTGCCTCTGTCGGAAGTCGCACAAGTCCGCCATGGCCCGCGGGAACCAGGTGCCGAATTCATGTGGGTGAACGGCATGCCTTCGGTAGGCGTCTCCATCATCGTCGAGCGGGACAAGGCGCATGTGGTGGAATGGGGGCGGCGGCTGAAGTCATTCGTTGAGGACATACGTCCAGACTACGAGCCGCTGGCGCTGGAGATCATTCTCTTTCAGCCCGATCACACCGAGAGCCGGCTACGGGAACTTGGGGCTTCCCTGCTGCTGGGTGTCGCCATCGTCGCGGGCATCCTATTCCTGACGATGGGTCTTAGGCTGGGCGCCCTCGTCGCGTCGGTGGTGCCCCTGGTCACGCTGTCCACGCTGGCCCTGTACGCCATCGGTGGCGGGGTTCTTCATCAGATGGCCATCGCCGGAATGGTCATCGGGCTCGGCATGCTAGTGGACAACGCCATCGTCATGTCGGAGAACATCCAGTGGCACCTGGACCGGGGGGTGCCCAGACGGGAAGCATCGGTCATCGCGGTGAGGGAGCTTGCCCGACCTCTTGGGTCTGCTACCGGCACGACTCTCGCGGCATTCGCTCCCATGTTTATCGCAGAGGGGAACACGGCCGATTTCACGCGCATGATCCCGGGCATGGTGATGCTCATGCTCACCGTCAGTTATTTCTATGCCGTCCTGGTAACTCCTGCGCTGGCGGAATTCATGTTGAAGCCGTCGGCCGGAAGGAAGGAGGGCGCGCTGGCAAGGCTGGGAAGGCGTCTCGGAATGCTGGCTGTGCGGCACAGCAGGATCGTCCTGGTTGCGGCGGCCGCCCTGGTCTCCCTGGCCGTGTGGGGGGCCCGCTTCGTCGATCGGGACTTCTTCCCCGATACGGCTCGAAACGAGATGGTCGTGAACCTGAATTTCGCCGAGGGCACGCACATCAGCACCACCTCCGCTGCGGCTGTGGCGATGGCGGACGCCATGCTCGAACTCGAGGAGGTAGAAAACGTCTACGCGTGGACCGGGTTCTCGGGGCCCACATTCTTCTACAATCTTTCCGAAAACCCCCGCAGCCCCCATATCGGCAGGCTCGCCGTGATCGCCCGTTCGGTCGAGGATCTGCCGGCTGTCTTTGACTGGGTACGCGCCTACGCCCATGCCCGGCTCCCGGATGTCGAAGTCGTGCCTCAGCGTCTCGGCCAGGGCCCGCCCGTCCAGGCCCCGATCGAGATCCGCCTGTTCGGCGACGATTTCGGCTTACTGCGCCAGGCGAGCGAACAGGTGATGGACCTGGTGCGCAGCACTGAGGGGACGACGGACGTTCGCGAGACCCTTGGCACAGGCACGCCGACCCTGGTATTCGAGGTTGGCGACGCCTCCGCAGCTCGTTACGGGTTGGATCGGGAGGATGTTGCCAACGCGCTCCTTGGAAGAACACTGGGGATTCGCATAGGAGACTATAGGGCCGGGCTGGACCCGGTGCCGATCGTCCTGAGGTCGCCGGAAGGGGAGAGATTCGACACCGACCACCTGGATACGGCCTATGTGTTTACGGATTCCGGTGATTCGGTACCCCTCGCCCAGCTCGTGGACCAGTCGCTCGTCTGGCAACCATCCGCTATCCAGCATCGAGATCTCCAGCGGGTGGCGATCGTCCTGTCGGAACTGGAACAAGGCTATCCTTTCGGCAATGTGACCGATGCAGTCAACAGGAAACTGGCGGCGATCGATCTTCCGCGTGGCGTCAGCCTGGAGTTCGGTGGAAAGCAGGAGAGTTCCGGCGACGCCAACGCTGCCCTGTTTTCAGCCATGCCCGTGGGGATAGTCCTGTTGCTCGTCTTCCTGCTGCTGGAGTTCAACTCCTTCCGCCGACTCGTGATGGTGCTGGTCACGGTGCCGCTGGCCGCGACCGGCGTCGTCCCTGGCCTCCTGCTCACCGGTAATCCCTTTGGCTTCACGGCGCTGCTGGGGGTCGTCGCCCTGGCCGGCATCGTGGTCAACAATGCCATCGTGCTGATCGACGTGCTGGACGCGAATCTGGCGGCGGGGCGGCCTCTCGGCGAGGCCATCGCCGACGCCGTGGCGCGGAGGACCCGTCCCATCCTCCTGACGACCGTGACCACGGTAGCCGGTCTCGCGCCTCTCACTTTTACTAGCAGCACGCTATGGCCGCCTCTGGCGTGGTCTATCATATCCGGGCTTTCGGCCTCCACAGTGCTCACGTTGCTGGTGGTACCGGCCATGTGCCGTTACCTGCTGAATGAGCGGTCTGCAGCCTGAGCGCACCGCCCGGCGGACTGTTATCCTAGAGCGGGTCTGATGGCCGGACCGGAGAAGCATGACGCTGCACAATATCCGCGGGTGGATCGGGCGCCAGCTCGCCAATCCCCAGATCGTCACCTTGAGCGTGATCATCGTCACGATCACGTTCATCGTCTATTTCTTCGGCCACATGTTGGCGCCCTTGTTTGCGGCCGTCGTCATCGCATACCTGCTGGGGGGTCTCATCGGCAGACTCGAGCGGCGCGGGGTTCCGCATCTTGGATCGGTGCTGGTGGTTTTCCTGAGCTTCTTCGCGTTCCTGATCTTCGCAGTCTTCGGCCTGCTGCCCATGCTTGTCAGGCAGCTGACACAGCTCGCCCAGCAGGTGCCGGCAATGATCGCCAGGATGCAGACCGCGCTGATCGACCTGCCGCAGCGGTATTCGATGATCACCGAGCGCCAGATACAGGAACTGCTGAACAGCATCAGTTCGGAAATCCTCAGCGCCGGGCAGACCCTGCTGTCCTATTCGCTGTCGTCCCTGATCACCGCTCTGACCATCGGCGTCTATCTGGTGCTGGTACCGATCCTCGTCTTTTTCCTGCTCAAGGACCGGAAGGAAATCTTGGCATGGGCGACCGGATTTCTCCCATCGGACCGGCCACTGACCGATCAGGTCTGGAAAGAAGTTGACCGGCAGATTGGCAACTATGCGCGGGGCAAGGTCTGGGAGATCTTTATCGTAGGCGCCGTCACCTACACGGTGTTCAAGTTTCTCGGCCTCCAGTACAGCCTCCTGCTCGCCGTGATCACGGGGTTCTCTGTGCTCATCCCCTACATTGGCGCGTTCTTCGTTACCCTGCCGGTGGCCGGTGTCGCCATCTTCCAATGGGGCGTGCAGCCCGAGTTCTATTGGGTGTTGATTGCCTATGGGGTGATCCAGTTTCTCGACGGCAATCTGCTCGTGCCGCTGCTGTTCAGCGAGGCGGTCAACCTGCATCCCGTGGCGATCATCGCGGCCATCCTCCTGTTTGGCGGGTTGTGGGGTGTCTGGGGAGTGTTCTTTGCTATCCCCCTGGCCACGGTGATACAGGCCGTGCTGCGCGCCTGGCCGAAAGACATCCCCCCGCCGGACACCGATCGGGGCAAGGCAATCCAAGTCGGCTAGCCCGGTTCCCGGCCGTGAGCGGGGCTGGCGATTCTCTGCCGGTCGGCGCGGCGGGCCGGCGCCGGGCGCCGAACCGCTGTCTTCGGGGCCAACTATGCGGTGCACGCGGCAGATTCATGGAAGGGGCGATAGAAGGTTCGGGCCCACTTGAATTCCTTGCCGACTGCAAGCCGTCATCCGTGCTGCCAAGGCAGATTGCGCCACACGATGAAGAGGCCCATGAAGATTAGGAAAATTCCGAACCCCCGCTTCAGCCTGTGGTGAGGCAGCTTCACCGCCAGGCGGTTGCCGAAGAGACTTCCGATGACGCCGAGGGCTGTCACCACTGCGAGGACACTCCAGTCCAGTTCCAGGCCTTGCGTGTCGAGGACGTCCGTGTACTTCCAGAATCCGGCGAAGGACTTGAGCGCGATGATGGCCAGGCTGGTCGCCACCGCCCGGTGCATGCTGAGCCCGCCCAGCAGGACAAGGGCCGGCACAATCAGGAACCCGCCGCCGACGCCGACAAAGCCCGTCAGGACACCGACGACCAGACCGTCCGCCATGACTTTCCAGGCGCGACGCCGAGCCGGGGCAGCTGTCACCAGCGGTTCCCGCCGCAACATGAATCCGGCGGCCACGAGCATGACCATGGCAAAAGCCAGCAGTTGGGTCTGCCCGCTGACGTAGGCCGCCAGCCAGGCGCCCAGCCAGGTGCCGGCCATGCCGGGAATCCCGAACAGCCCGAGGCTGCGCCAGTCGATCATCCGGCGGGCGAGGTAGGGCAGGGCGCCGACAAGAGCGATGGAACCCACCACGGCCAGTGAGCCCGCGATGGCGACCTTTTCCTCCTGGCCGACGAGATACACCAGGACCGGGACGGTCAGGACCGAGCCACCCGAGCCGAGCAGACCTAGGCTCAGGCCGATCGCGAGCGCTCCGATCCATGCCATAATCATCGGTTAATCAGTGTATTAAATGGTATATCTAGAAATACGATTAAAATCGCCCGGACCGAGGCGGGTCCGGGCGATCAGCGGGCCACATCACGACTTGGGGGAGTCATATATCAGCGACATCTAATAATACATCGATAACATCAGGGATGTCTAATGTTTTTGCGGCCCTTATCATACCGGTCCTGCCAAGGTTCCCACGAACAGAAAATTCCGGAGATGACGTTGAAATACCTGCACACGATGGTCAGGGTGACCGATCTCGAGGCGTCACTGGCGTTCTACTGCGACAGGCTTGGCCTGAAGGAGTTGCGCCGCTATGACAACGAGGGGGGACGATTCACGCTCGTGTTCCTGGCCGCCCCGGGGGACGAATCGGCCCAGGTCGAGCTGACCTACAACTGGGATCCGGAGGAATACACGGGCGGCCGGAACTTCGGACACCTGGCCTACCAGGTCGACGACATCTACGGGCTCTGCCAGAAGCTCATGGACGAGGGTGTCGTCATCAACCGGCCGCCGCGGGATGGACGGATGGCTTTCGTCCGGTCTCCAGACAATATCTCCATCGAGCTGCTGCAGAAAGGCGAGGCCCTTCCGCCCCGGGAGCCCTGGGCGTCGATGCCGAATACGGGGGCGTGGTAACCGGCGACCGCTCAGAATCGGGCGCCGGCGCCGAGTTCCGCCAGCTGGGTCTCGACCGCCGATCTCTGGTGGGCGATCTTCTCGCCGATTCGCGCCGCCAGCTCGACGACCTCGGGCCGGTCGGCGATGGGCGCCCAGTCAGGGTCCTCCAGTATTGTCCAGCCCCAGCCGAAGCTCCCCACCCACCCGTCATCCACCGCGAGACGGGCCTCGGCTATGGCCGAATCGAAATCCCCGTTGATCACGGCGAGCTGGGCCAGAAAGATGTGCCGGTTGGCGGGAGCCAGGATCTGCGATTCGGCATAGACCCGGGCCGCGCCCGTGACTTCGCTTGCCTGCTCCATGTCGCCGGTGGCGAGCAGGGCCCGGATCGCGCAAAACGCGTTGCCGTTATTGTTGTCGTTGACCTGGGGCGGATTGGTGAACAGCTCCGGGTCGCGTTCCTTTAGCATCGGGATGGCCTTGCCGGACTGGCCGCCGAGTTGGAGCGCCAGACACCGGAGTTGACGCAACACAAAGGGCAGGGCGTGGCCCGCCTTTTCCGCCGCATCGATCTGGGCATTCAGTGCGTCGGCGTTCTGTGTCAGGGCGGTTTTCCAGACCGGGATCACGGTGGCGATGGGATGCTCCGGTGCGTCATTTTCGATCCGGCGGGTCCAGCGATCGAATTCCTCGTCCATGCCGAGGGTCCGGTACAGGAAGGGAAGATTGATGGCGAGGGTGACGTCCATGGGCGCCAGTTCGTTGGCCTTGAGGTACCACCGGTGGGCCTCGTCCAGGCGATGGTAGATATTGTTGTTCAGGTTGGCCAGGCTCTGGTATGGGGTCGGGTAATCGGGGTCGAGAGTAATAGCGCGCCGGAATTCGGCTTCCGCCTCGTCGTATCGACCGAGTTCCGTCAGGATGGCGCCGACGTTGTTCTGGGCCACCCGGGAAAGGGGATCGATCTCCAGGACCTTACGGTAGAGCCCGAGCGCCCCTTCGTCGTCATTGAATGGAGGCGATGAACGCACCGACGCCAGCCACAGGTATCCGGTGGCGTAGCTCGGGTTCAGGCGGATGGCCTTTTCCAGTGCGCTTTCCGCGGCTTCCGGGTGTCCACTATGCGATTCCATCAGGCCCTTGGAGGCCCACACTTCAGCGGACTCTGGGTCCAGCGCAACGGCTCGTTCCAGCAGCGGCCGGGCCTCCGTCTCGGCGTCTTCCGGAGTAATGAGATTGTGGTTGTTGGACAGGAGCTGGATGGAATCCGCCAGACCCGAGTAGGCCAGCGCGTAACCGGGGTCCATCCGGACCGCTTCCTGGAACAGCCGCCGGGCCTGCTGCACGGACTCCTGGGTGCGCAGGTGAAGGAACTGGCGCCCGCGAAGATAGAGATTGTGGGCCTCCAGGTTGGTCGTGGCCCGTTTCGTCAGGCGCTGGCGATCCGCGCCCAGCAGGCTGACCTTGAGAGCGTCGACCACGGCCAGGGAAATCTCGTCCTGGATCCTGAAGATGTCGTCCACCTCGTAGTCGTAAGTATCGGACCACACGTGGAACCCATCGTTGGCCTTGATCAGCTGCGCGGTCACACGGATACGGTTGCCTGACTTTCTGACGCTGCCTTCCAGCACGTGATCCACGCCCAGTTTCGCGGCTACTGCTCGGAGGTCCTCGTTCGTGCCCTTGAAGTGGAATGACGAGGTTCGGGCGGCGACTCTCAGGCCATCCACCTGGGCCAGCACGTTGAGCAGTTCCTCCGACAGCCCGTCGGAGAAGTACTCGTTGTCCTTGTCGTCGCTCATGTTGACGAAGGGCAGGACGGCGATGGATTGGGTAGCGGACTGATCTGTCGCGTCAGATCGTTCGCCGGATGAGCCGAGGTCGCCGAGAAAGCCGCCTCGAGTGAAGAGAAGGAACGCCACCGCGGCCACGAGCACACCGATGATGGCGTAGTTGATCTTCTGCCCCGTCTTGGGCGTGATGGACTCGCCGGGATCGACCTCGGTCGATCGCTTGAGTCCTTCCGGAGTGAGTTCGAAGGCCCAAGCGAAGATCACGGCGATGGGGAACAGGATACCCAGGAGGACGACGATAAACGTCACCGTCCACTCGGGAAGCTGCAACACGGGAAAGACTGTCTCGGCGACCTGGATCAGGAACCAGGAGGCGATCAGATAAACCGTGGCAACCTTGATGACGTTACGACGACGCAACTCACCCAGGAAGCTGCGCGGACGCGGGGCGTCTTCGTTCATAGGCCTCCCCTCGACCCGAAACCGCCCACAGGCTAGCAGATACCGGTGGCAGCCGCACAGGCCTGGGCGGCTCGGCTGGCCGTAGAGCGAGATCGGACTGACTGACTGACGTAAAATGCCCTGGATTTGCCCTAGGCTGGCCGGGTCCCGTGGATTCATTATCACGACGCATTCTGGGTTCCGAATATCGCTTCCGTGTCATTCTGAAGCATCCCCTGGCGTTCCTCGCCCGGGTGTGGCGTGGCATGCGGCGCAACCAGGTCTTCCTCATGGCCGGCGCCATCGCCTACAACGCCCTCTTGAGCCTGATCCCGTTCCTGGCCCTGATCCTGCTGGGACTATCGTACTTCGCGGACGAGACTGCCCTGCTGCAAACGCTCAGGGAAGCGATCGAGGTCTTCATCCCCGGCCAGTCCGACGTGGTGCTGGTTCAGGTCCAGGGACTCGTAGAGGGCAAGGAGGGTCTGGGGTGGGTGGCCATGGGCCTGCTCATCTTCTTCAGCGCCTCCGCCTTCCTGGTGCTTGAGCGGGCCCTCGAGAGAATCTTCGAGCACCGCCGGCGGATCCAGCGTCGGCATCTCATCGTGTCCGTGGTTATCCCCTACCTGTACATGCTGGCGCTCGCTCTCGGTCTTATCGGCCTGACTGTCATGACGGGCGTGGTGACCGGTTTCGAGGAGCGATTGCCTCAAACCCTGTGGGGCATCGGTTTCCGCGACGCATTCTCGTCGGGGCTCGGATTTATCTCTGTTTATCTGTTCCAGGTGGCGCTCCTCACATCCTTCTACCTGGTCATGCCCATCGGTCGGATCAGCGTGCCGGCATCCATCGCCGGCGGCGTGTTCGCCGCGACCCTGTGGGAGATCGTCAGGCGAGTCCTCTCCTGGTACCTGTCCAGCGTCTCGTCGGTGAATCTGGTGTATGGCTCCCTCGCGGCCGTGATCATCGCGTTGTTGCTGCTGGAAGTCGGAGCCATCATCCTGTTAGCCGGCGCCCAGGTGATCGCAGAATACGAGAGGTTCGTCCACCGGGAGCGATTCCGGCGGCGCCCCAGCCAGTCGGGTCACTGACAGGCTGGGATAAGATTGCGGGCAACGCGCCTGGGAGTGGTATCGACATGGCCGAGCGGATTCCGATCCGAATAGAGAAGACCGACGCGGTGACGCTGTTTCCGACCTTTGTCTGGCGGACTCGGCTCGCCCCGGAAACCTCCGATCCCGTCAACCGTGACTTGCTCGCGTTCCTGTACACGCTGTTGGGCGAACACGACCTTTCGCCAGGCGCCAAACTTCAGACCGAACAGACCCTGCACCTGCGGCCGGAAATGTCTCTGCTGGTGGAGATCGCCAGTGGCGCAGTACAGAGCATCCTGGAATTTCTGAAAGTCGAACACGCGGGGTTCTCGATTACCGGGTGCTGGGCAAACGTCGGGGCACCCGGATCGCCCCATAAGATGCACAGCCATCCGAATAATTTCCTCAGTGGCGTCTATTACGTCCGGGCACCCGAGGGCGGCAACGCCATATCGTTCCACGATCCCCGACCGCAACCGGCAATCATTTCGCCACCAAGGTCCGAGATGGGGCCGGCCAATGCCGCCAAGGCCGACCTGAAGGTGGAAGCCGGAGACCTGGTCATCTTCCCGGCATGGCTGTTCCACTCCGTCCCGATCAATCGTAGCAAGGAGAACAGGGTCAGCGTGGCATTCAATTTCATGTTTCTTGATTTCGACCGCCTGATGAGCCCGCCCCAGTGGACCGGACGGGTAAAGCTCCCTGAGTAACGCCTCTCACTCGACGGGGTCGGCGCGTAGCGTGTTTTCAGACAAGGGAGATTCGGTCGGCTGATTTCCCCGGGCCGGTCGGAGAAAAGAGGTCATCTGCTCCGGCGACGTTCCCATTTGCCCACGCCCCGGATTGAGATAGGCTAGTCAGCAGACGGTGGGTTAACGGAGATGCCACTATGCAGTGTCCCAAGTGCGGTCATGACATGGAGAAGGTCACATTCGAGGAGGTCGAAGTCGATCGCTGCAAGCTGTGCAAGGGATTGTGGTTCGACAGCCTTGAACACGAGACTCTCAGGAAGCGGAAGGGTGCTGAAGTGATCGACGTTGGTCACGAGGAAGTGGGCGAACTATTCAACAAGGAGGACAATATAGATTGCCCCCTGTGCAAGGTCAGGATGGTCCGCATGGTGGACCGGGACCAGCGGCACATCTGGTATGAAGGCTGTCCAGAGTGCTTCGGGGTCTTCTTCGACTCCGGCGAGTTCCGGGATTTCAAGTTCAATACGTTATTGGATTTCTTCCGCGACCTCCGAGCCAAAGAGAGAGATTAGGCGGCCGCGTCCATCCCTGGGGCGGCCGCCACTACGAACGTTAGTCGCAGGCGCGAACGATAAAAGCGACGGCCGAATCCAGCGTGTCGAACCCGTGCTCCTTGTCCACTTCCTCGTAGGCCGGTCGCCGGCGGATCTGCCGGTCGCGCAACATGAACCGCTGTTGCATCAGGCCCCTGTCGTCGAAGCTGAGCTTCAGGTGAAGCTTTAACTCCCTGTCGTCGCCGATACGGACGAATATCGCCTGCTCGCCGCGCTCTACCGATACAGCCGTATAGCCCGAGAATCGGCTGTTCAGCTGGACGGCGGCGTCGTCCATGGCCTGGAGAACGCGTTGAGCCTTGCGCTCGCGCCACTCGAGCTCCAGCGTCTTGAGGCGATGATTAGTCGCCGCCGTATCGACCTTGCGGTCACTAAGAATACCCATCTTCCTACTCCCTCACTCCCGTGATCGGATGCCGCACGCCGGCGTCCGAGCAGCATCGGGCAATCGACGAAAAGCGGGGTCGGTCGGAGGAGGGGATGCGAGGGCTGGCGCCGACCGGGTGACCGGTGGGCTACAGGCGACCCCGCTGTCCTAGGCTCCTGCCCTTAGACCGGTGGCTTTGCGTCACCGCCTTTCGGCGGTTATGCCTTTTTCTGCTCGATCCACGCTGGCACAAGGCCATAGGAGTGTCAAGGCACTGGTCCGCAGACTCCGGAAATCGGGGGGAGAGGCGGATTCTGGCCCCGGTCCATTGACCGGTTACAGGTGTGGGTCTAGTCTGCCGCTACCTTCACGGCACAGGCGCAGGGACCGGCTGATGGGCATCAAGTTCGAGTTCGAACTGGACGAGCAAGACCTCCGATATTTCCAGAACATCATCGAATCAAAGGGTCCGTCGCGCCCGGATATCGATCTGGAGGACATCGTCAGTGCGACCCGGGAACTTCTCGAGCGAGCAAGACGATCGGACGCCCCCAGGTTCATCATGGCCATGCTCGAACAACTGGGCCCGCTGGCGGACATGGTCACCGACGGCGACTGGCGGCTCCCCCAGGAAGATGTAGAGCGAGTGCGGGCGGCGTTGGCCTATTTCTCGGATCCAGAAGATCTGATACCGGATGACGTACCGGCTTTCGGTTATCTCGATGACGCGGTCATCGTCGAACTTGCCTGCCGGGCCCTGCGTCCGGAACTCGAGGCATACCGCGATTTCTGCAGCTTTCGTACCGATGAGTTGACACGCCGCAGGGAAGGCGGCGAAGACGTGGTGGTCGTGTCGAGAAAGGACTGGCTGGAAGCGAAGCGCATTGAGCTGCAGGAAAATCCGCACGCCCGACGGAACTTCTTCGGGCACAAGAAAGACTGACCTCGCAGTCCACGGCAGCCGCCCGGACGAGAGATTCCAAAGACCCTAGCAGAACGGCTCCTCCAGTGGCGGCACCCTGAAACTTGCTGGTGGGCGCCCCGAGATGAATCGGCGATGCATGCGCCGGTAAGCGCATTCCATGTGCCGGGTCAGCCTCGCGGTATCGTACAGGGGAGATAAGCGCTTAGCGGTCTCAAGCTTGCCCATAAGCGCGCGGCGCCCGGCC
Organism: Gammaproteobacteria bacterium; assembly: GCA_024640085.1. GTDB lineage: Bacteria > Pseudomonadota > Gammaproteobacteria > Steroidobacterales > XN24 > JAHEFR01. Next base: position 292,415 of record JAHEFR010000001.1, read on the forward strand.
TCCTCAAGACCCAGCCGGATGGCAATGGCACGATAGTCCTCACGATCAGCCGCTATCAGCTCGCGCAAGCCCAGGGTCCGCAGCATGCTCCCGGCGACCCGGGAAGCGAACGTGTCGCCAGGCAGAGTAAGGACGGGCAGGCCCGCCCAGAGGGCATCGCTGGCCGTGGTGTGCCCGTTATACGGCCGTGAATCCAGGAAGAGGTCTGCCACGGTGAACAATCCCAGGTACTTCCTTAACGGTAGCCGCGGAGCGAATACGATCCTGTCGGCATCCATCCCGAGCCGGACTGCTTCCGAGCGGAGGTTGTCGGCCAGGCTGCTGTCCGCGTTGCTGTTCTGGACCCACAGGACGCTGCCGGACACTTCCCGGAGTATGTGCATCCAGTCGGCGAAGACTTCCGGCCGGATCTTGTAACTGTTGTTGAATCCGCAGAAGATCACGCCCTTGGCCGGCAGACCGAGTTGCTCTCGGGCGGGTGGCTCCTCCGGCAGAGCCCGTCGGCTGTCGTCCACCCAGTAGGTCTCTGGCAGATACGCCACTCGTTCGGAACACGTCTCCTTCTGACTTTCCGGCAGAACGAAATCGTCCGCCACGATGTAGTCGATGAAGTCTCCGCCGATAGTGCCGGGGTAGCCCTTGTAGTTCACCTGGATCGGAGCGGGCCGGAGCGCGAAGACATCCGTCGGCGCCTCCAGGGTATGGCCCTTCAGGTCGACCAGGATATCCACCTCGTCGGCATGGATCCTCCTGGCGACGTCCGACGCCGGCCAGCCGCTGACGTCCCGGAAGGTGTCGAAAGAGGCGATGACACGTCGCCGGATATCGCTCCCGTCATCGGGTCCATGGCAGTAACCGAGGATCCTGAATTTGGATCGGTCGTGGTTCTCGAACAAGCCTACCTTTGTGTATGCCGTCGGGTGGCGGCGAAAGTCATAGGAGAAGTAGCCGATAGTGATCCTGTCCCGGGCCGGACGATCATGACGCAGGCCGAGACGCTCTCCGACAGGGGCCATGCGCTCGGAAATATTCCGGCACCAAAGGCGGGCGCACTCCAGTTGCTCCATCGCCGTGGAGGGTTCCGCCAGATAGATAAATGGGGTCAGGCCCGGCAGGCCGCGGCGCACGCCGTCCGCGAATCGTTCCGACGATCGGTCCAGGTCGTCCCAGAGACAAAGGCTCTTCCTCAACAGCAGACTGCCGCTGATCGCGGGTCCGCAATCGGGATCCAGCGCCTGCGCCTGGTCGAAACAGGTCAGCGCCTCGTCCCACTTGCGCTCCGATTCCAGGCTTGCCGCCAGCCCGCACCAGTGCGTGGCGTCGTCCGGCTCGATATTGCAGGCGCGTCGGAGACTGGCCGTGGCCTCGGCCAGCCTGCCGAGGCTGGCCAGAATATTGCCCATCACGACATGGGCGCTGGCCAACTCGGGCTGCCTGGACAACGCCGCGGCGCAGGGCTCCAATGCCGCCTCCGCTCGCCCGGCCAGGAGCAGGGCATTGGCCAGGTTGACCAGTGTTTCGGCGAATGCCTCGTCCAGAGCGGTGGCCTTCCTGTAGCAGACGATACCCCCCTGGATGTCACCGGCCGCCACCAGGACGTTGCCGAGCGCGTTGTGGGCAGCAGCCAGGCGGGGATCAAGCGAGATGGCCCGTCGCAGTGCCTGTTCGGCGCCGCCGACGTCGCCGGCGGCATTGAGCACGATCCCGAGATTGCAGAACGCGTCAACATGTTCCGGTACCCGTATCGTCGCGCGCCGGAGCAGCTCAACGGCCTTGTCCAGGCGGCCCTGCTGATAACTGAGCACGCCCAGAAAGTGCAACGCGTGGGGATGATCGACGACCATCTCCAGCACTCGTGCGTAACCGGCCTCAGCGGAAACCAGGTCGCCTGCTCGGTGGCGGTCGAGGGCGTCGCCCATCAGGGCTTCGGGGTCCTGGTTGCCGTCGAGGTAGTCTTTTTTCGACATATTTATTGTTAAATCAATAAGTAATTAGATTATATTTACGTAGTATATAGCTTGGCTGTAACCCCGGTCCGGGCATAAGCGGGGGCGGGTCATAATCGGCGCATTCTACTCGGTGGCAGGGGCCGAGGCTGGTCGTCTCGGTTACCTAGCACAGGAATACGTGCCGAGTTGGGGCGCGAAAATCTGGCGGTGCCAGCGACCCGCACCCTGGCAGACCCCCGCAGCTACGGGTTTATCCTCGGGCGACAAGTGTGCTACACGTATCTGCCGCGATCCGGCCGAGTGGTAATCAGGCCAGGTGGCGTAAGGAGGAATCTCTTTGACGCAGACAGCGGGTGGCCAGATTGTCAGAGCCGGAGCATATCCCGAGCTGACCTGGACAGGCGTGGCGGTTGGGTGGCTGCTGGGAGCGCTGATTTCGGTCAGCATCGGTTATGCTGCCCTGATCCTTGGATTCTCGATCGAGGGTTCCGAGCTGGCAGCTATCCTGGGCTTCGGCATCCTCCGCGGCATGCTACGGCGATACAGCATCGTCGAGAACAATGTGGCGCAGACGGTCGCGAGCGCGGTCAACGGAGCGTCCTCCGGCATGATGTTCTCGGTCCCGGCTCTGTTCATTCTCGGCGAGACCGATTTCAACCCCGTGATCATGACCTTCGGTTGCATCGCCGGCGCCTTTCTCGGCATCGCCTTCATCATCCCATTGCGTAAACAGATGATCGACTACGAGCGGCTCACCTATCCGGGCGGCGTCGCGGTGGCGACCATTCTCAAATCACCCGGGGCCGGGATTCGCAAGGCCATCCTGCTGGTCACCGCGGCGGTCGCCAGCGCCGCGGTTCACTTCGCCACCCAGCTCGCAGGACTGGATAACTGGGACCTTGGCGCGATTCTCGGCATGCCGGAATACATGAATGGCATCTGGTATTTGTCCCTGCTGACCATCGGCGCCGCGTTTATCGCTGGCAAGGGCGGCGTGGCATTCATCATCGGTGGATTCGCATGCTACTGGATGATCGCACCGATGCTCGCTGCGACAGGCTTGCTGCCCGTGGTGGGCGTCGGCCCCGGAGCTGCCGTCGTGACCGATCCCGAAATCCTGCGCCTCAGCCTGTTCAGGCCAGTCGGCATCGGGATGCTGATCGGTGGGGCGCTGACGGGCATCGTGCTTGCGCTGCCCCTTATCATAGGGGCCGTTCGCAGCATGCAGAGCGCTGCCCGTGTGCAGTCCGCGGTCTCTCGGGACGAGATGCCGATCAAGCTGTTGTATATAGCGGTAATTGGTTCGGCCCTGCTGCTGATGCTCATCGCCGTGCTGTCAACGGAGCATATGGGCATCGGGCGCGGCATCGCAATGGCGCTGCTTGGCACGCTGTGGATCTGGATAGCCGGAGTTATCCTCTCCGAGTGCATCGGCCGCACCAACTGGTCGCCCCTGTCGGGGATGACGCTGATTGCTGTTACCCTGCTGATCATCATCACCAGTGGCCTCGAGCGTAGCGAGGCGATCGTTGCAGCCGTCATGGTTGGTGCCGCGGTCTGCGTCGCCATGTCCCAGGCAACTGATCTCATGCTCGATCTGAAGACCGGCTACCTCGTTGGCGCCACGCCACGGATGCAGCAGGCTGGCCAGTTCTTCGGAGCCTGGCTGGGCCCGGTCCTGATCATCGGAGTTATTTTTGTCCTGCACGAGGCCTATGGCCTGGGCAGCGAGAAATTGCCGGCTCCCCAGGGGCAGGCACTGGCGAGCATGATCAACGGGATCCTGGGCGGGCAGGTACCCGTTGAAAAATACCTGGCTGGCGCGGGGCTCGGCGCCCTGCTGAGTGCAGCCAGCGGCGGGTTGGGTATCACGGTGGGGCTGGGTTTCTATCTACCCTTTAACATCGTGCTGACATACAGCATCGGCACCATCGTCCGCCTGATCACCGACGCGAAGTTCGGCAAGGAAGTCAGCGAGGACGTGGGCATCCCGATCGCCGCCGGCCTCATCGTCGGCGAGGCTCTGGTCGGTGTTGGTTTTGCAATCCGGGCCGTATTCGCGGCCTGAGGGACAGGGGGTATGGTCACAGCGGGATTCATCTTGACGGCCCTGGGATTCCTTGGTGGCGCTTTTCTGGCGTCACTGGACGCCGAAACGGTCGAGTGGAGCTGGTTTATTCCCTGCCTGATCGTGGGCGTCGCCGGTGTTTTTCTGATCAAGCGGAGCACCATGCGGCACGCGCGATCGGAGGAGACGCTGGCCAGTAACCGCAGCCACATTGAGGACAGCCTCGACCGGATCCTCGAGCAGTTGAGGGACCTGGACGGAGCCAAGAGCGAGATCCCGCCCTACGATCTCCGGTTCGAGATCGATCGGCGGTTTCGTTCTGAATTGAATCGTTTCGTCGAGGCCAGGGAGAGCCTTGCGCACATCTATGGTCTGCAGGTCTATGCGGACATCATGAGTGCCTTCGCCGCTGGGGAGAGGTATCTGAACCGGGTGTGGTCCGCCTCTGCCGACGGCTATGCTGACGAGGCGCGGACATACATCGGGCGGGCAAAAGAGCAGTTCGAGGAGGCCAGGGTCAAGCTCGATGATGCCCGTGCCCGCGCCGATACCGCCTGAGACTCAACTCCAGTCGGTCGATGTGTCGGCTTGCCAAAGGGGGCTCGCCATCCGCTCGCCGAAATCCGGGAACATGAGGTTGAAGGCGATACTGACACGGGTGGTCTCGCTCCGGTTCGGTGGTACCGAGTGTTGCAGCCACGCGGGAAACATGACTAGCATCCCCTTCCTGACATTCAGCGTGATGCGATCGGGATTGGCGAGGTCCTGGTTGCGGGCCCGCGGCACGAGCAGGCCGGCCTGGGGTCGCGGATCGTGGAAATCGATGGCGTCGGCGCCGGCGGCCGTCTTCACGTAGTAGGCGCCGCTCAGATAATTGTTCGGGTGAATGTGTTGCTTGTGGGGATACCCCTGATTGCTCACGTTGGCCCAGCAGCCCGTGATATGAATCCGGTCGTAGTCGAGGGTCAGGGAATCGCAGATTCCGCGGGCTGTAGACATGATGACCTGGTTAAGACCAGTCAGTTCCGGGTGCCGATGCAGGTCCTGGTCGGTCTGCCACTGCCCCGAACCCCGGAGGTCGGGCCGCTGGCCCAGGATGATTTCGAGGCGGGACTGGATGTCACGATTGATGGGCTGGTAGGTTTCGGGAGATAGCTGGGTAGCCCATACGTAGGTCGGAAACAGCTTCAGGGTGCCCGATTTCTCGATCTTCATGGCTCCATCGAACCGGTAATCTGCGCGCCCGTAGGGCTCCGATTACGGACATGGTAGCGATGCCACGGGACGGAAGCCACCGGAGAATTGGATGCTCAATATATCAGTCGGTTAGACTCGCCAGTTAAAGTTGGATAATAATACCCTCGGCAGGAGGGGAGAGGCATGTACGATCTTGACCGGGGTCTGGTGACCGATCCGTTCGGGGCGGAGTTCGATAGCAAGTTCTTCTATCGCGGGTTTCAGCACGCTTCGGTTCTGAGTTTCCTCGACCGCGCGCTGAATTCCGGGGAGGCCATCATTGCATTGACCGGAGCCCGGGGATCCGGGCGGCGGTCCGCGCTGGAATATTTCCTGCGCGACGATGGTGGCCGGTTCCGGGCAGCTCGGCTCGATTCAGTCCCCGCAGATGGGCAGGCGTTCCTGGAGACCGTGCTGCAGGCGTTCGGTTTCGGGCCCGTCGACGCGGAGAGGAACGAGCTCCGCAATCTGCTCAGCGTCTTTCTGGTCCAGGTGCATCAGGGTGGCCAGCATCTGCTCCTTCATATCCACGAACCTGCCGAGATCTCCGAAGAGGTGACGGACGAGATCCTGCGGCTGACCGGCCAACAGTCCCGTGAAGGAAGACTGAAGGTCGTACTTACCGGTGCGGAGGAGTTGAACAGGCTTCTGGATTCGTCCCGGATGGCCGCTCTGGGGGATCGCCTTCGGCTCCGGCATCGACTCGATCCACTGAGCGTGAGAGAGACAAACGACTATCTTCATTTCCGCCTTGCCGCCGCCGGTTGCGGCCAGCCTGCCGACCTGATCTCGCCGGCCGTAGCGACTGCCATCCACGCCGCCACCGGCGGGGTTCCCGGGCTGATCAACGCCTTGACGTCCGGTGTCCTGGAGGCGTCTGGCGGGCAGCCGCTGAACGTGGATTCCGTCAAGGAGGTGGCGGCGAAAATGGGGCTGGCGGGAATCGACGCCATCGGTCTCGAGGCTCGCCTGGTGATATCCCTGGAGGGAGAGGCGTTTCTCGACGTGCCCGTGATGCGCGAGAAACTGCTGATAGGCAGACACAGCTTCAACGACATCTGCTTGCGGGATCACTCGGTATCCCGTCATCACGCCATCGTGGTACCGAAAGGGGCGGCCTGGGTCATCGTGGATCTGAACAGCACCAACGGCACAGTGGTCAACGGCCGGAAGGTGCGTCAACAGGTGCTGACAAACGGCGATGAAATCGAGATAGGCCGATTCGACCTGACGTTCGAGGGCGGTCCGTCCGGCGATCCGGCCCAGCCCCCCGAGGATTCCGACATGCGCAGGACGGTCGTGCTTACCGACAACTTCGAGAAACTCAGCTGATGCCCTCGACGAGGAACAGCTTGAGTTGATCGGACAGGCGTTTGCATGCCGCATTCTGGGTGGGCGCGATCAGCGGCACCGGGATCACCACCGCCGGCATGAATGACATTCCGTTGACATCAGTGGACACCATACCGGCAGAAGCCAGTTGCCTCATGTCCCAGACCGAGGCTTCGTAGTCCGAGTCCTTTTCCCACCACATCATTCCGAAACAGCCACCCGCGCCGGGTCCCACGGTGCAACTGATGCTCCCGCCGCCTTCGAGGGCCTCCGTCGAGCCTTGCACCCAGATGATGTAACGGACACCCGTGTCGGCGAAGCGCTTGGCGACTGCGGCGTCCGACAGCAGCTTGGGAATGTCCTCGGGAGACTTTGGTGCCACCCGTGGCTCGAACCAGGGGTAGAAGGAGTCACGGAATTCGTCGTCCGGGATGACGACCAGTCCGCTCGAGCCGCCCGCGAGATGTTTGCCCACGCAGTCGATAAAGCCGCCCTCGGTGTAGTTGCCGTTGTGGTAGCTGCGGGCCAGTATGACCACGGAGTCACCCTCACCCACGCCGGTGAGCGTGTGGCGGCTCTGTTCCACGTGGGCCGTCATGCACCCGGTGACGAGCATGGCTGCCGCAATGGTGGCACTGCTGGTGCCGAACGAAACTCGGTGCTTCATCAGCGCTCTCCTGGCCCCCGGGAGAATCGGGGGCCCTGGCTTATCCGGGCGGCTTCCTCTCTGAGCCACTCCCGAATACGCGGTTCGTCATCGAAATGCAAAGAAACGTAGGCACCGGCGTCCCGCATCGCCATGGTCGTGGCCTCCGCCAGTGCCTCGTCGGCATTGAAAAGCTTGTGGCGGCTCTCGCCATAGGCCCTGACCGGCCACGAAGTGATGAGCTTGCCATCGGGTGTCAGCACGTTGACACGATAGGTGATCCAGACCGTGAAGGAGTGGGTCCCCCAGTCCGCCGGGGCTGCAAACTCGTAAGACTCGATTTCCGGTTGCACCACGACGTCCACGCGGCGCGACAGCGCCCTGGGGGACTCTGTTCCGTCCAGCGGCACCGTCTGATCGAATACGGAGTCCAGCACCGAGTTGAACATGGCAACGTTGGCCGATCCCATCATCACGATCCACTTGTGTTCACCCGGGATTGCTTCGGTGTACGAATAGTCACGGAATTCCTCCGTATAGCGGACACCAGCGGTGAGGGGCATGGGCGTCATGACCGGCGAAGGGAACAGATCGGGCACCGGTGCCGTCGTGCTGCAACCGGCCAGGAGGAGACCGCCGGCCAAAAGCCCGGTCCGCAGCACCAGCCTGAATTCCCCCATTGCCACCACCCCGAATGACGACGTCCCCGACATGTTCTGACAGCCAACCTCTCCAGATGTTCGAGTGCAGACTATCTTTCATGTTCCTTTCGGGTGCTGCAAGCCCCTCGTTTTGCCGGCGGCTCCCTCCTCAGGTCCGCAAGGAAAGGGCGGGTTCCGGTCAGATTTCTGCTTCGGGCTCAGCGTCCTCGATTTGTTCCAGGAGGTTGATCGCGACGCCGAGGAAGTCCGAATCCGTGACTAGGCCTTCCAGTTGGCCTTCCTGCATCACCGCCAGGCAACCCACCCTGAGGGAGCGCAACCGCAAGGCGGCCCGTCTCACGTCCACCCTCGGATCTACCGTCATCACCGGCGAGCTCATGATATCTGCCAGGGTCCTTTGAGTCGCCCTTTGCTGGGGCCGGCCCGTCTTTGGTCCAGTGGCGGCGAGGATGTCCCGGTGGGAAACAATCCCGACCAGGCGTCCGGCGTCGTCAATGACCGGAATGTGCCTGATATCCCTCTCGGACATGAGATTGCCTGCCTCGGCAACCGTGGCCTCAGGCGGCAGGGTGACGAGGTCCCGGCTCGGGGTCATGACCTCTCGGATGTCGATCATCGGAGTGTCCTTGGGGCACCTCATGCCCCGCCGTGTCGGCGCAGTATCGTTCCTTGTCTTTATACGGAGTCGGGCAGGACTCCCGCATTGATCTGGATCAATGGGCGCAGGTTCTCGGATTGATACATGTCAAGTCCGCTCTGCCGCCCGCCGTCGAGCCGTGTTAATCTGAAGCACTGCGAGAAGATGATGCTCCGCAGCAGGAGGGAGAAGGTGGAAGCTGAGCTGAAGGAGAAGATCGCGGACATCCGCGAGACCTTCGAATTTTTCGATCGGGACAATAACGGGCTCATCGATTTCGACGAATTCCGGTCCCTTCTTCGGACCGTCAATCCGGACGCCACGATCAGCCAGGCTGCCGAGGGATTTTCCATGACCGACAAGAACAGCGACGGCTACGTCGATATCGACGAGTTCATTGCGTGGTGGCGGTCGACCTGGTGGGAGTACTGATCCCTCTAATCCTCCTGGGGCGACTCGTATCGGGCCACCAGTTCCTGTTGTACGTTCGGCGGAACAGGCTCGTACCGGCTGAAGTCCATGGTGTAGGTGCCCGCGCCGCCGGTCATTGACTTGAGATGTGACTGGTAGTTCTGCAGCTCCGCCAGCGGCGCTTCGCCATGCACGACCACGCGGTCACCCGGCAGCGTAGTATTGCCCAGTATCCGCCCCCGTCTGGATGACAGGTCGCCGGTCACGTTTCCGACCGAATCCGACGGGATGGTGACGTCTACGGTCACCATCGGCTCGAGAACGACCGGGCGAGCGTTGGATATCGCTTCCAGGAATGCCCTCTTGCCCGCGGTGACGAATGCCACTTCCTTGGAATCCACCGGGTGGTGCTTGCCGTCGTAGACAGTGACCTGGATATCCTGTAGGGGATAGCCGGCGATGGCGCCCATTTCCAGAGCCTGTCTCACGCCTTTCTCGACTGCCGGGATGAACTGTCCGGGGATGGTGCCACCAACAACCTTGTTCAGGAACTCAAACCCGGACCCGCGCGCCATCCTGTCCACTCGCAGGTAGACCTCGCCGAACTGGCCCGCGCCGCCGGTCTGCTTCTTGTGACGATAATGCCCCTCGGCAGAGCTGTTGATGGTCTCTTTGTACGGGATGCTCGGAGGATGGGTGACCACCTCCGCGTTATAACGGTCCTTCATCCTCTCGAGGATCATGCGCAAGTGGAGGTCGCCCATCCCCAGCACCACGGTCTCGTTCGTGGATGCCCGGTGTTCGACCGTCAGGCAGGGGTCCTCGGCGCTCAGCTTGCTAAGGGCATCCGAGATCTTCTGCTCGTCACCCCTGCGCGCGGGCTCGATCGCCAGTCCCATCATCGGTGGCGACATGGCCGCGGGCCTGAGATGGAAGTTATCCTCGTCATGGGAATCATGCAGCACCGAGTCGTACTGGATTTCCTCTACCTTGGTGACCGCACAGATGTCACCGGGCCCGGCTGAGGGTATTTCATCCATGTCCTTGCCCTGGAGCCGGAACAGGTGTGAGACCTTGAAGGGTTTGCGGGCGTCTCCGATATACAACTGGGTGTTCGGCGTCACCGTGCCCTGGTGTATTCGGAACACGCCCATGCGTCCCACGTAGGGGTCGACAACAACCTTGAAGACGTGACCGATCACGTGACGTTTCGGATCGGCGACAACCTCGGCGGGCCTGGCGTCGTCGCCGTCGCCGCGCAGAAACGGCGGTGGGTTCCCCTCGAGGGGATTCGGCAATAACTCGATGACGACTTTCAGGAATGCGTCAATGCCCGCGCCGGTACTGGCGGAGACGAAGCATACTGGCATCAGGTGCCCTTCCCGAAGAGCCTTCTCGAACGCGTCGTGAAGCTGCTCCGGCCCGACGTCGTCGGGAGACTCCAGGTAGGCCTCCATCAGTTCCTCGTCCACTTCGACGACCTGGTCGACGATGCGTTCATGGGCTTCGGCAATAGAGGAGAAATCGGTGTCGCCACCGTCGGGGGAAAAGAAGCAGTCGTAGACTTTCGTGCCGCCCTCGGCCGGCAGGTTCAGGGGCAGACAACGGTTGCCGAAGATCTCCTGGACTTCGTTCAGCAGCAGGCCCAGTTTCTCCGGCTCGGTGTCGATCTTGTTAATCACGATCATCCGGCACAGTCGGCTCTTCTTGGCGGCCTCCATGAGGCGGCGGATCCCGGTCTCGATTCCCGCCTGGGCGCTCAGCACCAGTGCGGCGGTCTCCACGGCGGGCAGGACACTTATGGAGCGGCCGATGAAATCCGGATACCCCGGGGTGTCCACGACCTGGATTTTCGTCCCCTTGTGCTCCATGTGGCACACCGCGGTTTCGAGGCTGTGTTTGAGTTCGCGCTCCTTGGGATCGAAATCGCAGACGGTGGTGCCGCGCTCGACGGAGCCTGGAGCGTTGATGGCGCCGGTCTTGGCGAGCAGCATTTCGGCGAGCGATGTCTTGCCCGCCCCGGCCGGTCCGACCAGGGCGATGTTCCTTACAGATTCGATTTTCTTGTCAGTCACGATCTCGGGCCCTTTGTATTCGTGTTGGGGGAAGCCCGTAACGGGTCAATGGGAAAGCATATCATCGTCGGCATTGGTTGAGTGCTCCGCCCGGTCATGAGGATTCGTGCATGCGGACCGGGGTCCCCGGAGGCCAGGACCCGGCGGCGGCCGCGCTGCCCCTGGGCATGGCGATCTCGAGAAGACCGAAGGAGTTGAAGATAGCGACCAGTTCTCCGGATGTCGCCTCGTCATAGGCCCGGACCAGCCGCAGAGTGTGGGGCCCGATCGAGACGAGCGCCCGTTGCCATGCTGCTGGCATCGGTCCGGAGATGTTCGTATAAACGTTGCCAAACCTGTCCGGCAACAGCACCTCGCCGCTGACACCTTCCGCGTCCCGCCGGGGGCAGGGCAGCGGCGAGGGGACGAGATCCCGAGTCGCCGGGCCGAGCCCGGAGGGGTCGATGGATCCGGCGGCGAGGCGGGCAGCGACCGGTGCGAATATGTCACGGCCGTGGAAGGTCGTGGAGGTAGCCTCGAGCTTCAGGGGGCCGGCTTCCACGACCGTGGCGCTCCAGTCATCCAGGTGTCGTGTCAGTTCTCCCGCGAGGCCGTTATCCGGCACGAGAAAGAGGTGTTCAGGAGATTCCACACAGACGATCCGCCTGTTTGTGCCGACGCCGGGATCCACTACCGCGATGTGTACGGTCCCGGGAGCGAACCACCGATAGCATCTGCCGATCCACAGACCACCGATCTCTGCCCTGAACGGCGGAACCTCATGGCTCAGATCGATGACATCGACGTCCCGCGCGGTGCTGGCGATCACACCCTTCATTATCCCCACGAAGGGGTCAGCCAGGCCGAAGTCGGTGGTCAGCGTAATGACCCCCGCTGGCCTGAATGTGCCATCGAGTCCTTGCATCGGGAGGGATGATAGGCGCGGTCCCCGATCGGTGCACAGGTCCGTCGTGGATGTATCGAATAGGAAGATTATATATTCAATAAAAACAATCGATTAACAATTCTATGTAAAGTACTATCTAGAACAAGAACAGGACGATACAGGGTTGAAATCCGGATCCTCCGCACCAACGTCGGGTAAGGATGTCAAAACACGTGGGGAAGATTGGATCAAGCACTGATGACTGCGAGAACTGTACTGCGAATCGATGTTGTCTCCGACCTGGTGTCCCCCTGGTGCTTCCTGGGGCTGCGGCGGCTGGAGCAGGCGCTGGCGCGTCTGGACGGCGCCAGCGAGCCGGAGATCAACTGGCGGCCGTTCCAGATCAATCCCGACCTGCCGAAGGGTGGGGTACAAGTGGATACGTACCTCAGGTCGGTATTTGGGTCTCCGGAAGCCGGCAGAGCCGCCCTTGAGGAGGTGGCAAACGCTGGAGAGCAAGACGGCATCCACTTCGATTTTTCACGTGTGCCCTGCGTCCCCAATACCATGGATGCTCATCGTTTGATCCTCATGGCGGCCGACGACGGGCGAGCGTGCGCAGTGACGGATCGGCTGTTTCGCGGTTTCTTCGAGGAAGGACTCGATATCGGGAGCGCGGATGTGCTCGCGGAGCTGGGCGGCGATGTGGGCCTTGACGGAGACTCGGTGCGGCAGTGCCTGGCGGGCGAACGTTATCGGAACGCGGTGCGCGTGACCGAGTCGCAGGCCCGCAGTGTCGGTCTCACCGGCGTGCCCAGCTTCATCGTAAACAAGCGACTGGCTGTCACCGGAGTCCACGATCCGGATCTTTTGCTGTCGGTGGTGGAGAAAGCCCTGTTCGCCGAGCTGTCAGAGGACCCGGTCCGCGGCCAGCTGCACTAGGGCCCGTCAGCTCTATCGGCCGGGTTCGGATCAGGTTCCCACGATAGCGACGACCGCGCCCGTGCAGCAGGTGGCCAGGGTGCCCCCTACGATACTGCGTATGCCCAGTCCCACGATCTCAGCGCGTCGCTGTGGCGCCAGCGTGGTCAGCCCGCCGATCATGATGCCGAGACTGCCGAAATTCGCAAATCCGCAGAGCGCATAGGTGAGGATCAGCCGGGTCTCGGAGGACAGGGCGTCGGCGGGCAGGTTGGCCAGGTCGACGTAGGCGATAAATTCGTTGAGGACGGTCTTCGTGCCCAGCAGGGAGCCGGCGGTCATGGCCTGGTCCAGCGGGATACCCATCAGCCAGGCCAGCGGAGACATGAGCCACCCGAGGATCCGCTGCAGGCTAAGCGGATCGCCGCCGACCTCCGGCAGGGTCCCAACGCCAAGGTTGGCGAGTTTGACCAGGGCCACCAGCACCAGCAGCATGGCGAGAATATTCAGGTACAGTCGCAGCCCGCTCTGGGTGCCCTGAGTGACCGCATCCATGGTGCTTTCGTAACGGGGCGGCCTGATCGAGTCCCCGGCATCCTCCGCATCCCCCGGGACCATGATGCGAGCCATCATCACTGCCGCCGGCGCGCTGATCACGGACGCCACGAGAAGATGACCCGCGGCTCCGTCGACGACACCGCCAATGATCGACGCGTAGATGAAAAGCACCGTGCCCGCGATGGTAGCCATCCCGGAGCACATCAGGACGAACAGTCCGCTACGGCTCATGGTCGCCAGATAGTGGCGCACGAACAGGGGTGCCTCGACCATGCCGACGAATATGTTCGCCGCCGTCCCAAGGCCGACAGCGCCGCCGATACCGAAGGGCCGCTCCAGCAGCCGTGAGAATCTCTGAACAACCCAGGGAAGGATCTTCCAGTGTGTCAGGACGGCTGTCAGCGCACTGACCACGAGCACCAGCGGCAGAACCTGGAAGGCGAGCACGAGGGAGGTGGAGCCCTGGGTGGCCTCGAACGGCGCGGCCCCGCCGCCGAGGTAGCCGAACACGAACGTGCTGCCGGCCTCGGTGGCCGTCTGCAGCCCGCGTACCAGGTAATTCATGGAGTTGACCAGTCTGCGGGCCGGTTCCACGCCCAGCAGCACAAGAGCCAGGAGCAGTTGGAGCCCCAGCCCGACGAGCACCTCCCGCACCGGCAGTCGGTGCCGATCTTCGCTTAGCAGCCAGGCCAGGACGCAGAAGGCCAGCAAGCCGGCGCAGGCCTGTGTCGCCATCATCATTCGCGGGTGCCCCCCGATAGACAGTGATTACGGAGCATAACAATCGGTGGGCGGAGGCGGGACCTGTGCCTGCTAGCAGATACGGGGCAGCGGATCGTCCTCCAGCTCCTCGAGGATCCGTTCGCCACCGATATCGGTCACCATGGTGACCGCATGCCGGCCTTCGGCCACTTCGCCGATGTCGACCGCCTCGCTACCCTCCGCCAGTGATCTCCATGCCTCGAGGATGTGTCCGGAAGCGGCGGGATCCGCCACTGCAACCACGCGTCCCTCGCAGGCCAGGTAGAGCGGGTCATATCCCAGCATGTCGCAGACGGACTGTACCGGGTCCCTGATCGGTATCGACGGCCCCTGAAGGCGCACCGCGAGTCCGGTGCTCTTATGGATTTCATGGGCGACGGTGGCGAGCCCGCCCCGGGTTGGATCGCGCATGAACCGGATACCCTCGAGAGCGCGGACAGCGCGTGTGAGGGGCAGGACGCTGGCGGCGTCCGAGTGCAGGTCACCGCGGAGCCCGAATTGTTCACGGGCCAGCATGACCGCGATGCCGTGGTCGCCGACCGGACCGCTGACGATGATCCTGTCGCCCTCCCGGATCCTGTCGAGGCCTAGATCCACGCCAACCGGCCTGATGCCGATGCCGGTGGTCGCCAGGTAGATGCCGCCGCCTTCGCCGCGCCGGACCACCTTGGTATCGCCCGCGACTACACGCACACCGGCAGCGGCGGCAGAAGCGCCGAGTGCGCCGATCGCCCGGTCTAGCAGGGCGACCTCGAGGCCTTCCTCGATAAAGCAGTTCAGGGTGAAGTACTTCGGATCGGCGCCGGCGACGGCCAGGTCGTTGATCGTGCCATGGGCGGCGAGGGAGCCGATGTTGCCGCCGGGGAATTCCAGGGGCTGGACGGTAAACCCGTCGGTGGACACCATGACGTCTCCCTCGGGAAGTGGCGGCAGGGTCGCAGCGTCGGTGCGTGTGTCAAGATCCGGATTCGCCAGGTGCCGGGCGAATAGTTCCTGGATCAGTTCCTGCATGAACCGGCCACCGTTTCCGTGGGCCAGAGCGATGTGAGTGTCCTGCATTGCGGGCTCCTCTCAATCCGGCGAAGGCCGGCGCTTATGCCCGGCCGCCATCTCGCTGGCCGCGTATTCTACGACCTGACCGGCGCACAGGCCTCCGTCATTTACCGGAAGCTGCCCATCCATATCCACGCGGATGCCATGACGCTGGAGTCCGGCGATGGCACGGTCCGCCAACACGCGGTTCTGGAACACGCCCCCGGTCAGACTGACTCTGCTGGCCCTGGTCTCGCCGCAGACCGCCAGAGCCTGTTCCACGAGCGCGCCTGCAAGGCTGTTGTGGAACAATGCGGCACGCTCCCCAATAGGCACTGTCAGGTCACGGAGGGGTCCGACCAGTGGCGCCCAGTCGCTGATCCACTGGTCGCCCCGCTTCTCAAGCGGCAAGGCCACGGTCCGGTCGCAACGGGGATCGACCAGCGCCTCTATCTCCATGGGACCCTGGCCTTCGAAGCTGGCCACGTCTACGAGCCCGGTCAGTGATGCCGCGGCATCGAACAGGCGTCCGACGGCTGTGGTGGTGGGCGTATTGATCCCCCGCTTCCAGGCTTCCCGCGCAAGTCTCCAGTCTGTATCGCCGCGCAGCTGCCAGTCGACGCCGGTTTCCCAGCAGATGGCGGCGGCGCTGCGCCAGGGCTCGCGGCCCGCCCGGTCCCCGCCCGGGAGACGGAATGCCCGCATGTGCCCGACCCTGCGCCACTGACCGGGGCGACCGGCCAGCGTCTCTCCGCCCCAGAGGGTTCCGTCGGGACCGTAGCCGACCCCGTCCCAGGCAAAGACGATGCCGGTTTCGTGGGCGGTCCATTCCCGCGCGGTCGCCGAGGCATGGGCAAAGTGATGGTGCACCTGGACCATCGGCAGTCCGCTGTTTCGGGCCCAGCGGGTGGTGGCGTAATCGGGATGGGCGTCAGCGATCACCAGCCGGGCTCCGACCTTGTACAGTTCCTGAAGGTCGGCGACGACCTGTTCAAAGATCGCGACGCTCCTCGCCGTACCCATGTCGCCGATGTGCGGCGACATGACCAAGCGGTCCTCCCAGGCAAGGGCGACGGTGTTCTTCATGTGGCCGCCCACCGCCAGGACCGGTTCCGGCAGGGCCGTGGCGAGCGTCAGTTCCACCGGTGCGGCACCTCGCCCGAGCCGCAGGGGGCGCAACCGGCCGGCGATGGGTCGGAACACGGAGTCGTCTGCCGGCCTGACGATGGGACGGTTGTGATGGAGGTAAGCATCCACGACGCGGTATATCCGATCTTCCACCTCCGTGGCGTCGGTCAGGACCGGTTCTCCACTGATGTTGCCCGAGGTCGCCACCAGCGGGCCGCCGAACCCGGCGGTCAACAGGTGATGGAGCGGGCTGTAGGGAAGCATCACACCGATCTCGCCCAGCCCCGGGGCTACCAGGGACGAGATGTCCCCGGTCGGGTTCTTGCGCATCAGGACGATGGGCCGGCCAGGAGAACACAGCAGTTCGATCTCTGGTGGTTCGATCGTTACTTCGTACCTGAGCGCATCCAGACCGTCTTCGCCCGCCAGCGGGAACATGACCGCCAGGGGCTTGTCCGGACGCGGCTTGGCGACCCGCAGCCGCTGGATCGGTTCGTCAGCCCGCGCGTCGCACATCAGGTGATATCCACCCACGCCCTTGACGGCGATGACCTTTCCATTGCGCAGGGATTCGATACACGCAGCCAGTGCGGCTTCGTTGCCGTGCACCTGCCTGTGGGGGTCGCGGAAAGACAATGCAGGGCCGCAGTCGGGGCAGGCCACGGGTTCGGCATGGAACCTGCGGTCCATCGGATCCTCGTATTCCCGCCGGCACGACTCGCACAGGGGGAAGCCGGCCATGGTTGTGTTGGGCCGGTCGTAGGGCATGGAGCGGATCAGCGTGTAGCGCGGCCCGCACTGTGTGCAGTTGATGAAAGGATATCGATAGCGCCGGTCCGCAGGATCCGAGAGTTCCCTGACACAGTCGTCGCAGGTGAAATAGTCCGGTGGGACGTGGATCCGTGCCTTGCTGTCGGGGGCGCTGTCGATGATCCGGAAATCGTCCGATGGGGCGTCGCCGCTTTCGACAACGGTATCCAAAACCGGACGGGATAGCGGCGGAGCCCGTTCCACCAGCGCTTCCTCGAAGCGGTCCAGCGCGGGCGTCGTACCCTGGGCCAGGACCTCGACCTCGCCCAGCTGGTTCTGGACCCAGCCGGTGATGCCGAACTCGGCGGCGAGCCGGAATACGAAGGGACGGAAGCCGACTCCCTGTACGTGACCGGACAGGCGGATCCGCCGGGATACGGGTTGTGCGGCCCCCTCCTCAGTCATGGGGCCGGATGCCAGCGACGGGATGCGGGGGCTCGGTGTGCGCTGAGAAGGACGTCTGCCCGGTCCTCAGGCACTTTTCCTTTCCCGGACACCGCTGGCCCACCAGATCCGGCACGCGCCCTCGTCGGACACCATGCAGGGCCCGACCGGGCTTCGCGGCGTGCAGGCCACGCCATAGATTCGACACTGATCGGGGTAGATCTTGCCAAGGACCACCTGGGCGCAGTCGCATCCCTGCGGCATCAGGCCGACCCGCTTGCGGGATTCGTCCCGGTATCCCGGATACCGCAGCCGCGCGTCGCGACTTGCGTATCGCGCCTGCAGGCCAAAGCCGGAGTCCGGGATGACGCCGATACCCCGCCAGGTCGCATCCTCTACGGTGAAAGCCTGCTCCATCTGCTTCCGGGCCACGGGGTTCCCGCCTGGTTGCACCACCGACGGATAGCAGTTGTCCAGGAACAGATTGCCGTCGATGAACTGCCGCAGCACTGAGTAGGTCCCTGCCAGGAGGCTGTCGGCGGTGAATCCGGCGATGGCCGTGGGCAACCGGTGCTTGTCCACCACGAAGTCCCAGTCCTCCGGTCCCATGACCGTGGACACGTGACCGGGCGCGATCAGCGCGTTGAAGCCGGCATCGCCGGACTCGAGCAGCATGGAGACCGCCGGCCAGGTGAGGCGTCCGGACAGCAGGAGATACAGATTCTCAGGCGCGCCCTCGCAGAGCATGGCTGCCACCGGCGCCATGGTCGTCTCGAAGCCTGCGGCGAAGAACACCACGTCCCGGTCGGGATTGTCCCGCGCGATCCGGGTCGCTTCCGTTGGCGAGGCGATGGGCCGGATATCAGCGCCGGCAGCCTTGGCCTGTTCCAGGGAGCGGATCTCGCGTCTCGGCACATTGACCGGGACCCTGAGCATGTCCCCGAAGGTCACGAGGATGACGTTCTCTCCCATTGCCACATGGATGGCTTCGTAGACGTCTTCCTCCGGGCAGATGCAGACCGGGCAGCCGGGACCCGGGATCAGTTCGATGGCCGGGGGGAGAGCCCCGCGGATACCGGCGGCGCTGATGGATCGCTCGTGACCGCCACAGACATTCATGATCTTGACGTTCTCGGGCAGGTCGAGCCGTCGGATACGATCCAGCCAGTTTGTCGCCGACAGGGTCACACTGATTCCTCAGGCCGCCGGGTGGGAATGTAGCCGGGTCCCGTCCGGCTGGATCGCTGGCCGGCGGGTCTCGCCCCCGGCCTGGCGCGTCCGCTGACCGTCTACCTCGGACGTAAGCCAGGTCAGCCATCCGTCGATGCCGGCGCCGTGTCGCGCGGACAGGGTCTGTACCGGCGCCTGTGAGGCCAGTTTTCGCAGGTGGCTCTCGGCGAGGGCCGGATCAAAATCTCCCAGCACCTCCAGCAGGTCGCTCTTTGTAAAGAGCACCAGGTCCGCGGCACGGAACATCACCGGGTACTTGGCGGGCTTGTCGTCGCCCTCGGTGCAGGACAGCAGGGTGACGTTTAGATGCTGACCGAGATCGAAACTGGCCGGACAGACGAGATTGCCGACGTTCTCGATAAACACCACGTCCAGCCCTTCGAGGGCCAGGTCGTGGAGGGCATCGTGGACCATATGGGCGTCCAGGTGACAGGCGTTGCCGGTAGCGATCTGGATGGCCGGCACACCCTTCGCGCGGATGCGCTCGGCGTCGTTCTCCGTCTCCAGGTCGCCTTCGATGACGGCGATGGAGTACTTGCCTGCCAGGGCCTCGATGGTCGCTTCCAGCAATGCGGTCTTGCCGGCGCCCGGCGAGGACATGAGATTGACGGCGAGCACCCCGTGGACGTCAAAGTGCTCACGGTTGTGCGCCGCCTGGTGATCGTTTTCACTGAGCAGACCCTGAAGGACGCTGACCGCCTCCCTGCCTGTCTCGGTCCTGGCAAGCTTGCCGTCGCCGGAGACCAGGTGCCGATTGCCCGGCGTCACGTTACATCCGCAGGTGTCACACATGGGCCTTTCCCTCGTTGCTGAGCCGCCCGTCGCCGCCCCGGCCTGTGCCGGCAGGGCGGGCTGTCACTGATCCATCGCCTCCAGGACCTGGTCGAACAGTTCCCACGCGGACTGGGCGTCTTGATGGGACACTTTCTGGATCGCGTATCCGACGTGGACCATGACGAAGTCGCCGGGCTCGATGGCCTGGTCCTGCATCATGAAGAGGCTGACCTGCCGCTCCACGCCCTTGGCCTCGCAGCGGGCCTCGAATCCGTCGACCTCAATGATCTGCATGGGTATCGCGAGGCACATAATCTTCGTCTGTGTCAGTTGGAATCAATCTAAGTCTATCCCGAGCCGGGGTGCGAACAAAACGATGCAGGTCAATTACCGGGTAGATCGTTTCCCGCTAATGTCCGGGACTGGTGATGCCGCCAGGCGCGGCGGCCGGTCCGGGCCGTTGCCTGGGCGACGGGAAAACGGCTACCCTCGGGCAGTTGCCCCGACGCGACGGACTCGATGCAAGTACTCGACAGCCTGGACTCCGCCTTCCTCTATCTGGAGACGCCTGACGCGCCGATGCATATCGGCAGCGTACAGATTTACGAAGGCACCGGTGACGAGTTTGTCATCGACCGTTATCGGAGTCTTATCCGGTCCCGGCTTCATACATCGTCGGTCTTCCGGCGACGGGTGGTCCACGTTCCCTTGGATCTCGGGCGCCCGTACTGGGTCGAGGACCCGAAATTCGACCTGGACGCACACCTCCAGCATCTCAGGCTTCCGGGACCGGCCGGGTGGCGGCAGCTCAGGGACCTGGCGGAGCGACAATTCGCGACGCCGCTTGATCCGAACCGGCCGCTGTGGAGCCTGACCTTCGTGGAAGGCCTCGACGGGCTACCAGAGTTGCCGAAAGGCTCGTTCGCGCTCATATCGAAGATTCACCATGCGGCCGTGGACGGCATGGGGTCCATGGACCTGTTTTCCGCCCTGTGGGACACGAGTGCCGAGGGCCGGGTGGTGCCGGCCCCCGGACACTGGGAACCGGAGCGGCTCCCTAGCCGGCTCGGACTGCTCGGCCGGACGGTGGCGCACCTGGTGACCGAGCCCGCGACGATCGCCAGGACGGCGACGGCAGTCGTCCGCGGCGGCTGGGGGCTCGGCCGGGAGGTGCTCACAGGTGAGCACCACAGTCATCGATTACTGTTTGCCGCGCCCAAGACCTGCTTCAACGAACCGATCGTGATCCAGAGGAGTTTCGGCGGCGTCTCTTTCCCTCTCAACGGCATCAAGGCCATCAAGAACCGGGTGGAGGGCACAACCGTCAACGACGTCGTGCTGGCCATCTGCGCGGGCGCGCTACGGCAGTATCTCCAGGCCAACGACGACCTTCCGGACCGGCCGCTGGTGGCCATGGCGCCGATCTCGGTGCGGGACGAAGTGCATACGGGGCTGAACCGGGTGTCGGCGATGCTCGTGGAGCTGGCCACCGGTGAGCCGGATGCGATGAGGCGCCTGGCGGCGATCCATGAGAGCACGCGCGAAAGCAAGGCGTACGCCAAGGCCATCGGCGCCGGCACGCTGACCGATTCGACCCGGGTGGTACCGTATTCCCTGGCCAGTGGCGCGGCGAAACTGTACAGCCGAATGAAAGTAGCTCACTACCACCGACCCCCGTTCAATCTGGTGATCACAAACGTCCCCGGGCCGCGCAGCGAGTTGTACCTCGGCGGAGCGCGGATGCTCAATCTGTTCGGGATGGCGCCCGTGATCGACGGGCTTGGGCTGATCATTGTCGTCACCAGCTACGCCGGTCACCTGACCATCAGCGTCAACGCGGCCAGGAATCTGTTGCCGGACGTGGATCTGCTGTTGGCCGCGATCAGGTCGTCCTACCGGGAACTGAGCCGCGCGGCGGCGGCCCGTCGGGCAGGCAAACGACCGGCGAAGAAAGTCGCTCGCCGGCAGGCGAGGGGGCGCGGATGAGCGGACCCGAGGCGGCAGCGACCCGTCCCTCCCTCTGGCTGCAGATGCTGGAGTCGCGGGCTCTGCCGGAACTGGGTGCCTATGCGAGCCTCTATCCGCTGATGTACCTGGCGCCGAAGGGAGATGGCCACCCGGTCCTGGTCATTCCAGGATTCCTCACTACAGGCGCGGCCACGTTTCCCTTGCGGCATTTCCTCAAAATCCTCGGCTACAAGGGCCACCGCTGGAAGCTGGGTCGCAATTTGGGGCCAGTGGGTTACAAGGAATTCGAGATCCTGCAACGACTGAAGGATCTACGGCATCGCTACGGACGCAAGGTCAGCGTCATCGGCTGGAGTCTGGGCGGACTCTATGCCCGGGAGCTCGCCTGGATGGCCCCCGGGGATGTACGAACGGTGATCACGCTAGGGACGCCGTTCCGTCACCACGACGCCACGGCCGTCTCCTGGCTTTATGAAGATCTGACCGGGCAGGTGGAAGCGCATATGCCGCCTGAATTCCGGGAGCGTCTCGATATGCCTCCGCCGGTCCCCAGCACCGCCATCTACAGCCGAACGGATGGCGTGGTCCCTTGGCGCTGCTCGCTGGAACGGCCTTCGGAATTCTCCGAGAACATCCGGGTCGAAAGCAGTCACTGCGGTCTCGGACATCATCCCGCCGTGCTGTGGGCCATCGCGGACCGGCTGGCGCAGCCGGAGGGTCAGTGGCGCCCCTTCAGCCGGCAGGGGTTTCGGCGCCTCGTCTATCTGTCGCCGGATCGGCTGTAAGGACAGCGACGAAAAATCTTGTTCCAGCGGCCGGGTTGTCTAGAATCCGCTGCATTAGGACCCGCCTCAGCGGGAAGCGACCGGGGGCCGCCCGCACATTGTTCCGCCCGGGCACGCGGAACCGGACGGTCTTCTACATGTAGCCCCGCGCAAGCACCGGCGCTCAATCAGGCCTGGAAAAATGACTGAATTCAAAAGTTACCTGGATTTCCCGGGACGGATCGTCATGGTCGGTTTCGGCAGCATCGGTCAGGGCAGCCTGCCGTTGATCCTGAGGCATATCGGCATCGCCCCCGATCGGATACGCATTGTCACCGGCGACGAGCGCGGGCGCCGGGAAGCCCAGGCCCTCGGCATCGACTTCCGCGTCATGCCCCTGGACCGCGAGAACTACCTGTCGATCCTGGATCCACTGGTAGGTGAAGGAGACTTCCTGGTTAACCTCTCCGTGGACGTGTCCAGCATCGATCTGGTCCGATTCTGCCGCGAGAAGGGCGCGCTCTATCTCGATACCTGTATCGAGCCGTGGCCCGGCGGGTACACGGATCCGAGCCTGCCCATGGGCGCGCGCACGAACTATGCCTTGCGGGAGAAAGCCCTGGCGCTTCGCGCCGAGGGCGGCGGCCCGACGGCGGTGATCACTCACGGCGCCAATCCCGGCCTGGTCTCCCATTTCGTCAAGCAGGCGCTCCTGAATGTCGCCGGGGATACGGGAGTCGACCACGATGAGCCTGACACCCGGGAGGCATGGGCGGCGCTGGCGGCCCGTCTCGGCGTGAAGGTCATCCATATCGCAGAACGTGACACGCAGGTGGCTGATATGGCCAAGGGCGTGGGCGAGTTCGTCAACACATGGTCCATCGACGGTTTCGTGAGCGAAGGCCTGCAGCCGGCGGAACTGGGCTGGGGCTCCCACGAAAGGACCCTGCCCGCGGACGGCGCGACCCACTCCGAGGGATGTGGCGCTGGGATCTATCTCCGCCGCCCCGGGGCGTCCCAGCGGGTACGGACGTGGACGCCAAAGGAGGGTCCGTTCCATGGCTTCCTTATCACCCATGGCGAATCCATCTCCATCGCGGATTACCTCACCGTGCGTGAGGGGGGCGAGGTCCGCTACCGACCGACCGTGCACTACGCCTATCATCCCTGCGATGATGCCGTGCTGTCGGTGCACGAAATGGCCGGGAAGGCCTGGCAGCAGCAGGCCAGGCAGCGTCTGCTCATGGACGAGATCGTCTCCGGGATCGACGAGCTTGGGGTGCTGCTGGCAGGTCATGCAAAAAACGCCTACTGGTACGGATCCCAGTTATCCGTCGGCGAGGCCCGGGACCTGGCGCCCTATAACAACGCTACCAGCCTCCAGGTGACGGTCTCCGTGTTGTCGGGGATGATATGGGCCATGGAGAATCCCGACCGCGGCGTGGTGGAACCGGATGAGATGGATTTCCGCCGCAACCTCGAGATTACCGGGCCCTACCTTGGCCCGGTGGTCGGCCGTTACACGGACTGGACTCCGCTCAACGGTCGCGGGACGCTGTTCGAGGAAGACCTGGACAGGGACGATCCCTGGCAGTTCAAGAATGTGCGCGTGATCTGACTCCGTCGGGTGAGGCGCCGTCACGGATTGCAACAGGACTGTCACAATCGTTCCATATTTTTGGAAGTATGGAACTGAGAGATGCCGTCAATGCCCTTTCCGGCCTGGCCAACTAAACCCGGCTGGCGATCTTCCGTCACCTGGTTCAGCAGGGGCCGGAGGGAGAGGCGGCCGGCGACCTGGCGCAGAGATTCGCGTTGCCCGGCCCGACCCTCTCATTTCATCTCTCGCAGCTCTGCCAGTGCGGTCTGCTCAGCTCGAAGCGGCGGGGCAGGCACATCCTGTATTCGGCGGACTACGCGGCCATGAGCGGGCTGATGGGGTTTCTGACCGAGAATTGCTGTGGCGGCGACCCGGACCGGTGCGAATCTGCGGCTGCGCGCAGCTGCCTCCCCGGCGGCGGCGATCCTGTACGGAGGACTGGAAGTGACCGATGACCGGATCTTTAACGTGCTGTTCCTCTGCACGGGGAACTCGGCTCGCAGCATTCTGGGCGAGGCGCTGATCAATCACTGGGGACGTGGCCGATTCCGGGGCTTCAGCGCCGGTAGCGACCCCACGGGTCACGTCCACCCGATGGCGCTGGCCCTGTTGCGGCATCTCGACTTGCCGATCGACGGCCTGCGCAGCAAGAGCTGGGAGGAGTTGTCGGCTGCTGACGCCCCTGTGATGGACTTCGTCTTCACCGTCTGCGACAACGCAGCGGCCGAGACCTGCCCGGTCTGGCCAGGCCAACCAATGAGCGCCCACTGGGGCATGCCGGATCCAGCGGCGGTGGAGGGCGACGACGTGACCCGGATGCAGGCGTTCCGGGCCGCCTTCAAACAACTCGAGAACCGCATCCGGATCTTCGTTGATCTGCCCGTGGGTTCCCTCGATCGTCTCAGCCTGCAGCGGAGCGTGGATCGCATCGGCGAGTTTCAGGACGTCGATGAGAGCAGCCAAGCGGTCGAGGAGGTCGACCTCAAGTGAGCGCCGTCTGCGACAGCGGCAGTCCAGCCGCCTCCATGGGGCGGTTCGAGCGCTACCTGAGCATCTGGGTCGGCCTGTGCATCGTCGCCGGCATCGTCCTGGGTCATCTCATACCGGGAGCATTCCGCGCCATCGGCGCCATGGAAGTGGCCAGGGTCAACCTGCCCGTGG
Organism: Gammaproteobacteria bacterium; assembly: GCA_024640085.1. Taxonomy (GTDB): domain Bacteria; phylum Pseudomonadota; class Gammaproteobacteria; order Steroidobacterales; family XN24; genus JAHEFR01. The sequence goes on from JAHEFR010000001.1 coordinate 317,388, forward strand.
CGATCCTGATCTGGGTGATGGTCGTACCCATGCTGCTGAAAGTGGATTTCGGCGCCATGAAGCAGCTGGGACGCCACTGGAAAGGGATCGGTGTGACACTGTTCGTCAACTGGGCCGTGAAACCCTTCTCCATGGCGCTGCTGGCCTGGGTCTTTATCTATGGGGTGTTCGCTGACTGGTTGCCTGCCGATCAGCGTGACAGCTACGTGGCCGGCCTGATCCTGCTGGCGGCCGCGCCCTGCACGGCCATGGTCTTCGTCTGGAGCCGATTGAGCGACGGTGACCCCAACTTCACGCTGTCCCAGGTGGCGCTGAACGACACCATCATGATCTTCGCCTTCGCGCCGATCGTCGGGCTGCTGCTGGGGATCTCCGCCATTACCGTACCGTGGAGCACACTGTTTCTGTCCGTGGTCCTCTACATCGTGATCCCCGTGGTATTCGCCCAGTGGTGGCGGACCCGAATCCTGAGGACGAAGGCGGAACGGGGGCTGGAGGCCGTGCTTGCCAGGATGCATCCGCTGTCCCTGTCGGCGCTGTTGATCACGCTGGTCCTGTTGTTCGGATTCCAGGGAGAGCAGATCATCGCCCAGCCTCTGGTGATCGCTCTCATCGCCGTGCCCATCGTGATCCAGGTGTACTTCAATTCCGGCCTGGCCTACCTCCTCAACCGCAAGCTGGGCGTGGACCATTGCGTGGCCGGGCCCTCGGCCCTGATAGGGGCCAGCAACTTCTTCGAGTTGGCCGTGGCGGCCGCCATCAGCCTGTTCGGATTTGAGTCCGGGGCGGCGCTGGCCACGGTCGTGGGCGTCCTCATCGAAGTGCCGGTGATGTTGTCGGTGGTTCGGATTGTCAACCGCAGCCGTCACTGGTACGAGGCCGGGCGGTAGCCGGAAGAGCCCCGCAGAGGCCGCGGGTGGCTGCTTGCCGATCGGGTGGCACAGCGGGCCCGCGATCACCCTTCCGGTTCCGGCCCGTGGGAACCGGCGGGCGGTGCCCGGGCGTTGTCGCTTGGGTAGCCGAGATCGGTCTCCGTCACCGGTGTCTCGAGTTCAGAGGCGTGGATCCGGTAGAACCACTTGATCCAGAACGGCGCTACCAGCGTGGTGTAGGCGATGACCAGTATGAGGACGTCGTATACGCCTCCGTCGAGCAGGCCCACTTGCCGCCCCAGTTCTGTGAACACCAGGCCGACTTCGCCCCGGGGCACCATGCCCATGCCGATCGCCGTCCGCACTGCGGGCCGCTCGCGGATCAGTAGGGCGCCGCCAAACTTGCCGACGATGGCGGCTGCGAGCAGCGTCAGCGAGAAGATCCAGACCCATCCGGAGGTCCAGTTCACCTCGTTGAGGTGCAGCGACAGCCCGACTTCTACGAAAAAGATCGGGGTGAACAGGCGGATGATCGGCTTCATCTGTTCCTTGATGACGTCAGCGAAAAGCGGGTCCGCGGCCAGGGCGACGCCGAACGGCAGGAAGAATCGCCGCGACAATGCCAGACCCGCGGCGAACCCGCCGAGCAACTCCGGTGCGCCCATAAAGTGCGCCAGAGCCGCGAACAGCAGCACCAGCGATACGATGGCCGTCGGCACCAGACCCGGGACCCCGCTCGAGTTCTCGAAGCGGTGGATGAGGTAGGACATGGTCTTCGCGGCCACCGGGGCCATCAGGAAGAACACCGTCATGAAGGCGCCGATCCGGGCCGCGTTGTACAGACTCACATGCCCGGCCGTGGCGAATTCGTATAGCAGGGCGAGAAGCAGCACGCCGAGGACGTCGTCCAGGACCGCGGCGCCGAGAATGATCTGGCCCTCGCTGCTGTGACGCCGCCCCAGGTCCGTCAACACGCGCACTGTGATGCCGATGCTGGTGGCCGTCAGGGTGCCCCCGAGCATCAACGACGTCAGCATCGACATCCCAAATGTGTAATAGCTCAGGCCGAAACCGAGGACGAACGGCAGGACGAAACCGCCGATTGCGACCGTCGTTGCCTTCATGCCCGCCTTGGCGAGACGGCCGATCTCGGTGTCCAGCCCGACTTCAAACAGCAACAGGATGATGCCGATCTCCGCCAGGAAGTGCAGGGTCTCGGTCACGTGGATCACGCCGAGGAGGGAAGGGCCGAGTATCACTCCGGCCGCCAGTTCGCCGATCACCGGGGGCATGCCCCAGCGGACCGCGACCTCGCCGAACAGGCGGGCGGCCATCAGCACCAGGGCCAGCTGGAGGAGGAAAACATGGACTTCCATAGAGATAAGCATAGGAAGTTCGGGGAGTTCTGCATCTTCCTCGGAACTCCCTTACGTGGCTGTTGACATGCAACCAAATGGTTGCATATTATCGTTCCATGGAGAAAGTGTTTCGCGCCCTCGCGGACAGGAATCGTCGAAGACTGCTGGACCGGCTGTTCGGCACCGACGGCCTGACACTGGCAGAACTCTGCGAGGGGAAAGCCATGTCCCGCCAGGCGGTGTCGAAGCATCTCCGCGTGCTGGAATCCGCCAGGCTGGTGGTCACTGTCTGGAGCGGCCGGGAAAAGCACCATTACCTCAACCCGGTGCCGTTGCAGGAGATCAGCGATCGGTGGATCGCCAAATACGCGAGGCGGCGCCTGAGCGCGGTCTCGGCATTGAAGGACGCCCTGAAGGAGGAGCCCAATGAACCGACCTGAGCATGTCTACGAAACCTATATCCGCAGCACACCGGAACGCATCTGGAAGGCGATCACCTCGCCTGAATTCACCCGGCAGTATTTCCATCGAATGGCCGTCGATTCGGACTGGATAATCGGCTCGCCCGTCAGGTTCCTGTATGCCGACGGCAGGGTTGGCTGCGAGGGCGTCGTCCGGGAGTGCGATCCGCCGACGCGGCTCAGCTACACCTGGCGGTTCCTGTTCGACGAGGCCGTGGCGGCGGAGCGGCCCTCGACAGTGGTGTTTGAGATCACGCCTCAGGGGGAGGCTTGCCGGCTACGGATCGTCCACGGCGACTTTGACGCCGATAGCAAGGTCTATCCGATGATCCGAGAGGGATGGGCAGAGGTCGCCTCCAGCCTGAAATCGCTGTTGGAGACAGGGACGGCCCTGGCCATCGCCGGGAACGAGGAGGAGCGGGGCGCGGCCTGAGACGCGTAAGAGGTGCCCCGATCCCGCGGGGGAAGGCTGACTGGTTCGTCAGCCTCAGGGCCCGATGGCGATCTGAACCCGGATGCCTCCGGGCACGACGGCAAGGTCCCAGCGATCGGCCAATCGCTCCCCGGCGCTGAACTTCCGTTTATATTCCGCGAGATCGCGCCGTGGCTGTTGGGGTGAGGTCCACAAGAGGGCCTCGCCGCCGGCGATCCCCATCAGTGCGAAGGGAAGAGCGTCGCTCTTGTCGCCTGTGACCCAGACGAGGGCACCGAAGCCGGCATTGACCAGTACATTGCGCAGGTGCCGTGCGGGGCTCCGCATAGTGCTGGCTCTGCGGGCGCTTTCGACAAGGGTCCGCTCGGCCGCCGCGAGCTGGTCCCGAGCCGTAGCGCCTCCCATCTCCCGGATCCGCTCCGCTCCAAAGCGGCCGGGGTGGGGACGGGCCGTGAGCAGGGTGGCGGCCAGCGCGGCCCGGACGGCGCCCAGGGCCCGGACCGTCCTGTCGTCGCCGTTGCCTGCGTCGAGGGCCAGGGCCGCGTAGGCGAAGGCCGCACCCGTATAGACCGTGGTCCAGCCGTCCTGCCAGACGTGGATGGCGTCCCGACTGGCGTCCAGGCGACCTTCCAGGTACGCCAGCCGTTCTTCTGTCTCCGCGCCCCGTGCCGATGGCGCGATGATTGACCATGCGGCCAGGAGCATGAGGATTCGGACCATGTCGGTAACCATCCCGGCTGCGGAGCATGAGCCCGGGGGGCGGCAATGGCGGGCCGATCCCCGGGGTGTTCACGGATGTTACCGCGAACCGCGGGACTCGAATCCTATTGAGCGTGCGCCTCGCAGATCGTGGCGGGATCGTAATCCAGCGATGCGAACGGGTCCCCGTCCGCCGGCCGGGCCGGAGTACCCCCGTCGAATACCACCGTCCAGCGACCGTCGTCATCCCGCCGCCATACGGAAAAGAAGCGGCCGGTCCTGACGACGTCCTCACCACTATCACTGGTCAGATGCATCTCGAAGGGTCCCTGACTTAACGCCAGGTCCCCCGACTCCAGCACTTCGACACTATCGGGGGCCCATCGGATGGATGGTCCATCGGGCTGGAAGAACGGCCCCCAGCCTGCGGCCACCTCTTCCTTGCCTTTCAGGGTTGCGCTGCCGGTAAAGCGGGCGTCCTCGTCCACGAAGGCGACGAAGTCTTCGATGTCATGTTCCTGGACACTGCGGCTGAAGGCGAGTTCGGCGCACTGGACCTGGTATTCGACGGTCCCCGTCAGGGCCGCCGCCGCGAGGACGATTTCGGGCAGCATCTTCTTTTCCACTCCTTCCACGTGACTTGGCGCCAGTAAAGCGCCTGTCCGGCCGCATCTCAAGGGTGTGGCGGAGATTTGCGGCGAAGGGTTCCATGCGATCGCCGTGACGAATTCCCGGGATTTCGCCGGCCGGGCTAGGAGTCACGACCGGTCGCCGGGGTCGCTTGCGGGAGCGGATGAAGTGCGAGGGAATTCCTTGCCCGGATGGTGCCGAAACAGGCGCGCTGATGATAATCTTGCGCGCCGGAAGAGCGTGGTCCCGGGCCCGTCCCCGTCAAGGACCGAACGGTCCCCTCAATAATTGGCGCAGATCATGGAATATCTCCACGAAGACTACATCCGCGGCATCGATACCATGGCGTTCCGGGATCGCCACCCCTTCCCGTGGATGAATCCCCAGGGATTCCTGACGCGAAACGGGTTCGAGGAACTGGCCACGAATATGCCGGATCTTTCCCTGTTCCATGCCTTTTTTGGCAAACAGCGGAAACACGGCCAGCAGAGCCACGATCGCTATGTCCTCGAGTATGTCGACGGTCTCGACATCCCTGCATGTTGGCAGGCATTCGTCGACGAGCTTCGCAGCGATCTCTACAAGAATCTGGTGCGTGACCTGCTCGGTCGCGGCCACGTAAAGATCCGTTTCCATTGGCACTACACGCCGCGCGGATGCTCGGTTTCTCCCCACTGCGATTCCCGCGGCAAGCTGGGGTCACAGATCTTCTACATGAACACGCCGGCCGACTGGGACGCAGCCTGGGGCGGGGAGACGGTGATCCTGGACGACGACGGACGATTCGATCTGGAATCCAATCCGGCTTTCGAGGATTTCGACAAGGCCTATCCGGCCGAGACCATGGACAACCGCAGTATCATCTTCGGCCGGCGGGGCAATTCCTGGCACGGTGTGCGAGCGATCACCTGCCCGGAGGGGGCGTTGCGCAAGGTGTTCATCGTCGTCTTCGAGGATTACCACCCCCGAAAAATGCTCCTCAAGCGGATCAGGCGCCTGCTGAAAGGGCAGCCCCCGGTCAAGGAGAAAGAGCGGGCGATGTTCTGACCGGTGGTGCATACGGGCCCGAGCCAATCAATGGCCGATGACGAGGACTCGAGGCGGGCGACATCCCCGATCCTATCTGCAGTAGGCGAAATCTGACTCTGGCAAGCGGTCTGCTCACTGTCACCTCTGACCGATGAGAGGGCGGGGCGGCGCGCTGCGCCCGTGATCTCACCCCTTCGCCTGTACCCGGCGGAGTTCGGGCCGGAATCGTGCTTCCGCTGAAATACCGCCTTCGCCAGCCCCTGGCGCCTCGTAACTCGTCGGCTTTCCTCAGTATTTGTACCTATTTTCGGTTGTTTTTCGACCCGCAACTGATCCAGGTCAACACCCGGATCGGTGCGATGCATTATTTATCCAGCGTAACTAATGTAGCACTCATTAATTTAGATCATTCGAAATGCCAGCCCTCCCCGACGTGTTCTCGAACCAAGAGTCGAACGACCCGCTCTTTAGCCCCGAATTTAAATCGGCTGGATCAGGCCCGGACGTGGGCCGATCCGGCCATCGACATCTCAATCCAATCTGGGAGCATCAATGATGGACGCACTGAAACACAGGAGACTCCGACTCGCGGCGCTCCTCGCCATCGCGTGCATGGCGCTTGGCACCGCCGGCTGCGGCGGCGACGATGGCGACGACGGGGCAACGGGGCCCGCCGGAGTGGACGGCGCCGACGGGCAAGACTGCTGGGACCTGAACGGAAATGGCGTCGGGGACCTGCCGGATGAAGACCTGAATGGTGATGGGGTCGTGGATGTCCTCGACTGCAACGCGCTTGCTAACCAGCCTGCCCCCGGTGCGGTTGAGAAGTTCCACCAGGACTATTTCGCAGAGAAGCCCTACCAGGGCACCGATGACTGCCTGAAGTGCCACGGGCCTGTCGGGGAGGACATCATTACCACCGGCCACTGGAATTGGCAGGGTGTCGCCCTGGGCATCGACGGGCTGGAGGGCGCGACCCATGGCAAGAACGACATCATCAACAACTTCTGCGTCGCGGTGCCTACCAACGAAGGCCGCTGCACCCAGTGTCACATCGGTTACGGCTACGCGGACGATACCTTCGACTTCTCGGATCCGTCCAATGTGGACTGCCTGGTTTGCCACGACCAGACAGCGACCTACGCCAAGGCGCCGAAAACGGCGGGCAACCCGGAGCCGGACGTAGACCTTCAGGCCGTGGCCCAGAGCGTGGCCATGAATAATGGCCGGCCGACCCGCGAGGGTTGCATCGATTGCCATGCCAAGGCTGGCGGCGGCAACAACGTCAAGCATGGCGATCTGGCCCTGTCCGTCGCCGATACTACCCGGGAATACGACGTCCACATGGGTACCGACGGCGGCAACCTGGACTGCGTGGCCTGCCACGAGGTCGCCCGGGACAGCGCCGGCAACCTGGTTTCCCACGGCATTGGCGGCATGGCGTATCACTCGAATCTCGAAGGCAACATGAAGGACTGCGCAGACTGTCACGGCAGCGCTACGGTAGTGCACGCCGGGACCTCGGTGGAGTCGATCGTCAATTCCCATACGACGCTGGCCTGCCAGGTCTGCCACATCCCTACCTTCGCCCGCGAGACCCCCACCAAGGTCTTCTGGGACTGGTCCACCGCGGGCCAGGATATCGATCCCATCCCGCCCGACCCGGATACCGGCCTGCCCACCTACGACAAGATGAAGGGCACCTTTGACTGGTCGTATAACGTTCGCCCGACACTGCTCTACCAGGAGCGCACACCGGAAGGCTACGGCAAGTGGGAGAAGGTGATCATGAACGTGTCCGACACGTTCACCGCAACCCCGGTAGTTCTGGCCGCCCCGGTCGGCGACTACACGACAGCCGGCGCCATGATCTATCCGTTCAAGAAGATGCCCGGCAAGCAGGTGGCGGATGCCAACAACAACACCATGCTCGTGCCGCATCTGTTCGGCCTGAAGGGTGGCGACAACCCCTACTGGGTCAAGTACGACTGGGACCTGGCGCTGCAGGACGGCGCCGCCTACACGGGGCAGGCCTATTCCGGCGAGTACACCTTCGTCGAGACCGTGATGTACCTGTCGGTGAACCATGAGGTGGCGCCGAAGGAGCAGGCATACGGTTTCGGTGGCGTCAGCACCGGCGCCTGTTTAGATTGTCACACCGACGGCAAGATCGACTGGACAGCCCTGGGCTGGAGCGCGGATCCGTTTGCCGGGGGAACCCGGCCGTAACGGAAGCCGGCTCTGGCCAACAACCGGGGCGCCCGCAATCCCCTGGCGGGCGCCCCCTCTTTTTCGGGACTGCGAGAAGTCGGTCGCCGGTCTTCGGGGTGCCGCGCGGATCAGGCTTCAGCCTTCCTTCCAGAGCACCTCGCAGTCTTCCGCTGCCGCACGCTCGAGCAGTTCGATGAGGGGGAAGGCGCGCTGACGTAGCGTGACCGGGATGGGCTCATCGGAATCGCCGTCGTCTGACCCCGATGGATCCTCCCCCGTTTCCGCCACCACGCCTTTCAGTCTTGCGACCGCCCGTGGAATATCCTCGGCCCGGATTGCCCCCGGAAGAACGCCGCTCTGACCCATCAGCTCAAGGAGTCTGACACCGACGTCGCCGAACATGGTGAAACCGCCGACTTTGCTGTAGAACTTGATAAGCATGAGGAAACTCGCTTGGAGGACACCGAATATCATTCTCGCGGAGCGGCGGGCCGGGGACAAGCAGCTCCCCGCGCACGGTCGACCCGGGATCGGCGCAGGGCGCGTCCAAGGCACCGGAACGTCTCCATTGCAGGGCGTTAGAAATGCGTCCGGCTAAGTTCCCGCGCCTGTCTCCGAGTGCGTTGGCCGCCCGCAGGAAGGAGGTGGCGTCCCGTCTCGGGAAGGTCTTGCCGCCTGCCGCTCTCCTGACCGAGCCGGACGAGTTGCGGCCATTCGAGTGCGACGGGCTGTCCGCCTATCGGCAGCCACCGATGGCCGTCGCAATGCCCGACCGTACAGACCAGGTGCAGGCGGTGCTGACTATCTGCCGGGAGATGGCCGTGCCGGTCGTCGCAAGGGGCGCCGGGACCGGTCTGTCGGGCGGCGCACTGCCGCTGGCGGACGGAGTGCTCCTGAACCTCAGCCGGATGAACCAGGTCCTGGGTATAGACCTCGCCAATCGCCTGGCCCGGGTCCAGCCCGGCGTCCGCAACCTGCAGATCAGTGAGATCGTCGCCCCTCACGGGCTCTATTACGCGCCGGATCCCTCTTCACAGATCGCCTGCAGCATCGGCGGTAACGTGGCTGAGAACGCCGGCGGCGTGCACTGCCTGAAGTACGGGTTGACGGTGCACAACGTCGCCGAGGTGGAGATCGTGACCATGGAGGGGCAGCGGCTGACACTGGGTGGCGAGGCGCTGGACTCTCCCGGTTACGACCTGCTCGCGTTCATCCACGGGTCCGAGGGACTTCTGGCAGTGATCACGGAGATTGCCGTTCGCCTACTGCCTGTCCCGCGGTGTGCCCAGGTGGCGGTGGCAGCCTTTGGCGACGTGGCCGCGGCGGGCGGGGCCGTTGCGGGCATCGTCGCCTCCGGCGTCCTGCCCGCGGGGCTGGAGATGATGGATCGCGGGTGCATCGACGCCGTCAATTCTTTCCTCGACGTGGATTACCCGGAATGCGCAGCCCTGGTGCTGTGCGAACTGGACGGCACGCAACAGGAAGTGGCCAGCCAGATCATCGCCGTCACCCGGATCCTGGAACATGCCGGCGCCACCGGCGTCCGGGTCTCCCGTAACGAGGCCGAACGACTCAAACTCTGGTCGGGACGCAAGGCGGCCTTTCCGGCGGTAGGCCGGATGTCACCGGATTACTACTGCATGGACGGCACCATCCCGCGCCGGCATCTCGCCCGGGTCCTGAAGGAGATTCAGGCCTTGTCTGGTAGATTCGGCCTGCCTGTGGTCAACGTCTTCCACGCAGGCGACGGCAACATGCACCCGCTGATCCTCTATGACGCCAACCGTGAGGGTGAACTGGAGACCGCGGAGCGACTGGGCGGGGCCATCCTCGAGGCGTGCGTGGCTGTCGGTGGCACCATCACCGGCGAACACGGCGTCGGGATCGAGAAGATCGACCAGATGTGCGTGCAATTCGGTGAAGGCGAACTGCGGCAGTTTCACGATCTGAAGGCGGCGTTCGATCCTGATGGCCTGCTCAATCCGGGCAAGGCCGTCCCGACCCTGGCGAGATGTGCCGAGTTCGGCGCCATGCACGTCCACGGAGGCAAGCTGCCGTTCCCGGAACTGGAGCGGTTCTGATGACGGGCCCCGGTGCCGGCGACACGGGGGAGGCCCGGGATCGGGCAGACGAATTGGCATCGGCAGTCAGGTCCGCCCTGGAAGACGGCCAGCCGCTGCAGATCGTCGGATCGGGAAGCAAGGCCTTCTATGGGCGGATCCCGGAGGGACGCCCGCTTTCCGTCGCTGATCACCGCGGAATCGTGTCCTACGAGCCCGCGGAACTGGCGATCACGGTCCGCGCCGGCACAAGTCTCACGGAGGTGGAGGCACTGCTGGCCGACCACGGCCAGATGCTGGCTTTCGAACCCCCTCATTTTGGTGACGACGCCACGGTGGGCGGCACGGTGGCCTGCAATCTCTCCGGTCCGCGCCGGCCCTACGCAGGATCGGTTCGCGATTTCGTGCTCGGGGTAAGGATGATCAACGGTCGGGGCGAGGTCCTGCGCTTTGGCGGCGAGGTCATGAAGAACGTGGCCGGATACGACGTATCGAGGCTCATGGCCGGCGCCCTCGGCACCCTGGGTCTGCTTCTGGAAGTCTCCCTGAAGGTCCTGCCGGCGTCGGAAGTCCAGGTGACCCGGTGTTTCGACCTCGATGTCGGCCGCGCCATCGATACCATGAACCGGATAGCGGGTACGCCGGTGCCACTTTCGGGGGCTGCCTGGGAGAATGGCCGGATGTTTCTTCGGCTGTCCGGCAGCCAGGCCGGCGTGACCTCGGCGGCCGAGGACCTCGGCGGCGAAGAACTGGCCGGCGACGACGCGGCGAGGTTCTGGGTCGGCCTGCGAGAGCATGGACTCCCTTTTTTCGATGGGGACGGGATGCTCTGGCGGCTCTCGGTACCATCGGCCACGAAACCGTTGCCTGTTGACGGCCGCTGGCTGATCGACTGGGGCGGCGGTCAGCGCTGGCTCGGTACGGACAGCGGTGGCGATCGCGTCCGGGAACGGGTCGCGGCGGCCGGGGGTCATGCCACGGCATTTCGCGGCGGCAATCGGGCGGGGGAGGTGTTCCACCCTTTGAACGAGGCTCTGCGGGAACTGCATCAGCGGGTGAAGACCGCCATGGATCCTCAGGGGATCTTCAACCCCGGCCGTATGTACGCCGGCATCTGACATGCAGACACGGCTGCCGCAATCCCTGCTATTCACGGCCGCCGGACGCGAGGCCGACGACATCCTCAGACGCTGTGTCCACTGCGGGTTCTGTAATGCCACCTGTCCGACATTCAGGCTGACCGGCAATGAACTGGAGGGTCCGAGAGGCCGGATCTACCTGGTGAAAGGCCTGCTGGAAGGCGAGGAACCGACTCCCCGCACCGTCGCTCACATGGATCACTGCCTCGGCTGCCGGGCCTGCGAGACCACGTGTCCTTCCGGCGTAAACTTTCACCGTCTCGCGGACATCGGCCGGGAAGTGACCGCCGGGGAGGACCTGCGCCCGTGGTGGGATCGCTGGCGTCGCGGTCTGATCGCCCGCTTCTTTGACGGCAGTTGGCCATTCCGCGCCGCCGTGGCGTTCGGCCATGTCCTCCGCCCTCTGCTGCCGAAGTCGGTCGCCCGGCGGCTGACCCCGGGCGACCCGGGGGATTGGCCGACGCCGCCTCCGGGGGCCAGCAGACAGGTGCTGATCCTGGAGGGGTGCGTGCAGCCGATCCTGGCACCGGCCATCAATGCGGCCGCGGCCCGGATTCTCCATCGACGTGGCATCGGGAGTCGCACTGCGCGGGGATGCTGTGGGGCTCTGGCCTACCACGTGGACGACGTGGCACGCGCCCGGCATCAGATCCGGCGGAACATTGACGCCTGGTTACCGGCGGCGGAGGCAGGTGACGGGATGACGGTAACGGCCAGCGGTTGCGCGGCATTTATCAAGGATTACGGCAGGCTTTGTCAGGACGACCCGGATTATCGGGAACGGGGCCAGAGGCTCGCCTCTTGCGTGATCGACATCTGCGATTTCCTGGAACCGATGGAGCGCAGCGCCGGCGCGAGGCGCCCGGAGGTGGTCATGCATGTGCCGTGCACCCTGAGAAACGCCTTGGGTGGTGACACGCGGCTCAGGAGCCTGCTGGCCGACAGCGGCTGGCGGCTCGCCGAAACGGCAGACGACGGCCAGTGTTGCGGTTCTGCTGGCGTTTACTCCCTGCTTCATCGACGAACATCGAGTCGTCTCCTGAAGGAAAAGCTGGCGCGCCTCGAAGCCCCGGGTGCGCCGGAGTGCATCGTCACGGCCAATCTGGGATGCGGCATGCACCTGGCAAGCGGGTCGGAGGTGCCGGTCAGGCACTGGATCGAGGTTTGGGATGAGCTGGAGACCTGATCTCGCATCCAGTCCAGGGAGGGGCCTTTCGCGCTCTGCTTCGGATATTGCGGATTGCCGCCGCTGGCAAATCTGACATAGTCAACTGGTACAATACCGCCGTTTCCAGGCAATCGTCTGCGAATCGATCACCGGTCTCAGTCGGGTCGAGGTGCTTACGGGCCCCAACAATGTTTTCCCGCCGGGGGTGCATCCGCTTGGGGGTTGCCTGACGAATGAGAACGTGTACGTACACTGGCACACCGGCGGCCACGCTATCGTGTGTGGGCGTCCTGTGCATTGGGAGGGATTAATAATGAAGCGAAATCCAGGGCTGCTGCTGGCAGCCGTCGCGGCATCCGGCCTGATTTTCGGATGCGCCGCACCGGAGCCGGCTTATACGCCGTCTCCGTTCACTCCGGTCAAGATTGATACATCGGGCTATATCGCGAAGGTGGATGCGTTCGCCGTCGTCGTCGATGCGTCCACGTCCATGGGGGGCGATCG
>JAHEFR010000033.1 GCA_024640085.1 Gammaproteobacteria bacterium
GAAATCGGTCACTCGCTGGCTCACGGAACCCGCTCGACAGCCGGAGGCTAGCAATCCGTCATTGAAGCGTCTACTCCCGCAACCGGACGGATCGTCAGCCTGTGTCGGAACCCGCCATTGTTGATCGATGACATCGACGCAGTCCGCCCGCTCGGAGTGGCACCCTGACGGCGAAGAGCAACCCGGAAGCCGGGATCGAACTGGAAAGCCTACGACGGAGCGACTGGGCAAACGGGATCACGAGAATGATCGGGACCGCATACCGGCAGTGCCGGTACATCGGAACACATCCGCGAGGCCGGAAGCGCCCCTTTCCTTTTGAAGATCAACAGTTTGAGCCGAACCGGTCTGTGTCGAAAGGCACACTCCGACGGGGCAGACGGCGCGAATCAGCTATAAACTGGTGTACGGCACCGTTGCCTGTCACTGAAGGGATGCGCCATTGACCGGCCCGCAGTCCGGAATCACCGGTTTTTTCGAAGAGCTGAAGCGGCGCAAGGTGTTTCAGGCCGCCGCCGGTTATGCAGTCGTGGCCTGGGTTTTGTTACAGGTCGGCGAGGTAACTTTCGAACCGCTGGGCATTCCCTCCTGGGGCCTGACTGCCCTGATCGCAGTCGTCATCGCGGGTTTCCCGATCGCCATGGTGCTTTCCTGGTTCTTCGACCTGACGTCCAAGGGCCTCAGGAAGGATCCTGACGATGCCCGGGCGGCAGCCGCCGACGAGACGGTTGAGCCGAAGGTATCTCCCGATGTCACCGCCGTCCCCTCCATCGCCGTGCTCCCTTTCGAAGACATGAGCCCGGCACACGATCAGGCATACCTGTGCGACGGCATCGCCGAAGAGATATTGAACCGGCTGGCGCAGATCGAGAACCTGCGCGTCGCCTCGCGGACCTCGTCGTTCCGGTTCCGGGGCATGCCGGTCGGCGCCGGCGCGATCGGCAGGGAACTACACGTCGCTGCGGTGCTGGAGGGCAGTATCCGCAAGGCCGACAATCACCTGCGTATCACCACCCAGCTGATCAACGTCGAGGACGACTTCCACCTCTGGTCCAGCAGTTACGACCGCGAGCTGGAGCGCATCTTCGATATCGAAACCGAGATCGCCACCCATGTGGCCAATGCCCTGGAAGTCAAGCTGGGCACCCGTTCCGAGCAGGAGTGCTGCACGACCTCCGACGCCAGGGCGTACGAGTATTACCTGAAAGGCCAGCATTACTTCCGTCGCATGGGACCGAGGAACATGGCATTCGCCGTCCAGATGTTCGAGAAAGCGGTGACGACGGACCCCGGGTACGCGCGTGCCTGGGCGGCTCTGGCCGACAGCTATGCGACCATCTGCATCTACTGGGATGCCGCGGAAGAGAACCTCGCGGCCGCCGAGCGGGCAAGCGCGAGGGCCGTGGAACTGCTGCCCGGGCTGGCAGAGGCCCACGTATCCCGCGGCCTGAGCCACTTCGCCCGTCGTCGGAACCCGGAGGCGATCGCGGAATTCGAGACTGCCCTGCGCCTCGATCCGAATCTGTTCGATGCATACTATTTTTACGGCCGCGTGTGCTTTCAGCAGGGCGAACTGGAACGCGCCGCCAAGTTATTCGAGAAGGCCGAACAGATCGACGCCGATGATTACCAGTCGCCGATCTTCCTGCGCCAGATCTACGAGAGCCAGGGACGGCATGACGAGGCGATCGAGGCGGCGCGCCGGGGTGTCGAGCGTGCCGAACGGAGTCTCGAGCTCAATCCGGACAATACCCGCGCGCTCAATCTCGCCCTGGGTGGCTTCGCCTCGGTCGGTGACAAGGCAAAGACCATCGAATTTGCCGAGCGCTCACTGGCGATCGACGGTGAGAACCCCGATACGCTCTACAACACCGCCTGTGGTTTTGCGCTGATCGGCGAGCCCGAGCGAGCACTGGAGTGCCTGGAGCGCGCCAGCTTGCGCGGCATGGCCATTGCCGAGTGGGCGGAGAACGATTCAGACCTGCGATCCCTGCGTGCCCTGCCCCGGTTCAGGGAAGTGATCGAGAGACTCAAGCACCAGGGATCGAACGGCAGCAGCTAGCGAGTTGGGCCTTCAACCGGCCCCGGGGCTTGCTTGCGTGACTTCCACGTACCCCCTCGCCCTGCCTGACGAACTGTCCGTCGTGTTCATGGCCTCGTAGAGCTTTGGCAGCGGCACCCAGGTGGGCGGGTACTTGTAGCTCGCCGTATCCATGATCAGCACCCGGTCCGTGTCCGCGTCGTAGGCTGCCAGTGGAGAGATGTGTCCCACCGGGGCCTGCCCCAGCACGCCACGCTGGTAGTTGACCAGGAGATAGTCATCAGGATCGGAGAGATTCCGCTGTACCGCCGCCCGGAAATCATCGAGGCTGACGCCGTCGGCGAAATGCACCTCGGTGACGGTCCCGTGGGCCGCCAGTAACGCTGCGAGATCGAGCAGGGACATGCCGCCGAACATCACCTGGCGCCGGGGCCGGACGAGACTTGCCTCGGGTGTGAAAAAATCGCCCTGGCTCGTCTCCTGTCCCAGGGCGTTAAGGACCGTTACGCTGCTGGCCACGCCGCAGTAGCTGATCAGTTCCTGGGACTCGAAGCTCCGCGAAAGCGCATCGTAGTCGGACCGACCCTCCGCCTCCTGCAGCAACGCCTCGCCCTCCACGGTACTGAGGGCGATCAGGTCGGCCGGGAGCGGCTGGGGATCCGGGTGGGGCTGCAGTTTCCACCACACGAATCCCGAGAAGCTGATGACGGCTGCCAGTACGACGACGCCGACGACGGCGAAGAATTTCTTCATCGATGAACTACACCGGGCTGTTGAAAGTCGGGAGGATACCCTGTTACCGGAGAATTGGGGGCGGCGTAGTACCAAGTCCGTTGGAACAAGGATGTCGTGCCGAGGGCCTTCGAACAGGGGGTGGGCTGGGGCCTGATACAGGTCGCGGACGCCACCCTCGAGCCCCTGCATCTGCCGGAATGGGCCGGGACCCTGGTAATCCGGCTGATCGCCCTCGTATTCCCGATCGCCGTGATCCTCGCTTGGACCCTGGACATCCCCCCGAAAGGCATCCAGGTCACCAAATCCGCCGAGGAAGAGGCGCCGCCCCCGTTGCCTGCGGCGCCATCTGATGCGTCCATCGCTGTGTTGCCGTTCAACAACATGAGCAGCCTCGGTCAGCTGGACGAGGCGGAGGCTGCAGCCAACAAGGCGCTGGAGCTCAATCCCGATATTTACTCCGCGCCGGTTGAACTGGCCGTGGTCAGCCTGTTTCGGCGCGATCCGGCTCAGGCGCGAGCGAGCCGGGGATATCCGGCGGGAATCTCATGCCCGCCTGATCCGGACAAATGCACTTTACTATCTGGGTGAGGTTGACCAGTCGTATCGCGAGCTTGAAATGCTGATCGCTGATTACGCCGATACGGACGCCTATTACATCGCCTCGGCCTATGCATGGAGGGACGATGCTGACCGGGCGTTCGAATGGCTGGACCGTGCCATCGACGAGAACCAGACCGTAGACGCGCTAAAGACAGAACCGTTCTTCCGGAACCTCCACGACGACCCCCGCCGGGAGCAGACCCTGGCGCGGGTCGGGCTGGCCGACTCGCAGGTGAGCCAGATCGGTTTTGAGGTGCCGGGGTTCAGGTCGGGGCCGAAGACAGGATCCTCCGCGGAAATCGAATAGGGATCAGTGACCCATCTTCGTGAGGTGGGCGGAAACCCGTCTCTGCCCCCCTCTTTCGAGCGTAGCCCCTCCTCCCTGCCCGCCGTTGGCCTGCCGTGCATCGCCTGAACGAACATCATCCCGGCTTGCGCATCGCGAGGTCTGCGAGCATTCAGGCCCGATTTAGGGAAAAATGTGTCCGTCCCCGTGGAACAGGAATTACCAGGCCAGTGTCGTTTTTCGTTGAGCTGAAGGAACGCAAGATCGTCCAGTGGGTCCTGGCCTACCTCGGGGTGGCGTGGCTGCTGATGCAGCTCGTCGATGTACTCGCCGACCGTTGGGGTATCTCGCATGGAACCGGCCGCATCATCGATGTGATCCTCGTTGTCGGCTTCTTCGTCGCCCTGGTCGTGGCCTGGTACCACGGCGAGCAGGGCCGGCAATGGGTCAGCGGACCGGAGCTTCTGATCATCGCAGGCCTTCTGGGTATTGGCGGTCTCGCGTTGCTGATCCTGGATGGCGAGCCAGAGGTCGCGGCGCTTCCTGAGGCACCCGGCGAGGCGAGTGCCGATACGCCGACGCGGATGGCGCCACCGGTGGATATGGACGCCGCCCCGTGGATTGCGGTGCTACCGTTCCGGGCCCAGGGCGACGATGCGGCACTGGGCGCATTCGCCGGGGGCCTGACCGACGATATCACCGCAGGACTCGCGCGCTTTTCTCACCTGCTCGTACTTTCGCGAAGCGCCACGGAGGAAGCCTCGGCCGAGACCGGCGATGTCCGCGAGATCGGGCGGGCGCTGGGCGCCCGCTACGTCATGGACGGCAGCGTGCGTTTGTCCGGCGACACCCTCCGACTGACCGCTCAGCTCCTGGATGCGCGCAACGGCACTACGGTGTGGAGCGAGACCTTCGACCGCCGGTTCGAGCCCTCACAGACCCTGAAATTGCAGGACGCGCTGACCGGGCGCATCGTCGCCACTGTGGCCGACGTCAACGGCGTCGTCACGCGCACCCTGGCGGCCGGGATCGACGAGGACTCGCCGGAGACCCTGACGCCCTATGAAGCTGTCTTGCGCTGGTCACTGAACCGGACGCGGGTCAGCGAGCTGGATCACCTGCAAACCCGCGTCGCGCTGGAGC
Source organism: Gammaproteobacteria bacterium (assembly GCA_024640085.1). Taxonomy (GTDB): domain Bacteria; phylum Pseudomonadota; class Gammaproteobacteria; order Steroidobacterales; family XN24; genus JAHEFR01. Next base: position 4,806 of record JAHEFR010000033.1, read on the forward strand.
GGGCGGTGAAGCTCGAACCTGGCTACGCTGACGCCTGGGCCTGCCTGGCTCACACGTATCTGGAGGAATTCATCAGCGCCTATAACGTCCAGCCGGGTTCGCTGGACCGCGCCCTGGCGGCGGCGCAACGGGCCGTGGACCTGGATCCCGCCAATTCCCTGACCCAGTATTCCCTCGCCGTGGTCCAGTATTTCCGCCAGGACCTGGGTGCATTCCGCGCCGGTACCGAGCGGGTCATCGAAATCAATCCGCTGGATACCAACGCCATCGCCATGCTGGCCATCCTCATGGGTTACGGCGGCGACTGGGAGACCAGCGTCGCACTGACGACCCGGGCGATGGAGCTGAACCCGAACCACCCGGGTTGGTATCGCTTCAATACGTTCTTCAACGAATATCGACAGGGCCACTACGCGGCGGCCCTGGATATCGCTCAGCGGGTCAACATGCCTGGCTACTGGGGCGACCCCCTGGTCCGCACTCTGGCCAACGCCCAGCTCGGCAACGAGGCAGCGACCCGGGAGGCGGCGGCGGACCTGCTGGCCCTGTGGCCGGAATTCGAGGCCGAGTACTACCGCATAGGCCTGGTGAACTGGATCTACAACCAGCCGGACCTGGTGGCGCAGACAATCGACGGCCTGCGCAAGGCCGGGCTCGAGATGGTCACCGACTGACTCCCTGTTCCCGGAAGCACGACGCCCCACGCCTGGACGAGGTTGGAATCAGGCGAGCCACCACCCGCCGGTTCAACGCGCCGATGGCGTGCCCATCGTGAGCTGGCGCTCGTAATCAGCCGCATCAAAATGGCCCCATGACTCAGCGATCAGCCCGTCGGGACCGAATCGCCACGCTTCGTAGCCGCTGATGCGGACGGCGTTACCGGTGCCCCCGGGCCCGGTGTTGGTCCCGGTCAGGGTCCAGTGATAGGTGACGCGACCCCCGGCCCGGCCGAGGGAGTCCATGGCTACCACCATGTCCGGAAAGGCGGTCATGAATCCCTGTGCTGCCTCGGTGATTGCCGCCCGCCCGACCGCCGGCTCGCCGGCGTTGATTGTCAATGACCCGTTCTCCGCGAAAAAGGCGGCGACCCTGGCGGCGTCCTGGCTGCACCAGGCGGCCGTGTACCGGGACGCGAAATCTTCGAGGTCGTCGGGGGTCATCGGCTGGGCTCCTGAGGAAACAGGAGCAGTCTACCGATTCCGGAACCAGACCTGCCAGCGGCTGCGGAAGAAAGGGGTCAGAGAGCAACTTCCCCCGATCGGGTGGAAATCGCCCTCTGACCGCCATTTTCCCTTCACAAGACTGAGGGACCCAAGGCGCATGGCGCTACAATCAGATGGCGGCATGATCGCCGACAACATCAGCGCCCGTTAAATCGATGGAGACACCCGATGGAAATTCGCGCACGCGTTATCGTTTCCTTGACTGCGTTAGCCCTTGTGTCCCTGGGAGCCCATGCGGGAACCAAGGTGACTGATCGCGATGAGATTGTAACCGGCAAGATTCCGAAGCCGGCCCATATCTGGATCTACGACTTCGCCGCTACGGCAGCCGATCTGCCTCCGAACTCCGCACTGGCCAACGAGGGTCAGGAACAGGACGCCTCGCAGACTCCTGAAGACGTGGCCGCTGGCCAAAAGCTTGGCGCAGACATCGCTGCAGAGCTGGTACGGCAGATTCAGGCCATGGGCTTACCGGCAGAGCTGGCGACAGCCGATACCAAGCCTGAGATCAACGACATTGTCATCCGCGGTCAGCTCGTCTCGTATGACGAAGGGGACGCGAAAAAGCGAGTGCTTATCGGCCTGGGTGCCGGAGAGTCCGAACTGAAGGCTGCCGTCGAGGGTTACGAGGTGACGGACCAGGGATTGCGCCGGCTCGGCGGGGGATCGACGGAGTCGACCGCGGGCAAGACGCCGGGTGTGGGAGTGGGCGCGCTTTCAATGATTGCGACCCATAATCCGCTTGGCCTCATCGTCAGCACCGGCATCAAGAGCCATGACGCAAAGAAAGGGACTGACAAGCTGAAGGACAGAGCGAAAGCGACTGGAGAAGAGATCGCCAAGGTGCTCAAGAAGCGATTTGAGGAACAGGGCTGGATCGGGGGCAGCTGATCGTCCACCGTTCCCCATAGCAGGTTTTGTGCGGCCGGGACCAAGTCGGGGCCGGAGAGCAGCTTCCAGTCACCTGGACGGAGTTGTCTCTGCCCCTGATTTTGAGATTGCCTCGAGGAACACCGGACCGTAACGCCCCAGCTTGACCTGGCCGACGCCGGTGATGGCGAGCAGTTGGTCGTCGTTGGCGGGCTTGTCCCGGCTCATCTGGATCAGGGTGGCGTCGCCGAAGATCACGTAGGGCGGCACACCCTGCTCGTCCGCCAGCTTCTTGCGCAGCGCGCGCAACGCTTCGAACAATTCCACGTCGGCGGTCGCCACGCTGCCGGGGACCTTCGCTTTCTTCTTTGCCTTTGCCGTCCTGGTCTTCAGCCGCGGGCGCGCGAGCACCACAGTCTCCTCGCCGCGGAGGACGGGTCGGGCTTTCGGCGTCAACCGCAGCACCGAGTAATTGGCGATGTCCTGGACGAGCAGGCCGCGATGGATGAGCTGCCGGACGATGGACGCCCATTCGTCATCGCTCATCTCTGTGCCGATGCCGTAGGTAGACAGGCTGTCGTGGCCGAGCTTTCGGATCCTGTCCGTGTCCGCACCCCTCAGCACGTCCACCACGTGCTTGATGCCGAAGCGCTCGCCGACCCGGTAGACGCAGGACAGCACCTTCTGGGTGTCCACGGTGGCGTCGAAGGTCTGCGGTGGGTTCAGGCAGATGTCGCAGTTGCCGCAGTCGGATGCCAGTTCCTCGCCGAAGTAGCCGAGCAGCACCCGGCGCCGGCAGGTGAGGCTCTCGGCGAAAGCGATCATTGCCTGCAGCTTGTGGCTCTCGATCCGGCGTTGCTCGGGGTTCTCTGAGCTCTCCACGAGCCGCCGGGCCATGACCACGTCCTGGGCGCCGTAAAGCAGGAAAGCCTCGGACGCCACTCCGTCGCGGCCGGCGCGGCCGGTCTCCTGGTAATAGCCCTCGATGTGCTTGGGCATGTCGTAGTGGACCACGAAGCGGATGTCGGGCTTGTCGATGCCCATGCCGAAGGCGACGGTGGCGACCACGATCTGCAGGTCATCTCGGAGGAACCGCTCCTGGACGTCTTCCCGGACCGCGGCGGTCAGGCCAGCATGATAGGCGGCGGCCTGGTGACCGGCCTGGACCAGGTGTTCAGCGATCTCCTCGGTGCGCTTCCTGGAGAGCGCATAGACGATGCCGGACTCGTGGCCCTGGGTGGCGACAAACTGCGCCAGCTGATCCCGGGGCCGGTGCTTCTCAAGCACCGAGTAGCGGATATTGGGCCGATCGAAGCTGCTGATGAAACGCTCCGCCTTGCCGAGACCCAGCACCCGGACGATGTCCTCGCGGGTGTGAGGATCCGCGGTGGCGGTCAGGGCGATCAGCGGCGCGCCGGGGAGGTGATCGCGAAGCCCGCCGAGGGCGGCGTACTCGGGCCGGAAGTCGTGCCCCCACTGGGACACGCAATGGGCCTCGTCCACAGCGATCAGGGACACGGGCATGTGCTCGATCCGCCGGAGGAAATCCTCCGACATCAGACGTTCCGGGGCGACATAGAGGAGATCCAGTTCCCCGGCATGCAGCTTCGCCAGCACACGCCGGGCCGCGTCCGCACCCAGGGCCGAGTTGTAGAACTCGGCGGCCACACCGTTTTCCTTCAGTGCGTCCACCTGGTCCTTCATCAGCGAGATCAGCGGCGAAACCACGATGGCCATTCCCGGCATCAGCAGGGCCGGAAGCTGGTAGCAAAGGGACTTGCCGCCGCCGGTGGGCATGAGCACGAAGGCGTCGCGCCCGGCCATCAGGGCGTCGATGATGTCTTTCTGCAGTGGCCGGAATTCGTCGAGCCCGAAGACCTTCCGCAGCGTGCTGCCGATCGCGTTCGGAGAAACGGCGGATGATGTCTTGCTGGGTGCGCTGTTCTTCATTCGGTGGAGGTGCCGGACGATCTGGTCTTCTACGAGTTGCCACAGATGATATGTGAATTCAGTGATCGTCGACGGAGCACACGACGGTCACTCTGTAAGACCAGCTCATCGTACAGTTCTTTCTCTTTTGAAAGTATTCATTCGCTGTAACACGGGTCTCGCGCCGGTTGACCAGCAAGTCACCGCTAAGGCACCTTTCGCCGGCGAGGCCCGATGCACAGCAAGCAATCTGATAACCCGGAGATTGGCGCAACCATCGAGGCTGCCGGCCTCGCCACCAACTACCATGACCGGGGAAGCGGCGATCCCGTCGTCCTTCTCCACGGTTCCGGACCTGGAGTCACCGCCTGGGCCAACTGGAGGCTTACCATTCTGCCGCTTTCAGAGAGGTTCCGGGTGGTGGCGCCGGACGTGACCGGCTTCGGCTATACCGACAAGACACCGGATGATCGCTATGATATGCAGCGATGGCTCGACCACCTGACCGGTTTCCTGGACGCAATCGGGCTCGAGAAGGTCTCTGTGGTCGGCAACTCGTTTGGCGCCGCCCTCGCGCTGGCGCTGGCCGCCCGCCACCCTGACAGGGTGCACCGGCTGGTGCTGATGGGCGCCGCGGGGCTCGACGCCGTCTGGGGCTATACGCCGCCGCTGCAAAACATGCGTAGTCTCATTCGTCTGTTTGCCTTCGACCAGTCCCTTGCATCCGACGACCTGGTGGAGATGCGCTATCGGGCAAGCATGCGCCCCGGCGTCCAGGAAAGTTACTCACGAATGTTCCCGGCCCCGCGCCAGCACGGCATCCGTATGCTGGCTCAGCAAGAGGAGCGGGTCCGAGCCCTGCCCCACGAGACCCTGGTCGTGCACGGCCGGGAGGACAGGGTGATCCCACTGGCCAACAGCGAGCGGCTGCACCGCCTGATTGACCGCTCCCAGCTGCACGTGTTCGGTCGCTGTGGCCACTGGACCCAGATCGAGCACGGAACCCGCTTCGTCCGGCTGGTGGCTGACTTCCTCGCCGAGTGAGTGGCGGCCGGTGCCGATTCTGACAATCGACTTTTCCACAGCCGTCGTTCCTGTTCGTCAGCGGTAGAGAAAATCGGGGTCAGAGAGTCGCGCTGGTCGCCCGAGGCCCCGCGGCACGTGTATCAGGGCGTGGTGCCGGGTTCCAGTCCGCCAATCTCCGGCCGAGGGCGAGGCTTGCGCCACTCCAGTACCGTGACCGTGAGCGCCGGCAGCATCGTCAGCGACACGACGGCCGCACCGAGGATGCCAAACAGCACGATGGCGCCCACGCCACGGTAGAGTTCGGTGCCGGCGCCCGGCATGAACACCAGCGGCGACAGGCCACAGATGGTGGTCAGGGTCGACATGGCGATGGGCCGGAAGCGGACGTGGACCGCGTCACGGACCGCCTCCCGGGCACTGGTCGCGCCCTCCTGCATCAGCCGCATAGCCCGGTCCACGATCAGGATCGGGTTGTTGACCACGGTGCCCATGAGGATCAGGAAGCCGAGCATGGAAATCATGTCGAAGGGCTGGTGGATGGCCTCGAGTCCGATGGCCGGCAGTACCGTCCCCACCGCGTTCATCAGTACCAGCCCGACTATGCCACCGGCGATACCCAGCGGGATGGTGGTCATGATTAGCAACGGATAACCCCAATGCCGGAAGATCGCCACCAGCAGCAGGTAGATGATGATCAGCGCCACCGGATAGTTTGTGGCCAGCGCCGCCCTGGTGGCGTCCAGCTGATCGCTGGCGCCGGAGATGTCGACATTGACTTCGGCAGGGATGTCACCACTGGCCCGAAGCGCACCGATGACATCCTCGCGAACGATACCGACGCCCGTTTCCAGGGGGATGGCGGCTGGCGGGATGATATTGAGGGTCACCGTGCGCTGGCCATTGATGCGCCTGACCGTGCTGGTGTCCACAGTCTCGCGGATGGAGGCGATGGCTGACAGGGGCAGAACCGTGCCCCCGGGTGTGAATATCGGCAGCTGGCCGAGGGTTTCCAGGTTGGCCTCGCCGCGATCGTTGCCGAACAGATAGATGTCGATCTTGTCGTCGGCCAGGAAGAACTCGTCCACGTAGGCGCCGTCGGTCAGCGCCGCCACCGTGTAGCCAACGCTACCCGCATCCATGCCGAGTTCGGCGGCCCGATCCCAGTCCGGTCGCACCTCGACCAGCGGCTGGGCCAGTGACAGGGACGATGGCTGGGACTGGATGCGAGGATTCTCGAACACCTGTTCGGCGCGTCGATACACGGCCAGCGCCGCATCGTAGATCACCGGCAAGTTGGGTCCCGAGATATCCAGGTTGATGCTGCGCGTACCGCCGTCGTTGCTGGTGATAATGGAGCCGCGGGCGGCGAACGCCCGCATGCCGGGATATTCCTTGTACTTGCGCGTGACGGCGTCCATCAGATCGTCGACCCGCCCGGGATCGATAGCCTCGGCGATGATGCGCATGCCGCCCGGATTGATGCGCACGTTGAGGTATTTGATGGCGGGCACGTCGATTTCGCCGCGCTCGAAGCGACCCGGGTCATCGCCGACGAACTGCAGGAAATAGTCCTGGATCTCCATGCCGATCTCGGACATGGTCTCCAGGTTGTAGCCGGGCGGCGCATTGAGAGACGCGAAAATCTTCGGCTCCTCCCCTTCCGGCAGATACTCGGCCGCCGGCGTCAGGAACAGGATGATCGCGACGCTGAGACCGATGGTCGACACGATGGTGACCAGGCGCCGACGCGGGGCGGCGATCAGCCAGTCCACCATGGACATCAGCGGCCCGCCGGTGTCAGCCGTGGGTCCGTGACGGGATTCGGTGCCGAATGTCAATCTGGCGGCGGCGGTGGGGATCAGGGTGATCGCCACCAGCATGGACGCCAGGATGGAGGCCGAGATGGCGATGGCAATGTCGGAGTACAGCTGGCCCGCCTCCTCCCTGATGAACAGCACCGGTGCGAACACCAGGACTGTGGTGAGCGTGGAGGCCAGCACCGCCGACCAGACGCTGCTGACGCCCTCCAGCGCGGACCGGAACCGATCCAGGCCCCGACGGCGGGCCAGCTCGATGCTCTCGATGACAACGATGCTGTTGTCCAGGGTCATGCCGATGGCGAAGGCGACGCCGGCAAGAGAGATGACATTGATGGTGCGATCCAGGGCCAGCAGGCCGATGAACGAGGCGATGGTGCAGATGGGGATGCCGATTACGCCCACCGCCGTGGCCCGAGCGGAACGCAGGAACAGGTACATCACCAGGGTCGCCAGGATGGCGCCGATGCTCAGGTTGACCCACACGTTTTTCACCGAGGCCTCGACGTAGCCAACGTCTTCGGCGATGAGCTTGATCTCCATTCCGTTCGGTCCGAGGACCTCGCGGTCGATTCGATCGACGGCGTCGAGCATGGCGTACTTGATGTCGATGACGTTGGAGCCGGTCTCCCGGCGCACGGCCAGGTTGATTACCGGATCGCCGTCGACGAAATTCAGGTTGTCGATCTCGAAGTGGTCGAACTCGACGGTGGCGACGTCGCCGAGCCGGATCAGGGTATCGCCCCGCCGTTCGATGATGAGGTCTTCCAGCTCCCGGACATCATCGAAACGGCCGACGGTCCGCAACAGGTAGCGCCGCTTGCCAGCGTCGATCTCGCCCCCGGACACGTCCTGGTTGCGGCCACGGATCGCGTCACGGACGTCGGTGATGGTGATGCGTCGATCGGCCAGGGCCACCGGATCCAGGATGACGCGGATCTGGCGTTCCGCTCCGCCCCACACGCTGACGTCGGAAACGCCGGGTACGTTGGACATGCGGGTGCGCACGTTGTCCTCGATGAAGTCCCGCATCATGTCCATCTCCAGCCCGCGCGGGTTGCCAGGCAGCGGGGAGACGTTGAAGAACATGAAGGAGTTGGCGGAGAAGGAACTGGCATAGACCCGCGGCTCGTCCACATTGACCGGGTAGGACGGCACCTGGGTCAGCGCGTTGTTCACCCGGATGAGGGTCTCGGTCATGTCGACGCCGAAGGGGAAGTCGAGCTCGATGGTCGCGCGGCCCGTCGAGGCGCTGGCTTCCAGCCGCTGCAGGTTGGGCACCGTGCGCAGGTACTCCTCCTGCTCGATCAGGATTTCCTTCTCGATATCCTGGGGGGTGGCACCCGACCAGGACGTCTGCACAGTCACGGTGCGCACCTCGAGATCGGGGATCATCTGCACCGGGATGCGGCTGGCCGCCAGCACCCCCAGCACCGTCAGGATAAGGGCGGCGACGGTCATCAGCAGGCCGTTCCGGATGATGGTCTCGAACATGGCGCGCCTTCGCTCCCGGTCTCAGCGAATCTGCACGGTCTGGCCGTTCTGCAGGGCCTCGTTGCCGCGGGTAACCACGGCCATCCCGGCATCCAGGCCACTGCGGATCTCTACAAAGCCGTCGAACTCCACGCCGGTTTCCACGCGGCGTTCGCTGACCGTCGTCTCGCCGCTGTCGGCATCCGCCACCCAAACCGTCTTGCGACCGTCCGGATAGAGCAGCAGGGCGTCCCGCGGCACGATCACGGCCTCGCGGCCGGTATCGATGCGGATGCGCGCGCGGGCGGACATGCCGGGCGTAACGGGCAGGTCCGTCTCCGAATCGGCCACGACCCGCAGCAGAAAGGTGCGGTCACCGGGATCCTTGACCGGTACGATGGCCTGGATTCTGCCCGGGATGCTGTTGTCCGGAACCGCATCGAGGGACAACGCCACCTCGGTGTCCCTGTCGAGACGGGTGTACCAGCTCTGGGGCACCCGGAAATCGAACCGCATGCGCTCCGTTGCGACCAGCTCGACGAGGCCGTCGCCGGGGGCCACCCACTCGCCGACCTCGGCGAATCGCTCACTGATCACGCCGGAAAACGGCGCGCGCACATCGTGACGCCGTACGACTGCCGCCTGCTGGCGCGCTGCCGCTGCAGCCGCGGCGAGCGTGGCCTCGTCGCGAGCGACCTCCGCGCGCAACGACTTGATCTGGGTCTCAGGTATGCCGCGCTCCGGCCCCACCTTCTCGGCCTCGGCCAGACGTCTCCGGGAATCCTCCAGTTCGGAGCGCGCCTGGGCCTGCTCGGCCTGCGTCCGCTCCAGATCCAGCGCATCCAGTTCCCGGTCGAGCGCCACTACCACCACGCCTGCCTCGATCCGATCTCCGGCATCCACGTCGATACGCTCGATCAGTCCACCCACCGACGGTGACAGCACCGCCGACTGGGGCGAGGTGACGGTACCGCTGACCAGCACGACCTGTACGACGGGGCGCCGCTGTGACTTCTCGACACTGATCGGCGCCCCGAAAGCATTGCCTGCGATCAACAACAACGCCGGCAGCAGTATTGCGGTGATTGGATACGATAATTTCATGAGAAGAGCCAGTGTCGCTTGGCGGTCTTTGAAGCGCAACATTGCAACCCGTATTCGTAAAAAATCCCGAATTGGGGTCAGGGCCGCTTTTGTTCTAAGGTAGAGGGAGCCGCCCCGTTTCCGGCCTGTCGATGCGCCCGGCCTGGCCGGGCGGGCAGTGCTCACGGCGACAATGTAAGCGGGTCAAATCGTGTCAAGCGGCCACGAGATGGGACCCGCCACCGAGTGATGATTAATCGAGCGAGGAGTGATGGCTGGCGGTTTCGCAAAAGATGGTGGGGTACAAGACCAGATCGACGCGACCGTCGAGGACGGGATCAACCGCGTCCGCAGCCGTATCCGGCGTGGTGAGAGCCGCAATGACTGCGCCGAATGCGGCAAACCCATCCCCGAGGCCCGCCGGTGTGCGGTGCCTGGGGTGGAGCTTTGCATCGAATGCCAGGAGCAGCTGGACCGCCAGGAGACGGTGCAGTCCGGCTACAACCGCCGTGGAAGCAAGGACAGCCAGCTCCGGTAACGATTCGCGATCGGACAGGAATAGAAACAAGCCTCGAACCGTCTCCGGCAGGGGTCCGGCTCATGAACAACAATATCGCTGTCTTGCTCGCGTGCCTGCTTGGCTGCGGCATCGGTCAGGCCCTGGCCGAACGCCCCGAGTCCTTCCACGGAGACGTGGAGAAACTCATTGTTTACCAGGAGCCGGTCATCCTGCTGGATAACGTCCGGCTGGTGGACGGGACCGGAGCACCGTCGGACGCTAGCTGGCGTCGGTGGCGACTGCGTGCCGGGGCACAGAGCGGCGTCTGGCGCCGCTCCCTTCTCGTCGGCGAATTCGGGTAGGCATGGCAATCGCTGTATCACGCGGCAGGACTGCATCCCCTGCCTGTCCTTGATCTCTCATGCCGGCCACCGGAGGCCAGGTCGCACACTGCGTCCCTCTCGACCGCTATCTCCCCCCAGTCTCCCCTACGGGAACGTCGAGGTAGTGGAAGATGAACGCGTACTGATCTGCATAAAGCTCCACGATCTCGTCCAGGGGTGTCCCGCCGCCGTGGCCGGTGCCGGAACTGGTGCGCAGCAGGACCACGCCGTCGCCGTCCTGGGCCGCCTCGAGGCGTGCAGCGAACTTGCGGCTGTTGGCAGGATTCACCCGGGGGTCGTTGGCGCCGGTGGCAAGCATCACCGGCGGATAGTCAACGCCGTCCTCGACGTGGTGATACGGTGAGTAGGCATAGAGGGCCCGGAACTGCTCCGGATCCGTCACGCTGCCGAACTCCGGGACGTTGAACTGGCCGTTGGGATCCTGTTCCCAGCGCAGCATGTCGTAGACGCCCACGTGAGAGACAACCGCCGCCGTGAGATCAGGATGCTGGACCATGACGGCGCCCATCAGCAGGCCGCCGTTGCTGCCGCCGATGATGGCCACCCGGTCCGGCGACGCGTAACCCTCGTCGACCAGGTATTGGATGACGGCAGCGAAATCATCGAACACGTTCTGCTTGTTGGTAAGGTTGCCCTGGGTGTGCCAGGTCTCCCCGTATTCCCCACCGCCGCGGATATTGGCCTCGGCGAAGGCGACGCCGTTCTCGAACAGGATGTGGCGCGACACGGACATGCCGGGCTCCGAGCTGAGGCCGTAAGCGCCATAACCGGTGACCAGGATCGCGCCGGTGCCGTCCTTTTTGAACCCGTCCGGCAGGAGGATGTTGACCGGCACCCGGGTGCCGTCCTTCGACGTTGCGAACTCCCTCACCACCGTGACGTCCGAGTAATCCACCGGGGACGGCCAGGAGATGGCCAGTTCGGTGGTCTCACCCTCGTCCGCATCGAACCTGAACCAGTGGACCGGCGAGACGTAGGAGCGGCTGGCGAAGTACAGGTCCGAACCGCCGGCGAGCGTCATTTCCTGGATGGCCGAGACCGGCGTCTGTTCCGGCGGTTGAAGTGCTTCGCCCCCCAGTGTGTAGACCCGCAACTCGCTGGGACCGCCAACCTGCAGCACCTGGTAAATCCGCTCGCCGGCCACGACCAGGCTCGGAGCATGCCGATAGTAGAAGCTGTGGAACATGGCGCCGTCCCCTTCCGGGACGACCACTTCCGCCCGGGCCAGGTCCGGGTCTGCGGCGTCGAGTTTCAGCAGGCGCCCCAGGGGGGCGTCTTTCGTGGAGATGACGTACAGGGTGTCGCCCGGGCCGAAGACGGCCTCGATAGCGCCATCGTTGTAGCCGGCGAACCGGTTCCATTCTGCGTCAGGTTGCCTGAGATACAGCTCGAAGCGGTTGGAGTCGCCGTCCTGGACCCACACCAGCAGCCGGCCGGTGGCTCGATCCACTCGCAGGCGAATCTCGGCGACGCGTGGGAAATTCTCGCCAACGACGTATTCGTCTTCGTCGATCGGCGTGCCCAGCGTGTGTCGCCAGACCTGTTGATAGAACAGGCTCTCCTCTTCCGGCCGTTCCCCTGGCGCGGGATAGCGCGTGTAGAAGAAACCCGTGTTGTCGGCGAACCAGGCCAGATCTCCGCCGGCGGTGCCGGCGTTGACCCTCGGGATGACCACGTCCACCGGCTCGCCCGTCGGCACCTTGTAGATATGGATGTCGCCGACCTCCGAGCCGCCGGTAGACAGGGACACGGCCACCAGGGAGCCGTCCCACGATGGCTCGTACCAGTCGATGGTGGTGCTGCCCGAGGGATCGATCTCGTTGGGATCCACCACAGCACGCTCCCCGGACGCATCGGCATCGGCGGCCATGGCCACGAGCAGGGCCTGCTGCTTCGTCGGGTCAGTCTTGATGGCAAGGAGCGTTTCGGATCCCGCCATCCGCAACGCTTCGTGTACTACGCGCGTGGGGGCGGTCAGGATGGCATCGATCCGAGCACGTACCGCCTCGCGTTCCGGGAGCCGGGTCAGCACCCTCCGGGCGTAGGCGTTCTGCGCCTCCGACCAGGCCTGGACCTCCGGGTCGTCCCAGTTCTCCAGCCAGCGGTAGGGGTCGGCGACGGTCTCTCCATGGTAGGTGTCCTCGACGACCTCGATACGGGCCGGCGGCGGCGGGACAATGGTGACCGCGCCGGTGGCCGCCGTGGCCACCTGCTGCGGGACCGGGAGTGACTCGTCCGCCGAGCGGCCGCAACCGGCCACCAGGATGCTGGTCAGGGCCAGCCCGACCGCGGATTTGGCAATGCAACTCGACATGAGGGACCTCGGTAACCGGCACCGGGAAAACCAGGAATTATCCCACGCCGTCGACAAATCGGGGTCAGAGAGCAATTTTTTTCAGATTCGGGAAGAATAGCTCTCTGACCCCGATTTTGGATGAAGACCGTGAACCGACTCCTGCCAGCCTTGACCCTGCTAGCGCTGACCGCCTGGCATCCGGCCGTAGCCGCCGTGGCCTCGACGGACGGCTGCCGTCCTCTGGGTTATGACAAGGCAGCCCTGCTGGCGCTTCGTGCCCAGGGCTTCGTGATCGAGGATCCGGAGGAGCGCCGGAAGTTCGCATTTGACCTGCTCGACTGTCTCGGCAACCCGGACCCGGTGCTGCGGGACCAGGTGGCCTACGAAGGCTTCGCGACCCTGTTGCGGGGCCAGCAGCTCGATGCCGACACGATCCGGCAACTGCGGATCGCCCTCCTCCGGGACCTGACGGTCACCGACGACGGAGACGGCTTCCGGCGGCCGTTCGCGGCCCTTGTGCTGTCGGAAGTGGCGCGGGCGGACCGGATCCAACCGGTGTTCACCGACGACGAGCGTGCCGCCCTGGTGGCGGCGGCCTGTGCCTACATGAGCAGCATCCGCGACTACCGAGGATTTGACGAGACGACCGGGTGGCGGCACGGGATCGCCCACGACGCGGATCTGTTGATGCAGCTCGCGCTCAACCCGGCCCTGACCCGGGACCAGCTACTGGAGATCCGCGATGCGGTCGGCTCACAGATCGCCCCGCCAGGGACGCACTTCTATATCTACGGCGAAAGCGAGCGGCTGGCGCGCCCGATCCTGTTCATCGCCATGCGCGGTGTGTTCACGGATGGAGAGTGGGCCGATTGGTTCGCGAACATTGCCTCGCCCAAACCCTTCGCCAACTGGTCCGAGGTATTTGCCAGTCAGGCGGGGCTGGCGAAGGTGCACAACACCAAGGCCTTCGTCTACGTGATCTACGTCAACGCCATCTCCAGCGAGGACAAGGCCCTGGCGCCGCTGGGTTCGGCCGCGGTGGCTGCCCTCAAGGCCCTTCCCTGAGCGCAGTCCTTCCCGGGACAGCCGCCTGGCGGACCTCGGAAAAGATGGCAGGACACACGTCGGCCGGCATCGGGTGCGCCATCTTACGCCGCCTCCAACCGACCTTGTCCTCATGCAACATCGACGCCCGCTCCGGAGGCATCCCGGGCCTTGACTCCCCCGGCAACACTGAGCGATCGGCGGTCCTCGTCGTGGCGGTAACGCTGGGGCGAACTCAGCCCTCCGCGGCGGCCTCGATCACATTCTCCGCAAACTCCTTGTAAGCAGCACCGAGCTGCCTGGCCACGGTGTCCGGGAACGCGTGGAAGTCGCCGTCCCTCAACGCGGCGACAATGCTCTCGGCAACCAGCGTCGGTGGCTCGGCGATCTCCGTGAGTCCCGCCGCGTCAGCCATGTCCGTCGCGATGGGGCCGGGATGGACGCTGAGGACAGTCGTACCCTGGGATCCCAGGACTTCTCGCAGCGCCTGGGTGATGGAATAGGCGGCGGCCTTGGAGGCGCAATAGGTGGAGAAATCCGCGAACGACTTCATCGAGGCCACCGAGTTGAGCTGTACGAACGCGCCGCCGCCGTTGGCCGCCAGGACCGGGGCGAAGGCCTGAGCCATGCGAATGAGGCCGTACACGTTGACGTTCATTTCGTACTGGAGGGTCTCGATGGCGTGGTCATCCAGCGGCGACGCACACTTCAGGACGCCGGCGTTGTTGACCACGATCTGGACGTCGGCGGCCTGCAGGGTGGCGGCCGTGATCGACGCGGGGTCCTCCAGGTCAACCCGCACGGCAACGATCTTGTCGCCGTAGACTTTCGTCAGTGGCGCGGTGGAATCCGGATTGCGGACGGCAGCATAGACCTTCGCTGCCCCGCGCTCGATGAAGGTCTCGGCCAGCGCGCGGCCGATACCTCGGTTGGCGCCGGTGATCAGGATGATCTTGTCGCGAATGTCGCAGGACATGTAGACAACTCCTTGGGCTGTTGAACGTTCTTGTGGAATACCGATCCGAATGACTGTTCGACAGGATAGGGCTGCCGGATTTCAGGACCATGGCTGGGAGTCTCGCCTCCGCCACATCCCCGAAGGCTACCTTGCCACGGAAACCCCGCAACCGGCGGGACCCCCAGGCATATCCAGCAAGCCTGGCAACATACGAAGGAGGCCGGAGACGTATCCAGTCCTGGGGCAATGTTCGCCCGCGACGCGGGGCCGGCGCCTCGCCGCCACAACGATGACCAGAGGGTTCCGGCCCTGACCTATTTTTGCGGCGACGTAGGGAACCCCATTTTCTCTACGAAGGCCGTCCAGCGGGGGTCGTCGCGCAGGCAGGCGAAAAAAGGCTCACCGAGCATCTCCGACAGACCGCCGTCGCGCACCTTGAAGGCGTGTTCCAGCCAGGAGAATGCTTCATCGAGATTACCGCGTTGAGCGTAAATCGCGGCGATCTGGACGGCCATCTGGTCCCGGTATTCTTCGACATATTTTCCCAGCACCTGATCCGCCTCTTCGCAGCGGCCAAGGGCGTCCAGCGCCATGACGGTGACATACCCACGCCAACTCGGGTCCGGCTCCCGCTCTGCTTCGGCGAGCGCCGAGTCGGATTTGCCCTGCAACAGCAAACAGCGCGCGATGGTGCTGTGGGCAGCCGGCTGGACAGGGCTGAGGCTCAGAATGTGGCGAGCTGCCGCCTTGGCTTGTTCCAGCTCGCCTGTCGCGGTAAGCACGTGTGCCAGGTTGTTGTAGCCCGCGGTGACCAGAGGATCGAGTTCGATGGCCTTGCGAACGAGGACCAGGGCTTCGTCGAGGCGCCCCTGATTCGCGGCCAGGAGACCGGCTCGACGCAAGCATTTTGCATTGTTCGGGGCAAGCTGAAGAGCCCTTTGAATTGCTGCCTGGGCGCCCGTCCAGTCCCAGTCGAATGCCATTTTTATGAATGCGTCACCCGCGTGCGCCTCAGCCAGCGTTTCGTCCAGTTCCAACGCACGCGCGCCCGCTTTGCGGGCCAGGGCCAACCCCTCCTGCATGCTGAGCTGGCCAGTGTTGATCTGCTGCACGTAGGTCCCGGCCAGGCCGTCCCAGGCTGGCGCGTAGTTCGGATCCAGTTCCAATGCTTTCTCGAACGCCAAACGCGCCTTTTCCAGATTGTCCCTATCAGCGAGATCAAAAAAATGCATCCCGTGCAGATAGAGCGAATACGCCTCGGGATTCGTCTCGCGAGCCCTGGGAACCTCGCCCAGCAGGCTGACCTTGAGCGCGCTGACCACCGATTCGGCGATCTCGTCCTGGACCTCGAAAATATCCTCCAGCGTCCGGTCAAAGGTTTCGGACCACAGGTGATACCCGTTTGCCGCCTTGATGAGCTGGGCGGTCACCCGGACCTTGTCGCCGGCCTTGCGGACGCTGCCCTCCAGCACGTTAGCGACTCTGAGCTTCTCCGCCACAGCCGGGATGTCGATCTTCTCGCCCTTGAAGGAGAACGACGAGGTGCGGGCCGCCACGTGCAGGGATGGTATCTGCGCCAGCAGGTTCAGCAGCTCTTCCGACAGCCCGTCCGAGAAGTACTCCTGTTCGGGATCCGAACTCATGTTGACGAAGGGCAGCACGGCGATGGACTGCTCCGATGGCTCAGCCTTGACTGGCGCTGGGGGAACCGGTCGGCTCTCCGGCGCATGCGTGGGCGTGGCCACCGGCGCGCCTGCGGCTCCCGGACCAGCGGCTGTTTCTGCGACCGGCCCGGTATCCCGCTTCAATCCCTGCGGGGTCATCTCGAAGGCCCACGCCAGGATCACCACCAAGGGGAACCCCAACAGGATGAAGATCGTGAACATCTGCACGACCCAGGCCGGCGCATTGAAGGTATCCCCTGCGAACCCCGCCACCTCGGCCAGCACCCAGCCGGCGGCGATGTAGATCGCCGCGACCCGGAACACACGGCGGCGGTTGAGTTCCTCAATGAACGGATGCATGGCCGGCAGTGTACCTGCGCTCCGCCCCGGCGACGAGCAAAATACCACCGGATTTCAGACGATTGGGCTCGCCGGACCGGGACCTGGCCTCCATAGCGCCACGCGGGCGGGCTCACGCCTACGATGACAGCCTGCGGACGCGGCGTGCCTGCCGACAAACGTTGATTCCTGATTCCCGTTGACTCCTGACGAGATTGCTACCCGGCCTGTTTTTGGGGAACACTACCCGGGAATTTCGACGGGCCCGGAGGCACCAGATGTTTCGATTGAGAGGCTTTACTGAAGGCCAGTCGCTCAAGCGGGCCGCCCTGGAGTTCCTGGTCATCGTCATCGGCGTGCTGGTGGCGCTCGCCGGCGACCAGTGGAGGCAGGAGCGCGAGGAAGCCCGCGAGCTGAACGCTTACCTGGTGAGCGTACTGGGGGAAGTGCAATCGAATCTCACGACGATCCGGCGCGTTCGGTCAGTGTTGACCGTCCTGAAAATTCCAGCCCTGGAGACCGTAATCGCCTACCTTGGATCCGACGACACGACGGTGGAAGATCCGGATGAGCTACTGCGTGCGTTCGCCGCGAGCGGCGGGACCGCAGTGCCCTGGCTTACCCGGAGCCGGTTCGAAGCACTGAGAAACTCCGGGCTCCTGCGGCAACTACCCAACGACGAATATAGCCTTGCGGACACCCTGTCCGGCACCTACCAGGCGCCCCAGGTTCTGCTGGACCAGGTGGATCTTATCCAGGGCGAATTTCCGGTTGCCGTGAACGAGTACATACCGGCCAGTGATCAGCCACACCTCAACCGGATGCGCGGCTATGCGGCAACAGACGCGCAGCCCCCGGCGGTCGCCATCGACATCAACCCGGCCGAGGCCATCGCCTTGATCAATCGGGATCGCGAGCGACTGCTCCGGCTG
>JAHEFR010000015.1 GCA_024640085.1 Gammaproteobacteria bacterium
CGCGCCTTATTCTCATGCATTTCCTGGTGGACGGTGGTGCTGCGGACGTGACCGACCTCAGCCGGCAAACGGACTTCTCCACCCGGTTCGGCCCCATCCGCCTGGAACTCGCTTCCCTGAGCACACTCCCCAACAAGGAGGCCGGGCACAATTTCAAGGTGGTGACGGAAAGCGGCGCCGAGATCGTATGGAGTGGCCAGTTCCAGGCCAACCCTGTCAGGCTGACGGGCCACCTCGAGGCCAACGGGGAACGTCCGCGCCTGATATGGCGATATATTCAGGATCAGGTCGGGTTCGAGGTCGCGGACGGGCACGCGTCCCTGTCGCTGGATCTGGATGTCGCAACGACCGACGGCCCCGTGAAAGTCGCCGTGGACAACATCACATACACCCTGGACAACCTGCTGCTGCGGCCCAAGGGGGTGGAGCAGGACGTCCTGCTTGTGCCGAAGGCATCGATCTCCGGCGGCCGGTTGCGACTTCCGGAGCAGACTTTTCACATCGAAGAGGCGCGGATCGAGGGCGCGCGTCTGACGGCGTTTCGCGACGAGCAGGGGGTCGTGAACCTGGTAACACTGCTACAACCTTCCGGTTCGCCGGCGGACGTCATGACGAAAACCGACGAACCCGCGGCCGAGCCCGAAAACGTTGCCACAGAGAGAGACCTTCCCGCGAACGCCAGCGCCGCGCCGGAACAAGTGACCGGGGGGCCCCCCCCATCCGGGATGACATCCACTGAAGGGATGGCCCCGCAAAGGACCGCCCCGGAGGATGGATCTGTCGACGCCGGCAGCGCCTCCGACCAGGTTCCTGCCGGGCAACCGGATGTGATCGCTGTCGAAACGGGCGGGTCGGCAGGTATCCGGTCGGAATCTTCCGCCGAGGGCCAGCAAGACTGGCTGTTCACCCTCGCAAATCTCGTGGTCGAGGACTTCGGGGCGGAGTTCGAGGACCGCTCCTGGAGTCAGCCCATTCGGACCGGCGTCGAGAAACTGAATCTGACCATCAGCGACTTCAGCACAGAGCGGGGAAATCAGTTCCAGGTGAAGCTGGATTCGGACATTACTTCCGGCGGACGGCTGAACGCCGAGGGCACCATCGCTCTCGAACCGCAGTCCGCTGAGGTGGACGTGGACCTGCAGTCCCTGAACCTCGACCCGCTGGAAACAATGATCGCCGACCAGGTCAACCTGAGGCTGTTATCCGGCGCCCTCAGCGTCAACGGGAAAGTCACCCACGACGCTGAGGAAACGCTGAGCTTCGCCGGCTCGGCAGCAGTCGACGAACTGGCGACCCAGGACACGATCCTTGACGAACGTTTCGTCGCCTGGAAACGACTTTCCATACCCTCGATCCAGTTCGCTCTCGATGGAGGTACGCTCGCCATCGATACCGTGAACTTCGACGCTCCTTACGGCAAGCTCACCGTCAAGGCGGATGGCACCACGAATATCAACGACGTGTTCGCCACCCGCGACGCGTCCGGTGATGTGCCGGCGACCGCTGCCCCCGCCCCGCGTGACCAGGACAGATCCCCGCTCAAGGTCGATATCAACACGGTCACGCTCAAGGAAGGGTCGGCAAACTTCGCCGACCTGTCCCTGCCCCTGCCGTTCGCGACGGCCATCCATTCCATGAATGGCGAGGTCGGCAATATCAGCTCGGAAGACAACGGCCCGGCCACGGTCAGCATCGCCGGCGTCGTGGACGAGTCGGGCAGCGCCGATATCGACGGCGAGCTGAATCCCTTCGCGCCGACGGATTTCCTGAAGATGGACGTGGTATTCAAGAACGTCCACATGCCCAGGCTGACACCGTATTCGGCCAAGTTCGCGGGCCGCGAGATCGAGAGCGGCAAGCTGAGCCTGGATCTCAAGTACCGCATCGAAAAGGGCAAGCTCGACTCGACCAACAAGTTCGTCGTCGACCGTATCAAGCTCGGCAAGAAAGTGGACTCCCCGGAAGCGATGAACCTGCCGCTCGATCTGGCCATCGCGCTGCTGCAGGATTCCAACGGCCAGATCGATCTCGACCTGCCGATTACCGGTGATCTCAACGACCCGGAATTCCATTACGGCGCCGTCGTCTGGAAGGCATTCGTGGGCATCCTGGTCAAGGCGGTCACCGCCCCGTTCAAGCTGCTCGGCGCGCTCATCCCGGGCGGAGGGAAAGGCGAGCAACTCGAGTTCATCGAGTTCGATCCGGGCAGCGCCGTTCTATCACCGACCGAGACTACGGATCTCGACACGATCGCCGAGGCCATTGGCAAGCGGCCGCAGCTGGTGCTGAAGGTTCCCAGCGCGTACTCGGCGTCTACTGACAAGCAAGCCCTGCAGGCACAGAAACTCCAGCGGCAAGTGGACGAACGGCTGCCGAATATAAAGTCTCGCGGTGGCGCCACTCCCGAGCGTGTCGCTCTGGAAGATATCTACATCGAGGAATTCTCCAAGACGGAACTGGACAACCTGGAGGCCGCCAACACCCGCGCCACGGAGGACACCGGTGGCAAGCCCCAACTCGACGAGGAGGCATATATGGCCGCGCTGACTCGCAGCCTCCGGGAAAATGAGATCGTCGATACCGCCGAACTGGTGGCCCTCGCGAGGGAACGCGGGCAGGCCATCACCGATTACCTGGTCAATACAGCCGGCATCGCACCGGGCCAACTCGGCCAGACCGACGTCACCACAGTGGAGCCGACGGCTGACGGCAAGATCCAGCTCAAGTTCGAGGTGGGAAGCGGCGGACCGGGCGTGCATCCGGCGGCCGAGCCCGCCGACAACGCGCCAGACGGCGAGCCTGCTCCCGCCACCGCCAGCTGAAAGCAGCGCCTGATCGATGAGGCGGCCCTGCGACCATTGAGCCGCAGGGGTTTCCATTTCAGCTATCCCGTTTGCGGCTCTGCAAATCGACATGAGCAGCGCAATGGGCCATTCTCCCGGTGACGGGGGGAGGCCGGTACAGCCATGTCGCTGTTCACCGAACTGGAGCGACGCAACGTCTTCCGCGTGGGAGCCGCCTACGCGGCGATATCCTGGCTCGTCATCCAGATCGCAGAAACCACTTTCCCCGCCTTCGGCCTCGGAGAAGCGGCGATCCGTTTCGTCATCATCCTCGCGGCGGTCGGCTTCATCCCCTCGCTGATCTTCGCCTGGGCATTCGAGCTCACCCCGGAGGGATTCAAGCGCGACAGCGAGGTCGACCGAGCGTCGCCCGTGACGCGGCGGATGACCCAACGACTCGACCGCTTGGTCATGGTGACCCTGGCTCTGGCGCTGGGCTATTTCGCCATAGACAAGTTCGTCCTATCTCCGGAACGACAGGCACAGGAGCTTGCCACGGCCACCGAGGAGGCCCGTCAGGAGGGGCGCACCGAAGCCATCATCGAGTCTTACGGCGACAAATCGATTGCCGTGTTGCCGTTCGCCGACCTCTCGCTCGAGGGTGACCAACAGTACCTGTCGGACGGTATTTCCGAGGAGCTGCTGAATCTGCTCGCGAAGTACGACGGGCTCCGGGTGATCTCTCGGTCCTCTTCATTCAGCCTGCGAGATTCGGGCCTGAGTGTCCCGGAACTGGGACGGCAGCTGGACGTGGGCTACGTCCTCGAAGGCTCCGTGCGGAAACAGGGGAAAACCGTCCGTATCACGGCACAGCTGATCGAGGCACGCTCCGACACGCATTTGTGGTCCGAAACTTACGACCGCGAGCTGGATGATGTCTTCGCGATCCAGGACCAGATATCGGCGCGCGTGGTCCAGGAACTGAAGGTCCGCCTGCTGACGGCCGCTGTGTCAACTCCGACCGACACCGATGCGTATGAACTCTACCTCCAGGGTCTCCTGCGTCTGGCGCGGCGTGGCCCTGGCGATCCTAGCCACGCCGTGGAACTCTTCGAGCGAGCCATCGATCTGGATCCGGACTATGCCCCTGCCCATGCGAGTCTGGCTCTGGCGCAAATCTGGGACTGGGAGGGCAATTACGGCGAACGGATCGAGGCGGAGGCTAATCGTGCGCTCGAACTGGACCCGGGAAATTCGGACGCACTGTCGGCACTGGGCCTTTTGTGGACCAATCTGGGAAGGACCGAGGAAGCGAGGCAAGCCCTGGAGGAAGCGATTGCCAGCAACCCCAATAACGCCACGGCCTACCGATGGCTGGGCAGGTCGTACAGCAACGTCGATCCAGCTCGCTATCTCGCCCTCGTCGAGAGGGCCTACCATCTCGATCCGCTTGACCCATCCATCCATTATCACCTCGCCATTGCGAATCTGAAGTTCGGGCGTATCAAGAGCGCACTGAGTGCAGCCCGGCAACGACTGAAGATCGATCCGACCGATGGCATGTCATTCATGCTGGCGGGGATGATTCACCGCCAGACCGGGCATCTGGACCTGGCGCTACAGAGTTTCTACCAGGGCTATCTGGCAGACCCAACCCAGTGGAATTTCGGCGCGATTTTCTGGACCCTCGCGGATCTCGGGGAACTGGAGTTGGCCGAGACCTGGCAGGAGGAGCTGAAGCGGCAGGCGCACTGGACCTACGTCGAGCCTGACGAAGCTATCCTCACGTTCCTGACAGGGCGGCCCGACGAAGCATTGCAACTGCAGTCCGCCGCCTTCCAGCGTGGCGAGATTTCGGCCCAGGACCTGGCCTTCTGGGTGATGCGATTCAGTAACGACTTCGATCGCGCACTGACCCTTTACCAGCAAGGATTCTCCGAGCTGGGCCTGGACCCGGACCAGTTCGATGCCGATCTACCGTGGCGGTGGTACACCGACTACGCGCTGCTGATGCGCCGTAGCGGTAACGATGCACGCGCGGAGGGATTGATCCGCGATATCAGGACGATGACGGACGCCCAGCTTGCTGCCGGCGTCATCATCGGATCGGTGGTTCATCTGAAAGTCGTCCAGGCAATGACATATGCCCTCAGCGGGGACTCAGAGCGGGCTGTGGAAGCGTTGCATGGGGCAATGCAGGATGGTCAAACCTGCGTGTGGTGCCTGGAATATTTTCCCAATTTCGACAGCCTTCGGGATGAGCCCCAGTTCAACGAGCTGATCGCTGAGATGGAGGCGAGGAATGCCGCTCAGCATCGTGACTTGGCGAACCGGGGCCTGCTCCTGACACCGCAGGAACTCCTTCAGCTCAAGGACTACTCGTTCGATCCATTCTC
The DNA here is from genome assembly GCA_024640085.1 of Gammaproteobacteria bacterium. Lineage (GTDB taxonomy): Bacteria > Pseudomonadota > Gammaproteobacteria > Steroidobacterales > XN24 > JAHEFR01. The sequence continues at coordinate 5,180 of JAHEFR010000015.1, forward strand.
TAATTGACGCCATCTGTCACGAATGTCCGCCACTCGACCTGGTAAGTTCATACGGTGACGGAATGGCAGGCGAGGGGTAGAAACGGGCCAGCCGTCACGGGCAATATGCGCACGCAGCGAGAGGAACGTCGGGACCATGGATGACATAAGCAAGGGCATCGTTTACGTCGCCACGAAGCAGGAGCGCTACGTGGCCGAAGCCTTCCTGTCTGCAGGCAGCGCGAAGATGCTCGCGCCCGATATACCGATCACGCTGTTCACAAACCTCGTCGATTCGGCTTTCGCGACGGCGCCGTGTTTCGATAACGTGGTCCCCGTCGATACCATCGAGGACTTCAATCGATCCTGGTCCGAAGGCCAGCTCGACCGCATCCTCTGCCTGCCCCAGTCTCCCTACGAATACACGCTTCACCTGGATTCGGACACCAGGGTGCGCGACGCGGCCATCGGGTCGGCCTTTTCGATCCTGGATGACAAGGACCTGGCGATCGTGGAGTGCGGCGAGGACAACAGTTACAGCCGCCGCCTCTATGGCTCACCCATGTTCAACGTGGGCTTCGTCCTATATCGCAATGTCGCCAAAGTCCGGCAGCTATTCCAGGCATGGGCGGATCTTACGGCGGAACACTTCAGTCTCGCCCGGAGCGAGGACGAATCACGGATCGAGTGCATGGCCCACATCGACGATCCCGACGTGCGCCGCAAGCTGCTGTTCATGGACCAGATCAGCATGGTCCAGTTGTTCAGCCCGGAGGTGAACCAGTTCGGGCTCGATTACATGACACTGGACGAAAGCTGGAATTACCGGGGATCGAGGACCGGGAGACCGCCGCCGCCCGACCTGAAGCTCGACCACCATCCCGATCTCAGGAAGAAGTATTTTGTCCGTGACCTCACCGTCGAAGCGATGCGGTATCACAGCGAAGGCCAGCGCGATCTCGCCATCGGTGTCCTCCGGTGGACCGACGCTGAATATCCCGGAAACATCAACGTGATGAAGTTCCTCATCCTCTGCCTGGTGGAGGGCGGGCAGGACGACGAGGCGATCGCGACCCTTGACCGCATGCTGGAGCAATTCCCTGGATACGGATGGGCCGAGAAAGCCAGGGCCCGTATAGAAAGTCGGCGCGAGCAGCACAGACACTGACACCGGCATCCCCGATCCCCGGGAATTGCAGCGGATTGGCTGGTCCAGCCCGCCGCCGGCGCTGCACGATCCCGCGCATGGCGTCGTTGTTGCGTTGAAGCGGGCCAGAATCGACAAAACCATCGTGTTCGACCATGCTCTCCGTAGCGAAGGGAGCCCGTTACCACGATGTCGTTCATCGAGGAACTCAAGCGCCGCAACGTGATCCGCATCGCCGCCGCCTACCTGGTGGCCGCATGGCTGATCGTGCAGGTGGTGGAGACGATCTTCCCCGCCTTCGGCTTCGGTGATGCCGCCGTCCGAGTCGTGGTCATCGTCCTCGCCAGCGGTTTCCTGCCGGTCCTCGTCTTCGCCTGGGCATTCGAGCTGACGCCGGAGGGACTCAAACGAGACAGCGAGGTCGACCGGACTTCGACGGCGACCCGCCGCATGAGCCGGCGGCTTGACCGGGTCATCATGGTCGTACTCGCCCTGGCGTTGGGCTATTTCGCCTTCGACAAGTTCATCCTCGAACCGGCCCGGGACGCGGAACTGGCCGAATCCGTCGCACGCGTCACCCGCGACCAGACCGTGCTGGGGTCCCGTGCCGACAATTCCATTGCCGTGCTGCCGTTCGTCAATATGAGTTCCGACCCCGACCAGGATTACCTGTCCGACGGTATCGCCGAGGAGGTCCTCAACCTGCTGGCGGGAATCCCGGAGCTGCGGGTCATCTCGCGATCCTCCTCTTTTGCCTTCAAGGGCAGGGACGTAAAGCTCGCGGACCTGGCACGAGAACTGGACGTCGATTATGTGCTCGAGGGTTCCGTGCGAAAGTCGGGGGAACGGCTGCGGATCACCGCCCAGTTGATCGACGCGCCCAGCGAGACACACCTCTGGTCCCAGACCTACGATCGGGCGCTTGGCGACATTCTTGCCATCCAGGACGAAATCGCCCGGGCCGTGGTCCCGGCGCTGAGGGTCAGGGTGTTGGGCCAACTACCCACGCCGACCCCGGCCGATCCCGCTGCCTACACCCTGTATCTCCAGGCCCTGCATCTGTACCGCCAGCGCACGTCCCACGGACTCGAACGGGCGATCGAGCATCTCCAGGAGGCGCTGGGAATCGATCCCGACTATGCGCCGGCGTGGACTCTGCTGGCCTCGTCCTATATCAACCAAACCCACGGCGGGCTGCGTCCGGCCGCCGAGACTTATGCCCTGGCAGGCGCAGCCGTGAGTCGCGCCCTGGCGATCGACCCGGGCTATCCGTTCGCCCATTCCGCCCGGGCATGGATCGCCATGGTCTTCGAACGCGACTTCCCCCTCGCGGCACTGCACTTCCAGCAGGCCCTCCAACTGCTGCCGAACGACGGTGGGATCCTGGCGAACAGTGCGGTGCTGGCCGTCAAGCTTGGCCGTCTGCAGGATGCATTGCGTCTGACGGAGAGGAGTATCGAGGTCAACCCCGTCAGCTCCGTCACGTACAGCAATCTCGCGGATCAGCTGGCCAGAACGGGCCGGCTCAAAGAGGCCCAGGCGGCAGCGGAAACCGCCGTCGAACTCAATCCCGATAGCAGTTTCTCCGCGGGTAACCTCGCCGGCATTCTGGTGCTCCGTGGTCAGCCAGAGCGGGCTGTCGTCATTGCAGAGCCCATGGAGAACGAACAGGCCAGGCTGACCTACGTCTCCATGGCCTACTGGGACATGGACGACCGGGTCGCATCTGACCAGACCCTGCTCCTGCTGGAGGATCGCTATGCTTCCGAGGCGGCCTATCTCATCGCGACCGTCCGCGCGTGGCGCGGCGAGATCAACGAGGCCTTCGACTGGCTGAACCGGGCCCTGGACGAAGGGCAGCCCCTGGCCAGTGTCAGGACGGAGCCCTATCTGAAACCGCTGCATGACGACCCCAGGTGGGTGCCGCTGCTGGAGCGGGCCGGAGTCTCCGATACCCAGGTGGACGCCATCGAGTTCGATGTACCGCCGGCCGCTTAGGCGGGGCGGGACCGGCGCACCCATCGGGCGTGCCTTGCTGGCGACTGTCGCGATACTGTGTGCCGCCTGCTCCAGGGAGGAAGGAGGCGGAGCGGACGACGTCCTATCCAACGAGGCGCTGGCGCCCTTGCTGAAACCATGGAAAGGCGATCTCGATGGCATGATCGAGCGCCGCTACATCAGGGTGCTGACAGTCAACAGCCCGGTACTCTACTTCGTGGATCGGGGCCGGCAACGGGGTGTCGTCTTCGAGATGGCGCGCCGGTTTGAGGACTACCTTAACAAGAAGCTGGAGAAACGCCATGTCCGGGTGCATGTGGTGATCCTGCCGGTGGGGCGTGACGAGGTGCTGCCGCGTCTCGCTGGCGGACAGGGTGACCTGGCGATGGCCCAGCTGACGATCACGCCGGAGCGCGAGGCCGTGGTGGACTTCTCCATTCCGGTGATCCGCGACGTTTCCGAAATCCTGGTGACCGGCCCCGGCAGCAAGCCCATACGGACGATCGACGATCTTGCCGGTCGGGAGGTCTACGTGCGGAAATCCAGCAGCTACGCGGAGCACCTCGCGAATCTCAACCGGGACTTCAGGGAACGTGGTCTCGCCCCCGTGAAGATCCAACCCACTGACGAACTCCTCGAAGTAGGCGACATCCTCGAGATGGTCAATGCGGGCCTCGTGCCGGCGACCATCGTCGACAATTCCCTGGCGGAGCTTTACGCCCAGGTTCTCGGTAAGCTCAAGATCCATGGCGATATCGCGATCAACAGCGGCGGTCAGATCGCCTGGGCATTCAGGAAGAACAGCCCGGAGCTTGCGGCGATGGTCAACAATTTCCTCAAGACCAGCCGCCAGGGGACCCTCGTCGGCAACGTGCTCCTGAAACGGTATCTGAAAGACACGCAGTGGGTGGACAACGCGCAGGACCGGAAAAGCCTGAAACGCTACCGGTCCATGGTCAATCTGTTCCGGAAATATGGCGAACGCTACGGCCTCGATCCACTCCTGCTCATGGCGCAGGCCTACCAGGAGTCGCGGCTCGACAATTCCAAGCGCAGCCGTGCGGGCGCGGTCGGCGTCATGCAGATGCTGCCTTCCACCGCCAACGACAAGAACGTCGGGATGCCCGATATCGCGGGACTGGAAGACAACATCCACGCCGGCGCAAAATACATGAAGTGGATGATGGATCGTTACTACGATGACCCCGGGATGACGGGCATCCAGCGGGAGCTGTTCGCCCTGGCGTCCTACAATGCCGGCCCGGCGAAGGTGGCGCGACTGCGCAAGGAAGCAGCCGCCCGCGGGCTGGACCCGGACCGGTGGTTCGACAACGTGGAGGTCGTCGCAGCCGGCAAGATCGGGCGTGAAACCGTCCAGTATGTCGCCAATGTCTACAAGTACTACCTGGCCTACGTGACACTGGAGGCCCGGGAGGAAGCGAGGAACGAGGCGAAGGAGAAGGCGCTGGGCGGCTGACCCGGACCCCGGATGCCGTGACAGACATCGCGTCGCCCCGGCAGGAGCCTCGAGCTGCCACTGGCCCCTGGACCCGTCGCGTCCGAATCGCGATGCCGCCTGACTATTCGAGTCCCGGGGCCGGGTAGCTTTCCTCCAATCCGGCCCGCTGCGACAGCGCCAGGGCGATACCGCCGAGGACGGCGGTGGAGGAGACCAGCAGCCGCAGCGTGATCTGCTCGGACAGGAAAAGGACGCCCCCGAACGCGGCGATCACGGGGACGGATAACTGCACCGTCGCGGCACGCGTCGCCGTGAGGCCTGCCAGCGCGGCATACCAGACGGCGTAACCGAGACCCGAGGCCACCGCGCCCGAGGTAACGGCCAGCACCACACCTCGCCAGGACAGGTGCAAATCCCCGAGGAAGAACAGACTGACGCCTATGGCCAGGGGCACCGCCAACAGGAAATTGTTGGCGGTATCGCCCAAGGGATCGGCCGCCGCCTGGCCGAGCAATGAATAGGACCCCCATGCCACGCCGGCGGCAGCCATCAGCAGCGCACCGACGGGATCCGGCGCGGTGACGCCCGGCGCGACCAGGTAGACGAGGCCGGTGCAGGCCACCGCCAGCCCGACCCACGACCAGGCCGGGAAGCGCTCTCGTCTAGCAACGGCGACAGCGAACATCGTGAGCAGCACCGCCCCGAAAAGGATCAGTGCGCCAGTCCCGACGCTGAGGGACACGTACGCAAACGCGAACAGGATCATGTAGGCGAACAGCATGGTGACCGCGCGCCAGTCCACCGTCGGCCGGCCGTGGGTCAGCCAGCGGGGCATGACCAAAATGCCCAGGATCAGGGCCCCCGAAACGACCCTGATGGTCGCGAAACTGGCAGGGTCGATCTCTGCGGTCCCCATCGCCATGCGACACAGAAGTGGATTCGCTGCGAAAGCGAGCATGGTCACGCCTGTCAGCGCGAGGGTGCGCGCCGATGACGGGCGACCGGATCCGGGGCGAGCGCGATTCACCGGGACAGTGCACTTCAGTTGACGGACGGCGTCAATGCGACCTGCGTCCACCCCTGTGGCCAGTCGATATTCCCAGGGTCGCTACGGAGCTGAAACCGGCACGACCAAATCCAGTACGCAGCCCCCGCCTGACCGGGGACAATCTGCTCCCGGCCATTGTCTCGGCACGCTTCTCGTCGGCCGTATACGACCGCTCCGTCACGGACTTATCTAGTCGTCTTCACAGCCTTCGTCTTCGTTGGCGCAGAAGCCGTCAGCTTCCGCGCAGGTGCCGTTGTCCTCGCCTCCGATCGCGCACACTTCGATCTTGACGGGCGTGTCCTCCGGCAGCGACGCGAGATATTCGGCGGGGACCGAGACGGCCTTGATCACGATGTCACCAGGCACCCGGATCGCGTACTTCAGGCCACCGAGAGGATCGCCATCTTCCACGTCGGGTTCGAGCACCGCCTCGAACTCGTCGACGGTGACGTTCATCGGATGCTCCGGAAGCGTCCCGTCGGCCACGAGGGCATTCAGATCGTCATAAGAGGCGCAGTGTCCAAGGTCGTCGCCTGCCGACCAGGTGATCTGGGCGCCGTCAAAATCCAGGTCAACGGGTGCCGCGGGAAGCAGGTAGGTAAGCTCCGTCTCGCCGTGCGACCTCTCTCCCCCTTCATTGCGGCCCCAGAACCGATAGGTACCCTCGGCCCAGCGCTCCAGGAACTCCTCCAGCGTCACCACGTCTTCCAGGTCATCCGGGTCTGCGTCGGGGTCCATCCAGCACAGCGGTTCGGCGCTCTCGGCAAACGTCTCCGTCAGCTTCTGTTCCGCCAGTGGCCCCTTGACGGCGTACTGAAAGACCTTGGTGCCATCGGGATCGAAAATCCGCGCCGCATTGAGATCATCGCCGTCCATCAAGAAATGGAAGCCGATGTCTCCGTCGGATGAATTGATCTCGATCAGGACCTTACATTCGCCAAAGTCGTCGCAAGGCTCCGTGGCCCCCACGGCTCCCGATGCCAGCCCCCCAAGCACAACACAGGTCCCTGCGACCCACGGCAACCGGGGCGTGTTCTTGATGTTCCACATGGTCGATTTCCTCCTCTCCAAGCGGGCCGCATCACGCGAACAGAATCGCTCGCTGATCGCCTGCTCCCTCGATCGGGACGCAACGACCCATCTGATAGGTTGACGGTAGCGCCGCGGAAATCCTTCGCCGGCAGACACGCTCTTCAAGATCCGGGAATCGTCGCCTGATGGGAAACGGCGCGGATTATCCAGTTGCGTTTGACATAATCCCGAGTCGGGGACGGTTCATCACCCGGCCAGGGCATCGGCGCGCTTTTCGTTGATCATGAACAATAATTCCGCCGCGGCCTCGGCATCGCACATGGCCCGATGATGCTGCCTGAGCGGGATCCCGAATTGCCGGCACAATTCACCGAGGCTGTAGGACGGCAGGCCCGGGTAGAACTTGCGCATGGACGAACAGGTGCAGAGCTTCGGGTAGCGGAAACCACGGCCGATGCGGGTGAACTCCCGGGAGACGAAGCCGTAGTCGAAGCTGACGTTGTGGGCGACGAAGATCGACCCCTCCATGAACGCCTCGAACTCCCCTGCCACGTCGGCGAACAGGGGCGCGTCGGCCACCATCGCATCGCTGATCCCGGTCAGGCGCGTGATATTGGGCGGGATCGGGCGCTGGGGGTTGAGCAGGGTCTGGAAACGGTCGACGATCCGCCCGTCCCGCACCTTGACCGCCGCCAGTTCCGTCATCCGGTGCTGCTCGCCGCTGCCGCCGGTCGTTTCGACATCCACGACAACGTACGCCTGCTGCGGATCCAGGACCCAGCGGACACGGACCACGTCGGCCCGGAGACCGGCCGCCCGCATCTGTCGGAGCCGGGTGAGTTGGTTGCGTCGGAGCTGGTCACCCTCGGCCTTGATTTCCACGAACCGCGCCCCTGACGGGTCCACGACCAGCAGGTCCGGGAACCCGTACCGGGTCCGGAGGTAGTCGCGGCACATGTGGCGGAGCATACCGGCCAGCGCCAACGGGTCCGCACTGTCCAGCAAGGCGAACAGCGCCTCCGCCGTCGACCGGCGCCACCGGAACACGCCGTTGGGAGTGCCGAAATGAGCGGTGATCGCCTTGAGCAGGCGGCGCTTCGTCCCGGCCACATCGGCGAGGCCGGCAAGCCGGTCATCGATGGCCCGGGCGTGAGCGCCATGGAACGTGCCGTCGGTCAGCGTGGAGGGCAGCGCCTCGAACGGGGAGTGTAGCGCGGCGTTGTCGCCTGCAAAAAGCTCATCCCAGAACAGCAACCCGAACAGCGAACGCCACAGGGTGTTCTCCGCCCGGAACGCCTGGTGGCCCAGGTCCTGGAAGTGTGCGATGGCGGCCCGCTCCGGTGACCCGATATGGGCCTCGTCCAGGTCAAGGGTCTCCGCGGCCCGGAGTACGTCGGTCAGCGGGGAGGTCCGCTTGGCACCGAACTTTCGCTGGTAGAGGTCGCTGGCGAACAGCCATTCCTCGTCGCTGCGCGGGCCGTCGAGGATAGACTCGAGGCACTCCCTGGCCTCCTCCCGCCGGCCGGCGGCGAACAACAGTCGGACGAGACGCTCGCCGCAGCGGGCCGAGTCTCCCCGACGGTAAATCGCCATGGCCCGCTCGGCGTCCCCGGCTCTCTCGCGATCCCTCCCGGCGGCATAGGCGAGCCGGTCCCGGAGGGTGGCAGCTGCCTCGAACTGGGGGTCGGGCCACTGGTCGGCGGCATCCGCGATCCGTTCCCGCTGCCGTTCGCTGCCGCGTTCGAAGCGTCTCAGCAGCTCCGCAAAGCGGTAGGTCTCGACCGCCTCCCCCCGGTCGGCGAAGCGGGGCTCGTAGGCATCGGTAAAGGAGTGGGTCCGAACCAGCCCCAGGTCTCTGAGGGTGAATCGGGACAGGCCATCCCGCATCTCGCCAAAGTACAGGAACAGCAGGAACTGCACCCATGCCGTGCGGCGCTGAACCAGCAGACGCCGCAGGTCGACGCTGCCGATGAACCGGTCGGCTGCGCAGTGCTCGAGTACGAAACCGGTAAGCTCGTCCTTCTTCATGGATCGAGCAATGCCGGGGAAGTGAGGGGCGATGGCGCCGAGGATCTCGGTCTTGGTGAGGAACCCGAGCACGTCCTCGAGCAGGTCCGGTCCCGGCGAGCCGACCCAGCCGCCGGCGCCCAGGGCCGCCAGCGGTCCGCCGAGATCTCCGATCTCTGGGTAACGCAGCTTGTTGATCGCAAAGATGCGGCCCTTGCGGTTCACCAGGCGCACATAGAGGCACCGGGCGGGCCGGTCGAGGGCCCGGAATTCGCCGATCAGGCGCGTGTCCCTTTCGTCCAGGACGTGCCCATAGTGTCCGGCGACAAAATCCAGCAACTCCAGAAAATGCTGGTGGTAATAGAAGGTCGGCAGTTCCCGCTGCCGGGCGGGGACCGCGTCTGTCAGATCCTGCCGGGTGTCGCGGTCAGCCCGCATCCCGCCGGCCGGCCGCCAGCACGTGGAGGAACTCCAGCGCCAGGGTGGCGCCGGCCAGGGAGGTCAGCTCCGCGTGATCGAACGCGGGCGCCACTTCAACCACGTCGAAACCGATGATGTTTAGGCCCGCCAGCCCGCGGACGATGGCCAGCGCCCGGTCCGAGCTGAGCCCGCCGGCCACCGGCGTCCCCGTCCCCGGGGCGAAGGCCGGATCCAGGCAGTCGATGTCGAAGCTCAGGTAGGCGGGTGCCGATCCCACCCGCTCACGGATCCGCGCCACGCTATCGGCGGCGCCATGTTCGTTGGCCCAGGCGGCGTCGAGGACCTCGAAGGGATGCCCGTCCCGGGTGTAGTGGGTGCGGATGCCGACCTGGACCGAGCGATCCGCCTGGAGGAGGCCTTCGTCATCCGCCCGCTTGAACATGGTGCCGTGATCGAACTCGCCGCCTTCGCCATAGGTATCGGTATGGGCGTCGAAGTGGATCAGGGCCAGCGACCCGTGCCGCTGGGTATGGGCACGCAGCAACGGCAGGGTCACGTAGTGGTCGCCGCCGAGGGTCACCAGGGTCTTGCCCGCATCGACGATCCTGCCGGCCTCCTGCTCGAGGCGGCGCGTGAATCCCGCCGGGTCGCCCGTGGGTACCGACACATCACCGGCATCCTCCACCCGCAGTTCCCGAGAGAGGTTGAAATCCCAGGGCCAGCGCTCCTCTTCCCAAGCCAGGTGGGCCGAGGCGTTACGGATTCCGAGGGGACCGGACCGGGTGCCGGCCCTGCCGGTCGTCGCCAGGTCGAAGGGCGCGCCCAGGACCAGGGCCTCGGCCCGTGACCCGGCCACATCGGTGCACGGCGGCAGCCGCAGGAACGTGGGGGCGCCGGTATACAGGGGCGCGTCGATGGCCATCGGACGTTCTCCGTTCGGGATCGCGAGGATTGGCAGAATGACCGGCAGCATAGCATCGCCGCCGGCTTCCGGCAGCACGGCCTGAAAGGCCTCGCGGGCAGGCCAACCGGCAGCCCCGAATCGACAAACGGGGCCCCTTGTTTCATGATCGGGCCACCGTTTCAGATGGACCCCGTCTCCGCATGTCGTTATTCGAGGAACTCAAGCGCCGCAACGTCATCAGGGTCGCCCTGCTCTACGGGGTCGCCGCCTGGCTGACGCTGCAGGTGGCGGACCTGCTGTTCGAGGCGATGGAGCTGCCCGCATCCTGGCTCCGGCTGGTCCTGGCCCTGCTGATCCTCGGCTTCCCCTTCGCCCTCATCTTCTCCTGGGTCTTCGAAATGACGCCGGAAGGGCTGAAACGGGAAAAGGACGTGGATCGCTCCCGCTCGATCACCCCCCACACCGGCCGGAAGATCAACATCCTGATCGCCGTGCTACTGGTGCTGGCCATCGGATCGGTGGCGGTGGACCGGCTGATCCCCGAACGGGAGGCGCCCGCACAGACAGCCGCCGTCGAGGATGCTCCGGGTGAGCAGACGGTAGATCCCAGCCAGCTGGTGGCGGAGAAATTCGCGCCGGTACCGGAACAGTCCATCGCCGTGCTTCCGTTCGTGAACATGAGCGGCGATGAGGAGAATGAATATTTCGCCGATGGCTTGTCCGAGGAGATCCTGAACTTCCTCGCCGGCATCCCCGACCTGCAGGTCACCGCGCGAACCTCGTCCTTCCAGTTCAAGGGGAAGAACATGGACGTGCGGGAAGTGGGCGAGGCGCTCAACGCCGCTCACGTCCTCGAGGGCAGCGTCAGGCGGTCGGGGGATCGTGCCCGCATCACCGCGCAATTGATCCGGGCCTCCGACGGCTACCACCTCTGGTCCGAGACCTACGACCGTACCCTGGACGACATCTTCGAAGTTCAGACCGACATTGCCGAGAGCGTGACCCGTGCCCTGGGCGTCGTGATGGACGACACCCAGCGCCAGCAGATGCAGGACGCAGGCGTGCGGGACGTGGAAGCTTTCATCGCCTTCCAGAAGGGCCGGGCCAAGTTCATGGAGGCTCACGTGGACGAGGTCAACCTGGACATGATGGCCGAGGCCGGAGATTGGTTCACCGAAGCGATCCGGCGGGAGCCCCGGTTCGCCAACGCCTATTTCCTCCGGAGCGACCTGTATGCCCACCGGACCACGACGGACGCCATCTCGGACGACGAACGGAAAGCCGCTTACGAGCGCTACATCAGTGACCTCGCTTCCGCCAGCGAGTACGCCCGCGGCAACGCGGAAAAGGCCATGATCGACGTCGATCGCACGCTCGCCTCGTCCAACTGGGGCCCATTGCCCGAACGAGTCGAGGCCGCGCTCTCCGCGGAGAAGTGCGTGGAGCCGGTCTGGATCGAAGTGATTCCGCCTTTCGCATACGCGGAAAAATCCCTCGACTTCAGGCTCCGCGAAATCGAGTGTGATCCGCTGAATTTTTATCCGTACTACTCGGCGGCTCAGTCGGCAATGTGGTCCGGACAGCCGGAACTGGCGCTTCAGCTCAGCATGCGAGGACTGGAGATAGAGCCGGAGCAGCCCTTCCTGCAGAGCATGATCACCGTTGCGCTTCTGGCGCTGGGCCGCATCGACGAAGCCAGGGCCAGGGTGGAAGGCTACGACGGCTGGAACCGGGATCTACTGCTGACCTCGGTGGCCGCGGCGTCGGGCGACATGGCAGTCGCCAGGGAGGCAGCGGCGCGGATGCTGGAAAAAGCCCGAGGCTGGACCCGCCGATTCCTGGCCATCGAAGTGAACGCCGTCTCAGGCAATCGCAAGGCCGCCAATGAGGCGGCCGCCTGGTTCGATAGTATCCCGGCCGGGCAACTGATGCTGGCGGGGGCCACCATGGAATGCATGTGCGGGGCGCCCTTCGATCTCGAAGCCACGCCCGTGTTTGCAAAGCGCCTGAAGGAGGCCGGATTCTCCTGGCCTCCGTCGAATCCCGTCGCGAAGCGGGCGGCAGGACCGTAAGCGACGCGGACGAGAAGCGGCGGAGATCGAAAACTGGGGTCAGCTCGCCTCCGGCAGCGGTGCTCCCATCGACGGCGGCGTCCCCGCCGGCTTGCGCTCGGCCAGGAACGGGATCAGCAGTATCGGCACGACGGCGATAAGGGCATCGGCATAGAGCAGCGTGCTGTAGCCCCAGGTGTCGACCGCGGCCCCCTCCCATGCGTTCGTATAGGAGATCGCCAGGTTCCTCAGCGCCATGAACCCGGTGAACTGGGTGGCGGCGATCGCGGGATTGGTCAGCCCCATGAAGATCGCGGCGCTGGTGCCGTAGTGCATGCCCATGAACAGATAGAAGGCCATAGCCGCCGCGAAGAACTCGGGGATGGTGATGCCGGCGGTGCCGGTCCCACCGCCCAGCTTGACCGCCACATACAGCGTCGGCACGGTTGTGAGCGCGTAATAGAGAGCGAGCATCTTGCGCTTGCCCAGCTTGTCGGCCAGCCATCCACCGACAATGCAGCCGAGGCCGGAAATCGCCGTACTGTAGATGTTGAGCTGGGCGATCTGGTCGTTGGTCATGCCGATATCGACCTGCAACGTGGTCGACACGGCGTTGGCGAGGGCCATGGCGCCGAACGGCATGAGCGCAAAGGCGACGCCAATCAGGGGCCCCTTGCCGGACTTGAAGAACCCTACCTGCAACTCGCGGGCGAACCCCGCCACAGACGCCTTGAACTTGTTCCAGACCTCCGACGATTTCTCGGTGACCACGGATGCAAGGGCCGGGTCCCGCACGAAAAATACCACGAAGGCCAGGACCAGCCCGAGCAACAGGCTGACGTATAGGAAGGAGACGTCGAAGCCATACATCCCGGAGACAAAAATCGCGCCGCCCCCGCCGAGACCCTGGCCGATATAGGCGCCGGCAAACATAAAGCCATTGCCCTGCCCGCGTTCCTCCGGACGCAGGGCGTTGACCGCCAGGGAATCGATCGCCACGTCGCAGGTCGCAGCGAACACATTGTGGACGATCACCATGGCGATCAGCAGATCGAAATGCTGCGAATAGTCCACCTGGGAGACGACATAGAGGGTGACGATCATCAGGGACTGGCAGATCACGATCCAGGCCTTGCGGCCGCCGAAGCGCTTCAGCCCGATGAGGTCCACCAGCGGCGCCCAGGACCACTTGAACGCCCAGGGCAGATAGAACGCACCGACGAAGGCGCCCACCTGGGCGACGTCCACGCCCTGCCGCCGCATGTAGGCCGCCATGGCGACGGCGGCGAAACCCAGCGGCACACCCTCGCAGATATAGAGAATCCCGAAGGTGGTCAGGCGACCCCGCTTTGTATCCAGCATGTTGCGAGACGTCATCCCGGGCCTTTCCTGTCCCGGGGCCGTCCCGGGAACGGTGATAACGCTGTCGGTCGTCCGGGCATAAGTTGGCCTTGGCGTCGTGGTACGGGGATCAGCGGTCGAGGCTCGTTAATGTAGAGCAAATCGCTCTCTGACCCTAATTCGGTGCAGACCGGACTTGACAGGATCGAGCCAATAGGTAACCATCCAGTTACGTATGACACCGAAATCCATGGACATGCTGTTTCAGGCCCTGGCCTCGGCATCGCGGCGACAGATCCTCGACATCGTCCGCGACAAGCCCGGCTGCAGCGTCATGGACGTCTGCCGCCACTTCGACGTCAGCCGCATCGCCGTCATGAAACACATCAACGTGCTGGAGAAAGCCGACCTGCTGATCTCCGAAAAGCAGGGCCGGACGCGACGCCTGTACTTCAATGCAGTCCCGATACAGATGATCCACGAGCGCTGGACCACCGAGTACAGCGCCCTGTGGGCCGGACGCCTGACCGAGTTCAAGCGCCGGGTAGAGAGCAGACAACCATAGAGGGGGAAGACCGTGGCCACTAATTCACCAGATGCAGCAACCCAAACCATGATCAACAACCTGCCGCAGAAGACCGGCAAGTCGCTGGACCAGTGGCTCAAGCTGCTGTCGAAGCAGAAATTCGAAAAGCACGGCGAGATCGTCAAGTGGCTCAAGACCGAACATGGCGTCACCCACGGTTTCGCCAACCTGATCGCCCACATGCACCGCAACAGCGCCGCCGGTGGGGCCGGCGGCGAGACGGACCTGGTGGCGGCCCAGTACCAGGGCCCCAAGGCCGGGCTGAAGCCCATCTACGACGACCTCGTCAAGGCCGTGAAGCCCTTCGGCAAGGACGTCGAGATCGCTCCGAAAAAGACCTATGTGAGCCTCCGGCGCAGCAAGCAGTTCGCCCTGATCCAGGCCTCCACCAAGGACCGGGTCGACGTCGGCATCAATCTCAAGGGCACGGCGCCCTCCGGCCGGCTCGAGGCCTCGGGGAGCTTTAACGCCATGGTCAGCCACCGCGTCCGCGTCACCAGCAAGAAAGACGTCGACGCCGAACTGAAGTCGTGGCTGCGCAAAGCCTACGACGCCGCCTGAGCGGGAGAGGACGAACATGAAAGACTCGCCAGCCCCGACGACGCAGCCCCAATCCGGCCTTGACGATTCCTCCGCGGTCGAACGCAGCTACTTCCGCGTCGTCATCCGCGCACCCATCCACAAGGTGTGGGCGGAGATCACCCGCACCGACAGCGTGCTGCCGTTTTTCTTCAACAGCGTCTGCCGGACTCCCGGCTTTCAGGTCGGGGCACCCATCCGCATGGTCTCGAAGGACGGCAAGCACACCTCCGTGGTCGGCGACGTCATCGAGTTCGACCCGCCGCACCGGTACGCCCACACCTTCAAGTTCACCAACCTGGACGACCCGGTCTGCACGGTCCGCTACGTGCTCAAGGAAGTCGAGGGCGGCACCGAGTTCACGCTGATCAACGAAGGCGTCCCGGCCGGCACCAGGACCGAGAAGTACATGACCTCGGGCGGCGATTTCATCACCAGGAATCTGAAGGCCTGCATCGAGACCGGCAAACCAACACTGGGCGGGCGATTCGCGCTCGTCATGATGGGCCTGATGGCGCCGTTCACGCCGAAGCAGTGCCGCGCCGAGTTGTGGCCGTTCGACAGGGACATCGGCAAGCCCTGATCCTTACACCCGGTGACAACCAGATTGGCGCCTCTCATTGTGATACGCCCCGCCACGCCCGATGACCTGCAAACTGCCGCATCGTGGATCACCACAGCGGCGGAATGCGAGCGCTGGGCCGGTCCTGGGGTCCCCTTTCCCATCGATCAGGGCACCCTGCCAGCGGCCGTCCGACTCGCGGAAAGTGAGGCGTTCGCACTGACACATCGGCGAGGTCTCGTTGGCTTCGGACAACTGTTCGACAAAGGGGGCCGGGGCCACATTGCGCGATTGATCATCGATCCATCGATGCGCGACCGCGGCCACGGTCAGCGTCTCATGCGAGCGCTGATCGATCACGCTCGTCGCGAATCTTTTGAGTGCGTCAGTCTGAATGTCGAGGTGACCAACGCCCGCGCGATCAAGCTGTATCGCAAGCTCGGTTTCGAGGATGCAACGCCACCCGGGACGGAGCCGCACGGGCGAGGGGTACGCTACATGGAGCTTCGCCCCGGCTAGTACGGGCGTTCCGGGTGATCGACGCCCTCGGCGGGCGCAGTGCCAGGTTCCCGCTAAACTTGTGTGGACGCATCCGGCCATATCCTGGAGGAACCATGGTTCTGCGCGAGATCTCCCAGAAGGAGCTTGGCGTCATCGCAGCTTGGGAGCTGGATCCAGGCAATGCACCATTTATCATGCCGTGGGACGAAGCGCGCCACCGGGAGGCACTCCGGGACCCGGATCTCCGATACTTCATCCTGGACGAGGATGGGCGGGCCGTCGGGTTCGTCCTCCTCGCGGGTATCACGAGTGAGAACAATTCAGTGGAGTTTCGCCGGATAGTCGTGGTGGAAAAGGGTCGGGGGTTCGGACGCACTGCAGTAGAGTTGGTGCAGGTATACTGCTTCGAAAATCTGGGCGCTCACCGCCTGTGGCTCGATGTCGTTGAAACAAACCGCAGGGCCCGTACCCTCTACGAGTCGGCGGGATTCCGAACGGAAGGCATTCTTCGTGACGCTCTGAAGCAGAAAGGCACGTTTCACTCGCTGGTCGTGATGTCCATGCTGTCTTCGGAGTACGCCTGTGACGGGCCGGCACGTCATCCTCCTGGAGAGGGTCGTGGAAAATCTTGACAGGCAAGCTCACTGGCAGAAGGTATACGAGGGGAAATCTCCCTCGGAGGTCAGCTGGTTTCAATCCGAACCCACCGTTTCCCTCGACTTCATTCACCAGTGCGGCCTCAAGCCATCCGACCCGATCATCGACGCAGGGGGCGGCGCATCGGTCCTGGTCGACCATCTTCTCGATGAAGGATATTCACAACTGACGGTGCTGGACGTTTCCGGTGCTGCTCTGGCTGCTTCACGGAAGCGGCTCGGCACCCGTGCCGGGCAAGTCGAGTGGATCGAATCCGATGTCACGTCCTATGCGCCGAAGCGGAGGTTTGCACTCTGGCACGACCGCGCGGCGTTCCATTTTCTGACGGACCCCACCGATCGGCGCGGCTATGTCAGTGCATTGGGGAGGGCGCTGATGCCGGGAGGGCACCTGATCATCGCCAGCTTCGCCATCGGTGGGCCGGAACGATGCAGCGGGCTCCCGATCGTGCAGTACGACTCGAAAAGACTCCTGGGGGAACTCGGGTCTGGATTCCGACTGACAATAGAGCGGTCCGAGACGCATGTCACGCCGGCTGGACATACCCAGGAGTTCGCCTACTTCCTGCTGGACCGCATCGTAGAAGAGGATCTGGTGCCGGTCATAGCTTAATAGCTCTAGCAGCAAACCCGAAACGGGGCAATCGTCCACATCGATCTGGCGCCGGTCATAGCAGGAGCCGTTGAGAGCTAGATCCGTAACCGTCGTAGGAGAGTTCGACTGACAAGCCGCTGAGCCAGGACGTTGACATGGAATCGGGGTCAGAGAGCAATCTCTCTTGCTACGCAATAAATTGCTCTCTGACCCCGATTTGAGAGAAGACGGTAACCGTTTGAATTATTGGAGCCGGCGACAGGAGTCGAACCCGCGACCTACTGATTACAAATCAGTTGCTCTACCAACTGAGCTACGCCGGCGCCTTTTGGCGCTGGATGTTAGCGTCTGGTCCGGGTCGCGGCAACGCGCGGCCCGTCATCAGTGCCGATCCGCTCAGCGACCCATGCCTTCGCTTGCCAGCCGCGCCAGGCCTTCCAGGGTGAGGTGGGGCAGGTATTCCACGTACTCGTCCAGCAGCGGCAACAGCGCCTCGGCGTCGCCGCCGCTTAAGAGCAGCGCCGGCGCCTTGCCGGCCCGCCTCGCCATCTCCTCGCGGCTGCGCTGGATCAGGCTGGCGGCGGCCAGCAGGGTGCCGCGGACGATGGACTCCCGGGTGTCGGTGGCGAAGAGCGACATGCCGCCTTCGAGGGGTTCCTCGGACAGCACCCGCAGGTTGCCGGTCTCGGAGAACAGCGCCGCCCGCATCAGGCCAATTCCGGGTGCGATCAGTCCGCCCAGGTGGCGGCCGTTGACCAGGCCGTCGATGGTGAGCGCGGAGCCCGCGTCCACGATGCAGGCCGCCTGGTACCCGCGGGCGTGGGCGCCGATGAGTCCCGCCCAGCGATCGGCCCCGAGGCGGGCGGCTTCCGGGTACGAGTTAATGACACCGCAGGCCTTGCGGGTCGCCGTGACGAAGACCGGCTCGACGCCGAGGACGTCCCGCAGGGTGGCTTCCAGTTCCCGTCGCACCGCCGGGGCGGCCACGCTGCAGACGATGACGTCGGTGACCTTGCCCGGGATGCGATCGGCCTCGGCGATGGCCGGCCCGAGACCCACGTCGCGGTGACGGACGCTGCCGAGAGGGGTCATGATCCCTTCGGTCAGCATGCCGGCCTTGATGTTGGTGTTGCCCACGTCGAGAAGGAGAATCATCGTTCCGGCCTCACGCTCACGTCCCCCGCGGTCACCCGCACCATGCCGCCCTCCTGCTCGATACGCAGGGCGCCGTCGAGATCGATCCCCGCGGCACGGCCCGGGATGCTGCGCCCGCCGGTCTCGACCACGACCTGCCGGCCGGCGAGGGCGTCGCTCCTGCGCCATTCCGTCCTGACGTCGCCCGCCCCCTGCCGGGCCACCGCCTCAAGCCGTACCGCCAGCGCCGAGATGACCGCCGCGGCCACGGCGTTCCTCGACGGGACTGCGCCGGCGGCATTCACCGTCGCGAGGTCCACGGGCGCCAGTCCGCCGGCCTCGCACACCTCTGCGGCCAGCCTTGCCGGCAGCCGGTGATTGATGCCGACGCCGATCACGACGAGACAGGGCCCATTGCCCTCGGCCCGCATCTCCACCAGCACGCCGCCGAGTTTCTCGTCGGCCACCACCAGGTCGTTGGGCCATTTCAGCAGGATATCGTCGACGCCCAGCCCGGCCAGGGCCTCGCGGACCGCCAGGCCAGCTACCAGCCCGAGGGCAGACAGGTTCTCCGGCGGACGATCGAATTGCCAGGCCAGGGAGAGCCAGACGCCGGCGCCGGGCGGCGACAGCCATCGGCGACCGCGGCGACCGCGACCTCCGGTCTGGAATTCAGCCAGGCACACCACCGCCCGGCCGGGGGGTGGCGGCGGCGACGCCATGAGGCGGGTGCTGGTGGAGTCCACCTCCTGCATCACCCGGACGGCATCGACGTACCCACCACCGACGCCCAGCCCCGAACGGATCCTTTCCTCTTCCAGCCAATCCACGGCCGCGGGCAGCCGGTACCCCTTGCCCCGAACGGCGTGGATCTCCAGACCCCTATCCCTGAGCGTCTGCAACGCATTGAACACGGTGGACCGGGTCACGCCCCACTCTGCGGCCAGGGACTGGCCGGAGTGGAACCGCCCGTCCGCCAGTTTCCGGGCCAGGCCCCAGGCCAGTTCCATGGCCAGTTCCATGGCTCAGTGCCTGCGCGACAGCAGCGCCTTGAACATGCGGTGCTCCGTCCCATCGCGCAGGCGGCTGATGTTGCTGCGGTGGGTATAGATGATCAGCAGGGCCATGATAAGACCGAACAGCAGCAACGGATCGGTAACGCCCGCGCCGACGAGGGCGAAATAAACCGGTGCCGCGACCGCGCCGGCGATGGTGGCCGCACCAACGTAGCCACACAGGATCAGGGCCACGACCCAGGTCAGCAGGACCACCAGCAGGGCCATGGGAGCCAGCACGGCGTAGGCGCCGATCAGCGTGGCCATGCCCTTGCCGCCGCGGAAGCCGAAAAAGATCGGGTAACAATGCCCGATGACCGCGGCGCCACCGCAGGCCACCTCGATCCATGGCAGCGACGCGCCCGGTTCGCCCATGGGTGCCACCCAGGCGACGGCGATCACGGACTTGAGGATGTCGATAAGCATCACGCCGAGGGCAAACAGCTTGCCGTGGGTGCGCAGGGCGTTGGTTCCGCCGGCGTTGCCGCTGCCTTCGGTGCGGATATCCACACCGATGAAGCGCCCCAGCACCAGGCTGCCATTGACCGAGCCGAGCAGGTAGGCCGCGACGATTTTCAGGATTACGGCGAACATAAGCGGATTCTAGCCCGGAACCCTCCCCCGCTTCCCGGGAGATTGCGGGGCAGTCGTTGGCGCCCGAGCCTCAGGAATCGAGATGCGCCCGGATGGCGGCGGCGTGATCCGCCAACAGGTCGGGATCCTCCGCCGGCTTGCCGTGGAAACGGAAGCCACCGGGCTCGTAGCGCGGAATGATATGGAAGTGGAGATGGAATACGGTCTGGCCGGCCATGGCGCCGTTCAACTGGCCGATCATCATGCCTTCCGGCTCGAATGCCGCCCTGACCGCTGCCGCCACTTTCCGGGTGGTCAGGATGGTCGCCGTCAGCATCTCCGGCGACAGGTCGAAGATATTCTCCGCCTCCGCCTTGGGGATCACCAGGGTGTGGCCGCGTGTCTGGGGCATGATGTCCATGAACGCCAGCGTGGCGTCGTCCTCGAAGACCTTGTGGGCCGGCACCTCGCCGCGCAGTATCTTCGCGAACACGTTGTTCGGATCGTAGGCCACGGCCTCCCCTCCTCGTCCGTCGGTCGCTGCATTTTAACCCGCCGGGCCGGCCCGGCGCCGACGGCCCGCACCGGCCGCCGCCCATGGTGTACTCTCGCCCGATCTTGCATCGATGGAAGGCAATGGCCACGGACCCCGAAGACCAGCGCCCCCTCGCCCGGCTGATCGTCAACCCGAAGGCCGGCCGCGGCCGCGGCCGGCGCTACGCCCGGCGGATCCGGCGCTACCTGGAGCGCAGCGGCCTCCGCTTCCGGGCCGTGTTCAGTCGGGCCCGGGGCGACGTGGAGCGGCAGGCTTTCGAGGCCTGCGGGAACGGCTGTCGTCACGTGGTCGTGGTAGGCGGAGACGGTACGGTCCACGAAGCGGTTAACGGCATTATGACAGCCGGTACCGGCGCGGCGCTGGGCCTGATCCCGCTGGGCACCGGTAACGATTTTGCCAAGGCCGTCAGTCTGCCCATGGACTGGCGGGCGGCCTGCGACCGGGTGGTCGAGCAGATCGGCCAGGAACCACGCCGTATCGACGCGGCGCGCTGCAATGATTTCTACTTCGCCAACGGCATCGGCGTCGGCCTGGACGCCCGGGTCACCATCGCCAGCGAGAAGCTCAAGTGGCTGCCGGGCTCCATCGGCTACGTGGCGGCCCTGGTCAAGGTGCTGATCGACGGCATCCCGCGAACCATGGCGCGCATCGTCCACGACGGCCAGTTGCTGGAGCAGGAAATCAGCCTGATCTCGATCTGCAACGGGCAATACATCGGCGGCGTCTTCCACATCGCCCCCACCGCCCTCAACGATGACGGGGTACTGCAGATGGTGCTGGCCGAAGGCGTCAACCGGCGGCAGGTGCTGGTGCTGGCGCCAAAGGTCATCCGCGGCAGCCACATCGACGCCCGGGAGGCGACCTTTATCGACGGCGCGCGGTTCACCGTGGAAACCGACCTGCCGATGCCAGTGGAGGCCGACGGCGAGGTGCGTTACACGGACGCACGCCGCCTGGAGATCCAGGTTCTACCCGGCGCCCTGCCCGTGCTTGCCTGAGCCTCGGCCCGCGTCGGGGCGGCTGCCGAGATAGATGGCGAACAGCGCCAGGGCCGCGCCGCCGATTTCGACCGGCCCGAAATCCCGCCCGAAGATCAGTACGTCCCAGATGAAGGCCAGCGTGGGCTGGAACAGCAGCAGCAGGCCGACCATGGACGCGGGCACGTCCTTCAGACTGCTGGTGATCAGCAGCCAGCCCAGCACCTGGGCCACCAGGGCATATCCGACCAGTAATCCGGCGTCCCGGACCGTCGGCACGGCAAGGGACACGCCCTCGCCGAGCGCCACCAGCAGGAGCGCCGCGGCGGAGAACAGTGACGCCACGGTGAGATCGCCCACCACCGTGACCCGGATGGCTTTCAGCCGGGCGCGACGCAGGCACAGGATGTAAGCCGCGTAGGACACGGCGGTCACCAGCCCGAAGATAATCCCCCAGCGGTAGTCTGACCCGAGACTGCTCCAATCCACGCCGACGATCAGGGCCAGCCCGACGAAGGCCAGGGGGATGGCGATGACCAGCCGGGCCCGCAATCGCTCGCCGAAGAGCGCCACGCCCGCCAGCGCCAGGCAGAACACCTGGAAATTTGCCAGCAGGGTGGACAGGCCGGGGCCGACGTACCAGATGCTCCGGTGCCATGCCCACAGGTCCAGGGCGAAGAACAGGCCTGCCGCGACGAGGGCCAGGATCGCCCCACGGCCGGACCAGAGCCGTTCGCCGCGTATCCGAACCACCGCCAGCAGCATCAACCCGCCGATCAGGGTGCGGTAGAAGGCGCTGGTGGTGGGAGGCACGGACATGAGGCGAACGAACACCGGGGCGAAGCTGATCATCGCCGCCCCGGCCAGCACCCGGATGGCCCCGCCCCGGGCTGTGGAACTGCCTTGTCCGTCGCTCACGCGCCTTCCTCCTCGGACGTGTCGGATTAGATCACAGGGCGTCTCCCGCCGCGCGTCGGGTGCCCGGCGATGCGCGGGCGGGCATAATTGCGGCGTGCTCAATCCCGATCTCGACCTGCCGGCGCTGGCGGAGGAATTCTCGGCCCGCGGCCGGGTCTCGATCCGCGACGCCTTTGTTCCAGAGGTCGCGGAGGCTGCCCGCGCCTGTCTGAAGAGCGAGGTGCCCTGGCGGCTGTCCTGGTACGACAACCGCCTCCCGCCCGAGGATCGGTCAGTGAAGCTGACCGCCGAGCAGATCCGGGGCATGGGCCGGGAAAACTGGGCCGCCCTGCAGCGGGAGATCCTGTCCCAGGCCCGGGACCGCTTCCAGTACGCCTACCAGTCCTTCGACCTGCTGGACGGCTATCGCCGCGGTGAGCGGCCCGGCCTGTTCCTCTACCGGCTGATGGCGTTCCTTGCCGGCGACGAGTTCTTCGCCTTCGCCCGCACCTTGATCGGGGATGCCGACATCGACCACGTAGATGGCCACGCCACCCGCTACGTCGCCGGTCATTTCCTCAAGAACCACGCCGACGAGTCTCCCTTCGAGCAGCGCCGCACCGCCTACGTCATCGGCATGACCCGGGACTGGACGGCGGACATGGGCGGGCTGCTGATGTTTCTGGACAAGGAGGGCGCGGTGCAGGAAACCCATGTGCCCGCCTTCAATACCCTGACGGTGTTCCGGGTGCCCGTGCCGCACCTGGTCAGCGACGTGGCGCCATGGGTGACCGGGGAACGGCTGGCCGTGACCGGGTGGTTCACGGTGGGTTAACGGTGCCGGTGTTCGCTTTCTTAGGTTTTCTGAGCAATTGGTGGGTGGTTAACGGTGCCGGTGTTCGCTTTCTTAGGTTTTCTGAGCAATTGGTGAGGTTCCGGTCGCCATCGCTGCCACGATCCCTAGTGAGCCCGGAATGGGCGCAGCTCCGGAAAAGTAGATAGGCCGAGATCCTCGAATACACGAAGAAACCGAACACCGGCACCAAGGCTAATCGGGCAGCTTCACCTCAAACTTGATCGCGGCAAGCTGCTGCGGCGCCTTGCCGGCTCGTTCGAGAAACGGCAACCAGCGCGGATCGTCGCGGATGTTGGCAAACAGCGGCTCTAACGCAATATCCGTGAGTCCCGGATCCTTGTAGGCCACCGCCTTGTCCAGCCACTCGAAGGCCCGGTCCGCCTCACCTCGATAGGCGTAGACGTAGGCGATGTTGTAGGCCGCATCCCGCTCCTGGTTTTCGATCAGCTCGGCCAGCGCGGCGTCGGACTCTGCCTTTCGGCCGAGCCCCCAGTAGGCGACCGGAAGATAGATTTCACGCCAGAGGGAGGGCTCCTGCTGTATCGCGGCAAGGGCCTCCTCCGGCTTGCCCTTGCGCAGCAGCACGTCGCCCAGGTTCGCCTGGACGGCGATTCGAGCCGGGCTCAGCGCGAGTGCAGTCCGCAGGGAAGCGATAGCCTCGTCCAGACGCCCCGCGTACGAATAGACGACCCCCAGGTAGAAATGATGGGTGGGGTTGATCGGGTCCCGCTCGACGGCGTATTGCAGAAGCTCAATGCCCTCGTCCGGGCGCCCCAGGGCACGAGCCAGCACCGCCGCATTGCCGAGGATATCCGAGTTGCCGGGATCCAGCGCCAGGGCCAGCTCGTAGTGCGCTGCTGCGGCGGCAAGGTCCCTGTCTACGGTCATTGCGATCGCCCCGGCGGCATCGTGGGCCGGCGCATAGTCCGGGTCGAGCGCTACGGCCTTGTTCGCCGCCTCGCGGGCCCGCGCGAGGCCTTGCTCCATCGTCAACTCGCCCTCGCCCTGGCTTGCAAGGCCACTGTAGACCTGGGCCAGGCCGGCCCAGGCCGGCGCGTAGTCCGGGGCGATCCCCAGCGCCTTCTGATAAAGCACCATGGCCTGCTTCCAGGCCTCGACCGTGCCCTGACGATCCAAGTGCTGGGCCTGTAGGGCGAGGGTATAGGCCTCCGGGTCAGTCTGCCTGACCTTGGGTGTCGCGCCCAGCAACGTAACCTTCAACTGCGCCACGACCTCGGCCGCGATCTCGTCCTGGATGGCGAAGATGTTGTCCAGGGTCCGGTCGAACGTCTCCGACCACATGTGCGTGTCAGTGCTCGCATCGATCAGCTGGGCCGTGACCCGCACCTGGTTCCCCGACTTCCTGACCGAACCCTCCAGGACGTGGGCGACGTTCAGTTTCTGCGCCACCTCCGGGATGTCGATCTTCTCGCCCTTGAAGGCGAAGGCGGAACTGCGCGAGGTGACCTGCAGCTCCGGGACCTTGGCAAGCAGGTTCAGCAGCTCTTCCGAGAGGCCGTCCGAGAAATACTCCTGCTCGGGGTCGGAGCTCATGTTGACGAACGGCAGCACGGCGATGGAGCGGTCCGCGGCCGGCGCGAACTTCGCCGCGGCCAGCGTGGCGGGATCTGCTGCCGCGGTCTCCTCGCCCTCCTCGATCGCCGTCATCTCCACGACCGGTGTGGATTGCGGCATCAGCCGATCCAGGACCACCGTGCCGATCGCCAGGATCAGCAGGACGATAATGAGGACATTGATCTTGTGCCCGGTCGCAGGGGTGATGGACTGGCTGCGGTCGATATCCTTTTCTTTCTTCAATCCCTCCGGGGTCATCTCGTAGACCCAGGAGAAGATCAGGGCGAGCGGGAACCCGAGAGCCAAAAGCAGGAATATCGCCTTGCCGATCCATTCAGGCAGCCCGAGGAGCGATACGCCCACGTCCGCGACCTGCAATATCAGCCAGGAGGCGATGATGTAGAGCACCGCCACCCTGGCGACGTTGCGTCGCTTCAGTTCCTGGAAGAAAGTCGTGGTGATTATTCTGGTCTCTCCGAACGACGGGCAGATGATGGAGGAAACTGGGGGCCGTGTCGATTGCGGGTGCATGGGCAATTATTGCCTTCCGCCCGGACGAGCGCTTCGCTTGTGCCGCTGCATTCACGCTGGGCGAGAGGGAACCATAGCTGGAAAATCAGCCGTGCTGACCACGGACCCGGCCGGTGGCTTGTAGCCGGTGGCCACCGCAGCAAAGAATTGCGTGATCGAGGGAGCAGGCACCGCGGGACAAGAAATCTCCTCCGCGATAACGGCGATGCAAGTAGGACGGGATGAACGATGCTATTGTGCATACGCGAGCGTTATGCACCTGAGGAGATGTCCCTGGACTCGTCCATCTTCCCAAGCCCGCCCAGGAACCCGTTCAGGCGATTCTGTCTCTGGATCCTCTCGCTCTTCGGCTGGCGGACGGTGCTCGCCCCGTTCCCCGAAGCGAAAGGCGTCGTCGTGGTCTATCCCCATACATCGAACTGGGATTTCGTGGTCGGCATGCTCTACCGACTCGGACACGCCGTGCCGGTGCACTGGCTCGGCAAGCATTCGCTCTTCCGCTGGCCGTTCGCGGGACTGCTGCAGAGACTGGGCGGGATCGCCATCGATCGCCGGACCCCCGGGGGCGCGATCCGCTCCATCGTGGACGAGTTCGACCGCCGCGAATTCATGTGGCTGGCGCTGGCGCCGGAAGGCACACGCTCGTACACGGATCACCTGAAATCCGGTTTTTACCAGATCGCGCTCGCGGCGGGCGTTCCGTGCGGCCTCGGCCACATCGACTACGTCAATAAGACCGTGGGCATCGGCACCTTCGTGAGCTTTTCCGGCGACATGGACGAGGACATGGACAAGCTTCGGGCCTTTTACGCCGACAAGCAGGGGCTGCGTCCGGAGCAGGCCAGCGAGCTACGGCTCCGCCTCCTGCCATCACCCGAGGCAGATGCGGCGCCACCGCGGCAGGACATGCGGGAGCGCGATCCCGGCTGACGCCTTGGCGACGATTCCGGATTTCCGCTTCAGATCGACATCAGACCCGGGGGGACTCGAACATGGATTGGGACGCGATCGCGGCGACCGCGGAACTGCTCGGCGCGGCGGGCGTCATCGTCTCGCTGATATACCTTGCCATCCATGTCCGCATCTATAGCGCGGACACGCGTCACGCATCGATCGATCGCCTCGTGGAGATATGGTCCACATCTATCGGAGCCCTCGCCGACAATCGGGATCTCGCCCTCGTATGGGCAAACGGCCATCGGGACCTGTCGGCGCTGGATGCGACCGACAAGGCCATGTTCTTCGCCCATTCGGCCCGTATCCTGAGAGTATCGGAGGCCATCTATTTCCACTACCGGGACGGCACCATGGACGAGAGTCTGTGGGAGGGGATCGACGCATGCCTGACCGATGTTCTTGGTGTTCCCGCCATGGGTGAGTACTGGGAGATCAGGGGGCACTGATTCAGCAGCGATTTTCGCCAGTATGTCGCTGAACGCATCGGCAGGAAGGCGGGGATGGAGTTCTATCCGGCCGGCTAGTGCCGTCCCAGCCGGTCGCCAATGAACCGCGCGGCTCGCAGCAGCGCCGTATCCGCCTCCGGCAGGATCCCGGCGAACAATTGCCAGGCGTGCCAGAGGGTGGGCTCGAGTTCGAGCCGGACATCGGTGCCGGTGGCCCTGGCGGCAGTCGCCAGCCGGATGGCGTCGTCCAGCAATATCTCGCGCCCGCCCGCCTGGATCAGCATGGGCGGAAAGTCGGTGAAGTCTCCGAAAAGCGGCGAGGCCGCGGGGTCGGTGGCGGCCCGGCCGCCGAGGTAGGTTCTGGCCGCCCAGGCCAGGTAGTCCGGTCGCAGCATGGGGTCAGAGGACGCGAGCGAAGTTAACGTCTCGCCGGTGAGAGAGAGATCGACCCAGGGCGAGAACACCACCACCGAGGACGGCTGCTCGACCTCGCCAACCAGGGACTGGGCCAGGGCCACGGCCAGCCCGCCGCCCGCGGAGTCGCCCACGATGGCGATGCGTTCGGGTGGCAGGCCGCAATCCAGCAGGTGGGACCAGGCCGCGCGGGCGTCGGTCAGCGCGGCTGGGCACCGCGACCCTGGCGCCAGCCTGTAGTCCGGCAACAGCACGGGGAGGCCGGTCAGTCGCGCCAGCCTCGAGGCCATGGCGCGGTGCGTTCGTGGCGATCCGAGCACGTAGGCGCCGCCATGCAGATATAGCACCGCGCCCTTGCCGTTCGTCGCCTTCGGCGCCAGCCACAAGGCCTCGCTCTTGCCGATCTTGTGACTCGAAACCTCGACGCCGCGGACCCCGGGCAGTACCCGGGCGGCCCGCAGCACCTGGCGCCGCTGGTGGTCCACGGCCAGGCTGGGGTCCAGCGCGGCACGGATCCATCGGCGGACGAAAATCTCGAGGAGACGCTTGCGCGCTCCGATCACTGTGTTGCCCTCAGGAAGCGGCCTGCATCCCGGTCCGACCGCCGGCTACCGTCGCCCCGGCATTCGGGGTTACGGGCAGAGCATAGCCCATCTTGCGCGCAAGCTTGGCGCCCCTCTGGCGGTGCCTGTCCAGGCGCCGGAAGTACGTCTTGAAATCGACCTGCATCGTGTGACGAGGTGCACGATCGGCGTAACGGGTGAACATGGCGCGGCGCTCTCCGTCGATAGACCGGCTCATCTCGTCTGCCGGGGGCAAAGCCAGCCGGCCTGTCAGATAGTCGCCGATGAACTGCGCCTGGGCCTCTGCTATCGGCATGATCGCCCCGAGAGGCTGCAGCAGGCCGATGAAGAAGAGGTTGTCTATCTCCGGCTTTACCATGCGCTCCCACAGAGGCAGGTCGTTGCCCGGGGCAGAGATAAAGTCCGGGTCGAAAAACGGGAAGCTCACGTTGTAGCCAGTACACCAGATGATGACATCCACATCGGCGCGGTTGCCATCCACGAACTCCACCTGGCGACCGGCCATTCGGCTTATCCCGGGACGTGGACGGATAGCGCCCTCGCCCAGACGAAGAAAGATGTCCTGGCTGATGGTTGGATGAGCCTGCAGGATCCGGTGGTCGGGTCTGGGCAGCCCGTAATTCCAGGGCTTGCCGACATTCAGGGAGACGATCCGCTGAATCAACCAACTGTTGAGCCGCCACGGCAGCCAAGGGGGCAAGCCGGTCATGCGGGTGGTGGGCTTGCCGAACAAGTACTTGGGCACTACCCAGACGCCATGCCGCGCGGACAGACACACCTCTTGTGCCAGTCCCGGCCGGGACAGTTCGCAGGCGATGTCCATGGCGCTGTTGCCCATACCGACCACAAGGACTCTTTTCCCCTTGCAGTTCACCGGCTCCTCCGGGCCTATATAAGCGTGGGAGTGGATCTGCTCGCCATCGAATACCCCCGGATAGGCCGGCTCCGGCCAGCGGGGAGCCCAATGGTGGCCGTTGGCCACCAGCAATACGTCGTACTCCATGATGCGACCGTCGTCGAGAGTGATCTCCCAGATGCGTTCGTCCCGACGGCATGCGTGACTGACGCCGGTGTTGAACGTAATCGTCTCCCGGACCCCGAAGTGGTCCACGTAATCATTGAAGTAGGCCATGATCACCCGGTGATCCGGATAGTCAGGAGTGCCTTCCGGCATCGGGTAGTCCCGGTACTCCATTTGCCGGCAATCGGTGTTGATATGAAGGGACTCGTAAGCGGCGGACATGCCGTTGGGATTGCGACAGTACCAATTACCACCCACCTGGTCGCTCTTCTCAAAACAGTCGTAGGGTATGCCCCTGTCTTTCATGGCCTTTGCCGCGGCGATGCCGCTAGAGCCGGCGCCGATGATGCAGACCCTGGGAAGCTGGTCCATGAAATCTCCGATCGAGGGCAACGAAGGAGTCGTCCGCCCGGTAACAACAGCCTGAGACTGGCAGTTATTGATAAAAGTGTCAATAATGGGGCCATGCCGCGAGCTGACTCTATCGCCTCCCGCCGCCGGCTGCCGCCTGCTGCCCGGCGCGCCCAGTTGCTGGATTGCGCCCTCCGAGCGTTCGAATCCGAGGGCCTGAGCGGCGCCGGGCACGCGAAGGTCGCCCAGATGGCCGGTGTCTCCGTGCCTACAGTGTTCCACTATTTCCCGACCCGGGACGCCCTGCTTGACGCCGTGCTGGATGAAGTGGAGAGGTTCTTTACGGATCTCGCTGTGCAGATTCACGGGCGGCCAGGCGATGCAGCGTCGAAGCTAACGACCCACGGACTGGCCTTCCTGGACTCAGCGGACACCCACCCGGCTCATCTCCGGGTGTGGCTCGACTGGAGCACCGCCATCCGGGAACACGTTTGGCCGCGCTACCTGGCTTTCCAGGAACGACTGGTGACCATTGTGGCTGGAACGATCGCCGCCGGTCAGCAAGTCGGGGAGGTACCGGATCACGTTGAACCCGATAGCGCAGCCCGGTTGTTTGTCGGCAACGCCCACATGGCAGCGGTGATGAAGTTCGCCCCCGATTCCCCCCTGGACCTGAAAGCCCTGGTTCGGCAGGCCGTCAAGACTCTCCTCGCACACTGATCGACGACGGTCAGCATCAGGTGGTCGCCCGACCGATCTTCCGACTTCCTCCTCCCTGAACGGTACTTTTATTGAGGCATCGGCACCGGGCAGGTTACCCTTCACCCGGAAGACTTCGAGGGAAGGTCCTGAAAAAAGAAGAACATACGGCCCGCCCCCAGGGAGCGGGACTCATTGATCGCCTGATCAAGCGTCACGTCATCCAGGCGGCGGCCATCTATGTCGCGGTCGCCTGGGGCGCGCTGGAAATCCTCATCACGCTGCAGGAGAAGCTGGGCTGGCCGGAGGCCATTTCCACCTGGGCCACGCGGCTGTTCGTCGCCGGCTTCCCGCTGGCCGTGATCCTTGCCTGGCGGCGAGACATTCAGAGCAAACCTGCCAAGATCGGACTGGTTGGCCTCGCCGTCGCCGTGGCGGGCGCGGCCCTCTGGCTGACCTGGTCTGCAGGACCCGGTCCCGGTGGCCCGGCGGCCAGGCTGCCGCCGGTGAGCGATGCCATTGCCACCGTCGCCGTGCTGCCCTTCGAGAACGGCAACGGTGACCCGGCCTACGATTACCTGGCTACCGGGTTTACTGGCGAACTCATCGGCCGCCTGTCCAAGCACCCGGATCTGGCGGTGGTCCAGGAGCAATCCATAAACGCGCCCCTGCTGGCCAGCCTCGTCCCGGTTGCGAAAGCCGCGACACTCAATGCCGACTTCCTCGTCGAGGGCCGGGTGGTGCGGGAAGACAAGTTCATCGAGGTCAGTGCCAGCCTGGAGGATCTCGACGGCCGGGTGCTCTGGTCCGAAGTCCTCAGGGGGCCCTACTCGGCCGAAGACGTGATCGCCATGCAGCGGCGGATCAGCGGGGAGATCAGCCGCGTCCTGGGCACCGCGCTGGACGCGCCGGTCTACTGCGGTGAGACCGCTGATCTGGACGCCATGGAGCTCTATTACCGTGGCCGCATGAAAGTCGGGACGCGCATTACCGAGACCATGGAAGACGGCATGGAACTGCTCAAGCAGGCGGTTGAGACTGACCCCTACTACGGTCGGGCCTGGAGTGAACTCGGCGGCGCGCAGCTGGTGATGGCGGGTCGGATGATGGACCCGGTCGACGGAGACCGGCAGCGTGCCGGCATGCTCAGGTCCATGGCCATGACGTCGTTCCGTCGTGCCCTGGACATCTGCCCGACCATCGGTGGTGCCTACAAAGTCATCGTGCCACCCTACGAGGGGATCGACAACGAGTCCATCGATCAGGAGATGCAGTTTCGGGATTCCCTGGCCATGGATCCCAATGACGCGGGCCTGCTGCGGCATTACGCCTTCCACCTGATGCAGCACGGCTTGAACGAGGAGGCCGTCGAGGCGATGCAGCGTGCCTACGAAAACGAACCCCTGATGCCGATGATGCCGCGCCAGCTGGCCCATGCGCTGATGAAGGCAGGTCGTTGCGACGAGGCGCTCCCGCTGGCAGCGGAAGCCGAAGAGATGGGCGGCCAGCCCGCAGTCGGTATCGAGGGTCCCTGCGCCCAGCAGCGGAGAAACCTCGAAGCGCTGCAGGGTGCGTTCCGGGGTTATGTCAGTGTCGGCATGGGATTCCCTTTCGAGGCGCTGGAACTGGCCCCGGAGGACATGGCCGAGGCCGTGCTGGTCGAGGGCCATCCCCTGCGGCCGGTCATCGCCGACAGGATGCGGGCGCTATGGGAAGAGAACCCGGACCCGGCGAAGAACATGCACATTTACTGGATAGTCGCTACGGCAACCCATATCGGCGACCTGGACCTGGCCTTCGAGATCCTCGACACCATCGCCCACGAAGACGGGTTCTATCCCTATACCATCGCATGGTCTCCCCTGTTCGAGGCCGAGGAGACCAGCAGCCGCCTGCGCTCCGACCCACGCTTCGTTGAACTGATCGAAAAGGCAGGTTACCCGGAATATTGGCGGAAATATGGCTGGCCCACGGGCTGCAGATCCGACGGAGACGACTTCCGCTGTTTCTGAGGGCGTGACCCGGGGCTGCAGCGACACCACGGACCAGCCGGCCGCGCCGCTCTCTGTGGGTGTCCCTTTTCGGCGGCGGATTTATTCCTCCGCTTTTTTTTGAATCCATCGCGGCCGCGCCCGCGAAAGGAATCAGAGCAGGTGCACCGGTGTCTTGCTCCCCCGATCCGGAGCCTCAAAGACCCCCGCGCCGGTCACCTGTCACTCTCTGTCGATTGCGCCGGCCTATTGAGCCGGCGCTTTTTTTCCACGACCGGTTCGCCGGGCGTAAAGACCGTCACGCCCTCGGCGACCGCCTGTCCCGGACCCATTCCCCCGACGATGAGGAACCGCTCCCCCAGCTCCAGCAGTCCCCGGTGATCCATAGACGGCCATGGCAGCTGGCCAAGCTCCACCCACGCGCCGGACCCGGGCCGGTGGCCGAAAATCCGGTCGGAAGGGGAAGAGGCCAGGCCGTCGTAACCGATGCCGTCATAGTTGTAGGGGTTGCCGCTGCCGCCGGCGAACACCACCATGCCCAGCCGCTCGCTGCCCGTGGCCGCCATGCGGTAGGTGGCCGGGCCGCCGTGGTGAGGAATCTTCCGCCAATCGATGCGGGCTGGATCGCCGGGATCGATTGCCCCCAGGTAGCAGGCTGGCACCGCTACGAATCGACGGCCGCCATCCGGATTCTGACGGACGCCCACGCCGTCGCAGATCACCGCCATGCCACCTGCCGCCCCACCGGCGTGGCCAAACACAGGCTCGCCCGGGAAGGGGGTTGCCTGGAACCAGCGATCCGTGTCCGCGTCGTAGACCTGCACCAGGTCCACGTTGTGGTCGTCGTGCCACCCGCTCACCAGATACACGAACCGGTCCCGGTAGACGAAAGACACCGCATCGTCCACAGCCACCGGCATCGGCGCCGCCGGGCGATACTCGTCGCGCTCGGGGTCGAAACGGTGCACCAGGTTTACCGAGACTTCCGCGCCATCCGCTGCGACGGTGTAACCGCCGATGATGATGACCTCAGACCCGATGCCCACTGCCGTGGCGGCGAGCCTGCCGCCGGGCCCGGGCACATCCCTCATCCGTTGCCACGCCGGGTCGCCTAGGCGGAGGCGGTAGGCGGCGACGGAGGTGTCACGCCAGGTCTTGCCCGGCCCCAGACCGAGGAAACTCGTCAGGTAGGTGTCTTCGCCGACCTGAACCCGGGCGACGGCGTTGTTAGTGATCGGTTCCGGCAGGGGCGGGATCCCGGGTCCGGCGGCGATGGCAGCAAGCCATCCGGCCAGCAGCGGCACGGCCAGGCCAAGGCTTCCCATCCCGCCTCGTCTCACGCCCTCTTCGGCTCGGTGAGCTTCAGAGTGAGGCACTTGGCGGAGCCACCGGCCTTGAGGAACTCCGACAGGGAGATCTGGGTGACGAAGAACCCCTTTTCTTCCAGGGCGGGGATCAGGCGACCCCGGGTGCGGTGGAGGAAGATGCGATCGCCCACGTTGACTGCATTGCAGGCGAAGTGGCCGGCATTCTGGACGCTGACGGCGATGCGCTTCTCCTTCGGCACGCGCTTCTCGATCTCGGCTCGGGACGCCTCGTCGAAGGCAGGCGGATGGTAAAGCAGGTACCCGCCTTCCAGGGGGCACAAACAGGTGTCGATGTGATAGAAACGCTCATCCACCAGCCGGATGGAAACCATCTCCAGGTCGAACCATTTGGCGATATGGGCGTGGGCCTCGATCTCGGTGCGGAAACCGTATCCGGTCCAGAGCCACGGACCGCCGCGATCCACCAGGGCGTCGCCGGCGCCCTCGAAGCCGATGTCCTCGGGCAGGTCGTAAAGCTCGAAGCCGTTGTCGGCAAACCAGCGCTTGTAGTAGGGCTCTTCCGGGCGGCGCTCCATGGGCATGAAGTGGCTGGCGATCGCCCTGTTGCCGTACACCACGCCGGCGTTGGCGGTGAACACCATGTCAGGCAGGCCCTTCCTGGGTTCCATGATGACCACGTCGGCGACCTGGGAGATGGACCAGCGCAGAATCTCCCACTGGATCCTCGCCCGGTCGGCATCCACCGGGCCCTCGTTTCCGTCCATCCAGGGGTTGATCACGTAATCCACCTCGAAATGCTCGGGAGGACACATCAGAATCCGGGTTCGGTCACTCATAGGGCATGCCTGTCCATGGGGTCCGGAAACGCTCCGGGGGTTTGGCGCGGATTTTACTGAATACTATGCGAATAGTCGCCGCCGGTTTCCGGCGCCGGACCTTTGCCACTAGGAGAAACTGCAATGGGTGCGAAACTGGATGAATTTGACGCCTACCGGGCAAAGATGAACGAGCGGATCCTCGACCTGGACAACCGGGTGATCAAACGCATCTTCTCGGTGGACTCCCTTGCCTACACCGCGGACGGCCGCCTGCCCCGCCAGACCCGCGAACTTCTGGGGCTGGTCGCCTCCCTGGTGCTCCGATGCGACGACTGCGTCCGGTACCACGTGGCCGAGTCCGTGCGTGCGGGCCTGGGCAGGGAGGAGATCGTGGAGGCCATGAGTATCGGCCTGGTGGTGGGCGGCACCATCGTGATCCCTCATCTCCGTCGGGCCGTGGAGTTCCTGGACGAGGTGCTGGAATCGGCTGTCGACTAGAGCCTGTTACCTCTATCGACCGGGCTCTGGACCTCGGGCCGGCGCGGCAGGTGGATCTCGGCCAGCATGCAGCGGACGCTGCCCCCGGCGCTGCGTTCGATATCGTGGATGGGCGCGGACACGATGCGCCCGTGGCGCCGCAGGCGCGCCGCCTGGCCCTCGGTCAGCGCCTCCTCCGCCTGGCGGGACATGACGATCAGCCGGCTGCCGTCTGCCGCTTCCAGCTGGAGGCAGTTGCCCAGGAATCGGCCCAGCTGTGACTCTTCGATGGAGATAATCTCATTCCCCGTATCGCCCAGCTTGCGAAGCACCGCCTGACGCTGTGCCGGGTCCCGGATGGTCTCGTCGCAGATCACGGCGAAGCCGTCGCCCAGGCTCATCATTACGTTGGTGTGGTAGATGGCGTGACCGTCCCGGTCGAGAGCATCGAAAGCGATCAATTCGTACTCCAGCCGCTGGCCGAATTCCGCCAGCCCCTCCAGCGTGGTCCGGGGCGACAGGGCCGCGTAGGCCACACGATGGTGGCGGTCCAGGATCAGGCTGCCGGTGCCTTCCAGGAAATGGCCGGACTCCGCCTCCCCGGTCAGGTCGAAGACGCGGTCCACCCGGTAGCCGCGATCCCGGCTCAGGCGCTCGATGATGTCCGGCCGGACCTCTGCGCGGCGGTTCGGCGCCATCATGGGATAGAAAACCACGGTCCCGTCGGCGTGGAAGCTGACCCAGTTGTTGGGAAAGATGGAATCCGGCGTATCCGGCTCCGGCCGGTCGGGCTCCACCACGACCGAGACACCGGCGGCGCGGAGCGTGTCCACCAGGCCCTGGAACTGGGACGCGGCCGCGCGCTGTTCCACGGCCCGGCTCACGGACCCCGGGTCCGCCTGGAACTGATTGGACGCAGCGGTCTGAGGGTTACTGCGAAAGGCCACGGGCCTGATCATCAGGACCGTCGTTGCCAGTTGCCGTTCTGCTACACACATCCGCGGATTCTATCCCCGGTCGAAGCCCCCGAGATAGTCGGGGCCATTGCCGTGCTAGATATCCTGGTCCGGCCCCACGACCAGCTCACTCGGCGCCCGGGAGGAGACCACCACACCGCCCGGTCGCTCTGCCGTCACCGCCCGCGGCACCGATTCCCCAGCGTTCAGTCTGGCGCGGATCTGGACGACGATGTCGGGGCCAGCCAGTGATCCGCCACGGTCTCCAGACGCTTGCGCAGATCCTCCGGCACCGGCCTGGATTCAAGGTCCGAGATTGCGACTGCCGCGGCCACCCGGTCAATGGCGTCATCGTCGTAGTCCCGGTGCCTGCAGGACAACCTGGTCAGTTCCTTGCTCGATTCGCGGGAAAGACCGTCGATCGCGCGCTCCACCAGCAGATCGACGACGCGCTCGTCGGCGAGAAACCCGGGGGTCATGCTTCCGGGCCCTCAGCCCCGGAATCCACCTCCATCATCTCGCGGACCTTGATCAGCCCGCGGCGCATCTGGGTCTTGACCGTTCCCAGGGGCATGCCCGTGTGTTCGGCGATCTCACTGTGGCTCAAGCCCCTGATCAATCCCAGTTCCAGCACTTTCTGCTGGGCGGGCCTGAGCGTCTCCAGCGCCCTGGCCGCCAGGGTGGCCTCGGTGCTGACTTCCTGGTTATGTCCCACGTCCCCGGCCAGGTTCAGGCCGGGCTCGTCCACCGACTCCGTATAGGGCTGCCGCCCCTGCTTGCGCAGTCGATCGATCAGTCGCCGCCTGGCGATCGTGGCCACGAACACGGTCTCGGTTCCGAGGCTGGCGTTGAACCGGCCGGCGTTCTGCCATATCTCCACAAATATTTCCTGGACCGCATCTTCCGCGTCCTGAGGCGAGGAAAGGGTCCGGCGCGCGAGCGACCAGACCAGGCCGCTGAAGCGGTCCAGACATTCCTTCACGGCTGCTTGCTCGCCCGCGGCGACGCGCTCCAGCACCGGAACTTCAGCTTGTTCCGTCGATTCAGTCATTCAGTTCCACACGTCCAGGCTATTCAACGCCGCCACCAAGGCCGACCCGCGTGCCCCGGATTGTCGCATGGAATGCGGTCGCACCGACCCCCTGGCGCCGCTTGGTTCCCGCAACGTCACCCGAGCCCGCAGACTTGCCAGGCAGCGGCCGGGAATGGCGAGTGTCTCGTCGTCGACGGTGGCTGCCGCACGGGCCGTTCCCTCGTCACGAGACGTCGGCCACCGACCGCGGGAGATTGGTGCTCCAGGTCCATTCCAGTGATCGGCTATCCTGACGACGGCACTTGCCCGGGCTCAGACGCCTCCGCCGACGCGTTCAGATCCCCGGCTTTGACCTTCATCCACTCGGTGAGGATGCTGTGGCCCACCGCCAGCAGGGTCGGGCCCAGGAAGATGCCCAGGAAACCGAAGGCCATCATGCCGCCGAGGAGACCCAGCAGGATCATGAGGAAGTGGAGTTGGGACTCCCTGCCGATGAACAGTGGCTTGAGAACGTTATCGGACATGCCCACCGCCACCCCACCCCAGGCCACAAGGAAGATGGCGGATACCAGGTGCCCCTGGGCCAGGAGCCAGAAGGCGGCCGGACCCCAGACCAGGATCGGCCCGGCGGGCAGGAAGGCGGCGAAGCCTGCGATCACTCCCAGTACCATGGCGCCGGGGATGCCTGTGATGGCGAGCCCGACGGCGGTCAGCAAACCCTGGGCGAATGCCGTGCCGACAGTGCCGTAGACCACACCCTTCATCGTGCCTTCGGCGACCTGCAGCACTCTCGACGAGCGTTCACCCCCTATTCGGTTAGCGATATGGACCAGGTCGCGACCCGCTTCCTCGCCGTCTCGATAGAGGAAGAAAAGGGTCAGGAGGCCGATGGAGAGTTCGAACACTGCCCGCCCGATCCGGGCGCCGGCCTGCACCAGCCAGTTCCCCACCGGCTGTATGACTTTGGGCACGTATTGTCCCAGCGAAATCGTGCCCTCGGCGATGTCCCGCCACAGCGCCGCCAGACGTTCTCCCACCAGCGGCAGGCCCGCCAACCAGGCCGGCGCCGTCGGCGTCCCCTCGGCAAAGAAGGCGCGGACACGCTGGACGAATCCGCCTGCATCCTCGGCCAGGCTGAACGCCAGCACGACCATCGGGACCAGCAGCACCAACACCAGCAGCAGTATCATCAGGGAAGCCGCCAGTGTCCTCCGGCCTTTGACCGCCGCCTGCAGCCTCAGGAACGCCGGCCAGGTGACCAGGGCCAGGATCAGGGCCCAGAGGATCGGCGCCAGGAAAGGAAGCAGCACGACAAAACACCCGGACGCCAGCGCCGCAAGCAGCAACATGGCGATCGGTCGTTCGACGCTCCCCTTGTCGATGGCCATCGGAACCCCTCTACTCCGTGGCGGTCGATGTCATTGTCCCTGCGCTCGTCGATATAATCCACCGCGACCGGCAGCTTATGAAGACGCGCTCACCCGCCATCATCGCCCTGATCTGGTTCGCCCTCGGACCATCGCCCGCCATGGCGGCGGACACGGACCCCCTGCCCCCGGAACTGCAACGGGTCCTGGACGGGCATGATCTCGGCCGCAGCGGACTCAGTATCGTGGTGCAGGCGGTGGACGCGGATGAGCCCGTGTTGTCGCTGAACCCGGACGTCCCGCGCAGTCCCGCGTCCACTATCAAACTGCTGACTACGTTCGTCGCCCTCGATCTCCTGGGTCCAGCCTACTCATGGCGTACCGAGGCGTATATCGACGGACCCATCGACGACGGCCGGCTGGCGGGCGATCTGGTGCTCAAGGGCGGCGGCGACCCCTACATGACGACAGAGCGCTTCTGGAGCTTTCTCCGGGAACTCGACGCCAGGGGGTTACGGCACATCGAGGGTGACCTGGTTATCGATCGCTCCTATTTCGAGCCGGATCCGGAGGAGCCGGGGGCCTTCGACGGTCAGCCGTGGCGGACCTACAACGTCGCCCCGGACGCCCTGCTGATCAATATGAAGGCCGTCGAATTCAGGATCTACCGCCCGATCACCGGCAACCGGCCCCAGGTCATCACCGACCCTGCCCTGGCCAATCTGAAGATCGACAACCGGATCGGCAACACCAGCGGCCCATGCCGGGGTTTCCAGCGGGGCGTGGCCATCGACCTGCCGGATGGTCTTGCCGGCGATAAAGTCACCCTGTCAGGAAGGTTCCCCACCGGCTGCAAGGAATATGCCATCTACCGGACAGTGATGACGCCGCCGAATTTCGCCTACGGTGTCTTTAAGCCCCTGTGGTCGCAACTGGGCGGGAGCCTGTCCGGCAAGGTGCGCACTGGCCCGGTCCCCGAGTCCGCCACCCTTTTCGCTCACTTCGATTCTGTGCCGCTGGCCGAGGTCGTCCGCAACGTCAACAAGTTCAGCAACAACGTCATGACCCGGCAACTGCTGCTGACCATCGGCGCGGAGGCCGGCACGCCCCCCGGGACCGAGGCCAGCGGCCGGTCCGCGATCGCAGACTGGCTGTCGGCCCGTGGCATCGAGGCGCCGGGACTGTTCCTGGAGAACGGCTCGGGGCTGTCCCGCGAGACGCGAATTTCCGCGCAGACCATGGCCGGCATGCTCGTCGCCGCCTGGCGCCACCCCTACATGCCGGAGTTCATCGCTTCAATGCCCCTGTCGGGCATGGACGGCACCATGCGCAACCGATTCCGGGGGTCTTCCCTTGCAGGCCGCATGCACCTTAAGACCGGGCGCCTCGACCACGTCTATGCCATCGCCGGCTATGTACAGGCGCGCTCAGGCGCCCGTTACGTGGTGGTGGCCTTCCACAACGACACGGACGTGCATCGCGGTCCGGGCGGGGAACTCCAGGACGCGTTGCTGCGATGGGTCTACGACAGGTGAGCGGGAAACCCTTCGCGCGGCCCGCCGAACCGCCGATGCCCTACCCCTGGCCGCGGCGCTGATCTTCGTAGCCAGCCACGGTCACGCCGGCTCTGGCCAGGAATTCCCGCAGGTGGCGGACGTCGTGCTTGCCACAGGAACCGCTGTGATGAGGACGGTGTAGCTGGCCTTCGACGCGGTTCAGCAGGACGCGGACCCGCGCACCGTGGGTGTAATCCACCTCAGCGCCCAGGTGCAGCAGCAAGGATTCCACGTCACGCCAGTGGATGTTGCCGCTGACGGGCTCCGCGTAGATCGTACGCAGAAGTCGCTTGTGCTTGTGGCTCATGGTTGCCAACGCCTGCGAAATTCGCCTTTAATCTTAGTACTGCCTGGAGCCCGTTGCGATGTGGGAGAGGATGGGGCACGAACACGACCCTGGGCCGCGGCTGCAAAAAGACATCACTGATTCAAACGGAGAAACTGCAAATGAGAAAACTGATCATCCTGCTCGCTGCCCTGGCTGCCACGGGCGGCGCCTGGGCGGAGGGGGACTCCGAGGGCAAGGCGATACTCGACTTCGCCGTTCCGCCCAACGAGTTGTACCCGGCCCGCCTGGTGGGTCTGGACGGCAAGAACATCGATATGGGCGCCATGCGTACCAGTTACTGGGTGGAACCGGGGGAGCACCAGATCACCGTGACGGCACTGATCGACGACTCCATGCAGGTCGGCACCATCGACATCCAGAAGAAGACCGATCCTGGCACGGTGACCATCACGGTCGAGGCCGGCAAGCGGTACATGATCGCCGCGCAGGCCACCGACAAAAAAGGCGACTGGCAGCCCGTCATCTGGAAGGAAGAAGTCGTCAAGTAGCCCGCAAGGCCGATGCAGGAAAGCCTGCATCGGACGGATAAGAGATGACCGGAAAGCCCGGGACGCCGGATGGCGCTCCGGGCTTCTCCGTTGACGCCCCGGGACCAGCGATCAGTATGGCATGCCCGCTGGTGTCGCGAGTCTCCCCCCGGATCGGGTTATCAGGCCCCGGCGCGGCATGCTAGCCTTTTTCGATGACCGGAAACAGTCAAGCCAGGCGCAACGAACCGTGCCCCTGCGGCAGCGGCCGGCGCTACAAACACTGCTGCGGAAAACTCGGCGTCCCGCCCCGGGGAGAGGAATCCCGGGTCCCGCCCTACCTGGATATGCAGAACCATGTCCTGGTGGTCCCGGGGTTTCTCACCCGGGAGGAGTGCGCCCGCCTGAGGGCCATCGCCGATGACCTCCGCACGGAGGAAGCCCAGATCGCACGGCGGGTGGATGGCCAGCTCACGTCGCTGCCGTCGGAGCGCCGCATCACTACGCTGATAAAGACGTTCGAGTCGCCGGACACGTTCGTGCCAGTGGTGGCGCGGGCCCTCCGCGACCATGTGGAGCCGGCCTACGCCACCCGGATCGAGTGGTTCGAGTGGCCCGATGTCCTCCTGTATTCGGCGGGCGGGCGCTACCGCCTCCACACCGACGCCGACCTGCGAGACGAGCCGGGCGGTCGCTGGCACAGGGCGCTTGACAGGGATGTCAGCCTCCTCGTTTATCTGAACGACGATTTTGCCGGGGGCCAGCTGGAATTCCCGACACGGGGCGAGACCATCCAGCCGGAGGCAGGCATGCTGGTGGCGTTCCCGTCTGACCACCGCTTCGCCCACGCGGCTCTGCCGGTCGAGACCGGCAAGAGGTACGTGATCGTGAGCTGGGCGGCGACCCACGGCAGCCCCCGTGTCCTGACCGGACCCCGCCTGCGCGTCGTGTACCCGGACCGGGACGCCCTGCCGGGCCACATCCCTGTGGAAGAGATCGAGGGCGGTGGGGTCGTCGTCGTCCCCCGCCGGAACCGACCCGACTGACGGCACTCCCCCGCAGGCCTTCAACCCCGCCCAAACGCCCGAGCCACCCGGACCGGATATCGGTCCGGCAGGGCCCCCACGCGCCGCTGACCGGGAGCGCCCGGTCAGGCTGATGAGGCACTCATTGATCTAGATCAGCAAGCGCCAAGCCGTTGAGCGTTATAAAAGCAGCAGCGGCATCGGTCACGGTGCCGCCTCGACGAATTTGGGTATTACCGTCATCCCTGGCTCGGGGGCGATGACGGGTGAAAACATTAATAAATTTGCCCGGGCATGAGTCCAGCCAGAGAGGCAATCGCTATGGCAGTTCAAGAGACTTTCTACGAGGTCATGCGGAAGCATGGCATCACGCGACGCAGCTTCCTCAAGTTCTGCAGCCTGACCGCGGCGGGCCTGGGACTGGGGCCGGAGTTCGCCGGCAAGATTGCTCACGCGATGGAGACCAAACCGCGGACGCCAGTAATCTGGCTGCACGGCCAGGAATGCACCTGCTGCACCGAGTCATTCATCCGCTCCGGCCATCCGCTCGCCAGCGACGCCATCCTGTCCATGATCTCGCTCGATTACGACGACACCATCATGGCTGCCGCCGGTCACCAGGCCGAGGAGATCCTCGAGCAGACTATCGAGAAGTACGACGGCGAGTACATCCTGGCCTGCGAGGGCAACCCCTCTCTGGGCGAGGACGGCATGTACTGCATGCAGGCCGGCAGGCCATATCTGGACAAGCTCAAACACATGGCCGCGCACTGCAAGGCCATCATCGCCTGGGGTTCATGCGCTTCCTGGGGATGCGTCCAGGCTGCCCGCCCGAATCCGACGACGGCGGTGCCGATCCATAAGGTCATCACCGACAAGCCCATCATCAAGGTGCCAGGCTGCCCGCCCATCGCCGAGGTGATGACCGGCGTGATCACCTACATGGTGGCGTTCGGCAGACTGCCACCGCTCGACCGGCAGGGACGCCCGAAGATGTTCTACAGCCAGCGGCTGCACGACAAGTGCTATCGCCGGCCGCATTTCGACGCCGGCCAGTTCGTCGAGCGATTCGACGACGAGGGCGCTCGCAAGGGTTACTGCCTGTACAAGGTCGGCTGCAAGGGCCCCACCACCTACAACGCCTGCTCCACCGTCGAGTGGAACGGCGGCCTGTCCTGGCCCGTCAAGTCCGGTCACGGCTGTCTCGGCTGCGCCGAAGACGATTTCTGGGACAAGGGCTCGTTCTATAGCGCCGTCACCAATCTCAGCGTGCTCGGCGGTGCCGAGGCCAACGCCGACCGTGTCGGCGGGATCCTGGCGGGAGCGGCGACCATCGGCGTGGCTGCCCACGCGGCGGCCTCGGTCGTCAGCCGCATGACGGACAAGAATCGGAAGGAGAGCAGCAATGACTAGCATGGTCACCCCCAACGGCTTCTCCCTCGACAACAGCGGTCAGCGGGTGGTGGTCGACCCGATATGCCGGATCGAAGGCCATCTGCGGATCGAGGTCAACGTCGACGAGAGCAATGTGATTCAGAACGCCGTGTCCACCGGCAACATGTGGCGCGGCCTGGAGATCATCTTGCAGGGCCGCGACCCGCGTGACGCCTGGGCGTTCGTCGAACGCATCTGCGGCGTTTGCACCGGCGTACACGCCCTGGCTTCGGTCAGAACGGTGGAGGACGCGCTGGGCATCGTGATCCCGGCCAACGCCAACCACATCCGCAACCTGATGATGCTGGCGCAGTACACGCAGGACCACCTGGTGCACTTCTATCACCTCCACGCCCTCGACTGGGTGGACGTGGTCAGCGCGCTGTCGGCGGATCCGGCCGAGACATCGGCCCTGCAGAAGGCCATCTCGCCCTGGCCGAAATCCTCGCCGGCCTATTTCCGCGATGTTCAGAACAAGCTGAAGCGCTTCGTGGAATCCGGCCAGCTCGGGCCCTTCGCCAACGCCTACTGGGGCAGCCCGGCCTACAAGCTGCCGCCGGCAGCCAACCTGATGGCGGTGACCCACTATCTGGAAGCGCTGGATTTCCAGAGGGAGATCGTCAAGATCCACACCATCTTCGGTGGCAGGAACCCGCACCCGAACTGGCTCGTGGGCGGCATGCCCTGTTCGATCAACGTGGACCAGACCGGCGCCACGGGTACGGTCAACATGGCCTGGCTGAACCAGGTGTCGGATATCATCAACAAGTCCATCGAGTTTATCGATCAGGTGTACATCCCGGACCTGAAAGCCATCGCCGGCTTCTACCTGGACTGGGCCGGGATCGGCGGCGGGCTTTCCGGCAAGAACATGCTGTCCTACGGCGATTTCCCCATCGACGTGATGGCCGACCCGGACGCATACTGGTCCAACGACAACCTGATGATGCCGGCCGGTGCGATCATCGACGGCGATCTCAGCACCGTCCATCCGGTGGACGTCCGCAACCCGGACGAGATTCAGGAATTCGTCACCCACTCCTGGTATACCTACCCGGACGAGAACGCGGGCCTGCATCCCTGGGACGGGATTACACAGGCCGACTTCGTGCTCGGCCCGAATTTCAAGGGCACGAAGACGGACATCAAGCAGCAGGACGAGGGCGCCAAGTACTCCTGGCTCAAGGCCCCGCGCTGGAAGGGTCACGCCATGGAGGTCGGCCCGCTGTCCCGCTACGTGATCGCCTACGTGCAGGGCCGCGAGGATATCCAGGAACAGGTCGACGGCATCCTGACCGATCTCGGCGGATTGCCGGTGACGGTACTGTTCTCGACCCTCGGCCGCACCGCAGCCCGCGGCCTGGAGTGCTCCTGGGCGGCCCACAAGATGCGCGAAGTCTTCGACCGCATGATGGCCAACATCATCGCCGGCGACGTCGCCACCGCAAACATGGAGATGTGGGAGCCGTCCACCTGGCCGGCCACCGCTCGTGGCGTGGGTCGCGTGGAGGCGCCGCGGGGCGCACTGGGTCACTGGATCAACATCGCCAACGGCAAGATCGACAACTACCAGGCGATCGTGCCATCCACCTGGAACGCCGGTCCCCGGGACCCCGCTGGCAATATCGGGGCCTACGAGGCGGCGCTCCTGGGGACGCCGATGGCGGATCCGGCCCAGCCACTGGAGATCCTGCGCACCATCCACAGCTTCGACCCGTGCCTGGCCTGTGCCAGCCACGTCATGTCGCCGGATGGAGAGGAGTTGTCGGTCGTCAAGATCCGCTGATCGGGAGGAATCCGAAATGACTACAGAAGTAGCGGCCAGCGGTCACGACCCCAAGTACCAGAAGGCGGTGTACGTCTTCGAGGCGCCCGTCAGAATCTGGCACTGGTTGCACGCGCTGAGTATCGGGGTGCTCTGCATCACCGGATACTTTATCGCCAACCCGTTGCCGGCCCTGCAGGGCGAAGCCAGCGATCACTTCCTGATGGGGACCATCCGGGAGATCCACTTCATCGCTGCCTACGTCTTCGCCATCGGGTTCGCGGTCAGGATCTACTGGGCCATCGTCGGCAACAAGTACGCCAGGGAATTGTTCCTGCCCGCGGTGTGGAGACCAGCGTGGTGGAAGGGGCTTGGGCACGAACTCAAGTACTACCTCTTCCTGACCCGCAAGAGCCACAAGGTCATGGGTCACAACCCGCTGGCGCAGATGGCCATGTGGCTGTTCAACGTGGTGCTGGTCCTGTTCCTGATCTTCACGGGCTTCGCTCTCTACGGTGAGGGTCTGGGGCTCGGCAGCTGGGCGGACCGCTGGTTCGGCTGGGTGATCCCGGCCCTGGGCGGTTCCATGGAAACCAAGATGTGGCACCTGCTGGGGATGTGGGTGATGCTGGTATTCGTCGTCATCCATATCTACATGGCGATCCGTGCCGA
This sequence comes from Gammaproteobacteria bacterium, assembly GCA_024640085.1. GTDB lineage: Bacteria > Pseudomonadota > Gammaproteobacteria > Steroidobacterales > XN24 > JAHEFR01. Next base: position 49,909 of record JAHEFR010000015.1, read on the forward strand.
CATCATGGACCGTGAGAGCAGCGTCAGCACCATCATGGGCGGCTGGCGGATGTTCAAGGACGACCGTCCGTAGTGGCTACCGAAACCGAGACCGGGGGCCTCGTGGACAACGCCTTCGAGACCCTGGTCCTCGGTCTCGGCAACATTCTGTGGGCCGACGAGGGGTTTGGCGTGCGGGCGGTGGAGGCCCTCAACGAGGCCTATCGTTTCCCGTCCGGCGTACGGCTCATGGACGGAGGTACCCAGGGCATATTCCTGTTGCCCTGGGTACGAGCCGCTGATCACCTGCTGATCCTGGACGCCATTGATTTCGGCCTGGAGCCGGGAGAACTGCGCGTGATGTACCAAGAAGACGTGCCCAGGTTCATGGGGGTCAAGAAAGTCAGCATGCACCAGGCTGGCTTCCAGGAGGTACTGATGTCGGCCCAGCTATCCGGCCAGTTCCCGGGAAAGATCGCGTTGGTAGGGGTGCAGCCGGAATTGCTCGACGACTACGGCGGCAGCCTGCGCCAGTGCGTAAAGGACCGGGTCCCCGAAGCGGTCGAGGCTGCCGTCACGGTGTTGCGGGCGTGGGGAATCGAAGCGGAACCACGCACGGAGCCTCCCGGGCCGGAGGATCGCGTGGGTCCCGGTGAACTGGGTCTGGCCGCTTACGAGAACGGCCGGTCGAGCTGAGAGAGGGAGCCCCGAATGCGCCATCCGCTGATCCAGCGTCTTCGCGACGATTTCGGCTACCCGGAAGTGACCCTTGAGAACCACGAGGAATTCGTGGCCCCGGGCCAGACCGGCGTGCTTTTTTTTGCGGGCGACCCGAAACGCTACAAGGAGACCACCGACGTCGCCGTGGTGCTCCCCGAACTGGTCGCCGCTTTCGGTGACCGGCTGCGACCCGCCGTGGTCGCCACCGGCGATGAAATCGCCCTGCAGAAACACTACGGGTTCAGGGCCTGGCCCTCCCTGGTATTCGTCCGCGACGGCGGATATCTGGGGACCATCTCACGCATGAAGGACTGGTCGGAGTACCTGGAGGAGATCGCCGAACTGTTGACCGCGGAGCCTCGGGAGGCTCCCGGATTCAAGGTGCTCCGGGGAGACGGGGCGGCTGGCGAAGAAAAGCGAGACGGAGCAACGTGATGAAACTCAGAGACATTCCCGTCGTGCCGCTGGGTCCGGGGAGCCAGCCGGAGGAAGCCGACGGCGCACAGCTGGACTATATCGCCATGCCCAGGGGCATGAGCACGTACGACCGCCCCGACACGCCGGAGCCGACAGAGGTCCGCGATCTGCTCGGCGCGAGGGAGGCGATGGAATGGCTCCGCAGCGCGCTGGAACGCTACGATCCCGAGGGCGAGCCGGTGATGGCGAACATCAGCCGGCTCGACGAAACCAACCGGGAGTTCGTCAATCAGATCCTCGGTGACGGCGAGGTCAGCGCCAAGTTCGACGGCGTGGTCAAGGCACGCATGCAGGAATCCGTGCTGGCAGGCGTGTGGCGTACCTTCTATATGGGCGAGGACGAGACCATTTCTCACGATCTCATCGAGGTAGGGGACGTCCCCTACCTCGTGCGTATGCCCGCATCGTCGGAGCCGGATCCATCCGGAAGGTTTAAGAAGTTCAAGAGCCGGGAGGGCGTAGCCAACGCCATGCCGCTACTGACCGAGATCGCAGAGTACGCGGACAAGTTCCCGCTGACCCGCAGGCCCCACTCGATCAACCTGACCCTGCTGCCCCTGTCCAAGGAAGACCTGGCCTTGCTCGAGGAGGCCCTGGGCAAGGGTCCGGTGGACGTCCTGTCCCGGGGTTACGGCGATTGCCGGGTGAGCAGCACTCTTGTGGCCAACGTGTGGCGGGTACGGTACTACAATTCTGTAGGGACCTTGATTCTCGACAGCATCGAGATCATCGACGCGCCAGGCGTGGCCTGTGCCGCCCTGGAGGATATCCAGGACTCCAGGAGCCGCCTGGAAGACATCCTCGAGCCTTACTGGGCCGATATGGCATGAGGCCGAGGGGCGACCCCGGGGTCTAGCGATGAACGATCCGATCCGCCGAGTGAACGACAGCGACATCGAGTCCCGGCTCAGGCCCGACATGCGCCTGGAATGCCGGATCTGCTGGCATGTTTACGATCCCGCCGAAGGGGACGAGATGGAGCAGATCGCCCCGGGCACGCCGTTCGCGGACCTTCCGGACCACTGGCGCTGCCCGCAATGTGACGCCGAGAAGGGGATGTTCCTGCTCATAGAAGACGACGGGGACTTGTAATGGACGACCGCATCCGGACGCTTATCGCGGCTCACCGGCGGATCGCCGAGGAGCGCATGCGGGGCCTGCCTGTTTTCAACCAGCGCCTCACCGTGGAAGCCGTCGGCTTCCGAGTGGTCGAAGGCCGCCTCCTGGGCGTCCTGATCTCTCCCTGGTTCCTTAACCTGGTCCTGCTGCCGGGCGAGGAAGACGACTGGACGGATGTCGCGGTAGGTTCCGCCTGCGTGTGGGAATTCCCGGCCGGGCAGTACGAGTTTCACGCAGCGGAACTCCCAGGTGTGGGCCTGCATTACACCGCCGCCCTGTTCTCGACCGTGGCCGACTTCAGCGATCAGGAAACCGCGAGGGCGGTGGCCGAAGGTGTGATGGAACGGTTGCTGAACGACGACCGGAGTCGCCCCCCGGAGACCGTCCGGAAGGGCGGCGGAGACGTACTGTTCGGTCGCAGCATGTCACGTCGGGGCCTGCTCCGACGCGTCATGCTCATGCCGGAGTAGCGGGCCTGGCACGATGCACGAACTCTCCGTCTGTCTCGCACTGATGAGCCAGGTCAACCGGATCGCTGCGGATCACCGCGCCCGGCGGGTGGAGAAGATCGTGCTCCAGATCGGACCCCTGGCCGGGATCGAGCCCGCCCTGCTAAGCAATGCCTTTCCGCTGGCCGCCGCGGGTACGGTGGCGGAAGACGCGGAACTGGTCATCGACCATAGCCCCGTGAGGGTGAAATGCACGGTCTGCGGGATCGAGAGCGAGGCAAGCGCGAACCGGCTGCTGTGCGGATCATGCGGTGACTTCCGTACCCGTGTCGTCAGCGGCGAGGAGATGACTCTGGTGAGCCTGGAACTGGCCACCGGGGACGAGCCGCCGTCCCGCGGCGGTTCGCGCGGCGCGGCGGACAGCGCCGATGTGACGGGCCCACCGTCATGACGCTCAGCCTGCTCCTGCTCGGTTTCCTGATCGGCATGCGTCACGCGGTCGAAACCGACCACGTGGCCGCGGTGGCCTCCCTGGCGACTCGTGCCAACTCCGTGCGCGACACCATCCGCCAGGGGGCAGCGTGGGGCCTGGGCCATACCTTGACGCTGTTCCTGTTCGGATCCGTGGTGCTCGTCCTGGACCTGGTCATGCCCCAGCCCATGGCTCACGTTCTGGAGATGCTGGTGGGTGTGATGCTGGTCGTGCTGGGCCTGGACGTGCTGAGACGACTGGTGCAGGAGAGGATCCATTTCCACCTCCATCGGCACAATGACGGCGAAGTCCATTTTCACGCCCATTCCCACGTAGGGGAGGAGGATCACAATCCGCGCCGGCATGTCCACGAACACCCGGAGGGATTCCCGTTGAGAGCCCTGTTCGTCGGGCTCATGCATGGCATGGCCGGGTCCGCCGCACTCATACTGTTGACCCTGCAGACCGTCCACTCGCCCCTGCTGGGCCTGCTCTATATCGCCCTGTTCGGTGTCGGCTCGATGCTTGGAATGGCTTTGCTTTCCATCGTCATCGCTGTACCCCTCAGGTACTCCGCCAAAGGCTTGACCTGGCTGCACAACGGGCTGCAGACAGCGATCGGCGTGGCGACAGTCGGTGTCGGAGTCATGCTCGTATACCGGATCGCCTGGACCGAACACCTCCTGTTCTGACCGGGACTCAGTCCACTAGCCAGATCGCAAGGGGCAGCAGCATCCATGCCATGCCCTTTACGAGGAAAAATGCGAATCCCAGTCGGCCGGCCCGCCGCAACCACAACCGCATGCGGCCATCCCGGTCTGCCTCGTTGCCAGTCATCGTAATCATCGGAGTCTCCCGTCTGTCCAGTGCATAGGGGGCCAGGCGCAGCCGGGCGTCAGGACCCGGCCGCGCCTGCCGTTGTCAGGCGGAGACTTCCGAGACCGTGGCGGTCCCTGCGTCCCCGGTCTGCCCGCGCTTCCGACCCGGGAAGATCATCGGCACGCGCTCCCGGTACTGCCGGTACTCGGGATGGGCCTCCAGCAGGTCCCGCTCCTCGAAGACGATGGCAAGGAAGATGTAGGCCGTCGTGGCCACCGCGAATACCAGGTGGGCTGCTGTCATGGTCGGGGTCGCCCAGAACGCGAACAGCCAGCCCAGGTAGAGCGGGTGGCGGACGACCTTGTAGAGACCCGGTGTCCCGAACTTCAACGGCGTGTACGGCTTGCCGAGCAGTTCCAACCAAACCTGGCGCAGGCCAAAAAGATCGAAATGGTTGATCAGGAACGTGCTGACCAGCACCAGCAGCCATCCCAGGCCGGCGGCCGCGAACAGCGCGATCCGCCCGGCCTGGTTGCTGACCTGCCAGACGACTCCGCCCATAGGCTCCCACAGGGCGAACAGCAGGATCAGCGCCAGGCTGGAAAGCAGCACGTAGGTGCTGCGCTCGGCGGCGGCGGGGATGATCCTCGTCCACCAGCGTTTGAAGGCCGGCCGCGCCATGACGCTGTGCTGCAGTGCGAAAATCCCCAGCAGACACAGATTGATCACCAGGGCCTGTCCAAAGGGTGCCTGGGGCACGGAATCCATGGCCTTGGGTACGAAGACGTTGGCGACGAAACCGATGGCATAAAGGAACGTGGAGAAGAAGATCGCATAGCACACCAGGCCGTATGCGAAGATGGAGATGCGTTTCATGACTGACCTCCTCGGGTCGTGTAACTTACTGATTCGGCCAGAGTTCTGGCCTGGCAAGCAGTCTGCGCCTACAATCCGCTGAAAATCCTGACCGGCGGGGAATCATTTCCTGACCAATTCATGACCCCGGCCTCCGGAGCACAGATCGATCGTGACGGAGCCCGAAACAGGCACCCTGCCAGGAGGGGTGAGACGTCGGTATGGCCAGCAATCTGTTTCAGGAACTGAAGCGCCGCCATGTTTTCCGGGCGACCGGCGTCTATCTGCTGGTTGCCTGGGGGGTCCTGCAGCTTGCGGATATCGTCGTCCCGGCCCTGGGGCTGCCCGGGTGGGTGGTCACCGCCGTGCTGGCTATTCTCGTCCTCTGCTTCCCGCTGGCCCTGGTGCTGGCGTGGATCTTCGATCTCACCCCCCACGGGCTGCAACGGTCGCTTTACGACGAACCTCCGATGGCAGCCGAGCAGGCGCAACCGCAGGGTGACTCGAGGTCAAAGCTCTGCTTCGGCGAGTTCGAACTCGATCTGCCGGGACGGGAACTGCGCCGAGACGGCGAACCGGTCGAGATCCAACCGCGGGTCTTCTCGGTGCTCGCCTACCTTGTAGAGCACCGGGATCGGGCCGTATCCAAGGAGGAACTCCAGGAACAGGTGTGGGCGGGAGTGGTGGTGACCGAAGCGTCTTTGACCCGGGCGATCATGAAGCTGAGGCAGGCCCTGGGAGACGACGCCGGCGCGCCCTCGACGGTCAAGACCGTTCACGGTCACGGATACCGTTTCGTCGCACCTCTGTCAGACGCTGATGCGCCACCCGGAGCGCAGGCGTCGTCCGGGACCGCAGCAACCGGTACCACCGTGACGGGAACCTGGATTCCGCTCGCGATCGCAGGACTGCTGGTCGCCGCAGTGGCAGTCGGCATCGTCTCCCTCATTCCCCGGGACGTGACCGGGACCCGCGTAGCGGTGCTGCCGGTCATCAACGGAACCGACGATCCGGACCTGACCTGGGCGCGTCTCGGACTGATGAGCTTCGCCAGCGATCTGATCGCCAATTCGGAGCAGCTGTCGGTGGTCCCGGACGCGCAGGTCGTCAGACTCGCCGAGGATGTTGCAGGGGACCAGGCGCTGATGGCGGAACGACTGCGGCGCGGGTTCGGGGCCACCCACATCCTGAAGCTGGAACTGACCAGCGGGGGCGGTGGACTTCGGCTCAGCTACTCCCTGATCGGCGACGATGACTCCGAGGTTCGCGGCACCATGGTGGACGAGGACGCCACGGTGCTCACCCGGGGCGTGGCGAGGAGCGTCGTGGCGGCCATCGCCGGCCAGCGCCGCATGAGGGATCAGTTCAAGAGCGTCTCCGACGACCCTTTCCTGAACGAGGCTTACGCCCGGGGCATGAGCCTGGTGCTCGAGGGACGGTGTTCCGACGCCAGGGGATTGTTCAAAGTCGTCATCGACCAGGAGCCAGACTCGTTCGAGCCCAGGTTCGAATATGCCTTCTGCTCGAGAATACTGGGGGAGCCGGACACGGCCGAGGAAATCCTCGTCGCCCTGATCGACGAGCAACGGCCGAACGGTCCCAGCCGGGCGCTGGCTAAGGCGCTCGAGTTGCTTGGTGTGCTCTACAACCGCACCGGCCGGCTGGACGAGGCCGAGACCGCGGAACTCGAAGCCCTGGAGATCGCCAGGGGCATCGGCGACCACGACCTGGCCGGCGGCCTGTTGGTCAACCTGTCCATCGTCGCGGAGGACCGGGCCGACTTCCCGCTGGCCAAGGAGCGGCTCGGCCGGGCCATGGTCGCCTACCGGGACGCCGGCAGGGAGATCCTGCCGGGCCAGATCTATTCGGCCTTGGCCAACCTGGCCATGGACCGCGGCGAACTGGACGAGGCGGAGAAAAACCTCGCCCAGGCGCTGGAGTCGTTCCGCTTCGTCGGCGACCGCCGCAGCGAGGCGATGATGCTCAACAATACCGGTTACCTGTTTCGACTCCAGGGACGGCTGGACGAGGCCGAAACGTTCCACGAACAGTCCTATTCCCTGCGCCAGGAGCTCGGCGACCGGGTCGGCATGGGCCGTGTGCGCAACATGATGGCCCAGCTTCACCTGGCGCGCGGCCGCTTCGACACTGCGCTGGAAGCGGCGAGCGAGGCGGCTACGATCCTGCACGCCAGCAAGGACCGTCTGTTCGAGGCGACGGCCCGGATGCACATGGGTCAGGCGGAACTGGGCCGGCGCAACTTCGACGCCGCCGAGGACCACTTCCGCCAGGCCCGAGATATCTTCGAGCAGATCCAGGACCGCATGCGGGTGATGTCCTCCGATGTGGACCTCGCCCGGGTCGAGTTCGAACTCGGCATCCCCGGTGTGGAAGCCCGGGTCCAGGCGCTGGCGGACCGGGCGAGCCAGGAGCAGTTCAACCTGGTGCAGATCGAGGCGCTGGAATTGCTCGGTGACATCGCCGCGAGGGCGGAAGATCCTACAGGGGCCCGGGAGCGTTACGGGGAGGCGCTCGAGCTACTGGAACAGTTGAGCTGGGACAGCAAGGAAACCGAGATTACCGTGAAGCTGGGGGAGGTCCTCGTCGCCGAGGGCTCGCTGGAAGCGGCGGAGCCGCTGCTCGGACTCATCAGCCAGCGGCCCGAGGACCTGGCGAGTCTGCGGTTGCGGGCCCACTATGCGGCCGCCACGGGCCATGTCTCGGCTGCGGCCGAATTGATGCAGCGGGGCCGGGACCTGGGTGACGGCCGCTGGACGGAGTCCGACGAACGGGAGCTCGCCCTGTACCTCGCTGACTGACCAGGCCCGCGGCGGCACGCCCGCGCCGCAGCTCACTCCACAAGATCCCAATAGGGGCGTTCGGTGATGCGTCCGGCCAGATAATCCACGAACAAGCGGACTTTTGCCGCGAGATGGCGGTGGCGGGGATAAAGGGCGAAGATCCGTACGTCCGCCGGCGCGTAGTCACAGAGCACGGTGCGCAGGAGGCCCTGCTGCAAATCGGGACCCACGATGAAAGTCGGCAGCATGGCGATGCCCTGGCCCGCCATGGCGGCATCCTTCAGCACCTCGCCGTTGTTCGACCACATCACGCATCGAATCCGCGTGGGGTGGTCGCCGTCGGGACCGGTCAACGGCCAGGTGCTGCCGCTCTCAAGATGACCGTAGTGCAGGCATCGATGGTCCCGGAGATCTCCGGGCCGAAGCGGTTCACCGGCGGAGTCCAGGTAGGCCGGCGAGGCGCAAAGGACCCGGCGGGCCGGCGCCAGGTCGCGCATCACCAGGCTGGTGGAATGCCTCGGCCGTGCCACGCGGATGGTCACGTCGAAGCCCTCCTCGATGGGGTCGACAAACCGGTCGCTGAGGGACAACTCGAGCTGCAGGTCGGGATAGAGGTCGATGAAGTCCGCCACCATCCTCGACAGGTGCAACGTGCCCAGGGACATGGGCGCGTTGACCCGCAGATGCCCGCGGATCTCTCCCTGACGCTGGCCCACCGCCAGGAACGCGGCATCGAGATCGGCCAGCACGAGCAGGGCCCGCTCGTAAAAGGCGAGGCCGGTCTCGGTCGGGCTCACCCGGCGAGTACTGCGGCGGAAAAGCTGGGCTCCAAGTTCGTTCTCCAGAGCCTTGATGTGCTTGCTGACCGCAGACCGGGTGATGCCCTGCGACCGGGCAGCCGCCGCGAAACTGCCCTCGTCGACCACGCGGGTGAAGGTTCGGATGGACGCCGTCTTGTCCATGATCACCGTTATTGGTTCTTGAATGGATACAGAATGTTGCAATATTACCTAATTGTCTCCTCTTTTTCCGTCTCATAGACTGTCGTCGAGCAATTTCGAGGAGACGCTCATGATCCACATACGACGCGCAGGGGACCGGGGACGGGCCAATTTCGGCTGGCTCGACTCCCGCCACACTTTTTCCTTCGGGCATTACTACGACCCTGATCACATGGGCTTCGGCTCCCTGAGGGTCATCAACGAGGACCGGGTTTCCCCTGGCGCGGGGTTCGACACGCACGGGCACCGGGACATGGAGATCATCTCCTATGTTCTGGACGGCGCCCTGGAACACCGGGACAGCATCGGCAACGGCTCCGTCATCCGCCCCGGGGACGTCCAGCGCATGACGGCGGGCACGGGTATCCGCCACAGCGAGTTCAACGCCTCCTCTAAGGATCCGGTGCATTTCCTCCAGATCTGGATCTTTCCCGAGCGGCCCGGGTTGGAGCCAGGATACGAACAGAAACGCTTCACGGAAACTTCCGACGGCGGCGACCTGCGCCTGGTTGCCTCCCGGGATGGCCGGGACGGCTCGGTGACGATCCACCAGGATGTGGATGTCCATGCCGGCCGCCTGGCCGACGGCCGGGAAACCCGCCTGGACCTCGGCGACGAGCGGCGCGCATGGTTGCAGCTCGCACGCGGCGCTGTCGACCTCAACGACCAGCCCATGGCCGCGGGAGACGGCGCCGCCATAGACGGTGAGTCCTCGCTTGTCATCCGGTCGCGGGCGCCCGATACGGAGGTACTGCTGTTCGACATGGGTTGATGTGACGGCGAACGCGTCAGGTGCACCCCTCCTCAGCGCAGGGGGAAATCCCTCGGCGACCATGGCGTCACTGAAGACGCCGCTGTCTCCTCTGCGTGGGGCGAACCGGATGAAAGCTGTCTATGTCAGAATACGCACCAGCGGCCGTATCGGCTTGGCTAGACATCTGACGACCGGCTCGGCCAAACTGCCGGTTATCGTTTTACAGGAAGGAGGTTTCCGATGACCGACCTGCCGGATATGGACAGCGCCACCCGCACCGAGATCGAGTCCCAGGTATACCGGCGCCTCGTCGAACACCTGAGGAAATATCCCGACGTCCAGAATATCGACCTGATGAACCTGGCCTACTTCTGCCGCAATTGCATATCGAAGTGGTATCTCGCCGCTGCGGCCGAGCAGGGCCTGGAGATGGACTACGACCAGGCGCGGGAGATCGTGTACGGGATGCCGTACACGGAATACAAGGCCAGGCACCAGAAGGACGCCACCCCCGAGCAGATCGGCGCTTTCAGGGAGTCCGAGAAGAAAGCGTCCGTCTGACCGGACTGCCCGGTGTGGCTGCCGGAGTCGCCGAGGAATCCACTTCAGGCGTCACCCGGCGACGCACTCAATCGCGGGGGACTTGCTCGATCAGGTCCACGACGTCGCCGTCGAAATGCACGACGATCAGAAAACGCTGATCGCCTTGGTCGTAGATCCATTGATCGCCTTCCCGATCCGTGGGCTCGCCGCAGTACTCGAGGACCATCACCTTCTGCTCCCCGTCGTCGATGATGCGCTCACCGCAAGTGAATGGGTCGTCCGCCGATGCTGCGCCGGCTACGGCCAACAGCCCCGCGAAGGCCAATGCTGATTTCGTCTTCACATCTTTCTCCTTGTCCGCGCCGTGGCGGGCGCCTCCGGTCATGGTGATCGTAGTTATATTAGCGGTACCGGGACCGCTTGCCAGTCCCCTCTCCCGATATCCCGCCGATCAGCCTCAGGATCCGGACCTGGGGTGGAGCCAGCCCGGCAGGAAGGAGTATGGGTCTACGCCGTCCGTTTCCGCCATTTCGATTCCCAGGTCAAGCAACTGCTCGCGAAGGCTCCCCTCCGCCAGGGCATCGAACAATTCCGTGCAGCCACCGAGGTGCCGCCCGCCGATGAAGATCTGAGGTATCGTCGGCGTCCCCGTGCGCGCCTTCAGCACCGCGCGGATCTTGCCGCCGAGGTCGTCTTCCTGGTACGCGACCGAATCCAGGTCGACCGCCCGGTATGGAATATCCAGGCTGGCAAACAGTTTCCTGGCGGACCAGCAGAACTCACACCATTCCAGGGCAAACATCACCACAGGCTGCGCCTCGGAGTCGATGACCTGGGCGACCATGGCTTCGACCTCCGGCTCGAGTGCCTCCTTCGATGAGGTCTCCGGCGCAGGCTCGGCGACCGGCGTCACGTCGAACCGGAAATTCGGCGTCGAACAGGAGATCGCCACCTCCTCCTCGGTCATGTCCTCGGGGACGTCCTCGAACAACGGCGTGCTCAGGTATCGTTCACCGGTGTCCGGCAACATGCACAGGATGGTCGAGCCCTCGGCGGCCGACTCGCAGACCTTCAGGGCGCCCGCGAACGTCGCCCCGCCGGAGATGCCCGTCAGGATACCTTCCTTGCGCGACAGTTCACGGGACAGTCTCAAGGCTTCGGCTCCCGCCACCGGGATGATCTCGTCGATGACTTCCATGTCGACGGCATCTTCGGCCAGTTTCGGAATGAAGTCCGGTGACCATCCCTGGACCAGATGAGGGCGGAAGCTGGGGTGGCTGGCCGCAGGAACGCCGTCAGGCATGCGCTGCTGCCGGATGCCGCTGCCCAGAACTTGCGAGTTGTCCGGCTCGCAGACGATGATCCTGGTATCCGGACTCTCCGCGCTGAGCACCCTGGCCACGCCCTTGAGTGTGCCGCCGGTGCCAAACCCTGTCACCCAGTAGTCCAGGCCACGGTCGTCGAAGTCTCCCAGGATTTCGCGGGCCGTGGTCCGGGAGTGAATGTCCGCGTTGGCCTCGTTCTCGAACTGTCGGCAGAGGAACCAGCCGTGGGCCTCGGCCAGTTCGACAGCCTTGGCGAGCATGCCGGTGCCCTTGTTCGCCGCCGGGGTCAATATGACGCTCGCGCCGAGAAACCGCATCAGCTTGCGGCGCTCGATAGAGAAATTTTCGGCCATCACCACCACCAGCGGATATCCCTTCGCCGCGCACACCATGGCCAGGCCGATGCCGGTGTTGCCGCTAGTAGCCTCGATGACGGTCTGTCCGGGCGCCAGGGCTCCCGAACGCTCGGCGTCCTCGATGACGCCGAGGGCCAGCCGATCCTTGACCGAACCCATGGGATTGAAGGCCTCGCACTTGACGTAGAGATCCACTCCCGGCGGAGCCAGGGAATTGACACGCACCACCGGCGTGCGCCCGATGGTCCCCAGGATGCTTTCGTAGATTGTCCCCATCGCTCCACTCCCCTCTCGAGTGCGCCCCGCCGCGGATCACGGTCTGGACGATAGCGTCAGCTGGCTCTAGTCTAACCGCTGAACCCGTGAACGATCATGGACGGGCCCTGTCCCTAGTCATATGAGCACCTCGTCGGCATCGTGATGATGAATTCAGTCCTCAGACCGTTGGCGTCCGTCACCGCCGCACTCGCCACCCTGGCGCTCACCGACCTGAGCCTGGCCGAGTCCGCGGCGCCGGAACCGGGGCAACTGCTGGGAGGGAAGCAGACCACCTACCCGGGCTGGTTCAAGGACAGCTTTCTGGAGTTCGAGGATGATGTGCTCGAGGCGGCGGAGAACGGGCGGAGAGTGATCCTGTTCTTCCACCAGGACAACTGCCCGTACTGCAACGCCTTGGTCGAACGCAACCTGTCACAGAAGCAAATCGAGGACAAGATCCGTGGAAACTTTGACGTCATCGCCCTCAACCTGAGAGGAGATCGAGATATCGTCAGCGTCGACGGCACCAGTTACTCCGAGAAGGATTTTGCCCGCGCCCTCGACATACAGTTCACGCCGACTCTGCTGTTCCTGGACGAAGACGGCGGTCTCGTACTTCGGCTCAACGGGTACGTTCCCCCTCCCGAGTTCGAAGCGGCGTTGGACTTTGTGGCCCAAAAACTGAAGGCCCGCGGGATCAGCTACAGAGATTATGTTTCCAGCGTAGTGACACCGGGCGGTGGCGGGGAGTTAATCCAGGAGCCATTTTTCTCGCCCCCCCCGCACGATTTCAGGGCGACTTCCGGCCGGCCCATGGCCGTATTCTTCGAGCAGAGACAATGCCCCGGTTGCGACGAACTGCACTGGGAGATCCTGGCCGACGAAGACACGGCCCGCTTCGTGGAACCTTTCTACGCCGTACAGCTGGACATGTGGTCGGACCAGGTCCTGACGACGCCGTCGGGTGAACAGAAAACGGCCCGCGAATGGGCCCGGGACCTGGATATCCAGTATGCGCCGACCATCGTCCTGTTCTCACGTGACAGCGAGGAGATCATCCGCAGCGAAGCCGGGTTCAAGCGTTTTCACACCCAGTCCATCCTTGATTATGTGGCCAGCGGGGCTTACGAGACCGAGCCAGATTTCCAGCGTTTCCTGACGGAGCGGGCGGACCGGATAATGGCCACGGGCCAGGACGTGGATATCTGGAAATAGGTGCGTCCCGTCAGAGCCGGGACGGGTTTCAGAACCGTGGCGACCCGGGATGGACCGGCAAAGGACACCGCCGGCCCGGTATCGGGCCGTGATTCCGCGGCAAATAACGCGGAGAGTCGCAGGTCCTGAGTATGCCGTCTGGTCCGGCGCGGGGCGGAACGCGCATGCACGCCATGTTCTCCCTTAACAGAACCGAGGTAATATGCGGCACTTTGTGGCGGGGTCGGACCGTGGTCTGACGTTGCCCCGGGGGAACGGGAGAGAACGTGTATCGCCTTATTTCGCTGATCGTGTTATTCCTGCTGGGCCCGGCGGCGCTTGCCGGGCCCTGGATCGATCCCGGCGACGCCGGTCTGCGCCACGACATACAGGTGCTGGCCGACGCCGGCGTCATCACCGGTCCGGTCTCCACCTGGCCCCTGTCCACTGCCGATCTGTCCCTGGCTCTGGAGACGGTGCCTGACGATCTGTCCGGGGAGGCGAAGGCGGCCCTCGCCCGCGTGGGACGCCGCCTCGAGGCTGCCCGGGAAGTCGGCAAGATCACTGTTGTGGGCCACGTTTCCGCCGCCCAGCACCCGCAGGAGATCCGCTCGTTCGAGGACGAACCCAGGGACACTGGCGAGATCGGCGCGGGTTTCGAATGGACAGGGGACCGCTACGCCCTCCGGCTGCAGGGACAGTGGGTGGACGACCCGGACGATGGCAAGGAATGGCGGGCAGACGACAGCTACCTCGGTGTCGCGCTGGGCAACTGGATGCTCGCCGCCTCGACCTCGGAACGCTACTGGGGCCCGGGTTGGCAGAGCAGCTTGATGCTGAGCAACAATGCCCGCCCGATCCCCGCATTCACCCTCGAGCGGAACCTGACGACACCGTTCGAGTCCCGCTGGCTGAGCTGGATTGGTTCCTGGGATCTGGCCGTCATGTGGGGATTCCTGGACGACGACAGGGCCGTCCCCAATGCCAGAGTATTCGGGGGCCGGTTCGACTTCCGCCCGCTCGACAGCCTGGAGATCGGCATCTCGATGCTGGGACTCTGGTGCGGCTCTGGCAACGACTGCGGGCTGGACGAAATTGGTGACCTGGCCACTGGCGGAGGCAGCAGCGACGAGTACGATCGTTTGGGCGGGTTCGACGTCAGGTGGTCGGGGACCGTGTTCCATACCCCGTTGGCCCTGTACACGCATATTATCGGTGAGGACTTCGGCGATGGCGGCACGAGGCTGCTCTTCCCATCCAAGGTCCTGGGACAGTTTGGCGCAGAGACCTGGGGTTACCTGGAGAACCTGGGGAGTTACCGGATCTTCCTGGAGTGGGCGGATACGGAATGCGATTTCAGTCTATACAGGAACGTCACCGGGGACGGGGGCGGTGGCAAGCCGGGTTGTGCATACAGGAACAGCAACTACAAATCCGGCGAAACCTATCGCGGCCGGAGCTTCGCACACAGCTTCGATCAGGACTCCAGCATCTATACCCTGGGTGGAATACTGAACGACATTGAAGACCGGTCATGGTTTGCGACAGTCGCCTTCGGCAATATCAACCGCAAGGGCGCACACCTGAGCACGGTCGCCTTCAACAAGACGTCCTACCAGGCCGTTGAACTGATCCACAGCCGGTCCCTGGACCGGCTCACGCTCGGCATGGGGCTCGGCTTCGAGCATCGCGACGACAAGGTCACGAATCAGACGCAGGATGACGTGCGCGCCTTCGTGGAGTTAGGCTTCGCCTTTTGACACAGCTTTTCGGGCCCTGTGCCGGCCCCACATTGTCCGTGCCCTCACGAACCGGCCAGAGCAGTCATTTGCGGTCCCGGATGCGAACCGGGGCGTTTCGCCAACACGTGGATTTTCAAGGAGTAAAGACGATGAACAGGTTTTCGAAAGCGGCGGCCGGATGGATCGTGCTGGCCGCGTTGCTGGGACTGTCCGGCTGCGCCAGCAGCTCTCATGACTCCGGTGACTCCATGAGCTCCGGTGGCTCCGCCAAGGCGACGGCCCCCACTCCGTCCGGGACCATCGTCATCGACGAGACCCAGATCATGTGGATAGTCGGCGGCGACATCGGTGGCGGCACGCTGCAGTTTCAGGGGCAGTCCTACAAGTTCAAGATGGACGGAGTAAAGCTCGGCGGTTTCGGCGCCCACAAGGTCAAGCTGGATGGCGACGTCTATGGTCTTGAAAACATTGCGGACTTCCCTGGCGTGTACGGCGAAGCCGAGGCGGGCTTCACGGTCGCCGATGCAGGCAAGGGTGACGCCTGGTTCAAGAACGACAAGGGCGTCCACATTCGCCTCAAGTCACCTGAATCGAAGGGCTTGGCGCTGGCCGTCGGCGTCGACGGCATCGACATTCGCCTGAAGTAGTCGCCAGGCCCCGGGGACAGTCCGCCTGGCTGGTCACAAGTGCCGCTTTGGCAGGCCGACAGGCAGACTTCCCCGGCATCACTGGCCTGATGCGGGCCCCAATCTCCGGAATGATGCAGCCGGGAACCCGACGTTTCGCCGTTTTGTTCCCGTGCCTGATATGCGTGTTGGCCTGTGTTGTCGCCTGCGCGCCCGCTCGCAACGTCAAACCTCTGCCGGATTTCGTGGAGACGGCTATCGAGCCTGGCGACAGAGTCATTGTGACTACTGCGGACGGCGAGCGTACCGAGTTCATCGTCACCGATGTCCGGGACGAAGCACTGTTCGGCGACGGCATCGAGATTCCCATCAACGATATCGTGACGCTCAAGAAACGGTCCTGGTCCAGACCGCCGTCGCCCTGCGGCGGTGACCTGCCGCTGGGATGTTCGCTTCCGATTACCGTCAGCATTGCCAGCGAGACCTTCAATCACTACCGGGAAAAGTTCTACGACGCCTGCGCGCAGCACGATTACTGTTACCGGCATGGCTACCGCACCTACGGCATGGACAGACCAGGGTGCGACGACGAGTTCCTGCTGGACATGCGCGCCACATGTCCGGCCGCGGCCGGCAATGCAGTTACCAGGGCACTGGAGGTCATCGACGACTCCGTTGACTCCCGCAAGACCTGCCTGTCCGTTGCCGAGAGCTTCTACCTCGGGGTCCGTCAGTTTGGCGAAGACAAGTTCCGCGTCGAGGCCAGCACCTACTGCGAGTACAACGGGCCACCACAAGGCGCCACCAGGTAGCACGTCGGCTACTTCAGCCCGGGGAATTCGCCCACGATATTCCAGAAAGTCCACGGGCGCGCGCCCACAAGGATCGCGAAACTGCGTTTCTGCTCCTGCGGGAGATGCCGATCGATTTCCGTGAGTTCGGAGAATTCCTGGACCAACCGTTCGATCCGCCGCAGCAGGACGCTGATGGAGGCGTCTGACAATTCGCTGGATTCCAGTCTGAGGGTTTCGTCCGCCATCTCGAAGCTGTGGTCCACGAATTCGTGTTTGACCTGGGATTCGTAGCGCCTGCGCACAGGGCCGTTGGCGCTCCAGGTGATCCGGCTGTCCGTCAGTAGTCGCACCCTGTTGCGCGGCATCAATTCGATCAGCTTCAGTCGATCTAGCTGGGTCAGATATCGGACCTGCCCGACCTCATTCAGTTTCAGCCGCTTGCCGATACGGTACGGCTTCCAGCCCACGAGTAGAAGGTAGAAATAGGATAGGAGCACCGGATTGGCGGCCAGTGCCGATTCCTGCTCCTCGGTCAGTCTGTCGATGCGAGGGTCGTCCTGAGACGCGGCGAGACGCGCGAGATCGTAGATCGACATCTCCATGAACCGGCAGACTTCCTCCAGCCGTCGCAGAGAGAATGTCTTTTCCGAAAACAGACGCTTGACGCTCGATTCACTCAGACCTATTGCGGTGGCGACGTCGCGGTAGGTCAGGCCCTTGGCGCGCAAACAGCGCTTGAGCGTTCCGATCAGAAGCGTGGTCTGGCTCATAAAGTCTCACTTATCGACGATCAAGCGTACTGATAAACGGTACTTACAATAATGGTATTGCATTACGGTCCTACGTTGCTAGCTTGAAAACAGGTCTCGCGGACTTCCGCGAGCCGGAACTCAACCCACGCGAGACCGTTGGTGTCTCGTTCAGCGACGACAAGGAGACAGATCATGGGATCTCGAAGCTCGCTATTGGTGACCCTTGCCACGTGCATTGCCGGCTGCGCTGCCACACCGCTCCAGAGCCCGGCGGCTGCGTCCATCATGGTGACGCGCAACCCGCCGGGAAGGGAGTGCCGGTTTCTGGGGGAGGTCAGTGGCAGTCAAGGCAACTTCCTGACCGCCAATCTCACCAAGGACCAGTACCTGGTGGAGGGCGCCCGGAACCAGATGCGCGATGCGGCCTACGAATTGGGCGCTAACTACGTACAGATCGAGTTGGAAAATCCGAGCGAGAACACGGCGGACGACTCCCTGGGCGGCGTCTACAGCTCAACGGTCATCGGCAATGCCTACTTCTGCCCGGACGTACGCAGCGGGAAGACTAGTCACTAGAACGTGCGGCTCGGCTTCGTGCAGGGCGTGGCCAGAGGTCGCGACCGCGATATCGGCGTCACCCTCCCTTTTCCAGCTCATGCAAGGTGACGCGCAGGAGTTCCAAGCCGGCGGTCGCTGGCGCCAGGTCGAAGACCGCCCCCGGGGGCACGACAAACGCGTCCGACGCTCCCAGCTGCCAGTCCCCGTGACCGCCAGCCTGCAAGCGGGCGGCGCCCCGCAGGATGAACTGGAACGACAACTCCTCCCCGGCGGCAAGCCGGAGCGGCGCACCGGGAGCCGTCGAACGCAGCACGACGGCCGACCCCAGGCCGCCGGTCGCCTCACCGATGCCCGTGTCCTTCTCCTCCCAGCCGCCGGCCGGCCCGCTTTGCCAGGTCGCCGTGCCCGCCCGATGAAAAACGAAGTGCTGTCCGCCAAACACCCGTTTTGGATCGTGGGAGGCGGTGGGCAGCTCGATCGCTCGATCGGCCACAGTGCGATGTTCTGCAGGTGCGCTGATCTCGACGACCTCCAGACCATCGGAACACTCGAGAACGCGGTGCCGGATTCCCGGTGGCTGGAGCACGCAGTCGCCGGCCTCCATCACGAATGACGGTCCCTGATCCTCGTATACGACCCGTACCCAACCGCGAATGCAGAAGATCAGCTGGAAAGCGACGTGATGATAATGGACGTAATCCGGGACTGGCCCACCGTTCTGGATCCGGATCCGGGATGCAATCACCCGACCCCGGCATCGCCCGGGGATCAGATCCCGGTACACCATCCCGGCGCGTCCGGGCGTCCAGCCCCCGGCAGTGGTCGAGGTGACAATGGCTCGCGGCGTTGGATTTCCTTCCGTGACGCTGGGCGCCTCGGACGCGACCACCAGACGGACGCGTCGACGGCCTCGTGAGACGATGACCAGGCGAGGCGAATCCGCCGGGAAGACTTCATCCACGGCATAGCCCAGATCTTCGGTGTAGTGCCTCAGACTCGCCTCGAGATCGTCACACACGATCCGCGCTTCGCCCCCGCCGCTCTGATGCGCTTCATTTTCTGACATGCCAGGTAGAGTAACCGTGTCCGGTCCTGCCCCGCCAGCAGCAGACATTCGGTACTCAAGACTGGGTGGGGTCAGTCCGGTCGAGTACGAAAGCCGAGCTACATTAGCCTAGGTCGGTGAACGCAGAACGTGGGGCACGTCACCGCATGGCCATATGGTGGGGTCTCCCCATGTGACCCCAAAGAAAAAGCCCCCGTCGGAAAACCGACGGGGGCTTCTGTTTAGATGCCTGGCAGTGACCTACTCTCACATGGGGAGACCCCACACTACCA